>NZ_BCMQ01000008.1 GCF_001485415.1 Myroides odoratimimus
AAATAATCCTTTCCTTTATTTCTCTTAAAATCAACTGTTTAATAATTTTGTCGTGTACTAAGTTTCTACAATTTATCTTTTAGATAAGAGTAAAGTGACCTATAATAAAATTAAAGAACAAGCAATTACTGATTTTGAAAGACAGATTATTGGGTATGTTGAGTTGCGCTAGGAAGCAATATACTTGTTAATATACCTCTAACTGGTTAAGTACTTTTTTATTAATCGCCTTTGTGATTTTATTTGTACAATAGACTAGAAGAAGATGATTTGAATGACTGTCTTCTTTTTAGCTTTTAGAGAGTGCAGAATATTGGCTTAATCCCCACAACCTTACTAAAATTAATATGGAAGAATTATTCTATTTTTATCAATACCTAGTTTATTTTTACGCTTGTTTAATTACGTTAATTTACTTCTTTTTAGCAGTATTTGGATACTTTAAGATTATTAAAAATAAAGTAAAATATACGGCTAGAGAAGAACATACTTTAAGAACACATCCAGAGATAGCACCTGCTATTTCAGTAGTAGCACCTGCTTATAATGAAGAGGTAATTATTATTGCTAATGTTCAATCTCTTTTAAATCTAGATTACCCTAATTTTGAGGTAATCATTGTGAATGACGGAAGTAAAGATCAAACTTTAGAATTACTTGTTGACAATTTTGATCTACATGAAGTTCCTTACCCTTATATTCAGAAGGTTAGAAGTAAGCCTGTCAAACGTATTTTTAAATCTACTAACCCAGACTATAAGCGACTAACAGTAGTAGATAAAGAGAATGGAGGTACTAAAGCAGACGCTATGAATGCTGGTATTAATGTTGCTCAATATGATTATTTTATCAATACAGATGTCGATTGTATTTTAAGTAAGGACACCCTAACCAAAATCATATTACCTGTACTAGATTCTAAAGTTCCTGTTATAGCAGTAGGGGCTACCATGAGAATGGCTAATGGGTGTGAGGTAAAAGATGGTCAGATTGTTAAAGTAAAAGCACCTAATCGTTTAATCCCCTTATTTCAGGAGACAGAATATCTTCGTTCGTATTTATTGGCAAAAATGGGATGGTCTAGTTTTAACTTGATTCCTAATGTATCTGGTGGTTTTGGACTTTTTGATAGAAATATTGTAGTAGAAGCAGGGGGGTATGACTCTTCTTCTCATGCAGAAGATATGGATATGACTTTTAGAATGATCGCTTATATGTGTGACCAGAAGAAAGAATACCGTATCGAACAGATTGCTGATACATGCTGTTGGACAGAAGGCCCACCTAATCTTAAAGTACTCGGTAGACAGCGTACTAGATGGGGACGAGGATTGTTGCAGATTTTTATAGTACACAGAAGATTAATGCTTAATCCTAAATATGGAAGACTTGGGTTATTAGTTATGCCGTATGCCTTATTATTTGAATTTATGGCACCTATCGTAGAGCTGATAGGAATAGCGTTTCTAATCTTTCTATTTTTTACAGATCAGGTAAACCTAGAGACTTTCTGGCTAATGTTATTGTTTGTTTACATGGTAGGGGCGACGATGTCTCTAGTATCTATTTCTTTTGATGTTATTGTCAAGAAACAGTACGACTCCTATATAGATTACCTAAAACTTGTTTTCTTATCTGCTTTTGAAGCTATTTTTTATCATCCTTTCATTGTGTTTTTTAGCCTTAGAGGATACTGGCAGTTTATGACTAAAAAGAATTTTAAATGGGGAGAAATGACACGTCAAGGCTTTTCTCAAGAAACTAAAGCAGAACCAATAGAGACTACTCTATCTTAATTTGTAAACGAAATGAATAGAATAAAAAGACACCTGATACAGTTAAGCGTATTGTTAGTTTCTACTTATAATTATGCACAAGTACAGACAACTAAAGAAGGAAGTGAAGATTATGTATTACTTGCTAATCGTGAGTTTAACGAGAATAAATGGGAATCAGGTAAGAAGATTGTAGATAAAGGGATGCTAGAAGACCCTAAAGATGCAGATCTGCGCATGTTATTAGGAAAGTATTACCACCATATTAAACAATATGATAAAGCGAGGTATGAGTTAGTTAAGGCTATCGAATTAGATCCAGGACAAATAGATGCTAGACATATTTTAGTCAATGTAGAAACAGAGACGAAGCGCTATTCTAGTGCGATATGTTATGTCAATGAGATATTGGAAGTACAGCCATATTTAAAAAGTCTATGGAAGAGAAAAATACACTTATTTGAACTACAAGGCAATCATGTGGAAGCAGATCGACTGAGAAAGAGATTGTATCAGATATATCCGTCTGATCAAAATCTAAAGAATGAATATGCTTATAGTATAGAACTAGAGTTAGCAAAGAATCAAACATTAGGAGATTTTGATAAAGCGATTTCTTTAAATAAAGAATTGATTAAGAATGACCCAAAAAATGTAGAGTATCATTTAGTACTGATTAATGATTATATCAAAACAGCAGATTGGAATAATGCTCTTATTCAAATAGAGAGAGCACTTACTTTGTTTCCAAATAATACAACCCTACAGAATAAGAAGATAGGTGTATTATCAGATCAGAAGAGATATGACCTATTATTGCCATTTTTACAACAGTCTAAATTGACTCAGCAATATAATTATTACACTTTAGAAGCAGCTAGACACGCCAAGTTAACAGCTCCTTTTGACTTGTATAGTAATGTATTGAATAGTAACTCTCGTAATGAAGAAGCTTTTAATTATGTATTTAACCAACTTATTGCTCAGCAGCAATATGAGGAGGCATTGTATCAGCTAAATAAGTATAAAAAGGCATCAGGAGCTACTAAAGAGTTAGCACTAAAAGAACTACAAGTCTATACTCGTATGGGGAATACAGCAAAAGCAAAAGCTTTAGTCAAACAACTATATACTAGTTATCCTGGCGATATGGAAGTACAAGATTCTTATTATCAGATTACACTAGAAGAAGCTAAAGGTTTTATGCTAGAAGAGCAGTATGAATATGCTATTGATAGGTGGCATATTCTATTAAGGTCATCAGATAAGGAGATTACCTCATTAGGTTATATGGGACTGTATAGAGCTTATGTAGCGAAGGGAGACTATACTAGTGCACTACATACATTGAATCAATATGAACTAAACGCGAATGAGTCTATTCATCTAGGCTTTAAAAAAGCAGATTTATATTTTAAACTACATAAGTATAACGAAGCTTTAGCAGCCTATGAAGAAGAGCTTGTTGCTTTAGATTTAGATCAACGAAGAACTTATTTGCCAGGTTATCAGGAGTTGTGTACAGCTATTGTCAAAGACCAGAATGAACATTTTTTGTATAGCGAAAGCTTATATTACGTTAAACGTTGGCTAGCTCATGACCCTACTAATAAAACAGCACTTGTGTATGCAGTTAACTTATCTCATCAGTTAAAGAGAGAAGAAGAAATGGAAGCCTATTTACAAAGAGGAGTAGAGGTGTATCCAGAAGAAGTCTTCTTTCAGGTGAAGTTAGCAGAGTATCAAGGAAACGTAGCAACAGACTATGGTCCTATTTACAATGCTATATTATCGCAAGTAATACAACAACCTTATCATGAGCTAGCACTTACCACTTATGAAGAGATCAGTGAAAAGTATGCTTTACAGTTGATCAAAGAGAATCAGACTGATCAGGCTCTAAGCGTATTAGACGAAACCTTAGCATACTTACCTAATAGTAGAGTTATAAAATATACTAAAGGATTAGTATTAGAAAAGCAAAAGAAATATGCAGAGGCTTATGCTTATCAGCTTTTCTATGACCCATCACCTATAGAGTTAGAAGAGTATAAAAAGCACTTACAGTTCTTAGCTTATAAATCATTGAGAAATGAGATAGGTATAGAGTATTTGCGCAGTCACTTTGATGATAAGTCTAGTAAGAAGCACTCTATAGCTTCAGTTCATTACACTTATCATGCGCTAAAGAATAGTTATACTATCGGAACGAATTATACCGCTAGAGAAGCAGGTCGTGGTATTCAAGGTCATTTTGATTGGGCTAGAACCTGGAGTGATAAGTGGAGCAGTAATGCTAATATAGCTTTTGCAGATGCTTACTTCCCTAAGTTCTCTATTAATGGATCTGTGTTCAGAGACTTTAACTTTTTAGGCGGTGTAGAATTAGAACTAGGAGCAGGGTATCGAATATTCCAAAAGGATAAAGAGGTATCGAATACTAGTGATAATATGTTTAATATAGTTCTAGGAGCTACTAAGCAGACAGATCAATACAGTCTAAATGTGAAGCTAAACAATTTTTTTAGTAATCATAAGTGGATGTATAATCTATCTGTAAATGCAAGGTATTTCTTATCGTCTCCTAAGCATTTTATAGCGGCTAATGCAGGCGTGGGATCATCTCCTGATGTTGAGTTAATCGATTATCAGCTGTATGATACATTTGATGTGTTGAATACCAATGTAGGAGCAGGATACGGAACAGTATTGTTCAAGAATGTTACAGGTAGTATTATGGGAAGTTGGTATAACTACAAGGATAATCAGTTGAAGTATAAGAATTTTTACAATCTATATTTTGCAATAAATGTGGTTTTCTAATATAATTAAATACTCGTTGTTATCTGTCTTATGCTGTATCTATGGCTGTAAGGCGAATACTTCAGAAAAATTGAGCAGTGAATATTACGTTATTCATGCAGATGATGTGTTTGAGAGCAAGTTGTGGGCAGATTATTTATACAAGCATCTGATGAGACGTACTTCTACTCATCCCATTGTAGAAATGGCTACAGGGAATGAAGAACAAGATAGTGCCAAACATATTTATATAACAATGGATGAGACTCTAGAGCATGATTATTGCATTCAGCATGATCATCAAGGCTTGCGTATTAAGGCTAGAGATGGACAGACTATAAAATGGGTAATATATCAGCTAATAGAAGCGATATCAGAAGAGGATTCTCGTTTTCTAACAGCAGATTTGCCACCAGCTATATTAGATTTTGTCACAGGGTGTAGTACAAATGACTTTACTTATAGAGAACCTCATTACCTAGAGAATTTGTTATTAGATCAGTCTGGTGTATTGGGAAATAATAATGTGGAAGAAGATTGGGGTATTTGGGGGCATAACATTGCTAAAGCGATTCCTTCTGAGCCTAAATCTATAATCTATGCGAGAGTAAATGAACAAGTAAACAGAGATCAGTTCTGTTTCACTTCAGGGGATTTATATGCTTATCTATCAGAATACATTATTGATAACTATGGTTATGGGGTGGAGGGCTCAGAGCATTATCGTTTTGTGATTGCACCTAATGACAACGCCATTGTGTGTAGCTGTGCAGGATGTCTTGATTTGAATAAGTCTACTGCTCAGGCTTCAGAGTCTGTCGCTCATCTGATTAATAAATTAGCTAGACGATTTCCGAAGTATGAGTTCTATATGTTAGCTTATTTATCTACTAATACAGTGCCTAATATGGCTTTAGAGCCTAATGTAGGTGTGATGATAAGTACGATAGATATCCCTAAAGGAGTAGCTCTAAAAGAGAAGTACCTAGCTCAGAAGGATGTACAAGGTTTTATATCTGATATCAAGACATGGCGTACGAAGACCAATAGGGTTCTCTTATGGGATTATAGCTCTAATTTTGACGACTATCTAAGTCCAATACCAGTTCTTTACGGATTACAACACCAATTAAAGTTTTTTAAAAATCTTGGTGTACAAGGGATCTTTTTAAATGCTAGTGGATATGATTATTCCTCTTTTTCGGATGTGCAAACTTATGTAGCTACCACTTTGATGAAGGACATTCATGCAGATGTAGAAGAGTTAATTAGAAGCTACTTTAAGAAGGTATATCCTAAGAGTAGAGATTTGCTCAGCACTTATTATATCCGCCTAGAGAAGCGTTACAATCAAGCCAATAAACCATATAATATGTATGGTTCTCCAGAAGATAACTTTAATAACTACTTAGATCCACAAGAGTTTATTGCTTTCTATCAGTCTTTAGCCAAACAAGTTTTACTTACAAATGGAGAAGAGAGAAAGAAGTTAGATAAACTATATACTGCACTTACTTTTACTCGCTTACAATTAGCTTATTATCGTGCCTCTGATCATCTAGGAGCTATTGATGTAAAAGGAAATTCAATCACCTTTAAACAAGAACTCAAAAATGGTTTAGAGGTATTAAATCTAGCTAAAGAACGAGGAATACTGAAGTATAAAGAAGCAGAAGGTAATGTAGACAATTATCTAACTAGTTGGAGAGAAATCGTAGCTAAAGAAGGACAAGAAAGCTTTCTTCTCCTAAAACCTATAATAGTTAAAAACAGCACAGGCAAAGTGATAACCTCGAGTACGCTATTAAGTAATGGATTGCTAGGCTTTAGAACAGATTATCACTTAGGATGGTATATATCTCCAGAGAATAAGTGGTCTGTAGAGTTTAATACAGCTCATATAGAAGGTGTGAAGACACTTGGTTTGCGCTTTTTATGTAATAAAAAGCATCAGTTTGAGTCACCTGCTCTCATAGAGTTACGACTAGATGGTAAGTTAGTCAAGACTATTGATTCAGCTTCTTACCACCTGACAGATAGTATAGCAGAGTTCTCGACTTATATTGATTTTAATCAAAGTGAGAAAATGGAGATTGTCTTTACAAAGAAGGAAGGAAGTAGAGTGACTATAGCTCTTGATGAAATACAAATAACTAATTAAAATATAATGAGTAGAATAAAATATACACTCTTCATTCTATTGTTCTTTACACTATTAGTGGGATGTAAAGGAGGAGAAGGAGAGACAACCAGTTTAGAAATTGTTGATAACGACAGACATTATTATCCAGTTATTCAAGGAGAAGAGAAGACAATGGTATTTCCTTTAGTGAATAAAGGAGATAACCCATTTGTTCTAAAAGATATTATAGTGTCTTGTGGTTGCATAGTTGCCCATACAGCTTCGTTAAAACATATTCCAGCAGGAGGAGAAGGAAAACTTGTATTAAAGTTTGATACGACTAAAAACATAGGCTATGTAAAGCATTATGTCACACTATATGGAAACTTTGATACCGTAGAGAATATAGAAGTCACTTTTGACTTAAATGTAGTGCCAGATGCACATTATACTAAAGATTATGAAGAGTTGTATAGCTTACATAAGGGAAGTACAGCAGAAGACCTAGTAGATGGTACTATAGATCGTGATTATTATTTAGATGTAAAACAATAAAATAGAACATGAAAAAGATATTAGTGACTGGAGGACTAGGATATATAGGGTCTCATACGGTAGTGGAGTTATTAGAGAATAATTATGAGGTAGTGATAGTGGATGACTTATCTAATTCTGAAGAAGATGTCTTACAGAATATTAAGAAGCTTACAGGGGTAGAACCTGAGTATTATTGGATAGATTTAAAAGATAGTCATCAAGTAGCTCAGCTATTTGATAAGCACAGATTTGATGGTATTATTCATTTTGCAGCATATAAATCAGTAGGAGAGAGTCAGGTACTTCCTTTAGAGTATTATGGTAATAATATAGGTTCGCTACTGAACATTCTAAAAGAAATGAAGAGACAGAATCTCTCTAATTTTATTTTTAGTTCTTCTTGTACAGTATATGGACAGGCTGATATCATGCCTATCAGTGAAAGTACTCCTCTAAAGATGCCCGAATCGTGCTATGGAAAGACTAAGCAGATGGGAGAAGAGATTATACGTGATTATGTTGAGGCAGAACAAAAAAGAGCAACTTTGTTGAGGTATTTTAATCCTATAGGTGCGCATCCATCAGGATTACTTGGAGAAATGCCTAAAGGGATACCTAATAATTTAATCCCTTATGTAGTACAGACAGCAGCGGGTGTCAGAGAATGTTTGAATGTATTCGGAGATGATTACGAGACAGAAGATGGAACCGCTATTCGAGATTATATCTATGTGATAGACTTAGCTAAAGCTCATGTGGCAGCACTAAAGAAACTGTTGTCTAGTGAAGAGGATAAAGTACTAGACATATTTAACCTTGGGACAGGAAAGGGAACTTCTGTATTAGAGATAGTCAAGAGCTTTGAAAGAATTAATGATATAAAAGTACCGTTTAAGATCTGTGATAGAAGAGCAGGTGATATTGAAATAGCCTTTGCAGATGCATCTAAAGCAGAGTTAGAATTACAGTGGAAAGCAAATACGACTATTGAAGAATCGTTAAGAACAGCATGGAACTGGCAGCAGAATTTGTAGTGTAATAATTTGGCAGAGTATCGGTATTTATACGCAAAACAAATTGAATTTTTTTGGCAATGAATAGGCTTGTTTCACGTATTATAAGGAACTGTGATTTTGTTTTAGAGGTGAAAAAAGTTATTTTTGCAGGATTGTGTAAAAGAGAATAATATAAATATTTAACTGTTTTTAGAAAGAACTTTATGTTTTAGTTTCCATACAACTATAGATAAAAGTTTGAAAAAATATAAGTAAAGTAAATAGTAATTAAGCATAAAGAATACGAAGTGTTTTAATATCAAGTAGATTAAATTCCCCCCATAAGTTTAATCGTATCTGATTTCTCCCCCTTTTAAGAATAGGTGATATGTCACCTATAGCATTTGGTATGCTTATATATGAATACTTCTGTATTTGTTAGAATGTTTTGTTTTAATAAACAGTATTTAAATTAAGAGTAAAAAAATGAATGTCATATTAGCTTTATTTTTAGCTATGTTTTGTGGGGGAAATGTAGCTTTAGCAGTAAATAAAGAACAAGTCGTAAGTGAATTAAATAATAACATTTACAGTGCTAAAGTTAGAGTCTTAGGGCAGATAGAGGATTTAGATGTTTTATTAGAAAATAATGATGAGGTATATACTAGATCAGAAGAGAGATCAGAGAACAAACTGTATAATATCTTTTACCTATTTAATGCCATAGCTCTTTTTTTAGTGGCATCTGCAGGTGTTTTTTATTTAAGGTATGTTCGGGGATTAAGAAGAACAGTAAAGCAATTTATGGAGTCTGCTGAGGACCTAGAAGAACAAGGTAATGAAGAAGATAGTACAGAAGAAAAACGGTATATCACAGAAGAGAAAGAACAGGATATCTTACATAAGATAACCCACTTCGAGAAAGAACAGGGATATTTAGATAAAGACATCTCTCTTAATGTACTCGCAGGGAGTATAGGCGTTAATCATCGATATTTATCTTATGTGATTAATAAGAATAAAGAATGTGACTTCGCTACTTATGTCAATGAACTGAGAATAGGATATATCGTCTCTTGCTTAAAACAAGATCCTAAATTTTTAAAGTATAAGATCAGTTATTTAGCAGAACAATGTGGTTTTGCTTCTCACAGCAGATTCACTGTCACTTTCAAAAAAGTGACTGGAGATTCTCCTTCTGTTTTTATTAGTAAACTAAAAACTAAGGATACAGCTTAAGGAAAATAAAAAACTCTCTATAAGGGAGTTATAGAGAGTGAAAAAATTGAACTGTAACTCTTATTTAGATTTGAATGAAAGAGACGTTGTATAATTGTGCGCTATCATACAGTTCTGTCATACTATGATCTGTTGGATTAAGTACAGGTAATTGTTATAAGGTTACCTGTCGGTCTAAATAAACAGTTTTTTTGTGATTATATGGGTGCTTTGCTTCTATCACAAAGGTAATTTTAAAGATAATTTATTGATATACTTTTTTCTCTTAGTGAGAATATTGATTCATATTTTGTCATCAATTATTTATGAGATAGCATAGTCAAACCTATTCTGAATATACCTATATTACTAGTGTAATAATTATTCTATTTGTTTATTGTTTTATTTCTTATAACAAATTTAAGTGGTTTAATAGGTTGAAAACATGATAAATAACATGTTTTTTTAAAAACATTCTCATTATTTACTTATATTCATACTGTGTACTACTATAGCTAATGGAGTAAGAATTGACTATTACGGATAAGATGTAAAAAAGATGAGTAGTACGTATCGTACTACTCATTTTTAAAGTTATATCGTTTTAAGAAGTTTCTCAGCTACTGAATCGTAATCTAGTAATAGGGCATTTTCTGGTTTATAAGCTTGTTGCCACGCAAAGTTTAAGATAGTGATCTTTTGTGTAGCAGTACCATCCCATTCTGTTTTAAACCCATTTTCTTGTAAGGTTTGAACAATTTTTTTACCTACTGAGATAGAGTCTTCCTCTTTTTCAGAGTGCATATCTTGGAAAGCAAGAGTTAAATAAGGATCTTTTTCTCTAAAGGCACGTTGAAGGTCTTGTTCGTTATAAAAACAGATTCCTTTAGACTTCTTTCCTTTTGCCTGTAGTTGTTCTTCTATTTGATCTACTTCATAGTATCCATCATCTATAGTATATCCTGCATAATGAAGTGCGATGATATGTTGATCCACTAGTTGGTCAAAAGCTTTTACTAACTTTTGTGTTGTAGTTGGTACATGCCAATTTTTACTTGCCTTAAGCAGTGCTCTTTCCTCTTTTAGAATAGTTTCTTTTATCCACTTTTCGTTGATTTTACCTTCTAAATCATTCTCATTGATTTCTTCAGTAATAAACTCCTCTACATCTTCACTGTCCCAAAAACCAGATTTAATGAGATAACTAATAGACTCAGCAATGAATTTTTGTTCTTCCGTCATGATTATGCTTGTTTTATATTTTTAAAAGGATGCTCTTCTGTAGACCACAGAGGAGTGAAGTGGCTTTCTATCCATTCGTTACTCACTTGCTCTAATGTACTAGGTGTCCATTTAGGGGATTGGTCTTTATCTATTAATAGGGCTCTTACTCCCTCAGAGAAATCTGGATGTATTGTAAACTGACACGTTAGATTAAGCTCTGATCTAAAGACTTCTTCTAAGCTGTAGTGTTTACTCTCTGTAAGCTGTCTAAAGATAACGTGGACAGAGGTAGGAGAACCTTTAGTAAAGAATGAATACCCTGCTGCCACCCATGCATCAGATTTGGCTACAGGCTCTACGATAGCGATAAATTCTGCTACAGAGCGTATTGACTCTAATGTTGCAATAAGAGACTTGTGTAACATCGCCTGAGATACAGGTAAGTCTGTACTAGGAGTACTGCGCTGTGCTAATAGGGTATTAAGCTTATCTGATAGCTGATCACTACTACTGATCTGTACTAATTCGTCTAGTATACTATCTTTCACAGTAGAAGGTATAAAGTAGTCTGCAATACCTAGAAATAAGGCATCAGCTCCATCAAAGCGAGTTCCCGTTAACCCTAAGTATAATCCATAAGCAGAAGGCATCTTATTTAAAAAATAAGAAGCTCCAACATCTGGATATAATCCAATACTAATCTCAGGCATAGCTAGTAGACTGCGCTCTGTGATAATGCGGTGTGAGGCTCCTGCTAATAATCCTAAGCCTCCGCCCATCACTATACCATCTCCCCAGACAACTATAGGCTTAGGATAAGTATGGATTAAGTAATCTACACTGTACTCTGTAATAAAGTATTCTTCACAGATAGGAGGTACCTGAGTAGGGTCTATAGTTTTATAGTCTTCTATTGCTTTTCTTACTTGGCGGATATCCCCACCAGCACAGAATGCTTTCTCACCAGCACCTTGTAGAAAAATACATTTTATATTGCTATCATCTCTCCATTGTTCTAAAATCCTTTTTAATTCGCTCACGATTTCAAGCGATAGTGCATTAAGTGATTTTTCTGAATTAATGGTGATAATTCCTAAGTTCTCTTTTATTTCTGTTAGTACTATACTCATAGTTGACCTGTTTTGATTGTTTAAAGTTATGAATAATAATCAAACGGTATTGATATCACAAAGATAGTCATAGTACACAGAATAAAGTAGAGTCTGTATAAGGTAGGACTGTAAATTATAATAGTATACCAGTAGATTATAAACAGGTATAATGTACATAAAATTTAATTATTTACAGACTTAGATAAAGCAGATAACTTATTTATTGGCTCATTCTCGTTGTTCGTCATCAGGAAGTAATAGCTTTAGAATAGAGTAAGCTTCATTCATTGTATCTGGAATGAGTGACTTATCGGGTTCACTTATTCTTCTGATCAGTTCCTTACTGACTCTCCTTATATAGCCAGAAGGATAAGCTAGATTATTGTCTACTTCTGTTTGTTCATCGACGGGTTGTTGTTCCCTAAGAGGTATATCCTTGTTTTTAGGATGAATAGGCATAGCTGGTTCTATCTCTTGTTTTGCTTGTGATATAGACTTTTTTTGTACAGTAGAAGATGAGGTGATTGGTTTATCTTCTTTTGTGCTAGGAGTGTCTGTATGAACAGATCTTGGTTGTTGTGCTATAGGTTGGTTATTCTCCACTGTTGTATCCTTTTGTTCAGCAAGTTCTAAAACTCCGTGAAAACAACTAGTACTGTTGATACTATTGTCTGCTGATTTCCACATGCTCCATAGGTATATCCTACCTTTATCCCAATGGGCAGGTAGGCAGAAGTGCGCATACCTGTCTGCTCGTGTACCTATATTTGGGATATCAATGAATGCATCTAGCTCTTCATTATACGCCATCATCGTAAGGGTATCATTATCGAGTGTTAGAGCATTGATTAGCGCATTATCCCATTGTACCTTAATCTTACCAGTTTTGAGGCGATTGATCTTTTTTATTACGGCAGGAGCTAGCGTTCCTATAGAGAGTAATACCTGTTCTATATTGATATATTGTACACCATTGTAGAGCTCTATTCCTTTTTTCATTAATCTGGAAATCATCTGTTCTTTACCTGTCATCCATTTGCCTTCTATAAAGATAGCAGGGCAGTACATATTGACAAAATCCTTAAATTTAGCAGTAAACGTAGAGACTAAGCTCATCTTATCCCATTGTCTCAACTGTGCTTCTGTTGCTTTTTTACGAGATTTATGAGGCTTAGCACGGATGATATTTCTACCTCTCCATCTAACGCCTACTATAGTCCCTACTTTTCCTATTACTTCACTTAATATTCCTTGTTTAATCTCTGCCATAACAACGTTGTTTTTAGGATGATTTATTTCTTTATACAAGATATAAAATACAGTAATACAAATGTTTATGTGTTGTTCGAAAATAAATAGCTCTTGGAGGTAGTAGCTGTATACGACCATGGCTATATGAGAATATATTTATGTATGTGTAAAGAGTAGAAAACGGCATATTTGGTTAAATAACGCTGTTTAAATAATCATTTTTTACCAACATTATTATGACATCTAAGTATAGTAAAAAGAGAATAGAAGGAGTATTCTTGGGCAAAAGAGGCTTTTAGCCAGTTATAGTCCTAGTATCCTCCTAGAATTGTCCAAGGAATACCGTGTATAGGCTATATATACTGAGGTCGTAAGGTGTTGGTTATGTTACGTTATATTGAGTGGTTTGAATTTAATGTATTGCTTATCAGTGTATTGTAATTTAATGTAACTAAAAAAAATAATAAGATTTTATGGCTTAACTCTTTAGGAGACTCTTTATTAACATGTAAATAGACATAAAAGAGCTCTATAATAGCTTAAAAAGTAATTTATTATTAGTTTTTAGAGGTCTTATCATAAGAAAACACGATTTTTTTGTACTTGATAATGTGTATTTGTCTAAGACAAAGTTCAGAGTGCTTAGATATAAAGAGGGGAAGGTATAGAAATGATATTGGTCTAAAAAGCACTGACATAGGATTACAGAAGTAGTCGCATGCATTATGTATATCACCTGTAACGAGTCAGTCGTCAAATAGTTTTTACCATGTAATAGAGGTATTGTTTTTTTGTGCCAAAATAGAATAGATGAGAATAGTAACACATTTGTTGACTTTAGGTTTGGTATTTATGAGTATTTATACTGTACAAGCTCAAAGTAAGATACAAGGGGAATTTAAGGTAGATTATGTCCCTATGTCTAATTATATTAGGCCGATAGATAGTCTAAAGACGGATTCAAAAAGTGATTTTAAAAAGGTAGAACTTGCTTTAGAAATCCCTCTTTCTATGAAAATGGACCATCGAGATAAGCCAAGGATATGGTCTGTGATGGCTTATGGAGGGTATGCTAGGATGAATCATAAAGATTATGAAGAACAGCTGTTCCCGTCAGAATTATTAAATGCTTCTGTAGGTGTAAAGCACTTTCGATCGATAAGTGATTCGTGGTCATTATTGTTGATGGGGTCTGTGGGGGTGTATACAGATATGGAGAATATAAATAAAGAGGCTATCCTTGGGCAGGGAGCAGTATTTTTTATCAAGCATTTTAGACCTAATTTTTCACTAGGAGGTGGGCCTGTATTGACGAATAGCTTTGGGGTACCTATGGTGTTACCAGGTATTTATCTGAATTGGGAGACGAGTGGTGATTTCTTTGTTAAGGTGACTTTCCCTAAAGGCGCTGAGCTGGGATACAAGTTTACAGATCACTTTTCATTAAGTGCAGCTGTTGACCTTCAAGGAATGACCGCTATCGTCAAACAGGATAATGAAACCAAGATTTTAGGATTTCAGCAGATCGTAGCTGGTCTGCGTCCTGTGATTAAGTTTTCTGATAATATGACTTTATCGTTTACGGCAGGTAGTACTTTAGTAAGGTCATTCTCTTATAATGAGAGAAAAATCAAGAGTATCTTTAAGGAGAAAAAAGTAGCTGATCCTAAATTCTCTACTACATTCTATGGTGGAATGTCTCTGAAGTGGAGCTTATAGATGAGTAACAAAAAACGTTTTAAAAGAAGGGTATCGTTGACCTTCTTTTAAAACGTTTTTTGTTTAAAGGGATATGGAAAGAAAGAGTTTAGTGAAATGTTTTCCAAGTTAATTTCAGTTTGTTTACTGATTTTGTACTTCATTCTTTGGTTGCATATTTTTGATGTAAGTCTTCCTTGAAAGTATCACGGTTAAAATCTGAAGAGAACCCTGATTTCTCTCCTTTTTTGATTTCTTCTATTAATTTAGTTTTTTTTAGCTTCTTCATACTCAAACATTCTTAGAGCGGTTCTTATAACTTCACCTGCAGAAGAATATTTTCCACTTTTAATTTGTAAATTAATAAAATTGTCGAAATAATCGTTCAATAAAATCGAAGTATTTTTTGCTATAACTTATTGATTTAATTATCAGTATAAAAAATACCATAATTTGGTATTTCGCCAAATTTATTTAAGTGATATCTGTCAAATGTGGATTTTTTCTTAGCATAGTGTAGGTTACAGAAGGATGTATGTCAAGGAATATTTGATGTTCTTTTTTGAGTTATTTACTTAGTAGGTTTTTATATACTACTTCATTAAGTAAGGCTTCTTTTCTCATTCTAGAGATAGGTAGTTCTGTTTCTTTAATAAATACTCGACCACCAGATATGGATTCGATATGATTGATATTGATCAAGAAGGATTTGTGAATTCTGTAGAAGTGTTCTTTAGGTAATAATTCTTCTATGGCAATCATGGTCTGATGAATGATTAAACAACGGTGGTTTAGATGAAGTTTTAGGTAGTTCTGCATTGCTTCAATGTACATAATATCTTTCCAATCTATTTTTACGAAACTATCTTCATGCTTGACATATACTGTAGAGTCAATACTATTAGTCATTTCATTCTGATCTGCATTTCTTAAGTCGAATAATTCTTTTGCTTTTAAGGTTGCTTGATAGAATCGTTTAAACGAGATAGGCTTAAGTAGATAATCAACTACTTGTAGTCTAAAACCGTCTAAAGCATGTTCTGAATAAGCCGTTGTAAAAATAACAAGAGGAGGCTGTTTTATAGATTCTAGGAACTCAATACCAGTGAGGTAAGGCATATTAATGTCTAAAAAGAGTAAATCATAAGAGGTATCTTGTATTAGCTCTAGTGCTTCAATAGCAGATGCGCATGAGTCTTCTACTGTTAAGAAATCAATCTTAGCGATATAGTCAATAATTGCTTTTCTAGCTAAGGGTTCGTCATCAACTACTAAGCATTTTAACGGGGAATTCTTTTTATCTATGGACATACTTCTTCTTTTAGTTGAATGGTTAGTTCTACAATATGTTTGTCATCTGTATGCTCTATCTGTAGGGTATGCATATCAGGGTATTGCATAAGTAAGCGTTCTTTTATGTTGTTTTCTCCAATACCTCCTTCTTTTTTAGGCAGTTTATACTTTATACTATTAGAGTTTTCGATATATAAATGTAGTGTATTATTTGATTCAGTACAGTTGATTATTATATATCCTTTTGTGTGAGGTAATCTCGAAACATGTTTAAATGCGTTCTCGATAAGAGGTACTAATAGCAAGGGAGCAATTACTAACTTTTGATTGGTCATATTCCATTTGCAGTTCACATCTAGTTCATCTCCCCATCTAATTTGTTCTATAGCGACTAGATCTTTTAGATATTGAATTTCTCTGTATAATAGAACCATCTTATGATTGCATTCATATAACTGATATCTTAAGATATCTGAGAACTTAAGTAGGACTGTAGAGGCAAGTTCTACATCGTTTTGCATTAAGGTATAGATATGATTCAATACATTGAACATCAAGTGAGGATTGATTTGATCTTGTAACAGTTTGATCTGTGCTTCTAAGTGTTCTTGTTTCAACTTCGTATTTATTTTCTCTATACGATGGTGTTCTTCATAGAAGCGTATTCCGCAGGTAGTTGTAATAATGGCCATAGCGGATGGAATGGTTTTATATAACTGGTTAAAGAATAAATCTCTTGGGTTGAGAAGTGCATCTTGTACAAATAAATTACTACTACTCAAAAAATAAGGAAATAGTGTAAAGCAAGTAGCTAATAATATAGATAACAAAATAATAAAGAATAAAGCGAATAGTAAAAAGCTCTTTATAGAACCTTTTTTGAGGGCTTTAGGTAGTAAAAAATCACTTACAAAATGGGAAATACTTATTGTGAATGTCATAACAATCAAAGTAGGTAGTAACCAAATATTGTGATCGTGTGGCGATAGTATCTGTGGGTAAACTGAGAAAGTAAGGGTAGTCCAAAAAACGACAAAGAATAGTCGTTTCGGCTTAGAAAGAAATTTATTTATCATAGTTAAATTACAATCAATTTTAGAAGGTCTATTATTAATACTATGCGAAATACAGTTTTATTATGTGATTATACTCATTTATTTGACTAAGGGTGGATAAGCTTTGATGAATGAAAAAACTCCCTCGTTTTTTAAACAATTATTATTCCAATTTTTGTAAATAAAAAAATCCGAGTATTAGTGTACTCGGATTAAAAAGCGCTAGTAAGAAAATTAAAATACTCTTTATCGTTATTAAAATTATTTACCGTTAGTTGTTATAAATAACTTATTTGAATTACTGTTTGTATAATGTATGCAACAACAAATAACTATTATAATCAATTCAAATATAAGCTTTTTTATAATAGGGTGATAAAAGAATCTTAAAGTAGTTAGGGCTAATAGCTTGTTTTTGAATAATAAAGTGATTATATAAATGTTAAATAAGTTTTAAAAAGATATTAAAAATAAGAAAAGTGACATCTAATGACATCTCGTTTTGATACAAGAAAATGAAAAATATAATAATATCAGGTATAATGTAGAAGTTCTCTTTTATGGAGGGGGTGGCTGTGATTGTGTAAATAGTGAAAGCTTATTTAGTTACTACTGACTATATAGAAAAGAAGGTAAGGGGAGTTTATAGATTTAGCTTATTGACATTTATAGTCCAAGCTGTTTAGAATGTTAAAAATAATAAGGTTTGAGAGGCAAATATTTGTATTGTATATTAATTACCTATCATATCTTTCTTTTTTATATAAAAAAAGAATTGGTTCTTGTTCGTTCTATTATTTGTTGTAATTTTATTCTCTCAAATAATAAAAACAAAGTTATGAAAGGAAAAAAAATGTTAGCATTAGCTGTATTACTTACAGGTATTGCATTTGTTGGTTGTAAAGATACTAAAGCAACAGAAACAACAGAGACAGAGCAAACAGCTACAACAACTGAAACAGAAACTGCTGTTAAGGATGAGCACACTTCAGAAAACTCATTAGACTGGGCAGGTACTTACGAAGGAACTTTACCAGGTGCTAATAGTGATATTAAAACTACTGTAGTTTTAAATCAAGATAAAACTTACGCTAAGACTACAATCTATGTAGACAAAGCAGAAGAGAAGTTTGAAGAAAAAGGTACTTTTACTTGGAACGCTGAAGGAACAATCGTTACTTTAGTTGCTGAGGGTGAATCTACACAATATAAAGTGCAAGAAGGAAGCCTTTTAATGTTAGACCAAGAAGGTAAAGAAGTTACTGGACCTCTAGCTGATAAATATGTTTTAGCTAAAAAATAGTAACATAAGATAAAAAAGAAAAACCTTTCGTAAGAAAGGTTTTTTTATACCATTATTTTAAATACTTAGTAGATTGCTTAGCAATCTATCTTCTTAATATCTTCTTATTCTTTTATTCTTCTAGACCTGATATACATGGTTATACCAATAAGGAAAGTTAGAACACTAAAGAATATTTCTTTATCGTATTCATGTACTTTAAAAGCTTCTAATTGTTGTAAGGTTTCTATATGTATGTTATACATATAAAGTTGGTGGCCTAAAATGAGTAAGGAAGCAATAATGATAAAGCTACTAGTGATTTTTAGTTTCTGTTTCATAGTACTTTTCTTTTTTTATTACATGATCTAATATATTAAAAATATGTGAGTATTTTAGTTTTGTCATATTAAAAAGACTAAAATAGTTCATATTGTGTATTCTTAGGTAGTTGCTTTTAATAAATACCTCTTCAATACATATATTTAAAAACAAGAATTAGGCCAAAAAAAAGACTCATATTTTGAATACAAGTCTTTTATATAATTATATGTTGTTACTTAATTACAATTAATTCAACTGAAGTTAAGTGTTTATGATTAATTACAGTTAAGTCAATTTCATTTTGAGTTAATTTGTTTATTTTGAAATTGATATTCTCATTTACAACTGATGATTTTAGAGCTAATGAACTGCCATTTAGTGTATAAGTGCCTTTGTCGCTCTTCTCACTATATCTATCAAATAAGGTGTATTCACCATTTTTTAAAGTAATTTCTACAGAGGATACTTGATATGCTGTTTTCACAGCTTTATTAATATCTGCTGTAAAAGTATAGTACGTAGTCAACCACTTTCTCTCTATATTACTATGAGTAGCTGTTAGAGTTTGTGGTTCATTTAGTGTGTTATTATCATCAGAAGATGAACAGCCTTGAAGTATTGTAATCGTCAATATCGATAATAAGGCAACGGAAAAAGCGATAAATTTCTTCATAGTTTGTTAGATTTAGCTGAGTAAAGTGTGGTGGTCTAAACTCGTAATTTTAATTAAAAATATGGTAAAATATTAATAAAAACAAATTATTTTCGGATAAATTTTAGTAAAAATATCACACTAAGGTTAAATGAAGGGATAGTGGATGTATAATCACTTATCGCTTAATATATTATAATGTCAAAAGCTGACGTATAAAGGTATAAAAAAAGGCTTTTAGTTTTACTAAAAACCTTTTAAAATATGATGTTTTGTGTGTTTATTTTGATTTTAAATCGCAAAATACATTTATTCTATGCATGGAATGTTATCAATGAAGAATTGTGTTGGTTTTGTTTGAAGATCTACAATAGTTGATTTTAACTCATTCCTAATAATAAAAAGCTCTGAAGTACCTGGAAAGCGTATTTGAACCATTGATATAGGGGAAGCTTTTAATAGTGCTAAGTGCTCTTTCTTTATATAGAAATCAGCATCTAGTATTCTGATATTATTCTTCTTTTCTTGATCATAGGTATAAGTTCCGCAAACATCATCTCCTAGGTAATGTGCTGTAATGGTTGTTCCATTAACTAACTTTATTGAAACCATACTTTTTTTAGCTACACAAGTGATAGGAATAAAGTCAGGACTTTTTTGTAGATATTGCAAGTTTAGAAAGGGGTGTCCATTGTTATTTACTAAAGAAAAGAACAATGAGCTAGTGGTGGATACTCTGTCAAATTCATAAACAAGTACATTGTTTGTTTTTCTGTAATTAATTGTATCGTTAACTTCTTCATAGTCAATAGAACAATTTCTCTCTTGTGCATGTATCGAAGTGGTGATGCCAAGAGTAAAGATCAGTAAGAGTGCTAGTTTTTTCATTTGTTATTAGTTTGGTGACAAATTATCATTATTTTTTTAATAAGGCAATAGTATTATTGTAAATAGTGTGATAAACGTATGTGTTGTTTAAACCCAAATTACGCATTAGCCAAATACTACAAAGCAATTCTACTTCATAGTTCTTTCATTAGCTCTCAAACCATACTATAGTATGCTTTAATCACTAATTCAGACCTATTTTGTATAATTACTTTTCGTTTATATGTCTATTGCATAATTCGGGTTTAAATATCCCTATTGCTTAAATAATTTAAGTGTCCTTATGATATAAAAAAAGGCCATATTAAATACTATATGACCTTTAGAGGAGTTATGTTCGTGAGCAAATAATAAAGATTCGTTCACTTTTGATATTTGTAGTGAAAAAGATGTACGTATCTCCTCCGTCTTTTATTTTCCATTTCTTTCTAATTTCCTCAACTTTTATAGGGAAATTTCTAGTCGTGACATTTGCTTTTGTATTTAGCAAGTGTTTTTTTGCTTCTTGTTTATTATATGGAATGATTTGTTCTATTGTAAATCTTCTTCCAGGAAAATCAATTAATGCATCACTAGTATAGAGATGACTATGTGGGTGTAGTTTGTGTAAATTAAACTGTTTACTTATTGCGTCAAATCTACCTGTCTTTAATATAGCTGCATTGGGCTCATATAGATATTGTTTAGGTTCACTGAATAGTGATGTACTATTATCGTCTAATGAAGAAATAAATAGTTGTGTATCGTCTTTTGTAAGATTAACAGCATTAAGTTCAACAGATCCTGTATAGTCTTTTTCTAATATCCATAATAGTTCTTTAACTTCATTATGAAGAGCTACGATATGAATGCTTTTTACATGTTTTAATTCGTTTAGACCAGCCTGTATGTCTAGTAGAGGAGAAGTCTTAATCAAGATATTAGTACTTCTAGAAAATAATAAATCTAGATGCTCAGGTACATTAGGGGCGCAATCACTTAAGAAAAACACTTTTTCTTTAGAGTCATTTCTTCTATGTGGATCTACATAGATATAATCCCATGGTTGATTATGTTGAGCCAAGTAGTCTAAACTATCACCAGTATGGCACTTAATATTATCAACTCCTAATGCCTGATTATTAAGACGAACTATTTCGCTAAGGTCTTCTTGCATCTCACAATGCAATACTTGCTTTATGTTTTTACTAAAATAATAACAGTCTATACCAAAACCACCTGTTAGATCTATCAAAGTGTCACCAGATATTAGTGAAGCTTTATAAGATGCACAAGGTTCGGATGAGGTTTGTTCTATAGAAAGCTTTTTTGGGAATAGGATATTTTCTGTTTCAAACCAAGTTGGTAGTTTGTCTTTAGTTTTCTTTTTTGATTCTATTTGAGTTAATAAGTCACTCATAGAGATATCTTCAAAAGGGCTCTTTTTAAATGCTATTTTAGTTAGATCACTATTTAAATGATCTTGTATATATTGTTGTACTTCTTGTGATAAGAATAGTTCTGTTTTCAATTATAATTTCTTTGTGAGTAATTGTACAAATTTATTGTTTGGCAAGAATTCTTTAGCAATTACTTTGATACAAGTG
Organism: Myroides odoratimimus; assembly: GCF_001485415.1. Lineage (GTDB taxonomy): Bacteria > Bacteroidota > Bacteroidia > Flavobacteriales > Flavobacteriaceae > Flavobacterium > Flavobacterium odoratimimum. Next base: position 21,815 of record NZ_BCMQ01000008.1, read on the forward strand.
TAAATAGGTACTGCTGCTATCATACCAAATATTCCTCCAAACATGCCGCTTGCAAGAATAACAATAAATATTTCTAATGGATGTGATTTAACGCTATTAGAGAAGATTAAAGGTTGGTTAATAATATTATCTATTAGTTGTATAAATAAGAAGCCAAGCATTACGGTAATTGCCTTAGGTAAGGTAACTTCACTAAAGTTATCCCCTATAAAACTCAACATCGTAAACAGGACAGATAATATATTACCAATAAGAGGTCCAATGTATGGAATGATATTCAATATAGCGACTAAGAAGGCGATCATTAGACTTCCTTTTACACCTACTACAGCTAATAGGATAAAAGCGAGTACAAATATTATAGACATCTGTGCAACTAGCCCTAAAAAGTAACGTGATAGAAGGTTGTTTATCTTATCGATTGATTTCAAAACTTTAATCTCGTGCTTGCTAGGGAATAGCTTTTTGAATTGATATTCAAGTAAAACTTGATCTTTTAAAAAGAAGAAGGTGATAAATAGAATAGCAAAAACTCCCATTCCAAATTCACTTAGCAAACCTAGTATGGTATTAAATAGGTTAGGTACAAAGTCTAACTTTAAATGAGATCGGAAATTAGCTCCTTCTATTATTTTATCTAAGCTGAATCCTTTTGTGTCTAAATAGAAGTCTATCTTGCGTATAAGGCCATTGAAATCTTCTTGTAGGTGTGATGTATTCAATACAGACAAGTTTTGAGCTTGTGTAGTGAATAAAGGGATAAACATGAATATGAAGCTTAGGAAGAAGGCTAAGAAAAGGATAACTGTCAAAGTAACAGCAAATACTTTAGATAGACGAAGTTTTCTTCTTAAAAATTCTACAATAGGCTTGCCAATTAAAGCCAATACAAAGGCAAATCCAGTATATATAAATATTGAACTAATTTGCAAAAGCATTTGACCTAATACAGCAAGAGAAAATAGAATTATAACTGCACGTATTATTCCTTTAGAGATTGTCTTAGCATCCACCATAATAATGATTTTTATTCATTTGTAAATACGAAACTATGCACGGCTACTAAAGCGGCTGTTTCTGTTCTTAATCTTGTATGTCCTAGTGATACTGGTCGATATCCTTTTGCTAATGCTAAGTTAATTTCATTGGTAGAGAAGTCTCCCTCTGGACCTACTAAAAGTAAATAATTTTTGTGAATATCTATACTGTCTTTTAGCAAGACTTTTTCGGTTTCTTCACAATGAGCAATATATTTTTCTCCTTGATGGTCTTGATTTAAAAAGTCTTTTAAGCTTATGGGGTCGTTTAGAATAGGTAAATGATATTGTAAAGATTGTTTCATTGCGGATTGAATAATTTTTTCAAATCGCTCTGTCTTTACTATTTTTCTCTCAGAATGGTCGCAAATAATTGGCGTTATCTCGTGTATCCCTATTTCTGTTGCTTTCTCTAAAAACCATTCGTAACGTTCGTTCATTTTCGTTGGTGCAACGGCTAAGTGTAGGCGAAATGGAGTAGGTGCTTGATCTTCAGAATCGATAATCTCAGTAACACATTTTTTGTCCGAGTCTAAAGTAATTTTAGTTGTAAACAATGTGCCTTTACCATTGGTAACATATAGGAGATCTCCCATTTTACGTCTTAGTACTTTGATGATATGTTTACTTTCATCTTTATCAAAAGTGAAAGATGTTTGTCCTTTTTCGATTTCTGGCGAATAAAATAATTGCATACTTAAGTTTTAGAATTCAATACGTGCTTTAGAAACTACTGAAGAATCAGCAAAAATAGATTCTTTGTATTTATAGTACCCTACTATTCCAATCATAGCAGCATTATCTGTTGTATATTCAAATTTAGGGATGAATGCTTTCCACTTATATTTTTTCTCTCCTTCTTTAAGTGCTTGTCTAATACCAGAGTTAGCAGATACACCACCACCAATGACGATTTGCTTAATCCCTGTTTCTTTAACTGCAAGTTTAAGTTTGTCTAGTAAGATTTGGATAATGGTATACTGAATAGAGGCACATATATCAGCTTTGTTTTCTTCAATAAAATTAGGGTTAGTGGCTACATTTTTTTGAATAAAATAAAGAAACTGTGTTTTTAAACCACTGAAACTAAAGTTCAGTCCGTCTACTTTAGGTTTAGTGAAAGCAAATGCTTTGGGATTACCTTCTTTAGCATATTTATCAATTAAAGGACCTCCAGGGTAAGGGAATCCCAAAACTTTAGCAGATTTGTCAAAAGCTTCTCCTACAGCGTCATCTGTGGTTTCTCCTAGTATTTCTAAGTCAAAGAAACTATTTACCTTCACGATTTGGGTATGTCCACCTGAGATGGTCATTGCTAAGAAAGGAAACTCAGGTTTGTCATATCCTTCTTCATCTATAAAATGACATAAGATATGGGCGTGCATATGATTTACAGCCACTAATGGAATATCAAGAGCTAGAGATAAACTCTTGGCAAATGATCCGCCTACTAATAGTGACCCCATTAGTCCAGGGCCTTGTGTAAAGGCAATACCATCTAAGTCATCCTTCGTTATTCCTGCTTTTTTAAGAGCAATGTCAACCACAGGAACGATGTTTTGTTGATGAGCACGAGATGCTAGTTCAGGAACAACACCTCCATACTCTTCGTGTATTTCCTGTCTTGCGACTATGTTTGACAATACTTTGTTGTCAGCCATGATTGCGGCAGAAGTATCATCACATGAGCTCTCTATGGCTAAAATATAGGTAGGTTTTAAAGACATTTTAATATTCTATAATTGTATAATTTATTAAGGTAAAATCTACCCAACCCTATGGAAAATTATATAAATTTGCTTATTGTTTGGTTTTTATAAGAAACCACGAGTAGATTGGGGCAAATTTAAAACATTAATAGTTATCAAAAAATTTAATAAAATACTTTTTCGCCTATTATTGGCTGTCTTTAGCTTGGTTGTGATCATTGCAGGGGCACTGTCTTTGCCTGTGGTTCAAACCTTTCTGGCTCAGCAAGCTATGGAGAAGATTAATAGCCAGTTTGGTACTAAGTTAGAGATAGAAAGACTAGCAGTCAGTGTATTTGGTCGAGTTACATTGAAAGAGGTTACTGCAAAGGATAATCACGATACTAATTTTATAGAAATAAAAGCCTTTACAACGAGTATTTTAGATTTTAATGAACTTATTCAAGGAAGACTATATTTTGGTAAAACTAAGGTGGATGGACTGTATTTAAGAATACATAAATACAAAGGAGAAGAGTTTACAACCTTAGATCAGTTGATTAATGCATTTGATGATGGAAAAGAGGGAGAAGGTAAGTTTAGGCTGAAATCTTCTCATCTAACAATTAAAAATACTCATTTGATCATTTCTGACGATGAAGCAGAAACACCAGTAGCAATAGATTTTAAAAATATTAATGGGGAAGTAGAAGACTTCTTTATTAAAGGACCTGATATTTATGCTAATGTTTTGAAATCTAGTTTTGAGGATAATTGGGGTATGGGCGTGACAAATCTGTCAGGTAATTTTACTCATACTAAAACTAGTATCTCTATGGAGAAGCTAGATTTACAAACGAAAAAGTCGGCTATAGAAGGAGATCTTAAGTTCACTTATGCTTTAGGAGATATGAAGTACTTCGTAGATAAGGTGAATTGGGATTTTGAGATTAGAAAAGCAGTATTGAATTCCTCAGATTTAAATGCCTTTACAGGTATTTTTGCAGAGAATAAGATGGTGTATGTTACAGGGCATATTAATGGTGTGATGAACGATTTTACAATGAAAAATGTAAATTTAGTAGATGACAATATGTCTAATGTGAGAGGGTTATTTAGTTTTAGAAATGTATTCGATAAAGTAAAGCCGTTCTGGATGAAGGCTAATGTGGATCGACTATTTATTACTCGTGATCACATTGTAGGGTTAATGCCTGAGTTATTGCATGAACTATTACCTACGGAATTAACTAATCTTGGACAAGTAGATATCAAAGGAGATATCGAGATGACGAAGCGCACCCTAAAAACAGATATTGATTTATTGACGTCTATTGGAAAAGGAAAAGCTGTTATAGATATAGAAAACCTTGATAATCCCAATCTAGCTGCTTATAAAGGGGATATTGTTTTAGAGAAGTTTGACTTAGGAGAATTTATAAAGAACCAGAATTTTGGTTTGACTTCTGTAGATTTAGAGGTTGATGGAGTTGGTTTTAATCAAAAATCTTTAAACACAAGTATTAAGGGAGATGTGTTCTCTTTTGACTTTGCTAAGTATAAGTACACGAATATTGCGGTAGATGGATTGTTAAAGATGCCTTATTATCGCGGTTTAGTACACAGCCAAGACCCTAATTTGCAGTTAGACTTTAATGGGATGATAGATTTGAGTTCAGAAGTTAAGAACTATGATTTCATTGCAGATGTTGACTACGCAGATTTATATGCATTACATTTAGTAAATGATACACTTTCTAAATTTAAAGGACAGTTTGAGTTTAAAGCTTCAGGTAATACTCTTGATGATTTAGCAGGTACATTTACAATGCGTAATACTACTTATATCAATAGTAAAGATGAGTATGTATTCGGTCATTTTACATTAAATTCGGAATTTAATCCAGAGAATGAACGTCTTATTTCTTTTGTGTCACAGGAGGCAATAGAGGGGTATATTAAAGGTAAATTCTTGTTTAAGGATTTAAGAGCATTGTTTACTAATGCACTAGGAAGTTTATATACTAACTACTCACCTTATAAGATTAAAGAAGAACAATATCTCGATTTTGACATTACAGTACACAATAGGTTAATAGAGGTGTTTTTGCCACAATTGACTTTAAGTGCATCAACACATGTTGAGGGAAATATAGATAACGATGATAATATTTTTAAACTGAACTTCTCTTCACCAAGTATTGGTATTGAAGATTTCAATTTTTACAATGTATTGTTAGATGTAAATAACTCTAACCCTTTATATAATACTTATGTTTCACTGGATAGTATGAAATCTAAGTTTTATCGTATCACAGATTTTAATTTATTAAACTTGACTCATAATGATACACTATTTGTTCGTTCTGAGTTTAAAGGAGGAACGCATGGTAAGGATAAGTTTAATCTGAACTTATACCACACTATTAATGAGGAAAACCTATCTGTAGTAGGGTTTAAGAAGTCAGATATCTTCCTAAAAGACTTCTTGTGGAGTATTAATGAAAGTGATAATAAGAAGAATAAAGTTATTTTTAATAAGAAGTTAGAGGACTTTACTATTGATGATTTATCATTATCACATAATGGACAAGAGGTCAATCTGACAGGCGCAGTAAGAGATTCAACTTACAAACATTTTGATTTAGAGTTTAAGCAAGTAGACTTAGCTAAGTTTGCCCCTGATATTTCTAATCTAGAGTTCGCTGGTAATATAGATGGTGATTTACATTTCTCTCAGGTTAAAGATGTGTTCCAACCTAAGGTAAATATCAATATAGATGAACTAGCTGTCAATAAGGTTAGGCTAGGAGATTTAGCTTTCCATGTTGACGGAGATGAGCGTTTAAAGAACTTTAAAGTTCAGTCTAGCATTGTGGATAATGAGAAAGAAAAGTTCTATTTAAATGGTGATTTAGCTATTGTCAATAAACAGATGCAATTAAATCTAGAATCAGGATTTAAAGATTTTTCTGTTAAACCGATAGAACCTTTACTTAAAACAATTGTTTCTGATGTAAGAGGAACTACATCAGGAAAAATTAATATTCAGGGTACAGCGAAGAAACCTGAGGTGAATGGACGATTACACCTAAATAAGGCAGGTATGAAGTCTAAGTTCACTGGAGTAGATTATAATTTTGAAGAAGATGCTGCTTTAGATTTAACAGAGCGTCAGTTTATCTTGCGTAAAGTACGTATTATAGATTCTAAGCATAAAACAGAAGGAATTATAGACGGAGATATTTCTCATAAGGCGTTTAATGATTGGGCATTGAATTTAGTGCTTTCTTCTCCTAATTTATTAGCCTTAGATACTAAATTCGAAGAGGGAAGTATCTATTATGGTAAAGCCTTTATTAATGGAATGGCTAAGTTAAGTGGGCCAGTAGAGATGTTAGCTATTAATATTAATGCGACATCTAATAAAGGAACCGCTATTAAGATTCCGTTGAAAGAAGCGCAAGGTACTGGTGAGAATAACTTTATACACTTCTTATCACCTCAAGAAAAGGCATTGCGTCTCAAAGGAAAAGAGTATGATATGTATAGATATCGAAACAGTGGTATAGAGCTTGACTTTGAGTTTGTATTAACTCCTGATGCAGAGATTGAAATTATACTAGATCGTGAGTCTGGACATGCTATGCGAGGTAGAGGAGCAGGTTTTATTACTATGGAGATAAATACCTTAGGTAAGTTTAACATGTGGGGGGATTTCCAAGCGTATGAAGGAGAGTATAACTTCCGATATGGTGGGTTGATTGATAAGAAATTTGTTGTGAAGAAGTATGGTACGATTCGTTGGGATGGAGACCCTATGAATGCAATGTTAGACTTGCAGGCAATTTATCATACAGATGCAAATCCAAGTGTAATCATAGATAACTCTATTATCAATAGAAAAGTACCTACAGATGTTGCTATTGTCTTAAATGGTAGTTTAAGTAATCCTGAGGTAGACTTTGAAATCAACTTCCCAACAGTGAGTTCTGTAGTGAAGTCAGAATTAGATTATAGGCTGAGTGAACGTGATATGCGTGAGCGTCAAGCGATGGCTCTGTTAGCTACAGGAGCATTCTTCTCTTCTGATAACTCTTCTTCTACATTAGCAGGAAGTTTATTTGAGCGTGCTAGTAGTATTTTTGATGAGATATTTTCGGATGAGGACGATAAGTTTAAAGTAGGGTTAAACTATGCACAAGGAGAGCGAAATCCTTATACACAAACGGAAGGACGTGTAGGGGTAACCTTCTCGACTAAAGTTAACGATCGTATTTCTGTCAATGGTAAACTGGGTGTACCTGTAGGAGGAGTGGAGCAGTCTGTGATCGTAGGGGATGTAGAGGTGATGTTACGCCTTAATGAAGAAGGGTCTTTAAGTGCAAGAGTATTTAATCGCGAAAATGATATTAACTATATCGGTGAAGGGATTGGATATACGCAAGGTGTAGGATTGTCTTATGAAGTAGATTTTGATACTTTTAAAGAATTGATCTCAAAAATCTTAAATAGGGCTAAAACAAGAGAGAAAGACCAAAGTAAGAATAAAAAGCAAGATACTAACCGATCAGAAGAGTTACCAGACTCTGACTTTAATAGGGATTTTATCAAGTTTTATGAGAATAGAAGGAAGTCATCTACAGCTCCGTCAGACACTTATAATTTAACAAAATAGAGGTGGAATAAGGGGCTTCTATTTTTGTTAAAATGGTCTATTATTCGTAAATTTACTCAAAACGATAAAATATGAGTAAGGCGATTAAAAAGATCGGTGTCTTAACTTCTGGAGGAGATGCTCCAGGGATGAACGCAGCAATTAGGGCAATTGTTCGTACTTGTTCTTTTCACGATGTAATGTGTGTAGGAATATTTAGAGGATTTCAAGGATTAGTTGAAGGTGATTTTGAAGTATTGGGACCTCGTGATGTAAATTACATTATTAATAAAGGAGGTACTATCCTTAAAACAGCTCGAAGCGTAGCTTTCCGTTCTGAGGAAGGTCGTAAAACAGCTTATGAGAACTTAAAGAATGCAGGTATTGATGCATTGATTGTTATTGGTGGAGACGGAAGTTTTACAGGAGCTATGATATTGAGCAAGGAGTATGACATTCCAGTAATGGGAATTCCAGGTACTATTGATAATGATATACACGGTACAAGTCATACTATTGGGTTTGACACTGCCTTAAATACAGTAGTAGATGCTGTAGATAAAATTAGAGATACTGCCAGCTCACATAAACGTTTATTCTTTGTAGAAGTTATGGGGAGAGATGCAGGTCATATCGCACTGAATGCAGGTATTGGAGCTGGAGCAGAAGAGATTCTTATTCCAGAAGAGAATATGGGAATGGAGCGTCTACTAGAATCTCTAAAGAAAAGTAAAAAATCAGGAAAATCATCTAGTATAGTTATCGTAGCAGAAGGTGAAAAATTAGGTAAAAATGTATTTGAAATAGGAGAATACGTAGAAACTAATTTGCCAGAATACGAGGTACGTGTGTCTGTATTAGGGCATATGCAAAGAGGAGGAGCACCATCTTGCTTCGACCGTGTATTAGCAAGTAGATTGAGTGTGAAAGCGGTTGAAACGTTATTAGCAGGAGAACGCAACTATATGGTTGGTTTGATCAATGATCAAGTAGCGCTTACACCATTAGAACAAGCAGTAAAAGGTCATTCTCCAATAGATCAGGAACTACTTAGAGTATCTGATATCATCACAATTTAAAAGAAATAATAAAACGAAATAGAATTATGAAAACAAGAATTGGTATTAACGGTTTTGGACGTATTGGACGTTTAATGTTAAGAGAAGCTGTAAAGAATCCTAATGTTGAGATAGTAGCAGTTAATGATTTAATGGCAGTAGAGCACTTAGCTTATTTAATTAAGTTTGACTCTGTTCACGGTCGTTTTGATGGAACTGTAGAAGTAAAAGATGGTCATTTAGTAGTGAATGGACAAACAATCCGTGTAACAGCTGAGAAAGATCCTTCTTTATTAAAATGGGGTGAAGTAAAAGTAGATGTAGTAGCTGACTGTACAGGTATCTTTAAAGAATTAGATAGCGCGCAAAAACATATCGATGCAGGAGCTAAGAAAGTATTAATCTCTGCTCCATCAGGAACTGCTCCAATGTATGTTATGGGAGTGAATGAGAAAGATATGAAAGCTACAGATACAATCGTTTCTAATGCTTCTTGTACTACTAACTGTTTAGCGCCATTAGCTAAAGTTATTAATGATAATTTTGGTATTGTAGAGGCTTTAATGACTACAGTACACGCTGTAACAGCTACACAGTTTACAGTAGATGGTCCTTCTAAGAAAGATTTTAGAGGTGGACGTTCTGCTATGAATAATATTATTCCTGCTTCTACAGGTGCTGCTAAAGCTGTAGGTAAAGTTATTCCAGAATTAAAAGGAAAACTTACAGGGATGTCTATGCGTGTTCCTACTGCTGACGTATCTGCTGTAGATTTAACAGTTAAAGTAGCTAAAGAAACATCTTATGAAGAAGTATTAGCTGTATTGAAGAAAGCAAGTGAGAACGAACTAAAAGGGGTGATGGCTTATACAGAAGAGGATGTTGTGTCTCAAGATTTCGTATCTGATACGCATACTTGTATTGTAGATGCTAAAGCAGGTATCGGATTAAACAGTACTTTCTTTAAGATTGTAGCTTGGTATGATAACGAGTATGGTTATTCTGCTAAGATGGTTGATATGGCTATCTTAATGAATAATTTAAAATAATTAAATAGTTTAAATGAAAATAATCGTCGATAGTGGTTCCACTAAGGCTGATTGGATTTTCTTTGACCAGAATAATAATGTTATAACTTCGGTGACTAGTTTAGGACTAAATCCCGAAGTTATTACTTTAGATGAGTTCTTTACCCGTGTTAATACAGTGCCTGATATCTGTAAGAATAAAGACGAGGTTAAAGAACTTTATTTTTATGGTTCAGGGTGTGGGTCTGATCGTACAAAAAATATCGTTAAAAGATTTGCTGAAGATTACTTTGCGAATTGTAAAAACATTAATGTTCACGAAGATACTTATGCGGCTATTTACGCGACTGTAGGAAAAGGAGAAAAAGGAATAGTCTGTATTAATGGTACAGGATCTAATGTCTCTTATTTTGATGGAGAGAAAGTATATCAAAGAATAGAGTCTTTAGGTTTTATGGCTATGGATGATTGTAGTGGAAGTGCACTCGGTAGATTAATGATCAAGAGTTTCTTTTTAAAAATGATGCCTAAAGAATTAGCAGATTTATTTAAAAGTAAATACGATGTAGATGCTGATGTAGTGAAGTACAATTTTTATAAGAAAGAAAACCCTAATGCTTATATGGCTTCTTTTTTGCCTTTTTTGATTGAGCATAAGGATAAAGCTTTTTTTCAAGAAATGATTAGAGAGCAAATATCTTTTTTTGTAAATCACTATATAAAGAATAACCCAGAGTATACTAGTGTACCTGTACACTTTGTGGGTTCTGTGGCATATTTTTTACAAGATGAGTTTAGAGAAGTGATGGCTGAACATAATATTCAGGTTGGAAAAATAATTCAAAAGCCATTAGACGGATTAATCGAATATCATAAATAATAACAAGTATGGAAATAGCAATTGTAGCACATGATGCTAAGAAGAAAGAAATGTTAGAGTTTATCAAAAAAAACAGAGAAATTCTATCAAGTGAAGGAATATCATTGATTGGTACAGGAACTACAGGAAGTATGGCAGAGGATGCGGGCTTTAAGGTAAAGCGTATGCTTTCTGGACCATTAGGGGGAGATGCTCAGATTGCTGCAAGAGTAGCGGAAGGAAAGACTGCCATGGTGCTATTCTTTAAAGATCCTCTAGGAAAACACCCTCATGAGCCAGACATTAATATGTTATTACGAGTATGTGATGTACACAATGTACCTTTGGCAACAAATGAAGCTTCAGCTCAGTTGTTGTTAAATGCTATCAGTACAATTAAGTAAGGAAATTCTAGAAAAAAACTAGACAAATATAAAGGGAATAGGCGCATAGGTATTATGTGCCTTTTTTTGTAGGTAAAAACTTGCGTACGTGTGACAATTAGTTTTTAGCAATTACAAATGGGAAAAATATTTAAATAGCTCATTTACAGAGTTGTTAGCAAGAACTCCATTTCTTCTCAATATTACTTGAGATGCTAAAGATAGTTTTGTATTGACTTGCTAGGGGTTTGCTTGCGGGTTTCTTGCACATTTCTTCGAGAAAGACACCTTCTGGGCAAGGAAAGCCCTAGAAAACCCCTAGTAATCCCCTAGAAAGTGCAAGCTGAACGTTCTGATTATTCATAAATATCGAAGTTGTAATTTATGTTTTAATTTAAAAATATTAATTACTGTTACGTTTGTTGGTTGAATCTAAGATTCGCTAAAGATTGATTTCAATAAGATTAGAATACTCTCGTCTGTATTAGATTAAAAAGAACACCTAAAAATAAATAGGCATGGTGTTTGGAACAACCTAGTATATTTTTAAAGTAAAAATCGTTTATTTTAAAAATAGTAATTTATTTAAGAAGGAAGATAAAAGATGTTATATTTTGTTTAATTGCTTTTGAGTGATTAATTAAATAGCTAATTTAGTAGGAACTTAACTATGTTTATTATGAAAAGAATAAAAAGAGTGTTTACAGGAGCTTTTGTTTTGGGAGCATTTATCTTTGGATTGACTGAAGCTGATGCATGTACAAGAGTTGTTTATAAAGGGCCAAATAATACTGTTATCACAGCGCGTTCGATGGACTGGAAAGAAGAGATTATGCCTAATATATGGGTGTTTCCAAGAGGGATGGAGCGCAATGGAGAAGTAGGGCAGGCTTCAATAAAATGGAAGTCTAAGTACGGAAGTGTTATAACTTCTGCATTTGATATTGCAACTACCGATGGAATGAATGAAAAAGGGTTGGTGGCTAATATTCTTTGGTTAGTAGAATCTCAATATCCAGAGTACAACCCTGATGGGAAGGACAAAGGAATTAGCTTGGCAGCATGGGCTCAGTATGTGTTAGATAATTATGCAGATGTAAATGAAGCTGTAACTGACTTACAGAAGAACCCTTTGATTGTAGTTACGGCTAATACACCAGGACGTACTTCATTGGCAACTGTACATTTAACAATATCTGATGTAAAAGGAGATAATGCTATTTTTGAGTTTATTGATGGAAAGTTAAAAATTTATCACGATCCTTCTTATACTGTGGTAGCGAATTCACCTACATATGATAAGCAGTTAGCTATTAGAGATTATTGGAACTATTTGCCTGGTAATAAAGTGTTACCTGGTACAGGTAGATCTGAAGATCGTTTTGCACGTGCTTCATATTATGCAAAAGCAGTAGAACAAAGTGATGATGAAAAAGTATCTATAGGAGCAGCTTTTAGTATTATTAGAAATGTTTCTGTTCCATATGGAGTGCATATAGATGGAGAACCAAACTTGTCTTCTACTAAGTGGAGAACAGTGTCTGATCAAAAGAACTTAGTATACTATTATGAGGATCCAATTGCGTTAACTCCAATGTGGCTAGATTTAAAATCAATTGACTTTAGTGATAAGTCAGGCGTTAGAAAGTTAGATGTTTCTAAAAAACAACAATATGCAGGTTTAGTTAATAATAAATTAGAGAAAGCAAAAGCTTTTCAATTTATGGGAATCTAGAAGTAAAAAATAAGAGTATTAAAAAGGGGTGATTATTAATTAATAATCACCCCTTTTTAATACTGTGCTTTCTACTTATTTAGAAGCTATCATAGATATTTCTACATTTACATTTCTAGGTAATTTTACTACCTGCATACATTCTCTGGCAGGCGCTGTAGCAGCTGTAAAGAAGCTTCCGTATATTTCATTTACTTTAGCGAAGTCATTCATGTCTGTTAAGAAAATAGTTGCTTTAACAACGTTTTCGAATGTCATATTTGCTGCTTCTAGTATCGCTTGTAGATTAGCCATTACTTGTTTTGCTTCGTCTTCAATACCTGTTGTTACAAGCGTTTCTGTTGCTTGATTAAAAGGAATTTGACCTGAGATGAATAATAGATCACCAGTCATTACTGAGTGATTGTATGGTCCGATAGGGGCAGGTGCCTTGTCTGAATTGATAATTTTCTTCATAAAGTATAGTTTTAAAAAAAGAGGAGGAGTAAAAATACGCCTCCTCTTTCTGAATTATTTTTATCTGTATATTTTGTCTGGAGCTTTACGTTTTTCCCATTTGATATCGCTTAACATTGATGAGCGTATACCAATAAAGAATCCCCAACTTGTATAGGTTCCGATAGGTACCCAAGAGAAGTCCATTCTCCAACTCTTCAAATCACGTTCAAATCTTAATTGAGTAAAGGTAACTCCTTTCTGAACAAAGTCATAACCTGTAGAGAAACCTACTTTCCAATTAGGTGTGACATCTACATTTCCAGATACCATGACGGAGTTATTGACTATCTCGTTCTGTCTCGATGAGTTGTTATAAGTCATGGAGTAGGCAAAGGTTAAATCCCAAGGTAGTTTAGCATTAAAGAAACCACCAAAAGGTTTGTCTTCATCATCGTCACTCAGTGTACTTCTTTTTTGATTACCTAACTCTACAGCTCTACCAAATAAATCATCAGCACGTCCACCATTGTCTAAAGAGTTTTGATTCTTTTTGTCTTCAGCATTACCGAACATGGCATCTTTACTAGATAGAGACCAGTTTACAGTCATATTAGCACTTGTCAGACGGAATAAACTTCCTCCGTTGTTAATGTTGTAAGTATCTATACGTCTATTGTTATTGTCTAAAGCATAAGGGTCAAGTGTTGCTCCAAAGTTAATTTGCATTTTATCTTTAAATAGAGCTGTACCAGCACTTACACGTACAGGAGACCACTTAAGTGAATCAGCAGACATATTATAACTCGTAGAGAAGTTTAAGCTATTTAGAAGCATTACTTTTCTCGGTTCACCTTTCTCATTATCATCATCTCTAACTTTAGCTTCAAAAGTGTTACTTAAGTTAAAGTTCATCATATTGGAGTTATATCTACCAGGGGCTCCAAAAATACCGTTTTGGAAGCGAGTATAATCTTGGAAGGTCTGTCCTGTAGCATCTATGGCATAGGTGTCATAGTACTGTTCAAAACTAGGTGTATAAGAATACCCAATGCTTGGACGCATTACGTGACGTATAGCTTGGATTCGTTTGTCTTCTCCAAAGTTGAATGTACCATAAATAGTTGTCCCAATACTAGCATTAGCATTATATGTTCTAAAGCTGTCGAATCCATTTACTCTAATGTCATCAACTTTATTAGTTTGTGCGTTGTATTTTTTCTCTATGGTATTGAAGTACCAAACTTCATTATATGAAGCACCTGCCGTTACAGAGAAGTGCTTGAATATTTTAAAGTTTGTTGCAATCGGAATACTGTGTTGGAATGCTGTGTTTAAACTGTCGAACATTTCTCTTTTAAAGAAATAATCTTCGTGTGTTTTTACACGGTTTTCTCCACGTACAGAATACGAGAAGTTTAAGTTTTTAATAATACCTTTTTTAGAACCGTATTTTGGTGCAAAAGGGAATACACGATCTACGTTTACTTGTAATGTAGGAAGAGTCATGTTAATCTCCTTCGTATTTGTTGATTGAGAGTGAGTAGCAGTAAGTGACATATTCACTTGTGGTACACTTTCGAAAGTACGTTGGTAACTAACAGATGAGCTCATGGTGTTATTCATAGAAGCTCCTACGTTATAGGTATTGTTTGATTGTCTGAAGTACTGGCTACTACCTAAGTTAACAGACGCAGAGAATCGCGAGTTAGGATTAGCTTTACCATCTTGACTGTGATTCCACTGAATATTATATAGCTTACTAGATGCGTAATCTGGAAGTCCTTTTTCAGAGAAGATATTGTTTTCATAACGGATTAAAACACGTCCGTTATATTTATAACGTTGAGCATAAGAACTGTTAAGTCTCAATCCCCAGCTACCATTGGTATAATAATCCCCTAATACGTTTAAATCCATTTTATCACTTATCGCAAAGTAATAACCACCATTCTGAATATAGTATCCTTGTTGATTGGTATCACCAAAGCTTGGTATGATAAATCCTGATTCGGCTTTTTCTGACATCGGGAAAAAGGCGAAAGGCAACCCTAGTGGTGTAGGTACATCAGCAATCACCATATTGGTAACTCCTGTAACTACTTTTTTGCCAGGTACTAACTTAACCTTATTGGTACGGAAGTAGTATTCTGGATCATCTAAATCTTTAGCAGTAGTAAAGATTACATCTTTCATGAAGTAAACAGAGTCATTCTCCTTTTTACTCACTTCTGCTTTAATTCTAAATTCACCTTGCGAAGTACGAGATTTAAAGACTAATGCTTTTTTAGTTTTTGTATTGAAGCGGATAGAATCTGGCTCTACGATCTGTGACCCTTGTTTAAAAACAGGATATTGCGACATATTACCAACACTATCTTTAATACCTCCTGCATAGATTTCGTTTTTTTCATAATTGAAAATGATTTTACCTGCAGTTAGTTCATAATCTTGATAGCGTATTTCAGCTTCATTATATAACGTAATTTCTTTTTTTGCTAAGTTTAGAGCTTCGTAGTCTTTTGCTTTTCTATAAACCATCTCTTCAAGAAGAGGTTTATTAGCAGGAACTATGGTGTCTTTTTGTTTTTTAAGTGTATCCTGGATAGAGGGTACAGCAAGTTTGTCTATAGTGTCAGAGGTGGTAACTATAGAATCTCTTTTTAGTGTAGTATTTACAGCTGTAAATTTCTTATTGTTGTCTTGTGCAATCCCTTTTTGTGTTAAAGTTGCTCCAAAAACCAATAAAATGAAAACGATATTAAAAATATTTGTTCGCAAACCTATATATATGCTATTTTTGTAAAATTAAGCGCGTTGTTTTTAACGTGTCAAACTTACATATATTTTTTTTGAAAATGTATTTTTATTTAAATTATAAAACGTTATAAATATCATTTATATGAATTACAGTCGTTCTAAACTGTTTGCCTTACTAGCTATTCTTTTCCTGAGTTTCTCTATACAAGCACAGAATGGGAAAAAATTTAAAGTTGTATTAGATCCTGGACATGGAGGAAAAGATACTGGTACTAACCATAAGAAGAATGTAGAAAAGGATATTGTATTAGCAGTAGCTTTAGAGGTAGGTAAGATATTAGAAAAACAATCTGATATAGAAGTGTTCTATACTCGTAAGACAGATGTGTTCGTTCCAGTAAAGGAGAGATCTGTATTAGCTAATGATAACAATGGAAACGTATTTGTATCTATTCACTGTAATGGTGTTAATAGTGAATCTGCTTCTGGTACTGAGACTTATGTAATGGGGCTTAGTAAGAATAAATCTAACCTAGATGTAGCTAAGACGGAGAACTCGGTGATTATGATGGAGGATGATTATAAGACTAAGTATGCGGGCTTTGATCCTTCTTCTCCAGAGTCTATTATTGGTTTGACACTATTACAAGAGGATTATATTCATCAGAGTATTGATTTAGCAAGTAGAGTACAGGATGGTTTTACAAATGATCTGAAGAGAAAGAATAGAGGAGTAAAACAAGGTCCGTTCTGGGTATTACACGGGGCTTTTATGCCTAGTATATTGATAGAGTTAGGTTTTGTTTCTAATACAGCAGAAGGGAATTATTTGACTTCAAGTAAAGGACAGAAAGAATTAGCTCGTTCTATAGCACAAGGGATTATTGATTATAAAGCAGCTTATTATGGAGGTAGTAAAACTCTAGTATTAGCAGATTCTAATGATAAAGCAACGGCTAAAGTTGATAATAGTAGAAAGACTACAACTAACGAGACAACTACTAATTCTCGAAAAGAAAGTAGTTCAAACACTAAAAAAGTTGTTTTTAAAGTGCAAATTGCAGCAGGATCAAAAGTGTTAGCTTTAAAACCTGAGAATTTTAAAGGACTAAGAGGAGTGACGACAATGCGCGTAGGAAATCTTAGTAAATATTATTACGGGGAGACAAGTGACTATGAGACAGCGAAACAAAATCAGAAAGTAGCAAAGGATAAAGGACACAGTTCTGCATTTATTGTAGCATTCAAGGATGGTAAAGTGATTACAGTAGAGGAAGCATTAAAATAATATCAAGCGCTTTAGAAATAAAAGTTTATTTTTGCGTGTTATAAAAATGAAAAGTTTTGAAAATATCAAGAGAAATTAAAACAGCGATTTTAGTATTAGGAGCTATTGCTTTGTTCATTTGGGGTTACTCATTTTTAAAAGGGAGAAACATATTTGATAACAGTACTAGATTTTATGTAGAATACGATAATGTAGAAGGATTGACTACTTCTTCAACGGTTACCATTAATGGTTTAGTCGTAGGGAAAGTATCTAAGATCGATTTAGATAATACTTCAGGAAAATTAAAAGTTGAGTTATTGATGACTCAAAAAATAAATATATCTAAGAATAGTGTAGCTAAGATTTACTCTCCTGGATTATTAGGAGGTAAAGGAATTATGATAGATCCTTTATTTGGAGATACAAATTTCGCTGAGTCTGGACAAACGCTTAAAGGAGAGGTAGTTTTAGATATGACTGAGAAGTTGACAAAACAAATTGAACCTTTACAGTTAAAAGTAGAAGAGGCTTTAGCCAATTTAAATACAATGTTAGCTTCTGTTAATAATATAATGGATGAGAATACACAGCAGAGTTTAAAAAGCGCAATGACTCAATTAGATGGTACTTTAGCAGGTGCTAATAAGTTAATGGCAGCTACTAATCAGATGGTTGCAGCGACTCAGCCTAAGTTAGACGGTACGTTGACTAACTTAAACACGATGAGTAGCAACTTTGCTTCTATTTCTACAGATTTAAAGGCTTTGGATATCAAATCTACTTTTACTAACTTAGATAACGCTACTGCAAGTATGGATAAAATCATGGGAGATATCCAAGGCGGTAAGGGATCAGTTGGTAAATTATTGAAAGACGAACAATTATATAGTAACTTAGAAGGAGCAAGTAAAGAATTAGAAGCTTTACTACGCGACTTAAAAGAACATCCAAAACGTTATGTACATTTCTCTTTATTTGGTAAGAAAGCGACACCTTATCAAGCAACAGAAGAAGAGAAAACTGCAGAGGTTAAGGAATAATAAACTAAACAGCTAAACCAACTAACAAGAAAAACTAACAATTACTGAAAACAATTATTACGACTATGGAGTATTTAGGCCAAGTATTATTTTTACTTCTTTTAGTTGTTGGGTTTGGATTCTTTATCAAAAATATAAAGAAGCTAATCCGCAACATCAAAATAGGAAGAGATATCGATCGAACAGATAATCCTTCAGCTCGTTGGAAAAACATGATCCGCGTAGCTTTAGGACAGTCTAAGATGGTGAAAAGACCTATCCCAGCTATCTTACATATTTTTGTATATGTAGGTTTTGTGATTATTAATATTGAGATGTTAGAAATCATCGTTGATGGTTTGTTTGGTACACATCGAGTGTTTAGCTTCTTAGGTGTAGGCTATGATGCATTAATTGGAATTTTTGAAGTACTAGCTTTCTTAGTTATCTTTGGAGTTGTTGTATTCTGGATTCGTAGAAATATAATTAAACTTAGACGTTTTAATCAACCAGAAATGGAAGGTTGGGCTAAGCGCGATGCGAATAATATTATCTACATTGAGACAGTGTTGATGTGTTTCTTTTTAATCATGAATGCTGCAGATTATTATCTTCAGAGTATTGGTTATACACATTATACAGCAGTAGGATCATTTCCTATTTCTAGTTTTATCAGCCCTATATTTGACGGAGTTAATCCTGCAACAGTTGCATTCATTGAGCGTTTTTGTTGGTGGGGACACATAGTAGGGGTGATGTTGTTCATGAATTATTTATATTATTCAAAACACTTACACATCTTCTTAGCATTCCCAAATACATATTATGCTAATTTACAACCTCAAGGAGAGTTTAATAACTTAGAGTCTGTTAAGAAAGAAGTTTCTTTAATGATGGATCCTAATGCAGACCCATACGCTGCACCAGCAGAACCTGTAGGAGAACCAGAGAAATTTGGTGCTCAAGATGTAATGGATTTAAATTGGGTACAGTTATTAAATGCTTATTCTTGTACTGAGTGTGGTCGTTGTACTTCTTCTTGTCCTCAGAATATAACAGGTAAAAAACTATCTCCGCGTAAGATAATGATGTCTACTCGTGATCGTTTAGAGGATGTAAGTAAGATATTAGATGCGAATAATGGTCAGTTTGTTGATGATGGTAAGACATTATTAAATGACTATATTACACCAGAAGAATTGTGGGCTTGTAATACATGTAATGCATGTGTTGAAGAATGTCCTATAGACATTAGTCCACTT
Source organism: Myroides odoratimimus (assembly GCF_001485415.1). Taxonomy (GTDB): domain Bacteria; phylum Bacteroidota; class Bacteroidia; order Flavobacteriales; family Flavobacteriaceae; genus Flavobacterium; species Flavobacterium odoratimimum. Next base: position 41,006 of record NZ_BCMQ01000008.1, read on the forward strand.
TCTATTATTATGGATATGCGTCGTTTCTTAGTGATGGAACAGAGTGCCGCTCCTGTAGAGTTAAACAACATGATGCAAAATGTTGAGAATAATGCTGCTCCATGGCAATATAGCCAAATGGACAGATTAAACTGGAAAGACGAAAACTAAACATTAACTATCATAATCCTTTTTTAGGATTATCTCAATAAACACAAGATTATGTCAGCAAATTTAGTAGTGCCTACCATGGCGGAAATGATGGCAAAAGGAGAACAACCAGAAGTGTTATTCTGGGTAGGTTGTTCAGGAAGTTTTGACGATAGAGCAAAAAAGATTACAAAAGCATTCGTAAAGATATTAAATAAAGCAAACGTATCATTTGCTGTACTTGGTACAGAAGAAGGTTGTACTGGGGATCCAGCAAAGAGAGCGGGGAATGAATTTGCATTCCAAATGCAAGCAATGATGAATATCCAAGTATTAGATGGATATGAAATTAAAAAAATCGTAACTGCTTGTCCTCACTGCTTTAATACACTTAAGAATGAATACCCTGATTTGGGTGGTAAATATGAAGTTGTACACCATACTCAATTTTTGAAATCACTTTTAGATGATGGAAGATTGACTATAGAAGGTGGGCAATTTAAAGGAAAGAGAATTACTTTCCACGATCCATGTTATTTAGGACGTGCTAATCAAGTTTATGAAGCTCCGCGTCAATTGATTGAAAAATTAGATGCAGAGTTAGTAGAAATGAAGCGTTCTAGACAAAATGGTTTCTGCTGTGGTGCTGGAGGTGCTCAACTTTTTAAAGAACCAGAACACGGTGATAAAGAAGTACACGTAGAGCGTACAGAGGAGGCTATAGGAACTAATGCAGAGATTATCGCTGCTGGATGTCCTTTCTGTAACACAATGCTTACAGATGGGGTTAAGTTTAAAGAAAAAGAAAGCTCAGTAAAAGTGTTAGATGTAGCTGAGTTAATTGCAAACGCAGAAGATTTATAAAATATGTTTAAACCATTTGAAGAAATGCCTGATCATTCGAGAGTTTGGATTTACCAATCTAATCGTAAGTTCTCAGATGAAGAGGTTCAAGATATAGATAAGGAGTTAGCAGCTTTTACAGAAGAATGGGCTGCCCATGCTACACCATTAGCATCTTCTTATAAGATTTTTTACAATAGATTTATAGTGCTAGCAGTGGATCAAGATATACACCCTGCTTCAGGATGTTCAATAGATGCTTCAGTTCGTGTGATTCAAGATATTGAACAAAAGTATAATGTGGACTTACTAGATAAGATGAATGTTACTTATAAAACAGGAGAATTCATTGCTTTTAAAACTTTATTAGAATTTAAAGATTTAGTAAAGTCTAAGTCTGTATCAGCTAATACGATTGTATTCAATAATTTAGTGAATGATTTAGGAGAGTTTAGAGAATTTTGGGAAGTTCCAGCATCTGAAAGTTGGCATTCACGTTTTTTTAAATAGATTCTAATATTTATATTTACGATATCAAAATCACCATCAAATAGACTTTTGATGGTGATTTTTTTTTGACCTAAAATAAAAACTAATGAAAAGATTGACTGTTGTACTACTTCTTGTGGCTTCTAGTGCGTTTGGACAGGTTAAGTTTAATCAAGCTAGACAGAAACAATGGGTAGATAGTGTATATAATACGTTGAATTTAGAGGAGCGAATAGGACAGCTGTTTATGGTTGCAGCTTACTCTAATAAAAATGAGGCTCATGTACAGAGTTTAGAGAAACTTGTGCAAGAACAGCATATTGGAGGATTAATTTTCTTTCAAGGTGGACCTGTTCGTCAAGCAGAAATGACTAATCGTTTACAGACTTTAAGTAGGGTACCTATGTTAGTGGGTATAGATGGAGAGTGGGGACTGAGTATGCGTTTAGAAGATACTTATCGTTTCCCTTATAATATGACATTGGGTGCTGTTCAAGATATGGACTTGATTTATCAAGTGGGAGAAGCGATGGCTAAACAAACCAAACGCTTAGGTATGCAGTTTAACTTTGGGCCTGTATTAGATATTAATATTAATCCAAAGAATCCTATTATCGGAGTGCGTTCTTTTGGGGAGACGAGAGAGATAGTAACAGATCGCGCTAGTGCCTTTATGCAGGGATATCAGAGTCAAGATATTTTCGCAACAGGAAAACACTTTCCTGGACACGGTGATACTTCTACAGATTCACATCACAAATTGCCTGTAATAGACTTTGATAAAGGGCGCTTAAATAGAGTTGAATTTTATCCGTATAAAAAGTTATTTGAAGAAGGGCTGTCTAGTGTGATGATAGGTCACTTAAATTTACCCGCTTATGAACCTAATGATATTCCTACTTCGTTATCTCATAATATTGTAACGAAGTTGTTGAAAGAGGAGTTAGGTTTTGAAGGACTGATCTTTACTGATGCTTTAAATATGAAAGCAGCAACAAGTTTTTTAAAACCTGGAGAAGTAGATTTAGCCGCTTTTAAAGCAGGAAATGACTTATTACTTTTCTCTGAAGATGTACCTACTGCTCTAACGAATATATTAGCTGCTTATAATGCAGGAGAAATATCAGAAGAACGCCTTTCTCATTCAGTAAAGAAGGTTTTGGCATATAAGTACAAGTCAGGTATGACGAAGTTCTCTGCTATTGAAACAGGTAGCTTAGTTAAGGATTTGAATGCTCCAGTTTACGATGATTTAAATCAGAAGTTGTACGAAGAAGCAATGACTTTAACGAAGAATGAAGATAGGTTAGTTCCTTTTAAACATTTAGAAAAACAAAAGATAGCTTATGTAAAGTTAGGAGATGATGATGGTAGTCACTTCTTAAATATGTTACAAAATTATGATGATGTAACAGAAATTACAGGAGATAGCTTAGAAGACCTTTCTGCGTTTACAACTATTATTGTAGGATATCACAAGGTTGATAATCCATGGCGTAAGCACGATATGTCAGACACAGAGAAGGCAATTTTACGTAATTTAGTCGCTAGAAAGAATACTGTGTTAGTATCTTTTGCTAAACCGTATGCGCTTGAGTCAATGCCTTTAGATAAAGTAAATACTGTGTTAGTAGGGTATCAGAATAATAAATTTGCTCAGCAAGCTGCCGCTCAAGTATTATTTGGGGCTATAGGAGCTAAAGGAAAGTTACCAGTTTCTATCAGTGGTTCTTTCGCTGTTGGTACAGGACTTAAAACGAAAGCTATTGATCGCTTAGGTTTTTCTACTGCAGCAAATGAAGGGATGGATCCTGATGTGTTAAAGGGAATTGATGCCATTGCTCAAGGAGCAATAGATAAACAATATACACCAGGTATTCAGGTAGTAGTGGCTCGTCATGGCAAAGTAGTATACCAAAAAGCTTTTGGATATCATAATTATGATGGTAGTACAAAGGTCTTAAATACAGACTTATATGATTTAGCTTCTTTAACTAAGATCTTAGGAACGTTGCCAGTATTGGTAAAGATGTATGATGATCATAAAGTGAGAATGGAGACTAAACTAGGACAGATGTTACCGATGTTTAAACATACAGATAAAGAAGATATTACCTTTAAAGATTTGTTGACACATCAGTCAGGTTTACCAGCTTGGATTCCTTTTTATAAACGTACACTAGCAGAGAATAATCGACCTGATCCGAGTTTATATAGTTTCTTTTACACTCCAGAGTATCCTACTCAAGTGTCAGAGAATTTATATATTAAAAAAGGGTATACAAATGAAATCCTACAACAAATAGCAGATTCTAAATTATCTAAAAAGGAGTATAAATATAGTGATTTAGGGTTTATTATGATGAAGGAATTTGTGGAGAGTAAATATCACAAGACACTTGATCAAGTAGTGGAAAGTGAGTATTATAATAAGATGGGAGCTTGGCGTTTAACTTATTTACCATTGCGTAAATTTGACTTGAATGTAATTCCTCCTACTGAAATAGATAATTATTACCGTTACACTACTGTACAAGGATATGTGCATGATATGGGAGCAGCTATGCAAGGTGGAGTTGCTGGACATGCAGGGTTGTTTGGATCAGCGTTAGATGTAGCTAAAATGATGCAGTTATATCTGAATAAAGGGGAATACGGAGGAGATCGTTTCTTCTCGGAAGATACTTTTAATACATTTAATGAGTGTGCTTATTGTAGTAAAGGTAGTAGAAGGGGAATAGGATTCGATAAACCGCAAAAGCCAGGTTCTCCTGGTCCAACATGTGGATGTGCTTCAATGTCTAGTTTTGGACATACAGGGTTTACAGGAACAATGGCTTGGGCTGATCCTGATAAAGATTTAGTATTTGTATTTTTATCAAATAGAACTTATCCTGATAGTAATGTGAATAATCTATCTAAGGCTAATATTAGAGAAGATATTCAGAAGGTAATTTATGAGTCGATAGTAAAATAAACTTAGATATGACGTAAAAGCGTAGCGATGGCTACGCTTTTTTTATGAACTGTATTTAGTGCTTAGTTGTTATCTAGTTTGTTATGAGAAAGTTGAATAATTATGTCATTATGTTCTTAAGATAGAAATGATGGTGTCTTTATTTGTTAATTTGTTGATATTGTGATTATTATGATTCAACACAAATAATCTAATTAGACTCGTTAAAAATAAAGTTGTATTTCTTTGGTTTTTATTAACATGACCAATACTTTTGTTATTTAAAATTAATTTAAATAATGAGACCGTTTAAGGAAGTATTTTTTTGTTTTTTACTACTTCTGTTACCTTGTTTAGTAAATGCTCAAGGAACTGTAGGTAAAGTAAAAGGAATCGTTTATGATTCACAGAAAACTCCCATTATAGGAGTATCTGTTTCTATTAAAGGAAGTACAATTGGTGTTCAGACAGATCTAGATGGGAAGTTTGAATTACAGCACACAACAGGACAACATACAATACTGTTTAATTACGTAGGTATGGTTGAAGAGAGCAGAACTGTTCAATTTAATACAAGCCCAAAATCATTGAGTATTACTATGCAAGATGAGCCTTCTGTATTAGATGATGTTGTGGTTAGTGTAAAAGGTAAAGTAGATGCTTTAAAAGAGCAAGCTTTTACAGTAAGTGCTGTGGATATGCAAAAGATAGCTAATAGTACTTATGATTTAAATCAAATACTGAATAAAAGTAGCGGTATCAAAGTTAGACAACAAGGTGGTGTAGGGTCTGATTATAATTTTTCTGTAAACGGGATGTCCGGAAAAGCAGTTAAGTTTTTTGTAGATGGAGTTCCGTTAGAGATGTTAGGTAAAGGAGTGGATATGAATACACTTCCTATTAATATGGCTCAACGTGTAGAGATATATAAAGGAGTTGTTCCTGTTCATTTGAGTACTGATGCCATGGGAGGTGCAGTGGATATTATTACGAATGGTAGTTCTAAAGATTATTTAGATGCAAGTTATATGACAGGATCTTTTAATACCCATAAAGTTAATTTAAATGGACAATTAAAAGATAAGGGTACTGGAATTATCATGAGACTGAATAGTGCTTATAATTACTCAGATAATGATTATAAGATGCGTGATATGAAGATCTATAATCCCCAAGCTGAGAAGTATGAGTATAGAGATGTAAAACGTTTCAATGATCGCTACAAATCTTTATTTGTAATGGCAGAGTTGGGAATAGAGGATAAGTCATGGGCAGATATGTTATTCGTAGGAGTGTCACATTCTTTATTTGATAAACAAATTCAGACAGGATCTAATCAAGAGATTGTGTATGGAGGAGTGAAGAGAGAAGGAGATGCGAATAATTACTTTTTAAAATATAAGAAGAAAGATCTATTGAACGATCGCTTTGATATCAATTATTATTTAGGGTATTCTAAGAGTCTAGAAAAAGGAACGGATACTTTAATGAGAAAATACAGTTGGGACGGAAGTTATGTTCCTGCTGCAGGAAGTGAACTTTCTAACCCTTCTTTAAGTAGACAACACAGAGATCGTGTATTCTCTCAATTAACTACAGAGTATAGATTAAGTGATTCTCACAAGTTTAACTTTAATTATATGTTAGATTATGTGAAGAATCAATCTTATAATTTATTATACGATAAGAGAGAAGATGCTTATCCTACGAAAATGACAAAACAGATTTTCTCTATTAACTATCAACAAGATTGGTTTGATAAGAGATGGACTAATGTGTTTTTTGGAAAGTATTACTTAGTTGATTTAGATAAGACTGTCTTTGACTCTTCTACACGTAAGGATGTCCCTGTTAAAAATCAATCAGGAAATTGGGGATATGGTGTAGCGAGTACTTTTAAAATTACCAATGAACTAGGTTTAAAAGCTTCTTTTGAAAAGTCATTCCGTTTATTAGAACCAGAAGAAATATTTGGTGATGGTGTGTCTATTACTAGTAACTTAGCTCTACGCCCTGAGAGTAGTAATAACTTTAATTTAGGGGTGTATTATAGCCAACGTTTTGATGATCACTTCGTACGTTTTGATGCAGCTGGATATATTAGAGATACGAAGGATTATATTTATACAGTTCCTAATTTATTCAATAGTACTTTTAAATATGAGAACTTATCTAATATCTTCACTAGAGGAGTAGAAGGAGAATTTAACTACCAGTATAAGAATATTCTTAATATCATGGCGAATATTACTTATAACTATGCTTATGACAATACGAAATACGCTAATAATAGTGATAATGTAGAGTCTGCTACCTATAAAAAAGAAGTGCCAAACCAGCCTTGGTTATATGGTAATATAGATGTGAGTATAGGGCAAGATGATTGGTTCCAAAAAGATTCTCGTATTGAGTTAACTTATGGGGTATCTATGACAGAGTGGTTCTATAAAAACTGGCAGTCTTATGGAAATAAAAAGAATATTCCAACGATTCCTCGCCAGACATTACACGATGTAGGAATCAATTATTCGATAGCAAAAGGGAAGTATAACTTTGCTTTGAATTGTACTAATATTGGAAATGCTCTTGCTTATGACAACTTTAAGCTTCAAAAACAAGGTAGAGCATTTTATTTCAAATTCAGATATTCTTTAAAATAGACATTACAGATGAAAAATAAATCATATACAATCTTATCTATGATCTTATTGCTTTTTACAGTGATAGGATGTAGTAAAGAACCATCTCAGAGTGGTGGTTTTGAAGGAGAAAAAGATTATAAGTATTTCTTATTATCAGCATTGGGAAGTTGGCCTAATACGGTTCATTATATTACAGCTACCAATGATGTGACACAAGGAGTTATGGATCTGAATAGAGAAGGTGATGAAATTAACTCTAAAGGAACGTATTCTTATATCGTTAAGAATGGGTATATCTATAACTATAAAACAGATCAAGGAGTATTTAAAAAGTTTAAATATACAAATGATAAGCTAGTTACAGAGATAGAAGTGCCTTTCTCTTATATTAATGACGTGAGTGCTTATACATGGGCTGATGATAACACTTTGATTCTTTTTGGAGATACAAGTGATATAGAGCGCATCCGATATACAGTTTTTAATACAACAAATCTTAAAATAGTAAAACAAGGAGAAGTGTCTGGTCTAGAGCCTTTCCCTCAAGGATATGACCATTATTCAATAGGTTCTGCAGCTTATATAGATGGAGTGCTGTATTTACAGTACGGTTTTAGAAATGCAAAATGGTTGACACCTAATTTCTATAATTTAGCCTCTATTTCATATCCAGACTTTAAAGTAATCAAATCAGAAGCAGACACTCGTAGTAGTGGAGCTAGTAATGGTTCTCCTTATTTTAAAACTTCTTTTGTAAAGGATAATGACAGCTTCTACTATAGTTGTTTTACACGTACTAATTCAGAAAGTAATGATATTTATTTGTTTAGAATTAAGACAGCAGAGGGAGTATTAGATAGATCTTACGAAATTAATTTGACGCAAGTATTAGGTGGATTAAAGCCTGAAACAGCGATGAATTATATCGGAGACAATAAAATGATTATTGGTTATAGAAATCCTGCTAAAGGAGGAAGTTATAATGGAAGATACGCTATTATAGACTTAGAGACTAGATCAGTTGTAAGACAGCTGACAGAATTACCTTTAGATGAACCGTATGAACTAGGTTTCTTTGTTCAAGATAAGAAAGTATACTTAGCGATTAATAGTGCAGAAGAAGGAAACTATGTTTGGATTTATGATCTAAAAACAGACAAGGTTACTAAGGGAATGACACTTCCTGATAAGATATCAGGATTTGCACGTTTCGATAAATTCTATGACTAATAAATTAGAATAATAAGTTTGATTTTTTATAGGAAGGAATATCTTTCTATTAGTTTGGTTAGGTTTGAAGCCACTTCCTTGGGAGTGGCTTTTTTATTTAGGATATTCTTCATAAGCTTTGAATAAGTTTCGGAGCATTTTGAACAGAGTCGTACTGTTTTCTTTGGTGCTTTCGAGTTTACTTTTTCGCTTAGCAGTGAAGGTGAATGATTCATTGGGTGTAAGGATAGTTCCTTCTAAGTAATTAGTATCGATTAGGGAAGTTTGAAGAAGAGTAGGTCTATCTTTAGACATAGAAGAACAGATAAAGCCATCTTGAGTCATTACACCTTCAAAACCTTCATTTCTTGTTGTACGTGCGATTAGAGTACCTTCATTTTGGAATAAATGGAAGTTCTCTATTTTATAGTATTCTGTAAATTTAATTGGAGAATCTTGTTCTGAGAAGGTAAACTCCCACTGACCAGTTACATTAATAGTTGTATATGTTGTTGGAATAGAGAAGCGAGGTTCTTCTGTCTTATAGGCTATAAAAGGGATGGTAACTAAAGTATTTTTACCTTTCTTATCTTCAAATATTCCTTTAATCGTATCGCTTTGTATAATTCCTTTTAGATGGATATGACCGCTGTAATCTAAAGGGTTGATAAAACTATCACGAGCTATTTTGGTATATTCTTTTTGATTTGTAATTGGACCATCTGTAAAAACAGTACGGTAACCATGAATATTAAGTGGAATGCTATCTAGTGTGAAAATAACAGGAACATTGATTCCTTTTATAGTAAAATAGGCTTTCCATCGGATAGAAGAATCAGTGTAATCTTGATTGCTTAACTTGTCTGTACAGCCATTCAAGAGTAAGATCATTAGAAAAGAGATAAAAAGAGATCGAATAACAAACATGGATAGAAAATGTAGTGAAACAATGGGTTATAAACACTAAAACCTTTGCATAGAATGAACTATTTATCCAAAGGTAAGCTTTTATAGTTAGCTTCTATATCATCTATATATTACTTCTATTATTTTGATATAAATAAGAATTTAAATAGAAGTTTTTTTATCATTTATTCTAGGCCAAAAAAGTATATATTTGATAGGAACAGAGAAGTTGTTTTGTGTTATTCTTATAACTCTTTTTATGGATGAAAATATAGTAAAAACGCTTGTTAATAAATTAATGAAGTCAGCACAGCTTATACTGACTTTTGCTTATTTATTGGCTATAGGGATAGGGATGTTGTTTAATAATCAGAAGTACAATGCTTTTGGTATTAATATTTTTGATTACTCTTCTATTTTTGATTTTTTGATAGCTCCTTTTGCAGACTTTAGAATAGTAGCTTTTGCTATTGTGACAATGATTATTACTTATCTATTGTTTAAAGGTGATGCATATTGGAAAGAGAAATTTCCTGCTAATTATAGTAAATCAATATTTAATCTTGAACAATATTCTTGGTATAGAAAGATAAAAGGAGGTGTGTTTATCTTTATTTTTATCTGGTATCTTATACTGATGGCACAGTATTATGGCAAGCGAACTTATGTTGAAACACTACAACAAGAAACGACTAAAATAGAGTATATAGGAGGAGATGTGATAGAAGGAATCCTTATAGGGAAGACCAGTGATATGTTGTTTTTATATGTAAATCAAGAAGTAAAAGCCATACCTATATCTGCGAATCTAAAGACTATACAGATTAAATGATAAAGGCTGTCCATTGGACAGCCTTTTGCTTTTATTTCTTCGGAGCATTGTCTACGAACATCTGCTTTACTTTAGCTACGTCATAGCTTTTATCTGCTTCTAATTCACCAGAGGAAATTACATTAGTTGTTTTTCCTTCTCCATTGATTACGATGAAGAATGGATAACCTAATTTTTGTCCTTCAGGAGCATATTTTTCAAATGCTTTAGCATTTTTGTGTTTAGCTGTATAATTTAAATGATAATAAACATAGTTCGCATCAACTACAGTTTTTATATCTTGATTTTTTTGTACAAAATCATTAAAACGAAGACACCAGATACACCAGTTACCACCAGCTTGTACAAAAACGTTTTTGCCTTCAGCTTTAGCCTTTGCGATTAGTTCTGTTATTTTAGCATCACCATCTTCTTCCTCATTATATGGTTTTGCTAATGCCTCTTTTTCTTTGGCAATAGCTTGTTTAGCAGCTGCTGTATCTATTGCAGTAGTAGGTGTATTATCAGAGGTAGTTGCCTCTGTATCTGTTGCTACTTGTTCTGTTTTAACCTCTTGTTTACAGCTTACTAATGTTAATACTGTTGCTAGTACTAGAGATGATAAAACTAATTTTCTCATATTTGTTAGGTTTATGTATTGTTGTTTCTAAATGAAATTCTGCGAAATGTAATAAAAATTAATAAGATATTGCATATATAGGATTACATTTACCATGAATATGGTATCTGTTATGCTCAATATATTTTTTCAACGTTTTAATCTATTCTCAGAAGAAGAGATAGGTGATATTGTCGCTTTATTTGTACAACGCAATATCGCTAAGAATGACTATCTCGTAAAGGAAAATGACTATTGTGAAGAAATAGCCTTTATTGAATCAGGCGTATTTCGCTCCTTTTATGCAAACGAAAAAGGAGATGAACTTACTTACTGCTTTCGTTTTCCAGATGATTTAATAGGAGCTTATTCTGCATTTATCACTGGAGGTAAGAGTATAGAGAGTATTCAGGCGATTGTTAATGCGGTAGTTTGGTCTATTCAGAAGAAAGATCTCGATGCCTTAGCAGATAGATTACCTCAGTGGACTACTTTTTTAAAGATCATTGCTGAGCAACAGTATTTAGAATTAGAACGCAGAGTGATACAGTTTCAGCGAGAGACTGCCTCTGAACGTTATAAGAATCTATTGATATATTACCCTAATTTTGTACAGTATATTCCGCTACAGTATTTGGCTTCTTATTTAGGAATTACCCAAAGACATTTGAGTCGTATCAGAAAAGAGATTACTTTTTAGACATTTGTCCAGTATTTAGACCTCTATAGGTTATTAGTTTTGTCTGTAAATCAAATCAATTATGCAGAATAATATTTTAATCATAGGAGGTAAGGGGTTAGTAGGGGGTACTATAGCTCGTATCTTAAAAGAGCGAAACCCTCAATACAATATAATCTTAGGAACTAGAGCTCCTAAAGATCTACAGAAAGAAGTACAGATAGATGTCAATAGCCCATCTTCATTAGAAGTTATTCTATCTAGAAGTATCGATTTAATTATTTTATCTGTTAATGACCAGAAGGATCATGTACTTCGTTTTGCGATAGAGCATGGAATAGATTATTTGGATATCACTAAACCAACACCAGCTTTACATAAGGCATTACAGATTACTACAGAATATACTAAGTTTAATAGCCGTATTGTATTTGGCTCAGGTTGGATGGGAGGGATTGTTCCTGGATTAGTCAAATCTGCTGTACCTGCTACAGAAAAAATAGAGAGTGTACAGCTGATGGTGTATTACTCTATAAAAGATAAAGCAGGCGAAAGTTCAGCTCATTTTATGGCAGAACATGTAGCAACCCCTTTTGTTCAGTATCAAAAGAATCAGCCTAAGGAAGTTTTACACTTTTTAGATATTGAATCCTATTGTTTCTCTTTCGGGTTGAGAAATAGACAAGTTTACAACTTTGATACTCCTGATTTATATATTTTGAATCAAGTAGAAGCTGTACCTACCGTAAGTGTGAAGATGACTTACAATTCTAAGTTTGTAACTCGTGTATTGGGCTGGATGCAACAGTTCGGTGTATTTAAAAGAATGTCTTTAAAGGCAAGGAGAAAGATATTTGGAGGTAGTGGAGCAGGGGATATTTCAGTATTCGAAATCATTATTAAAGGCTCTCAGCAAGTAAGGAGAATTTTATTAAAGAGTGATAGAGGACAGGCAGAATTGACTGCTTTATCAGCCGTATTACATACAGAGGTATTATTTAGTAATGAAGTTCTACCTGGACAGTATTTTGCACATCAACTTCACGGAGAAAAAGCACTTTTCACAGATCTACAACAATATGACTCTATAACAATAAAAGAGATATAATGAAGAAAATAACAGTTATCAATGGACATCCTAATAAGGATTCTTTAAATTTTGGTTTGGTAGAGGCTTATATTAAAGGAGCTAAAGATAGTGGAGCAGATGTGAGAGAAATCACAGTAGCGAAGATAAACTTTAATACGAACTTACAGTATGGTTATCAGAAACGCATGGAACTAGAACTAGATTTAGTAAAGACGATAGACGATATTAAATGGGCTGATCATCTTGTATGGGTACATCCTGTATGGTGGGGTGGACTTCCCGCTTTATTAAAAGGATTTATCGATAGAATATTTCTACCAGGTATTATGTATCAGTATAGAGAGAATAGTTTGTTATGGGACAAATTACTGAAAGGCAAAACAGCTCATATTATCACTACGCTAGATCAGCCAGGATGGTATTATCGCTTGATGTATGGAAGACCTAGTGTTAATCAATTAAAGAAGTCAACACTACAGTTCTGTGGTGTATCTCCCGTAAAAGTGACTTATATTGGGATTGTTAGAAACTCTAAAGAAGAGCAGAGAGTGAAGTGGATTGCCAAGGCAGAGCAGCTAGGGAAACAATTGAAGTAAGAGTAATTTTGATTTTTGTTTTTATAGATAGTATAAGAACTATAAAGATGAGAAGAGATAAATCTGTACTTTGTCCTATTAAATCTCCTATAAGAGTAAGAATAAAGAATAAGAACGCTATTAGTTTTGTAATGTCAAAATAATAGCGTTTTTTTATTCTATATAAATATCAACGTTATTATTCAATTTTAAAAAAAGACAACAAAAAATGGAAGAGTTTATAGACTTTGACAATTTAAAACGTCCTGTTTTAGTTCAATTTTATGCTGACTGGTGTGCTCCATGTAGAACACTATCAGGTATAATAGATCATATAGAGGAGGATATAGAAGCCGAAGTAGATTTGATAAGAGCAAATATAGATCAGTGTAAGGACTTAAAAGAAGAGTTCTTTGTTCGCTCTGTACCCACGATGATTTTATTAAATAAGCAGGGAGATATCTATTGGCGTCAGACAGGTGTTGTCGCTCCACAAGAGATTATGAAGCACGTGTGGCAAGTAGATAAAGAATAATTTAAAGAATTGAAATAATGAGTAACGTTGTATTATTAATTGAGTATGCTTTATTATTAGGCATAGGAGCTACTATATTTATGGATCTTTATGCGGTAGTTATTAAGAAACTGTTTAATATTCCATCATTGGACTATGCGATGGTGGGTAGATGGATAGGATCTTTTACGAAAGGAGTGTTTAGTCACCCTAATATTATGCAGGCTACGCCAGTGAAGAATGAGAGAGCATTAGGATGGATAGCACATTACCTCATTGGTATAAGTTTTGCTTTTGTACTATTGTTAATTTGTGGTGTAGAGTGGCTTTTAGTACCTACATTTTTACCTGCATTAGTGATAGGAGTGGCTACGACAGTGTTTCCATTCTTTATGATGCAACCAGCCTTTGGGTTTGGAATAGCAGCTTCCAAAACACCTAAACCAAATATAGTAAGGCTACGCAGTCTTCAAGCGCACACTATTTACGGGATAGGGTTATATGTAGCAGGATGGGTATTATCTCTAATTATTAGATAAAAAGTAAGGATATAAATGAGTCAAAGTAATAAAGATATAAAGGAAATAGAATCAATAGAAGATTTTAAGAATCATTTTTTGGTTTCTGAAGGAGGCACTTGTGGTGAGTGCAATAAACTGCGTTATAAAGAAGGGGCAGGTTATATGGAGGTCTTGTCTTTAGCTGATTTGAGGCAGCACAATGATTTGTTTTTAGGCAGTCGTACGCGCAAGCGATTTTATAGTATGGTGTTAGTCACTAAAGGTGCAGTTACCGAAGTCATAGGACATAAAGAATACCGATTAGGTGAGCAGATGATGTACTTTATTTCTGATAACCAATTACACCAAATAAAAGAATGGACGAATGACCTAGAAGGTTTTATGTGTCTATTTGATTCAGATTATTTTTTACTTTGTATCAAGCATCAAATCAAATTGAATAGCTTTCCTTTTTTTCAATTGGACAAAGCTCCTTATGTTGAGCTTACAGAACGTGAGGTAGAGATGATGAGTCATCTGTTTTGGAAGTTAAATCAAGAGCAATGTCAAAAAGAAACTTTTAATGATGATTTATTAGTGCGTATGTTCTTGAATATTATCTTAATAGAGGCAGAGCGAATATACAATCAACAGACTACATCAACTCCTTTTGTATTGTCTAGAAAAGAGCAGTTAGTAGCCAAGTACCAACTATTGGTGACCCAAAATGCTATTGAGTTAAAGCAAGTAAATCAGTATGCAGAGTTGTTACATGTACATCCTCATTACCTTAATGATATAGTTAAAGAAATCACCAATCAGCCTGCTAGTTATTTTATTCATAAGTATCTTATAGAAGAAGCTAAATCAAGACTGATACAGACGAATGATACAGTTGCTCAGATTGCTATAGATTTGAATTTTACAGAGGAATCTTATTTTGGTCGTTTCTTTAAAAAGAAAACTGATTTAACTCCTCTTCAATATAGAAAGCAGCACAAACAGCATTAATAACTTACCTATATAAAACCAAAATAGAGACCCTAAGGTCTCTATTTTTATACATAATTGATTCTTATTAATGTCCTGCACCAGCAATGATCTTACCAGCTCCTTTTTTAATTAATAAGAGTATAAAAGGAATACAAATAAGAAATAGTACCCCTAAGAACATAAATACATCCATATAGGTTAATACTGTTGCTTGTTTAGTCACTCCTAGGTCTAGTAGGGTGTATGCCTTCTGAAGTGCTTCATCTGTAGGGAATCCTTTCGCTATAAAGCTTTGTTGTAGGGCAATTACACGATTCCCACCCAATCTATATCCACAATACACATCATGACATTAGCACGGATTTAAGGTTGTAATCCGGGCCATATATTTGCCCAATCTATATCCACAACGGTAGAGCTGTATTACATACAGTCTCCATCCAGTATCCGCAATATATATTACCTCATGCCCGAAGGGCGCCCATTCCTAATTCCTAATTATTAATTCCTAATTAGGAATTAGGGGATACTTCTATTTTTAAAAGAATAGCAAGAAATGGATTGTGAGAAAAAAGCAGAATCTATTTCTTTGTATACTTGTATTAAAGAAGTTAGTCATGGAAGTAAGTAAACAATATGAAAAGGCAAGACAAGCTATAGCGTATATCGTAGCTAACCATTACGCACAACCTAATTTATCAGAGATAGCGACAGCAGTTGGGTTAAGTGAATATCATTTTCAAAGATTATTTACAGAATGGGTAGGAAGTAGTCCTAAGCAGTTTTTGAGATATATAACCTTAAACTATGCTAAGTATGTTATAAAAGAACGTTTAGAACAGACCTTGTTTGATGTTGCAGATGAGGTAGGGTTGAGCAGTAGTAGTCGTTTACATGATATGTTTGTTTCTATAGAAGGCATGACTCCTAATGAGTATGCTAATAAAGGGGCGTCTTTAGAGATTGCCTATAGTTATTGGGATACCTTGTTTGGACAAGTAGTTGTCGCTTCTACACCTAAAGGGATTTGTCATATCGCTTTTACTTCTGAGCATAATGATGGATTAGAACGTATTCATGCAGATTTTTCTAATGCAGTATTAGTAGAAGAAAGGAAGGGTATACACCAGGCTGTGATCGATATATTAAACAGAGAAGGAGATTTGACACAAATCAAATTACATCTTAAAGGAACTCCTTTTCAGCTTAAAGTATGGGAAGCTTTACTACAAATACCTGAAGGACAATTAACAACTTATGGTGGTCTAGCAGGTAGATTAAATAATGAAGGTGCAAGTAGAGCTGTAGGCACGGCTATTGGTCGCAATCCTGTAGCAGTATTAATACCTTGTCACCGCGTGATACAGCAGACAGGTTTGTTAGGAGGATATATGTGGGGAGCAGAGAAGAAACAGTTAATTGTGGGGTGGGAATTAAGTAAAACACATGAATAAACTACATTAGTAGTAATAACTATATCGTATAGAGGAGTGTTCATAGTGGATGCTCTTTTTGCTTTATAGTAATGATGTATTAAACCCAAAAAATCAACTTGTTTTTTTGATTTTGCTTCTTCTTTTCTTCTAAAAAATTCAAAATTGACTTCTTTTTACTCTCTTTTTTTAGCTATTTACCCTCTTTTTTAGCCTTTTACTCCTACTAAGTGAATTTTTAGAATCATTTTTTTTAATTTAAAAATGATGTAATGTGTTGATACATAGTTGTTTGTTTGGGTTTTGATAAGAATTGAAGTTATTCTGGATTGCTTTTAATCCCAGTAAATAAGGGGCTTCATAGCAGATCCTTGGACAATTATAGGAGTATAGTAGGACAATACTTGGGTATAGCGGGCTTTTGTCCAAGGATAGTCCTTTTATTGATCTAGTATTCTTTTAGGATGTGACTTGAAGGATAAATCTAGAATTTGTGGTAGTCAAATACTGCAATGCAATTCTATCTTATGGTTCCTTCATTAGTTCTAAAACCATACTAACGTAGGCTTATATCTTTAATTCAGACCTATTTTGTATAATACCTTTTCGTTTATATTCTTATCGCATAGTTTGGGTTAAAATGAGCATATAGGATAGTGAGGGAGAGGAATAATCATAGAGGTTCTAAGCGATATGTATATAAATGTATTGAGGCGAAACTGTGTAAGCTCGCCTCAATGTATTAGGGTTAGGTTTGATTAACGTTGATTTAGGGTTAATGAACTCCAGTATGACAGGGCTAATAGCACACCTGCTATGAATATAAAACCTAGTGATGTGATAGGCTCTCCCATCCCTAAGTGTGCGATAGCGGCAGAGATAATATTAATGGTAAACCCTGCGTAAGCAAAACCTCTTATCGTAGAAGATAAGAAAGGGAGCAATATCACTATAGCTCCTAAAGCCTTAGCTATAGCGAGTTCTACTCTGAAATAATCAGGAAAACCTAGGTAAACAAAGGCCTCTTTCATCTCTTCTGTTGCTACATAGTTATAGGCACTAAATAACATAAATAAAGAGAATAGACTTGTAGATACCCAGAATGTAATTTTAGAATTCTTCATTTTTAAGTGTTTTTATGGCCTATCTAAATAGATAGGTTCTTTTGTGGGTGCAAACATAACTGACTTTAAGGTGGTCTTCTCTATTAGTTTCCTTTTGGGAAGTGGTTTCCTTTTGCACACTACTGTATAATAAAGTAATTTTAGGGTGAATTAAAAATAGAGCAGATGAAGAAAAAACCAGTGTTGAATAATACAGAACAATGTCAGGTAAGGATAGTAGCTATTAAAGATACGATGAGCTTATTATCTGGTAAATGGAAGGTATATATTATCGGAACATTATTACATGGAGGTAAAATGAGGTTTATGGATCTAATGCGAGAAGTAGAAGGGATAGGCACAAAAATGTTGTCAAAAGAATTACATGATTTAGAAGCAAATCATTTGATAAAAAGAACAGTGTTAAATACCAAGCCTATTTCTGTAGAATATGAATTGACAGAGTATGGAAAAACACTAGAAAGAGTGATCGAGGAGATTATGATTTGGGGGCAGAAGTACCGCCAAACAGTCTTTAATGAGGGGAAATAGACTGAATATTTATTTTATACTCCTTGTATTTTGTATCTAAAAAGAGCGTAAATTTAATAAGTAATCGTACAGATAGATAAAGCATTGTATCAATACTTATAAAGATAGGATATGACATCACAAGAGGGTAAATCGACCATAAGACAGGCTGTGATTAAAGGCAAAACAGAATACTGTCATCTCATCTTAGAACCCAAACCTAAGATTGTGTTTACTATAGATGGAAAAATAAGTTCTCATCAGACTACTATTTTAGGCAAGGAGAATGGCTTTTTTTCATGGATGCAGTTTGTAGTGATTATCATGTTTATACTTAGTCTATTGACTTATTATTATGTGGGCCTTTATTATGCACTGATTCCAAGTATTATTACAGCTTATTTGTTGTATGTTATTTATAGTAGTTGGGATATGACTACTGTTCATGTTATAGATAAGCAGGATGTTATAGAAGTTAATTTGGTCAAAAGAACCTATCTCTCTGCTACAGGTTTTGATATCCGTTTTAAAGATAGTAAGGGCAACAGAAAAGTGAGAAGATTTTTATTAGCTAATCAAGGAGCTGGTAAAGAGGAGTTTTATGAGAAGGCTAAGGAATTGTTTAGAAACAATGGATATATGTAATATAAAATAGGGAGATGTCATTATGCACCTCCCTATTTAATTTATAAGCTAAGTATTATATGATCATTATTTCCACCAATGGTAGTAGTTGTGCCCTCCATCGTATACGAATCCGCATCTAGGGTATAATACATTCCCTATATCATTTGTCTTTTCTGTCTCTAGCATTAGTCCACATGCATTGGTTTCTTCACACCATTGTTTTGAACGGTCTATGATTGCTACAGATAACCCTATCCCTCTGTAGTCTGGATGTACGAATAAGTCACTTAATAACCACTGTTTTTCTAATTTGATGTAATGGAATAATTCATAAAGTTGAACGAATCCAACTGCTTGTCCATCTACATATGCTAAGAAGATATGAGACTGGTCATTAGACAGCCGATCAAGTAAGAATTGTTTTCCTTTTTCATAATTTGATTCTTGTCTGTAGAATACTCGATACATATCGAATAGCATAGAGGCATCTTCTAGGTGTTCTAAAGTCGCTTTTACTAAAGTCGCAGTTGTGTTTTTTAGAGTTACTTGTTGTCTTGTTACCCCAGTGTTCGTTGTAGTCATAAATACTTATTGGTTTAAAATTTCGAGGCAAATGTCTCGTAAAAATGGAAGGGGATTATAGACCAGTTTTTAAATAGTTTAGTAGTCCTGTGGGGAAGAAATAAGTGCCTTTGAATAGTGTTATTATGTTAAGGGTATAATGATTAAATTTACTTAATAGGTTATGCTAGTAAGAATAACAGAATTAGAAGTAAGAAAAGACTAATTGTAATTTGTTTAATAATACTTTCAAGTATAGGTAACTATGCTTAACACAAAGATGCCGTAGAAGTATATGTAAGTTATGCAAGAAATTAGAGAAATGTTAACTCAATGGAGTAGGTACAGTGGAAGAGAAAATGATCATGGACAATTATTTAATCACTATGAATCAATAATAGAATATAATAATTTAACGAATAGATTGTGTTCAAGTTTAAGTGTAGTTTATGACCAAGAAAATGACAAAATAGAATGGCTAAAAAGAGAGTTTAGGCAAATTGAAACCCCTTTGTTTAATGTATTTAATGAAGAAGATAGTTCCTTTAACTTAGTTTATTCAGAGTCTAATATTAAGTACTATTCTATTCCTTTTTATTTTAAAGGTAAGGAGTATAAAAACTATTTTGATCTTGCTTTATACATTAGGGATATTTTTATAAATGGAGATAATCTTGTTAAAACAAAAATAATAGACTTGATGTTTAGCGATTCTCATATGTTTTCAGTTTTAAAAAAGAATAGCCAAACTGTAGAGTTATTGTTGATTTTAGTTGAGTTTTTTTATAGACTAGATATTTGCAATAGGACATATATAGGTGAAGTAGGTTATTATTTAGTAACTGAATATGATCAGGATGAAATTAATAATATGAAGCAAACTTCGCCAGTTTATTTTACTAATTTTTATAATGAATAAATATTTTGAAACAAGAGGTTGATTTATAGAGGATATTCAATACAAGGATATTTTTAAAGAGTATATAAAACTTATATAATACTGTTTTGTATAACTTAGCTATTACAGGGGGATATAATATATGTATTTGAAAGAATAGTGATTTATTTGTATTAATGATATTGTATTGAATAAGTACTGAGAGGTAAATTTCATCTTATAGAAAAAGATATTTATCAAGAAATTTATAGTATTATTTCAAACAGTATTAAAGATTGTAAACATGGTAATATTAAAGGGTATGAATATCGTTACTATGGAGCTAGTTTTTTATTCAAGAAGGAGAAATCTAAAATGTTTCTTAAAAAGAGAAATCTTAGTAACCATCATCGTTTAAGAATGTTTTCGAAAAGTACAAAATCCAAAAATTATACAACAAGTACTCAAAATGGTATAACAAATGAGAATCTCTAGTGTAGTACTTTTGGCGTAGAGATTATGAAAAAACTATTCGTCATATTATTCGCATTTTTGTACACTGGCTTGGCTTCAGGCTTTAGTACATATCAGCACATCTGCCAAGGATTAGTGCAAGAGGCGAGTATACCTAAATCTCAAGCAAATGAAAAGAACTGTGGTTTCTGTGCTTTAACAGGGAGAACCGTAGAAGAACCAAAGAAGAACTGCTGCCAAGATAAAGTAGAGGTAGTTAAAGTAAAATCAGAGGTTCAGAATAGTTCATTTAAAGTTTTAAAAATTTCTTTCTTTACAGATGCGATATTGCACCGTTATTTCGGAGCAGTATACGAGTATGTTCATACAGTAAGAGATAATTTCACTACTTATACTTATTATTTATACAGAGTCAAAGAAGTACCTCTGTACATTAAGAATTGCGTCTATAGACTTTGATTCATACGATATCATTGAGCTTATCTATTCTTGTAGTAGGAATAGATACATCAACAATATTGTATAATTAAACGCATACTTTTACATGAAAATTAATAGGATAGCACTGTTTCTCCTATTGGGTGTGGCATCTACGTCTTATGGACAAAAACTTACATTAGATGCTGCGTTAAAACAGGCTATAGAACGATATGACCTTATCAAGGTTAAAGAAGCAAAACTTGCTGCTTCTCAAGAAAACACAACTAATCAAAAAGGGAATTACTTCCCAGATTTAACATTCGGTGCCCAACAAAGTTATGGGACTATCAATGCGCAGAACGGACCTCTATATGCTTATGGAGGATTGGGATCTGCAGCTACCTCTATGCCTTTAGCAGAACAAAATTGGAATGCAGCCTTTGGTTCATTGTATTTTGCTAATGTCAATTGGAATATTTTTTCTTTTGGAAAAACAAAGGAAGGAATCGGTATGGCAAAAGCTCAACAAGAAGTAACGCTTAAGGACTTAGAACAAGAGATTTTCCAACAACAAATAAAAGTAAGTGCTACCTATTTAAATCTTTTGGCTTCTCAGCGTATAAAATATGTGCAACAAAAAAATTTAGAACGCGCGAGAGTATTTCATCAAGTTACAGCTGCAAAGGCAAAGAGTGGCTTGTTACCTCAAGTAGATGAGCGATTAGCCATGGCTGAGGTCGCAAATGCAGAGGCATTACATATTAAAGCGTATGACAAGGAAATAGAGTTTAATAAACACTTAGCTGTATTATTAGATGAAGAGACTAAAGCATATGCACTAGATGAGGTATTTGTAAATGCTAAACCAGAAGTATTAGACGAGACTTTAGTCAATAGAGATCAGCATCCTATACTATTATGGCAAGAGAGCAAAATAGCACAAAGCGAATCTATGGAACGCCTAGTAACCAAAGGTAGTCTGCCTAGTTTAAATGCTTTTGGGGTGTTGCAAGGAAGAGGATCAGGCTTTAACTGGAATTATGTACAAGACAATAGTGCTTACTCTTCGTCTTATGGTGATGGAGTGGGTATTGATAGAAGTAATTATTTAGTAGGGCTTCAATTGACATGGAATATATCTAACTTTTTTAGAACGACTTATAAGCGTAAACAACAAGAGTATATCACAAAGAGCTATGAACATGAATTCGCTCAGATGGACAAAGATTTGGCTAACCAAGTTACTTTGACCAAAGAGAAGTATGTCAATGCTCAGGCTGTGTGGACACAGTCAAAAATACAGTTAGAGGCAGCTGATGTAGCCTTTAAACAGCAGAAAGCTTTATACGATAACGGGTTGAGCAACTTAGTTGATTTCACTCAAGCGCTGTATACTTTACAACGTGCAGAGATTGATTATGAAATAGCTCAAAACAATGTATGGCAATCTTTATTGCTACAGGCTTCTGCTTTCGGTGATATTCAATATTTGTTAAACGCTATTCCCCTAAAATAAGATAGTATGAATTTAATTCGATTTGCCTTGCGCAAGCCAATATCTATTATGGTATTGGTAATAGGACTATTATTCTTTGGAATAAAGTCATCTAAAGAGATTCCAGTAGATATTCTTCCAGAGATGAACTTACCAGTTGTTTATATCGCCCATTCTTTTAATGGGTACACTCCACAACAAATGGAAGGTTACTTTACGAAGATGTATGTAAATATGATGCTTTTTGCCAATGGGATAAAAAGTATTGACACTAAAAATACACAAGGGTTGACCTTGATGAAAATAGAGTTTTATGAAGGGACAGATATGGGAGAGGCGATCGCGTCTATCTCAGCACTGTCTAATCGTTCGGTAATTTTCTTACCGCCAGGAGCTCCGCCACCATTCATTATCCGCTTTGATGCTTCTTCTCAACCAGTAGGACAATTAGTGTTCCGCTCAGAGACGAAGACAAATAATGAGCTTCAAGATATCGCCAACTTTGCTGCGCGCCCTTTCTTGATTAAGATTCCTGGATTGACTACAGCTCCACCATTTGGAGGGTCACCACGTACGATAGAGATCAATATAGATCCTAATAAACTGCGTACGCATCATATGAGTCCAGAGCAAGTGGTAGAAGCAATTAGTAGACAAAACGTAACGATGCCTTCAGGGAACGTATATGTAGGAGATAAGAACTATCTGACACCGACTAATAACACTTTAAAAACGGTAGAAGAGTTTGGAGATATTCCTTTGTTTAAGGGACAGGTAGATAATGTGTACTTACGCGATGTGGCTACTGTAAAAGATGGTGCTGATATTACGACTGGTTATGCATTAGTAGACGGTAAACGTTCTGTGTATATCAATATTGCTAAATCGGGTAAAGCTTCTACTTATGATGTGGTAGAACAATTGAAAAAATCTATTCCTCATATACAGAATAACTTACCTGATGATGTAAAGATTTCGTACGAGTTTGACCAATCTGTGAATGTTATTAATGCGGTAAAGAGTTTAATCGTAGAGGGAGTATTAGGAGCCTTATTGACAGGACTTATGGTGATGTTATTCTTAAGAGATCCTAGAGGAGCTTTGATTGTAATTATGACTATTCCGATTGCGATTATTTCAGCAGTATTGTTCTTAAAGATGTTTGGTCAGACGATCAATATTATGACACTATCAGGATTAGCCTTAGCGATAGGTATTTTGGTAGATGAGAGTACGGTGACGATAGAGAATATACACCAGCACTTTGCCCTCGGTAAGAATAAGGTACAAGCTATCTGGGATGCGTGTAAGGAGATAGCTTTCCCTAAGTTATTAATTTTGTTTAGCATCTTGGCAGTATTCGCACCAGCCTTTATGATGACAGGTATCCCTGGAGCACTATTTATGCCTCTAGCGATGGCAATTGGTTTTGCGATGACGGTTTCATTCTTACTGTCTCAAACGTTTGTACCAATTATGGCTAACTGGCTGATGAAATACAATCCTGAGAAACACACTATTCCAGAAGAAGCTAAAGGCTTCGATAAGTTTAAGAATAGAGTAGTGGCAGGGATTGAGAAAGTGATGCCTATGAAGAAGATAATCGTTATAGGTTCTATTCTAGCTGCTTTCTTAGCTGTAGCAGTGATGTACCAAAATATAGGTAAGGATGTATTGCCAACTGTAAATTCAAGTCAAGTGCAAATGCGTATTACTGCTCCTGAAGGGACACGTATAGAGCATACTGAAATGAAAGTGAAGAAGGTACTGGGTGAATTAGAAGATTTATTTGGTAAAGAGAAGATTGCGATTTCATCAGCGTTTGTGGGACAACACCCTTCATCGTTTGCAGTAAGTCCGATCTATTTATATAATGCAGGGCCACATGAAGCGTCTATGCAAGTAGCTTTTAAAGATTTTGATGGTAATACAGATGAATTAAAAGACCAGATACGAGGACGTATTGCAGAGAAGCTACCAGAGTTAAAATTGACTTTTGAGCCAATCGAATTGACTGAAAAGATCTTAAGTCAAGGAACTAATACACCTATTGAGATTCGCGTATCAGGTATGATGCGTAAGATGAATATGATGACTGCTAATAAATTGTTGGCAAAGTTGAAAGAAATCGACTATATGCGTGATCAGAAAATGCCTATCTCGATGAATTATCCATCTTATGAAATTAATATAGATCGCGTACGTGCTGCTCAATTAGGATTAGATGCAATGGATATAGCAAAATCATTGGTGGCGACAACAGCTTCTTCTCGTTACACCAATAGAAATATGTGGGTAGGAGGTATGATGGGCATTGCTTATGACGTACAAGTACAGATGCCACAAAATCAACTGGGAAGTAAGGAAGAATTAGAGAATATCCCACTGAGTAAAAATTCAGATAGACCAGTGCTAAGCGATGTAGCTACTGTAACAGAGTCAAAGGCATTAGCAGAGAGCTATAATGAAGGGACGATGGGATATGTATCTGTAGTAGCTAACGTACACAAAACAGATTTGAATAAAGCAAAAGAAGATGTACAACAAGCTATCGCAGAATTAGGAGAATTACCAAAAGGGGTAAATGTGGAGTTAAAAGGTATGGCTCCTGTATTAGATGATACCATGCAGAGTTTAGCTAACGGTTTATTGATTGCTATTGTGGTTATATTCTTAATGCTAACAGCCAACTTCCAGTCGTTTAAAGTTTCGTTTGTGATCCTGACTACAGTACCGTTCGTAATGCTTGGATCACTGTTATTATTAAAAGCAACAGGCTCTACAGTTAACTTACAGTCTTATATGGGAATCATTATGTCGGTCGGAGTATCCATAGCCAATGCAGTATTATTAATTAATAATGCGGAGACGTTGAGAAAAACAGGCTGGACATCTACTGCAGCTGCTATAGAAGCAACGAAGTTACGTATCAGACCGATTGCGATGACTACGATAGCGATGATTGCGGGGATGTTACCAATGGCGATAGGGCATGGAGAAGGAAGTGAGCAAGTAGCTCCTTTAGGAAGAGCAGTAATTGGAGGGCTATTAGCATCGACAGTGTCTGTATTGATTATTTTACCAATGGTATTTGCTTGGGTAATGAATAAAGTAACGAGAGATTCTCCATCATTAGACCCAGAAGACGAAGAAAGTATCCACTATTTACCTATAGATAATAAATAAGAAAGATGAAAAGAATATATATAGCATTAGTTAGTCTAGTAGTATTAACTGCATGTGCAGATAAAAAAACTCCTGAAGTAAAAGAAGTGAAAGATGAAAAAGGAGGGATGAATATGGCAATGAATAAGATGGAGACTATTGGCATAGAGCCAACAAATCCTATCGTTCCATTACAATTACCAGGAGAGTTAAGAGCTGATCAACGCACAGAACTGTTTGCTAAAGTGAATAGTTATGTAACTGATTTACGTGTAGATATAGGTGATCACGTAAAGAAAGGACAAGTGCTAATGGTATTAGATGCGCCTGAGATTCAGGCGCAAGTATCAAGTGCGCAGGCTAAATGGAAAGCACAAGAGGCAATCTATATTTCTACTAAAGCAACTTATGATAGAACAATAAAAGCGAATGAGACAGAGGGAGCTATTGCACCTGATTATTTGGAGCAAGTGACTGCTAAAATGTTAGCAGATAAAGCACAATTAGCTTCTTCAAAGTCTTCATATGAAGAAATGAAGAATATAGATCAGTACCTAGTGATTAGAGCGCCTTTTGATGGAGTGATTACAGATAGACAGGTAGATAAAGGGGCTTATGTAGGGCCGATGAGTAAAATGCCTTTACTAATCGTAGAGGACACTTCTACACTACGTTTAAACCTATCTATCTCAGAAGCAAATACGCCTTATGTACAAGAGGGAGATACAGTGAAGTTTAAAGTGCGTACACTTCCACAAAAAGAATTTACAGGTGTAGTCACTAGAAAGGCGGGTAGCCTAGATTTAAAGTTGCGTTCAGAGCAGATTCAAGCAGATATTAATAATAAAGAACATTTGTTAAAGCCTAATATGATAGCAGATGCTACTGTAAGCTTAAAAAGTACAGAGCCAACATTCTTTATACCTAAGTCAGCTTTAGTAGAGAGTAATCTTGGGTTATATGTGATTGAAGTTAGAAATGGTACAGCGTATCATATTAAGGTAGCTAAAGGACGTGCTATGCCTATGATGGTTGAGGTTTTTGGTGAGTTAAGACCAGGTATGAAGATCTTAAAAATGGCTACAGAAGAAATAATGAATGAACAAAAATTAATGTAATAAAAATGATGATTATGAGAACATTTGCAATTAGAAGTTTAGCAGTAGTAGGAGTTAGTTTACTTACTATCGCTTGTGGAGAAACGAAAAAAGAGCCTGTAGCAACAGCTCCAACAAATGAAAACCATGCTAATCACGATATGCATTCTATGCATAAGGAAAGTGAGCCAGTAGCAGCTAGAGGACAGTATAAAAGAGGAGATGCTGTACCGAGTGACCTAGTATGTATGGTAAATGATGCTTATATGGGGAATAAACAGTTAGAAGTAGAGCATGAAGGAAAAATGTACTATGGATGTTGTGAAATGTGTAAAACAAGAATTCCTCAAGATGCAACTGTGCGTGCTGCTATAGATCCATATTCTTTAAAATCAGTAGATAAAGCAGAAGCGTATATCGTGATAGTAGGGAATAACGGTGAGGTAGCTTATTTTGAGAATGAAGGAAATTACCAAAAATTCGTTGCAGAACACAAACAGAGTTAATAAAAAGAAATCAGGAGTACTGATGTAGTCAGTACTCCTTTTTAAAAACAAAGATTGTATTGAGTTACTATACTATATGATGAAAGTTTAAAACGAGATATGATCAGTCTATTGTTTATTAGGATAAAAAAAAATGAGTTATGGAGTATTCGGTAGTTTTACATATTAAGAATATGGTTTGTCACCGTTGTGTTTTAATGATAGAACAAGAATTAAAAAAAATAGGTGTATTAGAAGCTAAAGTTGAATTGGGCAAAGTATCACTTTTATATAATTTAAGTGAACATACTTTTAAGGTGTTTAAGGAGAGATTATATATACTTGGTTTCGAATTATTAGTAGAGAAGCAAGATATATTGATAGAAAGTATTAAACAGCTAATAATAGACTTAGTACAAACAGATAGCCGTTTATCTACTAACCTATCATATTTGATATCAGATAATTTAGCAATAGACTATAGTTATGCAAGTAAGTTGTTTTCAGAGCGAGAATCAGTTACAATAGAGAAGTTTTATATCCATCAGCGCATTGAACGTGTGAAGGAGTATATTTCGTATGGTGAAATGACACTATTAGAAATAGCTAGTAAAATGTATTATAATGATTTAAGTCATTTGAGTAAACAGTTTAAAAGTGTGGTGGGAGTGTCTCCATCCCAGTATAAGAAAGAACAGAAATTTAATAGAAATTATATTGATAAGATAATTACTTAGTTTGATGCGCTATGCAGGTGAGAGTGCATAGTATTTTTTATTTGTACTTGTAAAAGAGGACGTCGGGAGATGCTCCTCTTTTTTTGTGATATTTTATAATGATTAAAGTGACTTTATTTACTATTTGACTGTTTTAGACATGAATCTTTCAATGTATTAGTTTTATGATGTTGAAAAAAGAATAAGAAATTAGCAATATGTGATTTAATCACTAAATGTGACAGAGTCTTGTAGGAGAAAAATCTAATATTATGATAATCACTATATGTGATGAAATAAGAAGTGTAACTTGTTTATATGTGTTTTATGCGATAAGTGTTTTTTGTTTTTATATGTTGAATATTAGTTAAATATTGATATAAAAGTAGTTATAATTCTTTTATTTATTGATTTTAGTGAATAATAATATGTGTGTTTGATGTATTGTTGAATATTATATGTTTGTATTGAGTTGTTTAAATAAAAAAATAACCATCCTACAGAAGTTGAAATTACGATTTAGATATGTATAACTTACCATTGATAATATGAAAAACAAGTGTGTTGTTTCTTTTGTATCAATGGAGTAGTCGTCAATCTAATTGACTTAATAAACTGGAAAAGTTGTTTTAACTAATTGTTTTCTAGAAAATAGTTACAGTGAAATATTCATTTAAACTATACATTATTTATTCTTTTTTTGTGATTTAATAAATAGGTTTAGATCACTTGATTTTAAATACTTTGAATAGTAAATATTTGAATATTTACATTAATATAAAATTATTTAGTATTTTTTATTTTTATATAATGTGTTGTTTATAAGTATTTTAATTTTGTTTTTGTTGGTTTGGTATTCTTTTTTTAAACAATTTTTTTTCTGTTTTTAAATATTGGCAAGATAATTGTTTTATTGTCGATATATGCGAATAAAGCAGTAGTTAGTAAAGTGAAATAATAAATTGTGAAAAGTATGAAAAGTAGTGAAAGCGTAATTAAAAAGTTGAAACAGTTGTTAGGAATAAAAACCGATCTAGAATTAGCAAATATTTTAGAAGTAAAACCTAATACAGTATCATCATGGAAGTCGAGAGAGACTTTGCAGTATGAAAAAATCATGAATTTGTGTAAAGAACACAAAATTGATTTGAATGAGTTATTCTTTTCAAATACACATAAAGTTTTTAATACAGATTTACAAAAAAGAAAAGTGAAAATGATATCGGTAGATCATCATTTCGAGTATTTTTTAAACCCAGAAAGAACATGGGCTACTTCACCTAGTTTTGTATTTCCTACAGAAGAAGAGGTAGATACAGCATTTCAGATTTCAGCAGATAATATGTATCCTACTGTAAAAGTATCGTCTTATGTCTTAACTAAGAAAATAGATGTAGAAGAAATAAAACCATGGGGTATTTATGTGGTGGTTATAGAAGGAAAAGGTGTACTGTGTTATCGATTTAAAAGATATACTGAAAATGGTGAGTTAGCATTTATATGTGATAATGAAACATATGAGAACATTGTAGTTAGACCTCAAGATATTAGAGAAGTATTTTGTGTAAGAGGGGCATTTCTAGGAAATATTAAGAATCTTTCATAATTTTTATATTTAGTTATAAAAGCGGGTTTTTGCATTTGTGAAAGCCCGTTTTTTTATGGTCTTTAAACATTGCTTTTAGGGATCGACTCTAGTTTAAAACAGGAATAAGTTAATCTTGATTTTTGAAAATAATGAACATGATGTTGTTCTTATTTGATGAAGGATTGAAATTGTTATACTTAGCAAGTCACAAAAAGGAAAACTAAGTGTTTAGGGGATGTTGATTAAGGAAGAGATAAATTGGATTTAACCGAATTTTATTAAGGAATAACTGTTTATTTATTTAGAATGTCCTAAATTTGAAGGAATATTTTGAATAATTAAAGAGATTAAGATATGAGTCAAGAAGTTAGAGGGTTAGAACCTAAGAACTTATGGAACAAGTTCGCAGATCTAAACGCAGTACCTCGTCCATCTAAGAAGGAAGAGCGTGTGATTGAGTTCATGATGAACTTTGGTAAGTCTTTAGGTTTAGAAACTATAAAAGATGAGGTAGGTAACGTTATTATTAAAAAACCTGCTACTAAAGGATTGGAGAACAGAAAAGTGGTTGTAATGCAATCTCACTTAGATATGGTTCACCAAAAGAATAACGATACTGTATTTGACTTCGATACTCAAGGAATCGATATGTATGTAGAGGATGGATGGGTAAGAGCAAGAGGTACTACTTTAGGGGCTGATAATGGTTTAGGAGTAGCAGCTATTATGGCTATCTTAGAAAGCAATGAAATTCCACACCCTGCTATTGAGGCTTTATTTACAATAGACGAAGAAACTGGAATGACTGGTGCTAAAGGTCTTCAGGGAGGAATGTTAGAAGGAGAGATTCTTTTAAACTTAGATACAGAAGAGGATGACGAAATCGATATCGGATGTGCTGGTGGTGTAGATGTAACTGCATCTGCTGAGTATGATGAAGAAGATACACCTGAAGGATCTATCGGATACAGAATTACTGTAAAAGGATTAAACGGAGGACACTCTGGTATGGATATCCACAAA
Source organism: Myroides odoratimimus (assembly GCF_001485415.1). Classification (GTDB taxonomy): domain Bacteria; phylum Bacteroidota; class Bacteroidia; order Flavobacteriales; family Flavobacteriaceae; genus Flavobacterium; species Flavobacterium odoratimimum. The sequence continues at coordinate 71,556 of NZ_BCMQ01000008.1, forward strand.
GGATTAGGAAACGCAAATAAAATCATGAATAGATTGTTATTTGATGCTTTTGATAACTTTGGATTACAGATATCTAAAATCAAAGGAGGAAGTTTAAGAAATGCTATTCCTAGAGAAAGTGTGGCTGAGGTAATTATCGCAAATACTTTTGATGAGGCATTCGTATTTGATATGACTTCTATTGTAGATGAGATTAAAGCAGAGTTACATACTGTAGATCCTAACTTTGAAGTAGTATTTGAGAAATTAGAAGCAGCTGATACTCCAAAGAAAGTAATGCCTTCTATGGCGCAATATTTCTTCGTAAGATCTATGTATACTGCTCATAATGGTGTATTCCGTATGAGTCCAGATTTCGATGACTTAGTAGAAGCTTCTAATAATATCGCTAAAGTAGATTTAGGAGAAGGTAAATTAGTAGTTAAGTGTTTAACTCGTTCTTCTGTAGAATCATCTAAATTTGATGTAGCAAATAGTCTTCGTTCTGCATTTGAATTAATGGGATGTGAAGTAGAATTCTCTGGATCTTACCCGGGATGGACACCTAATTCAGAGTCTGAAATATTAGACGTATTAGTAGATATCTATGAAAAACAAGTAGGTGAGAAGCCAAATGTAGTAGCATGTCACGCAGGATTAGAGTGTGGTATCTTAGGAACAAACTATCCTGATATGGATATGATTTCTTTTGGACCAACTATTCGCGGAGCTCACTCTCCTGTAGAGCGAGCTAATATTGCTTCTGTACAAAAATTCTGGAAATTCTTATTAGAGATCTTAACTCAGATTCCTGAGAAAAAGTAATCCAATAGATTAAAATAATGAAAAGGGTGTCCTATATTAGGATGCCCTTTTTTTGTTACTATAATTTTTTTGATAATAAATTTTGTTTTCTGATATATTTTTATTTTAGCGTTAAAATGTTTTATTTTTGCCTTTAAATTAACTTAATTATGTTTAGAAAAGGGTTGTTGTTATTATTGTTAAGTGTAAATTGTTTTTTTGCACAAAAAGTCAAATTGCCATTTGAATTGTCAAAAGATCACAGTACTATTTTTTTGAGGTTGCCAATGGAGAATCAAAAAGATAGTTTGCTCTTCTTCTTTGATACAGGAGCAGGAGCTCTACTTTTAGATACACAGAAGGCAAAAGAATTTGGTCTAAAAGCAGATTACAAAAGAGATATAACTGGAGCAGGAGGTAAAAAAACCTATGAGTCAATCAGGAATTATAAGGTTTATTTAGATAAAAATAATTATGTGGACAGTACTTCAGTAGTGTTAGAAGATATGTCTAGGCTGTATGCTATGACTGAAAAGAAGTTTGACGGTATTATAGGAGCTACGATTTTAAAAAATTATATAACAAAGCTAGACTTTAATACACAAATGATGAGTCTATATAATTTTGGAACAAAGGTAGATTATAGTGGTTATGAGAAGATTCCTTTTAAATTCTATAATGGTGCTTTAATTCAATTTCCTATTACGATGACATTGAATAATAATGAGCAATTCTCAGGAGATATCTTGTTTGATAGTGGTGCTAGTACTACTTTGATAATAAATACACCTTATAAAGAAAAGCATGATTTGTTAAGTAAAACAGATAAAAAGATATCTTATTCTAGCGATAATTTAAGTAACAGTACAAGTTATGAAAAAGGATTAATTAAGAGTTTGAGGTTAGGTAGTTATGAGATTCAGAGTAGTGAATTATCAGTTTCGTTTTCTTCAGATACAGAAGGAGTAAGTGCTGTAAAAGGGTTGATGGGAATTTTAGGGAGTGAGATCATACATCGTTTTGACTTGATATTTGATTATAAAGATCAGTCTGTATATATTAAACCTAATGATTTGTTTGCAAAGGAATTTCGTCCATTTGTAAAACCATTGTCTCTAATGTATAATGATAAAAGAGACCAGATTTTAATCTCAAGTGTTATCCATAATACAGAAGCTGCGGTTAAAGGGTTGAAAAAGGGGCAAAGGATTATATCTGTCAATGGTATTAGTACTAATGATATAGATAAATATGAAGCTATGTTGAGAGAAGAAAACAAGAAAGTCATTATAGAATATATGAATCTTGCTGGAGAAATTAAGGTTGTAGAAATTGACTTGGTAAGGTTGTTATAGAGATATATTCTATTTTTTTTACTAAAGCGAAAGTTGATATCGCAAGTTTTTTTATGCCCAAGAGGTTACCTTATAACATTTTTTTTGGGATCTGAATATCGATATATAAAAGCTATAGGTTCTGAAAATATTAATGTTTATTTAAGAATAAAGTGTACTAAAATTAGTAATTTGGTTTCAATATAATTAAAACTCAATATTTATGAAAAAATCCGTTTTAGCTTTAGCTTTAATTGGAGCACTAGCAATCTCTTGTGGAGAGAAAAAAGATACAAATGCAGTAGAAGAAACTACTGAGACAACAACTGAACAAGTAGAGGCACCAGCGCAGAAGGAATTATCTTATTCTATGGAGTGGACTGCTTTTAAAACGCCTGAGAAAGTAGGAGTAAAAGGAACATTTTCTGATATTAAATTAAATGAAGTAAAAGCAGATGCTGCTACATTAGAAGAAGCATTAAAAGGTGCTAACTTCGTAGTAGTAACTTCTTCTGTAAGCACAAATGATGCTGGTAGAGATGAGAAATTAAAAGGTGAGTTCTTTGCTAAAATGGTAGGGAATATCAATGGATTCTTTGGAGAGTTTAAAGATGGTAAAGTAATCGTAAACTTAACAATGAATGGAATTTCTAAAGAGAAAGAGTTTACTTATACAGTAGAAGGGGATGCTCTTAAACTAAATGGTTCAATAGATATCATCGCTGATTTTACGGCTCAGTCTGCATTTGATAGCTTACATGCAGCTTGTAAAGATTTACACGAAGGGAAAACTTGGTCTGACGTAGAGATTTCTGCTGAGATTAAAAAATAATTAGTTACTTTTGTAACGTAATTGAAGAGGAGTATGCTAAAATATTCCTCTTTTTTTGTACCTTTGCAAACCAAATAAATTATCTATTTTAGGATATGTTAGATAGACTACAAATTATTAAGCAACGTTTTGACGAAGTTTCTGACTTAATTATTCAGCCAGATGTAATCGCTGATCAAAAACGTTACGTACAATTAAATAAAGAGTATAAAGATTTAAAACAGTTAGTTGAAAAACGAGCTGAGTATATAAATCTTAAAGGTAATATGGAAGAAGCTAATGAAATATTAGCTGATGGAAGTGATGCTGAAATGGTAGAAATGGCTAAGATGCAATTAGATGAGGCAAAAGGTCGTTTACCAGAATTAGAGGAAGAAATCAAATTCTTATTAATACCTAAGGATCCGGAGGATGCTAAGAACGTAATGGTAGAGGTACGTGCTGGTACAGGAGGTGATGAGGCGAGTATCTTTGCTGGGGATTTATTTAGAATGTATACTAAATACTGTGAATCTAAAGGATGGAGAACATCTGTAGTAGATGTGAATGAAGGAACTTCTGGAGGATATAAAGAGGTAATCTTTGAAGTAACAGGAGAAGATGTATATGGTACATTGAAATTTGAAGCTGGAGTACACCGTGTACAACGTGTTCCTCAAACGGAAACTCAAGGACGTGTACATACATCAGCTGCTACTGTAATGGTATTACCAGAAGCAGAAGAGTTTGATGTACATATCGATATGAATGATGTACGTATTGACTTATTCTGTTCGTCAGGACCTGGAGGGCAGTCTGTAAATACAACTAAATCAGCCGTACGTATGACTCACATTCCTACAGGCCTTGTGGCTCAATGTCAGGACGAGAAATCTCAACACAAGAATAAGGATAAAGCTTTATCTGTATTACGTTCTCGTTTGTATGAAATGGAGTTAGCGAAGAAACAGGCAGAAGATGCTACTAAACGTTCATCTCAAGTAAGTAGTGGAGATAGATCTGCAAAGATTAGAACTTATAACTATCCACAAGGACGTGTTACTGATCACCGTATTGGACTTACTCTTTATGATTTGGATGGTGTTATGAATGGTAATATTCAGAAGATTATTGATGAGTTACAATTGGTAAGTAATACTGAGAAATTAAAAGAAGGAGACGTTTTTTAATCGTCTTTTATAAATATAATAAACCACACTTGCTTTTGTATAGTGTGGTTTTTTTTAAACTATAACTACGAAACATGACTACACAACAATTAATCGAACAAATCAAGCAAAAGAAATCATTTCTATGTGTTGGCTTAGATGTTGATTTAGATAAGATTCCAACTTTTTTATTAAAAGAAGAAGATCCTATTTTTAGTTTTAATAAAGCAATTATTGATGCAACTCACCAATATGCAGTAGCTTATAAACCGAATATTGCCTTTTATGAAGCTTATGGTATAAAAGGATGGATGTCTCTGAAGAAGACAATAGAATACTTAAATACTAACTATCCTGAGGTATATACCATAGCAGATGCTAAACGTGGAGATATAGGTAATACAGCATCTATGTATGCTAAAGCTTTCTTTGAAGATATGTCATTTGATAGTGTTACTGTTGCGCCTTATATGGGTAAAGATTCTGTAGAACCTTTTTTAGCTTTTGAAAATAAACATACTATTCTTTTAGCATTGACTTCAAATCAAGGAGCATTTGATTTCCAAACAAAAGAAGTGAATGGAAAGCCATTGTATCAAGAAGTATTAGAAACTTCTCAAACGTATAAAAATGCAGCAAATTTAATGTATGTAGTGGGAGCTACTAAGGCAGAGTATTTTGAAGAGATTAGAAAAATAGTTCCAGAAAGTTTTTTATTAGTTCCAGGAGTAGGAGCTCAAGGTGGTAATTTACAGGATGTATGTAAATATGGATTAAGTAAAAATGTAGGATTGCTAATCAATTCGTCAAGAGGTATTATCTTTGCATCTAAGGAAGAAGATTTCGCAGAGAAAGCGGGATTAGAAGCTAAAGCCATTCAACAAGAAATGGAGGAGATATTAAAAAAAATGGTATGATTGTATTAAAAGATCAAATAGGGCAAGAGCATCGCTTTGAACAAGCACCAAAGAGAATTATTTCTTTAGTTCCATCTCAAACAGAAACGTTATGTGATTTGGGACTTGAAGACGAGATTAAAGGAATAACTAAATTCTGTGTACATCCTTATCATTTAGGTGTTGTCAAAATAAAAGTAGGTGGAACTAAAAAGGTACACGTAGAAAAGATTAAAGCGCTTAATCCTGATATTATTATTGCCAATAAAGAAGAAAATACTTTAGAGATTGTAGAAAGTCTAAAAGATATTTGTCCTGTTTGGGTTACTGATGTTGTTACATTAGACGATAATAAACAAATGATAGAAGATTTCGGTGTGTTGTTTAACAAACGTATAGAAGCAAAGAAATGGAATGATAAGATTGATTTTGCTATCAAGGATTTTATGTCTTTTGTAAGTACTAGAGAAGCACAAAAAGCGGCTTATTTTATCTGGAGAGAACCTTATATGGCAGCAGGTAATAATACGTTTATCAATACCCTTTTGACTTTGAATAAATTTACAAATGTGTATGCTAATCGCGAAGAGCGTTATCCTGAAGTAGAGATAAGAAAGATTAGAATTCAAGGAGATCCTGAATTAGTATTCTTATCATCAGAGCCATATCCATTTAAGGAAGAGCATGCTTTCGAATTAGGAAGACATACACATCATGGGAAAACTGTCTTTGTGGATGGGGAAATGTTCTCTTGGCATGGAACACATTTGTTTAATGCTTTTGAATACTTTAAGCAAATTCATAAACGAATTGAATAATATCTTGATTATTAGATGAAAAGTAGTCTAGAAGATTACGGTAAGAATATTAAAAAGAAAAAGCCGAGTAAGAAATTACTCAGCTTTTTTTAACTAACCCTAACTATTATGAAATCAATCATTATTGATTATACAAATATCAAAAAAATATTTAGAAAGGTCAGTTAATCGAATGTTATAATAATGTTATATTTATTTTTTTGTTTAAAAATATAAATATTATTCAATATAATTGACTAGTTACTTTTTATTTTTAAAAAGTTTCTCGATAGAATTACTTGATGTGTTTTTTTTAGTTGAGTTTGTTAGATTATCTTGAATTGCGAATACTTCTTTTAATAGTTTAGAATCTCTAGATCCTGTGATATTTTCTCTAATATTTCCTTCTTCAACTGCGATCATTTTGAATACACCATCCATTGTTTGGTTGGTAATATAATCTGTTAAGTCTGTTGTAACAGGAGATACTAGAGGAAGTGCATTGTAAGTAGTAGTCATTTTTTCCCAGATTACATCGGCTCCTACTGATGCTATGGAAGAATTAATCACTGGACTGAATTTAGTATATAAACTTTTAGATGTGCTTTTTTTTAAGTAATCAGTTGCCGCTGATTTGCCTCCAACAAGAATATCTTTAGCGTCTGTGAATGTCATATTCTTAACTGCGTCTACAAAGATTGGTGTAGCTTCTTTCACAGCACTTTCTGCAGCTCTGTTTATTAGTGTTAATCCTTGATCCGCTAATTTGTCCATACCTATTCTTCTTAAAGCTCTATCTACTTTTTGAAATTCTTCAGGCATTACAATTTTAACCAATTCATTTTTTAAGAAACCATCAGGTTGTGATAGTTTACTTACTTGATCAGCAATTCCTTTATCAAGAGCTTCTTTTAATCCCTTAGCCACTTTGTCTTGTGTAAGAGAATTGATTAGGTTATTTTTTTTAGTGGTTTGAGCATTGATGATTGGGGAATAGGCTAGTGTACTCATGGTTAGTACAGCAGCAATCATTGTCTTTTTCATAGTGTTTTATTTATCTGTTATTGTATTTACTTCTAGTTTTATTGCTTTTCTAGCAATTTCTAACTTTTCTTCTATTATGATATTCTTTGCAATTAATGTCTGTCTAAGTTGACTAGCATCGATGATGTTAGGATTATTGCCTATTTGGTGTATTAATTCTATAATACTGTTTTTTGATTGAACTATAATTTGCCAAAGCTCTTCGCTAATATAGATTTGCTGAGCTACGTTATAGTCAAACTCTTGTTCTATATGATTTATTAAATTGATTTGATATAGCACTTTATCTTCTGTAGTAGGTGTAATTCTTAAAACTAATTTTTTTAGATCTATACGCTCAATTAGTATAATAAAACGTTCAAAAGCTTGTAGTTTTAAAGCTTGTAAGTCTATTGTATTTTGGGTTTTGAGTTTTTCTAATAGGACTAAATCTTTTTTTGTTTGATTTCTCAAAATACGGTTAAAGAATGTATATGCTAAAGCTGCTGAAATTAAGGCAGGTAGAGTATAGGCTAATAGCTGTAAAACAAATTCTGTGCTCATTGCGATCTTTTTAAGCAAAAATAGGGAATATTATGTTTGCTGTGATAATTTTTATGGTCGCAAAAAACTTGTTATAAAGGTATAGTAATTGTAATTTTGACCTTTTCGAGTAAATTAGATATGCAAAATTATATAGATCAGTTAAATGAGGCTCAAAGAGCACCTGTACTCCAGAAAGATGGACCAATGATAGTAATCGCTGGAGCAGGGTCAGGGAAGACGAGAGTGTTGACTTTACGTATTGCTTATTTAATGCATCAAGGAGTTGATGCTTTTAATATTCTAGCGTTGACGTTTACCAATAAGGCAGCTCGTGAAATGAAAGTAAGGATTGCTCAAATCGTTGGGAATTCAGAGGCTAAGAATCTATGGATGGGAACATTCCACTCTGTATTCGCTAAGATACTTAGAGCAGAGGCAGATAAGTTGGGGTATCCTAGTAACTTTACTATTTATGATTCTCAAGATAGTCAACGCCTTATAGGGCAGATTATAAAAGAGATGCAATTAGATAAAGATATTTATAAGCCAAAAGAAATACTAAGTAGAATTTCATCTTATAAAAATAGTTTAGTAACTGTAAAAGCATATTTTAATAATCCTGAACTACAAGAGGCTGATGCGATGAGTAAAAGGCCTCGTATAGGAGAGATTTATAATAATTACGTAGAACGATGTTTTAAGTCAGGAGCAATGGATTTTGATGATTTATTGTTAAAGACAAATGAGTTATTAACTCGTTTTCCTGATGTACTTTCTAAATATCAAAATAGATTCAAATATATATTAGTGGATGAGTATCAGGATACTAACCATTCACAATATTTGATAGTTCGTGCATTATCAGATCGTTTTCAGAATATTTGTGTAGTTGGGGATGATGCTCAGAGTATATACGCCTTTAGAGGAGCGAATATTAATAATATTTTGAATTTCCAAAAAGATTATGAAGGGGTAGAAACTTATCGATTAGAGCAGAATTATCGTTCGTCAAGAAATATTGTAGAAGCAGCTAACTCAGTTATTGATAATAATAAAGTTAAGCTAGAAAAGGTAGTATGGACCGCGAATGACTTTGGACCAAAGATAAAAGTACATAGATCATTAACAGATGGAGAAGAAGGACGTTTTGTAGCTTCTACTATTTTTGAAGAAAAGATGCAAAATCAAAAGAACAACAGTGATTTTGCTATTTTATATCGAACGAATGCACAGTCTCGTGCTATGGAGGATGCTTTGCGTAAAAAAGATATACCTTATCGTATTTATGGTGGTTTATCGTTTTATCAAAGGAAAGAGATTAAGGATGTATTGAGTTACCTAAGACTGGTAATTAATCCTAAAGATGAGGAAGCATTAGTACGTGTAATTAACTATCCAGCAAGAGGTATAGGAAATACTACTTTGGACAAATTAACAATTGCTGCTAATCACTATAAGCGTTCTATATTTGAAGTAGTTGAGCATATTGATAAAATTGACTTAAAAATTACTGCCGGTACACGTAATAAATTGAGTGATTTTAGCAATATGATTAAGGCTTTTCAAGCGTTGGAAGAAACAATGGATGCTTATCAATTGACGGAACATATTGTTAAAAAAACTGGGCTTGTTCAAGAGATGCGTAAGGATACTACTCCAGAGGGTATTACACGTATGGAGAATATTGAGGAACTACTGAATGGTATTAAAGACTTTATTGAAGGTCAACGTGAGGTAGATGGTGCTAGAGGAGCTTTAAGTGAGTTTATGGAAGATGTGGCTTTAGCTACAGATTTAGATAAAGATACGGGTGATGATGACAGGGTGGCCTTGATGACAATCCACTTAGCGAAAGGACTGGAATTCCCGACTGTATTCTGTGTAGGAATGGAAGAAGATTTGTTCCCAAGTGCAATGAGTATGAATACTAGAAGTGAATTAGAGGAGGAAAGAAGATTGTTCTATGTTGCTTTAACACGTGCAGAGCATCAGGCTTACTTAACTTATGCTCAATCAAGATATAGATGGGGGAAATTAGTAGATAGTGATCCTTCCCGATTTATAGAAGAAATTAAAGACGAGTATTTAGAGTATTTAACTCCAGTAGAAACAAATTATAGGTACAAACCGACTATTAATGCTGATATTTTTGGTGATGTAGATAAGAGTAAGTTGAGATTGAAAAAACCTGTTGCCGGTACTCCTCCTGCTTATGTAACCGAAAATGAAGAACCAAAAGAGAACAGGAATATAAGGAAATTAAAGCCTGTAGATGCTTCACCAACTAAGACTACTAGTCTTACAAATGGTAATCAACTGTTAGAAGTAGGCCAGGTAGTTATGCATGAACGTTTTGGTAAAGGGGTTATTATTAATCTTGAAGGTGTTGGTGCAGATAAGAAAGCGGAGATTCGATTTGATGTTGGAGGAATAAAAAAACTGCTGTTAAGATTTGCTAAGCTTCAAGTTTTATAGTAAATTGTATAGAGTATAAAAAATATAAGTATGTCACAGTTTATAAAGATTTATCCAGAGAATCCTAATGAAAAGGAAATTGATAAAGTGGTTAAGGTATTAAGAGAGGGAGGTCTAGTTATCTACCCTACTGATACTGTGTATGGGTTAGGATGTGATATATCAAATTCTAAGGCATTAGAAAGAATTGCTAAGATTAAAGGAATAAAATTAGATAAGGCTAACTTTTCTTTTGTTTGTTATGATCTAAGTAATATTTCTAACTATGTGAAGCAGATAGATACTTCTATATTTAAAATATTAAAGAAAGCATTACCTGGTCCTTATACTTTTATTCTTCCTGGAAATAATGAACTTCCTAAAGAGTTTAAGAAGAAAAAAACAGTAGGGATTCGTGTGCCTGATAATAATATTGCAAGAGAAATTGTTAGAAAACTTGGTAACCCAATAGTATCTACTTCTATTTATGATGAAGATGAGATATTAGAGTATACTACTGATCCAGAATTGATATTTGAAAAATGGCAAAATATAGTTGATATTGTTATTGATGGAGGGTATGGAAATAATGAAGCATCAACAGTAATTGACTTGTCAGGAGAAGAACCTGAAATTATAAGAGCAGGTAAGGGAGATACTGATATCTTCTAAAAGAATCAAATAAGTATAAAAACGAATTAATAAACAAGGTTAATTTACAGTTACAAGCTATATAAGCTTAATTAAATTAGGGTTTTTCAAACTGAATTGTTATTTTTGTAACTGTTTATATTAAAAGCTAAACGTATCACACTATGAATTTACATGAATTTCAAGGTAAAGAAATATTAGCTAGCTACGGTGTAAGAGTACAACGTGGATTAGTAGCTAACAACGCAGAAGAAGCAGTTGAAAAAGCAAAACAACTTACAGAAGAAACTGGTACAAGTTGGTATGTAATTAAAGCTCAGATCCATGCAGGAGGAAGAGGTAAAGGAGGAGGAGTTAAGTTGGCTAAAAACTTAGACGAAGTAAAAGAAATCGCTGGTAAGATTATCGGTATGGATTTAATTACTCCACAAACTCCACCAGAAGGAAAAAGAGTTAACCGTGTTTTAGTAGCAGAGGATGTTTACTACCCTGGAGAAAGCGAAACTAACGAGTTTTACATGTCTGTACTACTTGATAGAGCTAAAGGACGTAACATGATTATGTATTCTACTGAAGGAGGTATGGATATCGAAGAAGTTGCTGAGAAAACTCCACACTTAATCTTCAAAGAAGAAATCGATCCAGCAGTTGGATTACAAGGATTCCAAGCTAGAAGAATTGCTTTTAACTTAGGATTATCTGGAAATGCTTTCAAAGAAATGGTTAAGTTCGTAGATGCTTTATATAGAGCATACATTGGAAGTGATTCTTCAATGTTCGAGATTAACCCTGTATTAAAAACTTCTGATGATAAAATTTTAGCTGTTGATGCTAAAGTGACTTTAGATGATAATGCATTATACAGACAAAAAACTTATGCTGAGTACAGAGACGTTACTGAAGAAAGACCTATCGAAGTAGAAGCTAAAGAAGCAGGATTAAACTATGTGGATTTAGATGGTACTGTAGGATGTATGGTTAACGGTGCTGGATTAGCAATGGCTACTATGGACTTAATTAAGTATGCTGGTTTCGAACCTGCTAACTTCTTAGACGTAGGAGGAACTGCTGATGCTAAACGTGTTGAAATCGCTTTCCGTATTATCTTAAAAGATCCTAACGTAAAAGCTATTTTAATTAACATCTTTGGAGGTATCGTTCGTTGTGACCGTGTTGCTCAAGGTGTTGTTGATGCATACAAGAACATGGGTGACGATATTAAAGTGCCAATCATCGTTCGTTTACAAGGAACTAATGCTGAATTAGCAAAAGAAATTATCGATCAATCAGGTATGCCTATTTTATCTGCTATTGCTTTCCAGGAAGCTGCAGACCAAGTAAAAGTGGCTTTATCATAATTTAGATAAAAGAATATAAAAAAGGCTAGCTCATTTGAGCTGGCCTTTTTTATTATGTGTTTTTATAGGAGAGATAAAAAAATAAAGCTATTCTTTTAAAGAATAGCTTTATTTTTATTTTTTTCCATTTTTGAATTTGATTCCTGCTAATGGTGATTTAGGAGTAGTCTTTTTATTAGAAGTAGTCTTCTTTTTGAAATCTACGTTTTTACCTGAGTTTCCTTCTTTTTTAGGCGCTGGTTTAGTTTTCTTGTCCGTTGTCTGTTGTTTAAATGGTTTTATTTCAGACTTATTGGAAGCTAATACTTCTAATGGATTCTTAGGGGCTTCTTTTGTTCCTCTTAAGTGAATTACTAAACCATTTAGAAAGTTTCTTAGAATTTGATCTCCACATTCTATGTATTTAGGATGGTCAGCATTTCTAAAAAAGTTACCAATTTCACCTTTTGAAATTCTAAAATCAACTAATTCTAAAATTTCTACTATTTGATCGTCGCGTAATTGTAAAGCAACTCTCAGTTTCTTTAATATGTCGTTATTATTCATTCTATCTATTTTTGCAAAGGTAATTAAATTATCTACAGTTTATCTTTTAAAGCTTTTATTTCGTCTCTTAAACGAGCTGCATTGATAAAATCTAAGTCTTTAGCAGCTTTTTCCATTTCTTTTCTCTTCTCTCTTATTATTTTTTCTATATCAGCTTTGGATTTGTATTTAAGAGTTTCTTCTGCTGCTTGAAGAATAGTTTCTTTTTGGATGTCTTCATAAGAAGCTTTGACTAATTCACTAGATATTTTTTTGTTAATAGCAGTAGGAGTGATGTTGTGCTTCTTGTTGAAATTCATCTGCTTTTCTCGTCTATAGTTTGTTTCATCTATAGTTTTTTGCATGCTATCTGTAATTTTATCTGCATACATAATTGCTTTTCCATTTACGTTTCTAGCGGCTCTTCCAACAGTTTGTGTAAGTGATCTATGACTTCTAAGAAAACCTTCTTTATCAGCGTCTAAAATAGCTACTAGAGAAACTTCGGGTAAGTCTAGTCCTTCTCTTAATAAGTTTACTCCAATTAATACATCAAATAATCCTTTTCGTAAATCTTGCATAATTTCAACACGCTCTAACGTGTCAACATCTGAATGAATATATCTACATCTTATTCCTACACGAGTGAAATATTTAGCTAGTTCTTCAGCCATTCTTTTGGTTAGAGTAGTGACTAATACTCTTTCATCTTTTTCAACTCTTGAATGGATTTCTTCGATTAAATTATCTATTTGATTTTCTGTCGGTCTAATTTCGATTATGGGGTCAAGTAATCCAGTAGGACGGATTAATTGCTCTACATAAATACCTTCTGATTTTTGTAATTCATAATCAGCTGGGGTTGCAGAAACATATACTACTTGATTTTGCATTGCTTCAAATTCCTCGAATTTAAGAGGTCTGTTGTCTAGTGCGGCAGGTAGTCTGAATCCATATTCTACTAGATTTTCTTTACGAGATCTATCACCTCCATACATGGCATGTACTTGTGATACAGTAACGTGACTCTCATCGATAACCATTAGATAATCATCTGGGAAATAATCTAGTAAACAGAATGGGCGTGTTCCTTGTTCTCTGCCATCTAGGTATCTTGAATAGTTTTCAATACCAGAACAATAGCCGAGCTCTCTGATCATTTCTAAATCAAAGTTAGTACGTTCTTCTAGACGTTTAGCTTCTAAGTGTTTTCCTATTTCTTTGAAGTAATCAACTTGTTTAACAAGGTCTTGTTGTATTTCCCATATAGCTTTTTGTAGTACATCTGGCGATGTTACAAACATATTAGCTGGATAAATATTAAGGTTGGTGTATTTCTCTATTACAGCAGAAGTTGAGGGATTGAATACTTCAATATCTTCAATTTCATCTCCAAAAAAATGTATTCTAAATGGATTGTCTGCATAACTAGGGAATACTTCTACTGTATCTCCTTTTATTCTAAAAGTTCCTGGGGTGAATTCGGCTTCAGTTCTAGCATATAAACTTTGTACTAATCTATGTAACAGTTTTGTTCTGCTTATTTGTTGATCTAATTCAAGAGTGATTACGTTTTTTTGGAACTCAATAGGGTTACCTATACCGTATAAACAAGAAACAGATGCTACTACAATAATATCTCTTCTTCCTGAAAGTAGGGCAGAAGTAGTGCTTAATCGCATTTTTTCTAGTTCTTCATTGATAGATAGATCTTTTTCTATATAGGTACCTGTAACAGGTAAGAATGCTTCAGGTTGGTAGTAGTCATAGTATGAGACAAAATACTCTACTGAGTTATTAGGGAAAAAACTTTTGAATTCTGTGTATAGTTGTGCTGCTAATGTTTTGTTGTGAGCAAGTATTAGTGTAGGTCTGTTTACTTCGTTAATAACATTTGCAACAGTAAATGTTTTTCCAGAACCAGTAACTCCAACTAATGTTTGGTATTTTTCATCTGCATTGATTCCCTGAGCAAGTTTTTTTATTGCTTCAGGTTGATCCCCTGTTGGTTTATACTCTGAATTTAATTTGAATTTCATAGTTGATTTAATAAGTATACAAAGTTACTTATTAAAAATAAAAAAAGCGCAAGAATAATCTTGCGCTTTAATATGATTAGATTGAATTCTAAATTTAGTTAATTTTGAATACAACTTTTCTTGCAATTCTACGAGCTGCAGCTGAATCTTTAGACACTGCGTCATCGATTCCGTTTCCTTTAGCAGAAACTTTAGAAGCACTAACTCCAGATTTAACTAAGATATCTTTAACTGCGTTAGCACGTCTTTCAGATAACTTATTGTTGTAAGATTTGTTTCCTACTGCATCAGCATAACCCATAACTTCAACAGAAGCATTTGGATTAGCTTTTAAGTAGTTAACGATGAAATTGATTCCGTCAACGTTTGTTGGTTGAGTTTTATCAAAGTCAAAATAAGCAGCAACATATCCTTTGTTGATTAATTCTTTAATCATGTTAGAATCGTTACCTGCAACAGCTTGCTCTGGTTGGTTACCATATTTCTCAGCGATGAAAGCTTCGATGTTATCAGCGATACCGTTGTTGTTTTTATCGATATTTCTACCTCTAGAATCAACTAAAGCACCAGCTGGTGTATTAGGCTCTAGATCTAAGTAATCTGGCACACCGTCTCCATCAGAGTCAACTAACATGCTTTCTACTTTAGATACTCTTCCATCTAATTCAGCTAATAAAGCATTTTCTTGTTCTGCTTCAGTATACCAATCAGCGTGTTGAGCATTTTTACCTAAATAGATAGAAACTCCAACAGAAGCGTTAAACATAGTTCCTTGAGCGATAGAACGGTTAGTTGTACCTACACCATTCCAGTTTTTGTTTTGCTCTAAGTTTTGAATAACTGTAAAGTCTGCGTTTAATGCAACACGTGGGTGAACTTTAATTTGACCAGTTAATCCAGCCATTAAGTGTCCCATATTGTCTGTTCCAGAGAATGCATCTCCGTTCATCCAAGAGTAACCTCCCCCAGCGTGAGCTTGTACGTTTAATACTTTAGTCCAAGTTTCGAAGTTTAAAAGTCTTCCAACGTTAACAACCCCTTCTAAGCTTGTTCTGTAGTGGTTAGTGTTTAAATCAGCATCATTAGTCCAGTTGTCTAATTTATCATAGCCAAAAGAAGCTTTAATACCAAATTTGTTGTTTAAGCTATAACGTACACCTCCATCTAAGTGTAAGTTTTTGAATGTTTCAGCAGATTGACCTGCTCTAGCTGGTTTAGCAAATCCTCCATTTAAGTCAATAGACCATTTGTTGTAAGGACTTTGAGCATGAACAGCACCAAAAGCTAATACAGAAGCCAATAACGGTAATGTTAATTTTTTCATAGTTGTCTTTTTAATTTCCATTAAACATGATTAAAATAATCAGTTTTTTTACTAATCGCTTATGGAGCAAATATAAGGCAAAGATTTGTAATAGAAAGATAAAATGTTGTTTTTTTGTAAAAAAGGATAGTTTTAGTACTTTTGTTTCATAAAAATTGTATAATATGGGATATGTTTCGAAGATATTCGTTACTGTAGATGTAGTATTGTTTAAAAAATATTTAAATATTTCACAGATATTATTAATAAAGCGCAAAAATGAACCGTTTCGTGATTATTGGGCTTTACCTGGTGGTTTTGTAGACGAAAATGAAGATTTAGAGATTGCAGCAAAGCGTGAATTACGTGAAGAAACGTCAATCGACCTGAATCAACTTACTCAAATTAAAGCATATGGGAAACCTTTTAGAGATCCAAGATCGCACATGGTGACTGTAGCTTTTTGGGCAGAAGTAGGAGAGGGGGTTATTGGTGAAGCTGCTGATGACGCTAAAGAATTGAAATGGTTTAATATAGATGATTTACCACAGTTAGCTTTTGATCATTTAGATATTATAACTGATGCGGTAGATATATATAAAAAAAAATAAGTCTGTACAGACTTATTTTTTTATGCTTTACTTTCAAGAAGTTTTTTTTCCATGATAAAAGTACCAAATGGAACAATTGAAGCTAGACAGATAAGGCCATACTTTTTCATACTCCATTTTTCATCACTTTTAAGTACTGTAGCCATTACTATATATAGTATAAACAATACTCCATGTGCCATTCCGACTTTACTTACCATTTCTGGTTTGTGTAGAAAGTATTTTAAGGGCATAGCGATAAACAAAAGTGCTAGTAGAGATAAACCTTCAAGCAGCGCAACAATTTTAAATGTCTTTAGCATCTTAATTAAATTAGAAGTTTTAAGTATGCTAATATAGTTTTAAAATAGAAACAAAAAAAGCCTAACAGGAGTTCTGATAGGCTTTTATATTTAGATTAACATTTTAATTAGAAATCTAATAAACGATTGTTGTAATCTTTTAAGTCTTCTAAGTTATGTTTGTTATTAATGTCTTTGTATAAAGATAATAAGTACTGTAAACTTTCTAAGTCATTCTTAGATTCTTTCTCAACTGCAGTTGCCCCTTCTTCTCCTTCTTCTTCGATCGGCTCATCAGATGGTATTGCAATTAAAAAAGCTTTGTTGTTTTGAATGTGCTCATAAGCTAAACGAATAGATTTAACTAACACTGGTTTTTCTTCAAGTAGAGCAAACTCTCTAAGTTTTTGTAAATCTGCTACAATGTTTTCTACAACAAGACCATCAGAAATTAAATCTGATTGAATCTTTTTAATCAATTTTAAAGCATTTGCGTTTTCCACAGTAAATATCTTTTAAGTATAAAAAAATTATGGTGCAAAAGTAA
Organism: Myroides odoratimimus; assembly: GCF_001485415.1. GTDB lineage: Bacteria > Bacteroidota > Bacteroidia > Flavobacteriales > Flavobacteriaceae > Flavobacterium > Flavobacterium odoratimimum. The sequence continues at coordinate 88,684 of NZ_BCMQ01000008.1, forward strand.
ACTTTTTAGATGATTATAGTGAAACAAAAGATGAAATATTTTGAACAAATTTTTGCAAAGTGCTGATTTTTCGTTTTTTATTTATGAATTGTTTCTTTTTTAAGATGATAGAAAGGTTTCTTATTTGTGTTATAAAATAAAAAACCGCCCTTTTCATAAGAAAAGTAGCGGTTTTTTTCAAACAAACTAAACCAAATCGTTTGTATTCGTACTAGAATACATATTCGTTTGACTCTACCAATTTCGTTGCAATAGTTTCTCTAAGTGCATTTACATTTGGTAAGTTTACATATTTTGTAAATCTGCGTAGTCCCATTAGCATTACACGTTGTTCATCACCTTCAGCAAAAGAAGCGATACCTTCTTTTCCTTTTGCTCCGATGATATCTACAGCGTGATATAAGTATAATTGAGCCATAGCGATTTGTTCTTTGATATTCTCTTCTCCTTTTAACTTCGCTAATTTCTCAGTTCTAAGGATAGCACTTTCTGCCATATAAATTTCAATCATCATATCAGAAGCAGCCATTAATAATGCTTGGTGTTTATCTAGGTCTGGACCATATTTTTGAACAGCACTACCAGCTACCATTAAGAAAGCTTGTTTCAGTTTGCTGATCATTTCTTTCTCTTCTGCAAATAATTCAGAATAATCAGGTACATCAAAGCTTGGTATACTCATTAATTCATCAGCTACTTTCATAGCAGGACCTAATAAATCTACATGTCCTTTCATTGCTTTTTTGATTAACATTCCAACTGCTAGCATACGGTTAATCTCGTTTGTTCCTTCATAGATACGAGATATACGAGCATCTCTCCATGCACTTTCCATAGGTGTGTCTTCTGAGAATCCCATTCCTCCGAAGATTTGGATTCCTTCATCAGCACATGATTGAACATCTTCTGACACTGCTACTTTAAGGATAGAACACTCAATAGCGAATTCTTCTACTCCTTTTAATTCAGCCTCTTGATGTGAATTTCCTTCAGCAACACGTTGGTTAATTCTTTCTTCAATAGAAGCAGCAGCTCTATATGAAGCAGCTTCACCTACATAAGCATTTGTAGCCATCTCTGCTAGTTTAGTGCGAATAGCACCAAAAGTAGAAATTGGTGTTTTAAATTGGATACGCTCATTAGCATATTTTACTGATTGCGTGATTAAACGGCGTTGAGAATCTAAACAAGCAGCAGCTAATTTAATACGTCCTACGTTTAATGCATTCATTGCAATCTTGAAACCATTTCCTCTTTCTGAAAGCATATTCTCCACAGGAACTTTTGTTTCACTGAAGAATACCTGACGAGTAGAAGATGCTCTAATACCTAATTTGTGTTCTTCTTCTCCTAAAGTAATTCCATTGCTAGGATCGTTTTCTACGATAAATCCTGTGATATTTTTATCATCTTCTATACGTGCAAATACGATAAATACATTACAGAAACCAGCATTAGAGATCCACATTTTTTGTCCTGTGATAGAGTAGTGTTTCCCATCAGCTGATAAGACAGCTTTTGTTTTACCTGAGTTAGCATCAGATCCAGCATCTGGTTCTGTTAAACAGTAAGCACCAAACCATTCTCCTGAAGCTAATTTTGGAACGTATTTTTTCTTTTGTTCTTCGTTACCATATAATGTAATTGGCATTGTGCCAATTCCTGTATGAGCACCAAAGGCAGTTGAGAAAGAACCTGTTGCTCCTGAAATATAATCACATACCAGCATTGTAGAAATGAACCCCATTTCTAATCCTCCATAAGCTTCTGGTACAGCAACACCTAATAATCCTAATTCTCCAGCTTTACGCATAGAAGCTTCTGTGAAAGCGTAATCTTTTTTCTCAAACTTTTCTTTGTTTGGCCATATTTCTTTATCAATGAATTCTTTTACAGAATCACGCATCATGATTTGTTCTTCTGTGAAGTCTTCAGGAGTAAATACGTCTTGGTATTTAGTTTCTTTAATTAAAAATTGTCCTCCTCTTGTGATATCTTTACTCATAATATATTTCGTTTATTGGGTTAATAGCTTTTATAATAGTTCATAGATTCCTGCAGCACCTTGTCCTGTACCGACACACATCGTTACCATTCCGTATTTAGATCCACGACGTTTCATTTCATCAAATAGTTGTACTGATAGTTTAGCACCTGTACATCCTAGAGGGTGTCCTAACGCAATAGCACCACCGTTTACATTGACGATATCAGGGTTGATACCTAGTTCTCTAATTACAGCTAATGACTGAGAGGCAAAAGCTTCATTTAATTCGAATAGGTCTATATCTTTTAGTTGTAACCCAGCTTGTTTTAAAGCTTTTGGAATAGCTTTTACTGGACCAATACCCATGATGCGTGGTTCTACACCAGCTGCAGCATAATTAACCATACGAGCGATAGGCTCAATGTTTAATTCTTTAACCATTTCTTCTGACATCACCATAACGAATGCAGCACCATCACTCATTTGAGAAGAGTTACCTGCTGTTACAGATCCATCAGCAGCAAATACAGGTCTTAGTTTTGCTAAAGCCTCAATAGAAGTTCCTGCTCTAGGGCCTTCATCTTTAGTGATTGTATATGATTTGCTATCTTTTTTACCTTTTTCGTTAATGAATACTTCATTAATGTTGATTGGAACAATTTGATCATCAAATTTTCCATCTGCTTGTGCTTTTAAAGCTTTCATATGAGAGTTAAAAGCAAACTCATCTTGATCTTCACGAGAAACTTTAAATTGATGGGCTACCGCTTCAGCTGTTAATCCCATTCCCCAGTAGTAATCTTCGTGTCCTTCTTTTGCTACACCATAATCAGGAGTTGGTTTGTATCCTCCCATAGGGATATAACTCATACTTTCTGCTCCTCCAGCGATAATACAATCAGCCATACCAGCTTGGATTTTAGCAACAGCCATTCCAATAGTTTCTATACCAGATGCACAGTATCTATTTACTGTAACTCCAGGTACATCATCTATTTTTAATCCCATAAGAGAGATTAGACGTCCCATGTTTAATCCTTGTTCAGCCTCAGGCATAGCGTTACCTACCATAACATCATCAATACGTGACTTGTCAAATTCAGGTAGTTTACTCATTAAATATTCAATAGTTTCAGCAGCAAGTTCATCAGGTCTTTTAAATCTGAATACTCCTTTAGGAGCTTTACCTACAGCTGTTCTATATCCTTGTACTATATATGCAGTTTTCATATTCTTTGTCGTTTTTAATTGGTTAAAGATTAGTTTCTTAATGGTTTACCATTTTTCAACATATACTGGATTCTTTCAAGAGTTTTGCGCTCTCCACATAGTGATAAGAATGCTTCTCTTTCTAGATCTAGTAAGTATTGTTCAGTCACTAAAGTAGCTTCTGATAAATCTCCTCCAGCCATAACATATGCTAATTTGTTAGCTATTTTACGATCGTGTTCAGAGATGTATTTACCAGCCATCATACTGTCAGTTCCTACTAAGAACATACCTAAAGCCTGACGACCTAGTACTTTAATATCTTTGCGTTTAGCAGGCTGAGTGTACCCAGCTTGAGCTAATACTAAAGCCTCACGTTTCGCTTGTGCTAATTGTAAGTCTTTATTTACAACTACTACATCTTTACCTTTTTGTAATATATTTAAGTCAAAAGCTTCTTGAGCAGAGGTAGCTACTTTCGCCATACCGATTGTTAAGAAGTGCTCTTGTAGTGTATTTAATTCCACATCGTTTTTGCGGTATAGATCAGACGCTCTTACTGTCATCTCTTTAGAACCACCTCCACCAGGGATAAGTCCTACACCGAATTCAACCAGTCCGATATAGGTTTCAGCAGCAGCGACTACCTTATCAGCGTGTAAGCTTAACTCACATCCACCACCGAATGTCATACCATGAGGAGCAGCAACTACTGGAATACCAGAGTAACGCATTTTCATCATCGTATCTTGGAACGTTTTGATAGCGATATTTAATTCATCCCAATCTTGCTCTGCAGCCATCATGAAAATCATCATTAAGTTAGCACCTACTGAGAAGTTACTACCTTGGTTACCTACTACAAGTCCTTGAAAGTCTTTTTCTGCAATTTCAACAGCTTTGTTTAATCCGGCTAAAACACCACCACCGATGGTATTCATTTTTGAGTGAAACTCTAAGTTCACAATACCATCACCTAAGTCAATAAGTGATGCTTCACTATTACCCCAAACCTTATTAGTTGTTCTAATATTATCTAAGATAATGAATGCATCTTGTCCAGGGATTGGTTCAAATGTTTTAGTGTTTTGATTGTAGAATAACTTTTTACCATTCTCTACTTTATAGAAACTCTTTGCTCCAGATACAGCTAATTCTTTAACCCAATCAGCTACTACATATCCTTCTTTTTCGACGATAGCAATACCTTTTTCAAGACCTACTAAGTCCCAAGTTTGGAACGGTCCATACTTCCATGCATATCCTGTACGCATCGCATCATCGATAGGGAATAGGGTATCTGTAATTTCTGGAACACGTTGAGAAACGTAAGCGAATAATGAAGCAAAGTGTTTTCTGATTAATTCACCTGCTTTTGTCTGATCTGCTAATAATAAAGCTAATTTAGCTTTAGTACCTCCAGCTTGTTTTGCTGTTTCTAGTACAGCAATCTTAGCACGTTCTAATGGACGGTATTCTAATTTTTCTAAGTCAAGAGCGAAGCGATTTGTTTTTCCCTCTTTGTCTACTTCTTTATAATAGAATCCTTTTCTAGACTTATCACCTAAGAATTTGTTTTCTAATAGGAAGTTTAAAGGTTTACTGTCTTTTACCTCTTGGATCATAGCGTCATGAGGACAGTTTTGTTTTAAGCCATTTGTTACGTTAATAGCAGTATCAAGACCTACTAAGTCTCCTAGTTTAAATGTACCAGTCTTAGGACGACCTAGGATAGAACCTGTTAATGTATCAGCTTCTTCAATAGTCAACCCAATCTCTTGTGCCAACTGCATTACCATCGCCATAGAGTATACACCGATACGGTTACCGATAAAGCCAGGAGTATCTTTACATAATACAGGAGTTTTACCTAAGTATAAGCTACTATATTTTTGGAAGAATTCGATAACTTCTGGAGCTGTATGAGGACCAGGAATGATTTCGAATAATTGTAAATATCTAGGTGGGTTAAAGAAGTGTGTTCCACAGAAGTGTTTTTGGAAATCTTCTGAACGGCCTTCTACCATTAATTTCATTGGGATACCAGATGTATTAGATGTAATTAATGAACCTGGTTTTCTGTATTTCTCGATTTGCTCGAATACAGATTTCTTAATGTCTAATCTTTCGATTACCACTTCGATTACCCAGTCGCAATCTTTTATTTTTACTAAATCATCTTCTATATTTCCTGTAGCGATGCGTGAAGCAAAAGCTTGAGAATAAATAGGAGCAGGTTTAGATTTTAGTGCATTAGCTAAGTGAGTACTTGCTATTTTATTTCTAACAATCTTACTTTCTAGGGTAAGACCTTTCTTTTCCTCTTCAGGAGTTAATTCTCTAGGTACAATGTCAAGAAGCAATACTTCTAATCCGATATTTGCAAAATGACAAGCAATAGCTGATCCCATTACACCAGATCCTACTACGGCTACCTTTTTAATTATTCTTTTCATATTTATTGTTCTTTGGTTTTTAATACTATTATTTAACTCTCTTAAGGTACAAAAATTATTTGTCTTCAAATATACTTTTGTCGTTGATTAACTGATTGATAACTTCAGTTACTTCCATAAAGTGCTGAATTTTCTCCTCTGATATTTGAGTTCGAATTTTTTCGTTAAAGCGTTTCACTTTTGCTTTAGATAATTCTCTTTTCTCTAAGCCTAGAGGAGTTAATTTTATAATCACACCACGGCCATCATTAGGGTTCTTTTCACGTGTGATTAATTTGTTTTCTTCTAATTTTTTTAGAGTACGAGTAAGACTCGTAGCTTCCATCCCCATGTTGGGGCCTAGTAGAGTAGAAGGGGTACCTTCTTTGTCTATACTTAGTAGTGCAAATGCAAGTGACATTGTCGCATCGTATTTAGCAGCTTCTTCATTATACATTCTAGCCACTGCCTGCCATGTTGCTCTAAGTATATAATCGATTGTTGTGTTCTTCATACCATTTAGAATAATTCAAATATAAAAAAAAATAGTATGCGTGCATACTATTTTTGAAATATTTCTTGATTAAGTGATTTTTTGTGTCATTAACTTCTGTAAATCTTGTCGTATAAGTCTTTATGTTTCTCAAGAATAATACGTCTACGTAGTTTTAGAGTAGGGGTTAAGTGCTCACTGTCAATGCTCCACACATCAGGAGTAAGTTCGAATTTTTTCACTTGTTCCCATTTACCGAATTTTTTATTTACAGCTTCTACTTCTTCTGCAACGCGGTCGATAACTTTTTGATTCGTTGCTATTTCTTCGTTAGTAGTACCGATATCATATCTTTTTCGACGTGCCCATTCTTTAACGAAGTCAAAATCTATCTGAATAAAAGCAGCAGGCATCTTTTCTCCTTCACCGATGACCATGATTTGTTCGATAAAGCGAGACTGTTTCATCATATTTTCAATCATCTGAGGAGCTACATATTTACCTCCAGATGTTTTGAACATTTCTTTTTTACGGTCAGTGATGTGTAAGAAACCATCTTCGTCTATTTTACCAATGTCCTCTGTATGGAAATATCCGTCTTTTATAACGCTATTTGTTTTTTCTTCGTCTTTAAAGTACCCCATCATCACGTTAGGAGCTTTACATAAGATCTCTCCGTCTTCCGCTATCTTTACCTCTACATTACTTAAAGGGCGACCTACTGTTCCGAATCTCAATCCTCCATTACGAGCATCGTTTACTGATATAACAGGAGAAGTCTCAGTAAGACCATATCCTTCCATTACAGGAATACCAGCAGCATTGAATACTTTAGATAGGCGAGCCTGAAGTGGAGCACTACCAGAAACAATGATTTTCATTTGACCTCCTAGTCCTTCTTGCCATTTACTAAATACTAGTTTTCTAGCTATTTTTAGTTGGAAGTTATAGAAGGCGCTTCTATTATATGGTTTATATTGGAATCCTAGTTCAAGAGCCCAGAAGAAAATACGTTTTTTAATACCAGTAAGAGAAGATCCTTTAGCAAAGATTTTATCATATACTTTTTCTAATAAACGCGGTACTACTGTCATGACATTAGGACTAACTTCTTTTAAGTTATCTCCCATTTTATCAATAGATTCCGCATAGTAAATAGAAGTACCTGAGAATTGGTAAAGATAAATCAGCATTCTTTCAAATACGTGGCACAGTGGTAAGAAACTAAGAGCTTTATAGTGATCTTCACGTCCAAAAGGAACTCTATCCCAGCTACCTATTACATTAGATAAGATGTTATTATGAGACAGCATCACACCTTTAGGTCTACCCGTAGTACCAGAGGTGTAGATTAGCGTAGCTAAGTGATCTGGTGTGATAGAATCTTTAATGCGATCCACTTCTTCTTGATTAGAAGTATCTCTTCCTAATTCAAGAATCTCATCAAAAGTTTTGCATCCTTCTATATGTTCAAAAGAACAAATACCTTGTAGAAGTGGTAGTTGATCTTTAACACTTATTAATTTGTTATAAATTTCTTGATCTGATACTACACAGTATTTTGCTTCTGCATGACTAAGAATGTACTGATAGTCTTCAGCTGCAATGGTAGGATAGATAGGCACATTCTGAGCGCCAATTTGTAAAATACCAATATCTAAAAGATTCCATTTAGTTTGGTTATTAGTAGAGATGACAGCTATTTTATCATTTGCTTCTATGCCTAGACGTAGTAAGGCACGCGAAACCATATTAGCCTTATCTATATACTCCTGTGAGGATGTTTTTTCCCATACTCCGTTCACCTTAGTAACTAAAGCTGCAGCCAGAGGAAAGTGTTCATTCTGCAAATAAGGAATATCAAAAAGTCTTGTAGGATTTACCATATTATCATTAATTAGCTAACGCAAAGTACAAAAAAAATATAAGATTTCTCGTATTTAGTATGTACTTAGCAATTTTTATCTGGTTTATTTGCAATTCTCGTAGTTGATTTTCTACTAAACTACATTATTCATTTTCTATATTGTGCTTGATGATGATTGTACTTAGAGCTTAAGTCATTGTAAATCAACTTTTATAAATATAGTAAAAAAATAAGTAGACACTTCATTATATTTTGATATAATCACTGAAAACTATTATTGAATATTAGTGTCCTTAAGAGATTGGGTATGCTGTATCGCCCTATTATCACTATATAATTATAGTAGGTAAGTCCGTAGTGAGTCCGTTATGAGTCCATAGTGAGTCCGTTATTTATTGAGATATATCGGAGTGATATCTTACTAATCGCGTTGTTAGTAGGGAGATGTATGTAGGAAGACAGAATGTTTTGTAAAAGAATGTTCTATCTTTAGATAAAGATTATAGAGGATTGTTGTTAGTACGAAAGGTATAATTTTTCTTAAATTTTCTTTAGTTTGGATATAAAATGCTTCTAAATGCTAATAGAAGTCCGAATAGAAATGATTAAGTTTGTGTTTTTAAAAAAATAACAATATGATTTCTAATCGATATCGATTGAATGAAGTATTAGTACTGGGGTATAGGTTATTCTTAGCTTTCTTCTTTTACTTTATTGCTCGTACACTATTTTACTTTTATAATAGTGATTTATTAAATGTAGACTCTTTTGGTCAGTTTTTAGAATTAGCGTATCACGGTATCACGTTTGATAGGATGGCTATTTTTTATGTAAATATATTATTTATATTATTATCTATTCTGCCTTTATTTATCAATACAAAAAAAGGGTATCAGAAGGTCGTGTTTTACGCCTATATCATTCCTAACTTGATAGCGTATTCTACTAATTTTATTGATTTTATTTACTATAGATTTATTTATGCTCGTACTACTATAGCTGTTTTCGACAGTTTAGAACACGAGTCAAATAAGGGACAATTGTTTTTTAACTTCTTGGTTAATTATTGGCATGTTTTTCTTATTTGTATTGTACTATGTGTGCTATGGGTGTACTTGTATACCAAGGTGAAGTTTACTCGATTTTTGAAAGTTGAGGATAAGAAGTCTTATTGGTTATCTACTGTCTTGATTATTATTGTGACAGGAGTGGGCTTTGTGGCAGGAGTAAGAGGGGATCTGAAGAAAGCAACTAGACCATTGAATATTATAGATGCAAATCGACATGTAGAGAAACCAGAACATGCAGATATTGTATTAAATACTCCATTCGCTATCTTGAGAACAATCGGTAAGACTAGTTTTAAGAAAGTAGAATATATGGATGAAGCTACACTTAACCAAAATATAAGTGGGGTGAAGCAGTATCATACTAATGAACCTAGCACTCCTAATATAGTATTGTTTATCACAGAAAGTTATGGACGTGAGTATATAGGAGCTTTTAATAAAGATATGAATATTAAAAACTATAAGAGTTATACTCCTTTTATAGATTCGCTTTCTCAGCATAGTTTAATATTCCCTAATGCATTCGCTAATGGCTATAAGTCTATTCACGGTGTGTCATCTGTCATCGCGGGTATTCCTTCGTTTAAAGATGCATTTACATCATCGCCTTATCCGAAGCAGAAGATCGAATCACTAGTGTCTACACTGAAGTCTAAAGGATATGATACATCTTTCTTCCATGGTGCTCCTAATGGATCTATGGGGTTCTTAGGATTCGGTAATATCTTAGGGTATGATCACTACTATGGAAAGACAGAGTATAATAATGATGATGACTTCGATGGTACTTGGGGGATTTGGGACGAACCTTTCTTCCAATATATGCGCACTACATTAAATGAAAAGAAAGGACCTTTCTTTGCTACTATTTTTACCGTGTCTTCTCATGAGCCATTTAATATTCCTGCTCAGTATGAAGGGAAATTCCCTATAGGAGATGTGCCTATCCATAAGACAGTGGGATATACGGATTATGCTTTTAAGAAATTCTTTGAAGAGAGCAGTAAAGAACCATGGTTTAAGAATACAATTTTTATCATCACTGCGGATCATACTAATCAGATCGCCTATGATGAATATAAAGAGCTTGTTAATCGTACTGCAGTGCCTATACTTATCTATACACCAGATGAGAGATTAAAAGGAGTAGATAAGAGATTAGCTCAGCAGATAGATATTTATCCTACTGTACTAGATCTAATAGGGTATGATAAACCTTTTAGAAGCTGGGGAAGAAGTCTAGTTAATGATACAATAACGACTCCATATACGATTAATTATGGAGGTAATGAATACACTTACCAAGAAGGAAATTATATCGTAAGGTTTAATGGGAAAGAGGTGACAGGGTTCTTTGATATTAAAGATAAGGGATTAAAGAAAAATTTAATCGGTCAAAAGAATAAGGAAATGGAAAGACTCGAAATAAAGTGTAAAGCCTTTATTCAAGACTATTTTGAACGTATTATAGATAAGCGATTAGATAGATAAGTATTATAAATAGCACCTTAATCAAGGTGCTATTTTCTTTTTAAGAAACTTTTTTTATTAAAAGTTTTTAGGAGTAATTCTTTGTTTATGAATTTATTTGATTGTTTTATCTAAAAATTTTGAAATTAAAAGAAGTATTAATCTTGTGTTAGTAATATTAATGTTGAGTTTAATACAAAACGTTATTGTAGCTAGTATTATTAAAAAATAATGCTGTTAGTCTATATGTGTTTATTTGGGTGAAATGATAGTGTTTAATTAGGTGTTTTTGTACAGGATGATGAATAAATTTATTAATTTAAATTAAAAGTGTAAGTTATTGGTATTGTGTATTTATGTGAAAATTGTATTAAAAAAAAATGTAAATCTTAAACTTGCTTTAGATTAACTTTTTAGCGCTGAGTTTTGGTTAAATTTGCCCAACTTTTTTTAAATATAAACCTTACAATTCTATGACTTCTAATAAATTTAGAGCCTATGAAGTAAAAGTGATGTTGTATAGATTATTTCTTGCTTTTGTTTTTTACTTTATTGCTCGATTGTTATTTTATTTTTATAACGCAGATTTATTAAGCATTGATTCCGTTGGACAATTTTTATCACTATCTTTTTACGCCTTATCATTTGATAGTGCATCTATATTCTATATGAGTATTTTGTTCATCTTATTATCAATAGCTCCTGTTTTTATAAATACCAAACCTAATTATCAGAAAGTTGTTTTCTTTGCTTATTTCATTCCTAATTTACTAGCTTATGCTACTAACTTTGTAGACCTTATTTACTATAGATTTATCCAGTCTAGAACCACCGTAGCTGTGATGGATAGTTTAGAACATGAGTCTAATAAAGCAACGTTATTGTTTAACTTTCTATTTAGTTATTGGCATGCTTTAGTTTTGTTTCTTATATGTTCTGCTTTGTGGATTTATTTATATACTAGAGTTAAAATAAAACCTGTCAAAAGAGAAGAATCTACTAGTCGCTATTATATATCTACTGCTTTTATAGTAGTAATTTCAGTAGTTGGTGTAGTCTCTGGTATAAGAGGAGGTGTGACTAAGAAAACTAGACCAATAAATATAGTAGATGCCAATCGACATACTACTAAGCCAGAGCATGGGGATGTAGTCTTAAATACTCCGTTCACAATCTTAAGAACGATAGGGAAGAGTAGTTATAAGGAAGTGAACTATATGGATAAAAAGACATTAGAAAAATACATTAATGATGTAAAACAATATAATGTCAATGAACCAAGTACTCCTAATATCGTATTATTCATAACGGAGAGTTTTGGACGTGAGTATATTGGAGCCTTTAATGAAGGGACAGATATTCCAAACTATAAGAGCTACACTCCTTTTATAGATTCTTTGGCTAAGCATAGTTTGATATATCCTAATGCCTTTGCTAATGGGTATAAATCGATTCATGCTATTCCTTCTATTTTAGCAGGTATTCCTTCTTTTAAGGATGCTTTTACTTCTTCTCCATTCCCTAACCAGAAGATAGAATCTGTAGTGTCTATATTGAATAGTCAGGGGTATGATACTTCTTTCTTTCATGGTGCGGTGAATGGTTCAATGGGATTTTTAGGATTTGGAAATATATTAGGGTATGATCATTACTACGGAATGACTGAGTATGATAATGATGATGATTTTGATGGTACATGGGGGATCTGGGACGAACCTTTCTTTCAGTTTATGAGTAAAACATTAAACGAGAAGAAAGAACCTTTTTTCGCAACATTGTTTTCAGTATCTTCACATGAGCCTTTTAGAATACCAGAACAGCATATAGGGAAATTTCCCAAAGGTAATCTTGAGATACATGGACCTATAGGTTATACTGATTATGCGTTTAAGCGTTTTTTTGAAGAGAGTAGTAAAGAACCATGGTTTAAGAATACTATTTTTATTATCACAGCGGACCATACTAATCAGATTTATTATGATAAGTATAAGGAATTAGTAAATAGAACTGCTATTCCTATTATGATTTATACGCCTGATGAGAGGTTAAAAGGGGTAGATAATCGATTGGCACAACAAATGGATATATATCCTACTATTTTAGATTTAATCGGTTATGATCAACCTTTTAGAAGTTGGGGGAGTAGTTTGCTTAACGATACTACAAGTGATCGTTTTACAGTAAGTTATGGAGCTAACGAAATAACTTATCAAACAGGTAATTATATTGTCCGATTTAATGGCATTAAAGTAACAGGCTTTTATGATATAAAAGATAAAGGGCTTACTAAAAACTTAATCAAAGAGAAGAATAAAGAAATGGAAGAAGCAGAAATGAAGTGTAAGGCTTTTGTCCAAGATTATTTTGATCATATTATCAATAGAAAGTTATCTGATATATAGAGGTGTTTTCTCTAAAGAGTAAAGGTTCACAGTTAAATCTGTGAACCTTTTTTATTTTACTCTGTAAAGTCGTTTTCGATTAATAATTCTTTAGCCTTATCTAAGTCTTCTTCATCGACTAAGATATGTACTGCTCTGTCAAGTGTTCCTGCTCCAATTCCGATAGCTGATTGTATATCATCTCTAATTATGTAGGGAATATTATTTTCATCTAAGAGATTTCTTACTGCGAGAACGATAATCTCACTGCCAGCAAATAATTTTTTGTGACTCATAACCTTCTGTATTTGTTCTTTTCTAAATTATGACTTTTTTAATTAAGAGAGTAAAAAAGATAAGTTAAAATCAAAATGAATTAGCCTATAAGTTTTTTTATTACTCTAAAAAGGAGTATCTTAATAAAAGAATTATAAAACAAAAAATATCTTATAAATGATAAATTATAAGTAAAAGAGAAGAGGTTTCATTAAACTGAATGATTATGAAAATAGAGGAGACAAAGGCATTTAGTCAATTGAGTAGTATAGCGCAATCAATTGTCAACAAGAGTACTTCCAAAAAACAGATTTCAGATGCTGTGATGATTGTGAAGAATATAGGTTTCGAAAAATGGAGTAGTATTACAGACCTACCTATTATGTGGCATCAGATAGTAAAGGAACTGGCTGTATAAATAATAGAATAGATGAAGTAGAAAAGATCTTATCCTATCAGGATGAAGATCTTTTTTCATTTATACAACAATAATAACTTCGAAATATAATTGTAATTTTATTTCAAATTTAAAATAGAGTATGAATATTGTTTATTTGGTTTTTGGTAATAAGATGAGTTATTATCAACAAGTTTTTTTCTCTATATATACCGTATTGGCTTATAAAGGAGCAAGTGATAATATTATTGTATTGACTGAAGAACCTTCTCTGTTTAATCAATTAAAGGGAAGAATAACGGTAGAATCTTTAGATAAGGATCTTGTTAAAGATTGGTTAGGGAAGTACCAATATATGTTTAGAGTAAAAATAAAGGCATTAGAGTATATCGCTCAGCAGTATCCAGAGAAAGATTTATTGTACCTAGATGTAGATACTTTTGTTTATAATTCATTAACACCTCTAAGAGATAAACTAGAACAAGGAACAAGTATTATGCATATAGATGAAGGGCAGCTCAATAAATTTACTACGAAAACAGGAAAGAGATTTTGGAAAGAATTGAAAGGTAATACTTATGGAGGAATTCTTATTACAGAAGATACCTGTATGTGGAATGCTGGTGTTCTAGGAGTGTCAAAAAGTAACTTTTCAAGTATTTCACTAGCTTTAGATATAACAGATCAGATGTGTCAAGCAGGTATTAAAGCATTTACAAAAGAGCAACTTGCTTTTTCTTTAGCTTTTAATTCTACTGGAGATATGACACCTGCAGATCATATTATTGGTCATTATTGGGGAAATAAAGAACAATGGGATGATTTTATATCTGATTGGTTAAAAAAAGCGTTTATGCATAATTATACAGTAGATGAAGTGATCGCTAATGTTAGAAGTATTCCTCTGGATCAAATACCTTACTACCTTAAACACTCTAATACTTTAAAGCGTCTATCTAGAAAGTTACAAAATATCTTTCAACCTAAAAATCCACAATTTATAAAGAAGTAAAATTTTTTATAATCACTTGATTTTGTAATAAAAGTATTTGTTTATTTAAACTTATATCGACTTGTTATTGTTAATTTTGTTAATAAATTGATTTGTTTAAATGAATAAGGTTAATTATTATAGAGTGTTAGGAGTTAATCCTACCGTATCAGAGGAAGAGCTTAAGCGTGCTTTTCAGTCTTTATATGAGCGTTATAGTCCAGATAAGAATCCGAGTAGTTTATTCTATAAGACGATGTTCGAACAACTGAATGAAGCTTATGCTACATTAGGAGATAGAGAAAAGAGAGAAAAGTATAATATAGCGAATGGCTATGAGGTACCTGTCTATTCTAGACCTGAGGATAAACAAGAAATCTCTAAAAAGAAAGAAAAGATGGTAGATACAGGAAGTAATAATGCCTATATTTTCTTATTTGTGGTTATTGGTATTATCGTTGTTTTAGGAGGGTATTTAGTTTACTATACATTTAATGAGAGTGAAGATACAGAGATTAAAGAAACAGTGATTGTTGAGCAAGAATTGCCAAAACCTAAAGCGACTATAAAGAAAGTAGAAGTGAAGCCTGTAGAGGTAAGAAGAGAGGTTTGTACTGCCGAAAAAAAAGAAAAGGAGCATCAACATACAGAAAGTGTGAAAGAAATACCTGTAACTGATAAGGCAAAAGAAGTAAAAAAGGAAATCTCTGTAGAAAAGAAGGTAGAGGCAACTAAAGTAAGTAAAGAAGAAAAGCTTACTAAACCAAGTTCTAAAACAGATAATCTGAATGATGAGTTTCAAACAAAGAAAGCGTTTAAAATAGGAGCGAGTAAGAATGATGTATGGGCTGTACAAGGAGATCCTACAGATATAAAAGAACAAGGTGATATCGAGACATGGTATTACGGTAAGAGTAAGATTAGATTTAAAAATGGAAAGGTTATAGATAGTACAAGTTTTTAATTGGTACTTAAAACCCTATTTACTACCTTTTATTTTTAAACAAAAGGTACTCAATAAAGGTGTTTAGAATGTTTTTTTATATAAGTTGTTGTTTTTGTTGGTATTAGTAGATGTTATAAAGTATTGTTTTTCGTGTTAAAATTCAACGGTTTTAGTTTTTTAACTAGTAAGGTTTATAAATTTATGTAATTAAATTACAATCAAAATTTATAATTATGACAATAAAACAGACCTATTTTTATCACCCAACTAGTTATGAAACAAATGAGTGTGTAATAGCTTCTTTTGAACAAAGAAATATTCCAATGCAAAGAATTCAACAGAGTCTTGGAAGGAAAAAAAGATTTATTCTAGATCGAAATTCTACAGAAACAACACTTACTATGGCTACCAAAGCTGCAAAAGGAGCATTAAAAGAATGTGGTTTGCATATTGAAGATATTGATGTTATTGCTTTAGTTTCTGCTACACCAGAGCTTTTAGTACCATCAGCTTCTATCAAGTTGCATCAAATGTTGAATGCAAAGAAGAAAACTATGTGTTTTGATTTAAATGCCAATTGCATTGGAGCATTTATAGCGTTAGATCAGTTGACTAAATATTTGCAATGTACTCCTAATATGCAGAGAGCATTAATTGTATGTGCAGAGAATCTATGTCGTATAGTAGATAATAATAATCCAATTACAGCATTTTGTTTTTCTGATTCTGCTTTTGCTTTTATTCTTGATAAGGATGGAGAAAGTATAGGACTTAAGGATGTAATGTATCATACAGATAGTGATATTGCTGATACAGTGTCTTATCCGCCAGCTGGCTTTTCTCAGTTTAAGAATGAAGATGTATTAGTATGGGATCGCTCCTTTGACGGAATGGGAAGTGTGGACTTCATAAAGAAAGAACTATTATTATTTTTAGAGAGAAATAAAATGAGTGTAGAAGATATAGATTTGTTTATGTTTTCTCAGTTTTCTTATAAAAATGTACAATTAATCAAAGAGTATTTTAATTTAGGTGATGATAAAGTGCCTTTTTATTCTCATGAATTAGGATATACTGGTTCGTCAAGTCCTTTTTTAGCATTAGATCAATATCAGCGAAGAGTAAGGAAGATTAAACAAGGAGAGCAGATTTTGTTTTGGACACTAGGTGCTGGTTATGAAGCAGGATTAATGCTTTGGGAATACTAATTAAAAGTATACGCAATAAAAAACACCCTAAGTCATCTAGACTTAGGGTGTTTTCATTTTATAACTATTCACTAACTAATCCGAAATGTTATTGTTGGTTTCTGAAGACCAACTCGTTGTTAAACGAGTCTAACAAGATCATACTATCTGCTTTTACATTACCAGATAAGATTTCTTTAGACAAGCGGTTCAACACTTCTTTTTGTACTACACGTTTTACAGGGCGTGCACCGAACTCAGGATCAAAGCCTTTAGTAGCTAAGAACTCTTTAGCTTCCGCAGTAGCTTCCATATGTATGTTTTGTTGAGCAAGCATTTTGAATACACTTTGTAGTTGTATATCTACAATCTGTAAGATGTTGTTTTTGCTCAATGGAGTAAACATCACTACTTCATCTATACGGTTTAAGAATTCAGGACGCACTTGTTGTTTCAATTCGTTTAGTACTTCCACTTTAGCATCTTCAGAAGCCTGCTCCATATTCGTAGCATTCTCAAACTTCTCTTGGATGATATGACTACCCATATTAGAAGTCATGATGATGATTGTGTTTTTAAAGTCAGCTAAACGTCCTTTATTGTCTGTTAGACGTCCTTCATCTAAAACTTGAAGTAAGATATTAAATGTATCAGGGTGTGCTTTCTCAATCTCATCTAATAACACTACTGAGTAAGGTTTTCTACGTACAGCTTCTGTTAATTGACCACCTTCATCATATCCTACGTATCCTGGAGGCGCTCCTACTAATCTACTTACACTGTGTCTTTCACCATATTCACTCATATCAATACGAGTCATCGCATTTTCATCATCAAATAAGTACTCTGCTAATGCTTTTGCCAACTCTGTTTTACCAACCCCAGTAGTACCTAAGAATAGGAATGAACCTATTGGTTTTTTAGGGTCTTGTAATCCAGCGCGACTTCTGCGTACTGCATCACTAATCGCTTCAATTGCTTCTTCTTGACCTACTACACGTTTGTGTAACTCCTCTTCTAAGTGAAGTAGTTTTTCTCTTTCACTTTGAAGCATTTTAGTAACAGGTACACCAGTCCATTTCGCTACTACTTCAGCGATATCATCACTTGTAACTTCTTCTTTAATTAGCGATTGACCATTTTGGTTTTCGTCTAATTGTTTTTGTGCTTTCTCAAGTTCTTCTTGAGCATCTTTTATCTTACCATATCTAAGCTCAGCTACTTTTCCATAGTCACCATCGCGTTCTGCTTTTTCTGCTTCCAGCTTATAAGTTTCTATTTCTTGTTTGATAGCTTGTACCTTATCTACAACCTCTTTTTCAGATTGCCATTTGCTATAGATATCGTTTCTTTCTTCTTTTAAGTTAGCTACTTCTAATCCAAGAGATTTAAGTTTATCCTCATCGTTCTCACGTTTAATCGCCTCAATTTCAATTTCTAACTGCATAATCTTACGATCTAATACGTCTAGTTCTTCTGGTTTAGAGTTGATCTCCATTCTTAGTTTAGCCGCAGCTTCATCCATAAGGTCAATTGCCTTGTCTGGTAAGAAACGGTTGGTGATATAACGCTCTGATAAATTAACAGCAGCTATAATCGCCTCATCTTTTATACGTACTTTGTGGTGAGCTTCATATTTCTCTTTTATACCACGTAGGATAGAGATCGCACTTTCTGTATCTGGCTCATCTACCATTACTTTTTGGAAACGACGCTCTAAAGCTTTGTCTTTCTCAAAGTATTTTTGATACTCATCTAATGTAGTTGCTCCGATAGAACGTAGTTCTCCACGTGCTAATGCAGGTTTTAAGATATTTGCTGCATCCATCGCACCATCACCACCTCCAGCACCTACAAGGGTGTGAATCTCATCAATGAATAGAATGATATTTCCTTCAGCAGAAGTTACTTCTTTTACTACTGATTTTAAACGCTCTTCAAATTCTCCTTTGTACTTCGCACCTGCAATCAAAGCTCCCATATCTAAAGAGAAGATTTGTTTGTCTTTTAAGTTTTCAGGTACGTCTTGTTGTACGATACGGTGTGCTAATCCCTCTGCAATAGCTGTTTTACCAACTCCTGGCTCACCGATAAGCATTGGGTTGTTTTTAGTACGACGGCTCAAGATTTGTAACACACGTCTGATTTCTTCGTCACGACCAATTACAGGATCCAGCTTACCTTCGTTAGCTAATTGCGTTAAGTTATTCGCATATTTATTTAAAGAGTTGTAAGTTTCTTCTGCAGAGGCAGAAGTTACTCTTGCTCCATTTCTGATTTCGTTAATTGCAGCTTCAAGTTGTTTTTCTGTAACACCTTGATCTTTTAAGATCTGAGCTACTTTGCTTTTCGACTTGAAGATCGCTAAGATTAAATGCTCAATAGATACATACTCATCTTTCATTTTTGTAGCGATAGCCTGAGCTTCAGTGATAGCAGTACCTGCTTCTCTTGATAAGCCCATTTGTCCACCAGCTACTTTAGGAAAATTAGAGATTGTAGCATCTAATACAGATTTAAAAGTATCTATATTAATGTTCAATTTCTTTAAGATAAATGGAGTAACGTTCTCGTCTACTTCCATTATCGCCTTAAAGATGTGTTCGTTTTCTATTTGTTGTTGCCCAAGCCCTTGCACGATAACTTGTGCTTGTTGTAGGGCTTCTTGTGATTTTATTGTAAAATTATTTAAGTTCATATAGTAAATCGTTTATTTGTTTGGATATATCGTAATAGACAAAAGGTGTTCCAATATTAAAATTAAGACTTTTTGGCAATATTTGAATTATTCGTATTAGTAAAAGATGTCAAAAAGTCATAAATTCGCTTAAGTAATGTAAACCACACTAACATTTTGTCTTATGAAATGGATCAATATAACAGAAAGTAGTCAAGTAAAGGACCTGATTGCTAATTCAAATGATAAAGCAGTAATTATATTTAAACACAGCCCTCGATGCCATATTAGTAAATTCGCATTAAGAAATTTTGAAGCAAGCTTTACTAATCCTACTGATGTAGATTGTTATCTAGTAGATGTAGTTAATAATAGACTGCAATCTATGGAGGTAAAAGAAGAATTAGAAGTACATCACGAGTCACCACAATTAATCATTGTTTCTAAAGGAAAAGCAGTCTTTAATACTTCACATGAGAGTATAGATGGTGTTGATACAGAGAAATTATTGTTGAGGTTATAGAATGAGTAGAACATTAGTTTATAGAACTGCTACTCTACAAGGGGTAAAGACACCAGGTATTATTCAGAATGGAGGATACCACTTTACACATTTTGATGTTTATGAAGATGGGAGGATAGCGGATTGGAACTTTGAAGATTTCGAACATTTTATTAAAGATGTACAGAAAGGATGGGTTGTCACTAATATACCTGATGGAGAGGAAATCTCTTGTTTTAATTTAGGTTCTTGGAAAATAGATAAAGGACAGTGGTACTATACACCTGAAACGTATCTTGAGTTTATAAAAAGCTTGGTATTAGAGCTTAACCCTAATTGGACGAATATATATACTTATCAAGAGCGAAAAGTCAATGGCGTCACAGTAGGGGAGTCAGGAACAGGGACATTGTATAAAATAGATACTGTAAATGTGGATCACTTTTTTCCTACTAAAATAAAAGGAGAGAATCGCAGTCTATTTTATGTCTTTGAAGGGAAGTATTATTTAGTGCAATTATTACTTTTTAAAGATAAAACGATCTTAATTCACGGTTGTGGAGAAGAAAAGGTTTTAGACTTTGAACGTTTAAGGACTTTAATAGATGAAGGCATTGTTTGTAGTACCATTCCTAATGGAGCTAAAGTGATAATAGAAAGCCTTGGAGAGTTTAGTGTCGTAGAAGAATTCTATAGCAATGATATTGAAGAGATATTTGTAGAATTAGAAGATGACTATAGACAGTTAAATGGAGAGAAATCTTTACTTCAGTTGTGTAGAGAGGCTTTAGAAGCTTATCAAGAGAATCCTACAGATGAATTAAAAGAAGCATTAAAAATAGCTTATGAACGTATCCCTGAACATATGCAGATGTATTTGGGAGATATGGACAGTAAAGATGGAGAGTATATAGATATTATATATGGACCTGAATATTGGGATCAATGGAATACAGATGAGGTAAAATAAAAAAGAGGCTTTCGGCCTCTTTTGTCATAAATACAGGGGGGACTTTCTTAATTAAATAGAAAGTGTATTGTAGTTGTTTTCATTTAACTGAAACATGTATTTATGCGCATTAGGTGTTCCGATAAAGTACAAAGGCAAGTCTTTCAATGTTACACCGTAAACGTTTAATGCAAATTCACATACTACTAATTTAATACCTGCTTTATTTGCAGCATCTAACTCAGCACGTAGTTCTTTATTGTTTAACTCTTGTACCATTTGCCCCATGATTACGATTTGGAAATCAGCTTTAGGATTAGCTTGTTTGATTTCACTTCCTGTCATTATAGAAGAGCGTAGGTTTTTTATAGATTGTACTAGAATAGCATATTTATCTCCTTTAGTATCTTGTTCATAAGCAACAATAGATGTTTCATTGTTTACTGTATTGTAGGCTACTGCTTGAGCACTTACGATAGAACATAAAGCGATGGCTAAAACTAATTTTCTCATTGTTTACTATATTATGGTTTATATATCAGCGAAAGTAGCAAATAGTGTAGACAGATGAAGTAACAATTGTTACACAACGATTAAATAATGAAAAAGTTATTCTTTCTTCTTTGTCAATTCATGTAGTATTCATATTAATGAGGCTTTCCAGTAAGAGCTCCCCATATATTGGACACAAATTCCTGAAGAAGTTAGTGTCGTCATCTTAAAATAGAGAGTCTGTAACTTATGTAACAATAGGTAAGATTATCGTTACCTATCTTTGAAGTACTAAATGATATAAGATGATTATTGCATATTTTAAGAAATGGACAGTGATGAGGTGGATTCGTCTAGGTCTAGGAGTATTACTTTTATTTCAAGCTTTAGATGCAGAATTGTGGATTTTGATGATTCCAGTTTTGTATTTGTTTTTACAAGCTTTCTTTAATTTTGGATGTAAAAATGACTCTTGTACTTGGAGATAAATGTGATTTTAGATATAACTTTTTGATTTGTAATTATTTATTGTCTGTGAGTTAGGAGTTGTAGGAAGCAAGAATATTTTTATTTTAGCAAGGTTTTAAAACTCGCAAATTATGAAGAAAAGACTGATGTCTATATTCGTATTTACGGCTATAGTTAGTTTAACTACAGCTTGTAAAGACAAACAAGAAGAATCTTCTACAACAGAAACTCCTATAGAGGAAACAACAACTTCTGTTAATGAAGGAGAAGAGGAACCTGCAGCTATAGTAGATGAGGCTGTAGTAGAAGGAGAGGAAGATTATTATGACCCTACAGTTTACCCAGCTTCTTTTAAGTTTAAACATGATTTAATTATGACAGGTGAGTATCATGAAGGAGAAATAGTAGATAACGTAAGTAGTAAGTCTTGGGTAGGATTAGTAAAGGAAACAGATGGTACATATAGCGTACATAAAGTAAATCCTACTACCAAATTAATACATGATGTAGTATTAGATGAGGCAGGAGAAATGACAGGGGTAAAAGTCTCTGCTAAGAGTGTGGGTGAAGTGGTGTTCATGACGAATGAAGGGGTATTAACTCAAGGTAGTAACCTAGAAACAGTCAATTTGCCTAAGACTATTTATCCAGGCGAGAGCAAAGATTTTATATTTAAGGGAAAAACCTATACTCTCTTTGCTAAAGGAGAAAAAGGAGCAGCCTATACTTACCAAAATGAAGAAGGAGAAGAGGTACAAGGGTATGAGATTAAAAAATACAGTTTATTCTTAAAAGTTAAGGGGCAAGATAAGGTAATCACTTTATTAGATTTATCAAGTTTAGAAGAAGCTACTCCAACAATCGACTTTGTAGGAGATTTAAATGGAGATGGAAATATTGACTTTCTAATCAATACTACTTATAATTATAATATGAGTAGATATACCTTGTATCTATCAGAAGGTAAATCGGGAGCAGTAACAGTAAAACCTGTTGCGGCTTTAGTGAATTTAGGATGTTAGTAAACAACCAATACAAATAAGAGAGGCTGTCCATGGACAGCCTCTCTTATTTGTATTTAGAATATTCTCTTTTAGTATGTACAATAGCGAGAATGATAATTTTCATTTTATCTTCCTCTACAATATAATGTATGTGATAAGGGAATTGTTTTAACTTATGTAAACGTACATTATTATAGACTATATAATTACTGAAAGGGTATAATATTATGTTCTCTTTTGCTTTTTGTAATTGTTGTATAAATTCTTTTGCAAGTTTGTGTGATATACTTTTGTAGTAATCAAAGGCAAATCTAATATCTTGTTCAACTAAAGAATTGTTTACCAATATATACACTATAGCTCTTTTTCAAATTTATTTAATAATTCTTCAAAGTCCATTAAGTCATCTGGATTGTTATGATAGTGTTCTAATCTAGAATCTATAAAATTTTTATGTTCTTGTGATATAGTATTACTTATGATTTCTGTGCTAATATTGTTATTGCAGAGAGTAACACAAGATCTGTTTTTGTTTTGATTTTCTTTGTGTTGAGTTTTCATAAGTATTGTGATTTTAATATCTTTTACAAAGGTATAAATAAAATACAGGTTTTAGATTTTTTTATTTTATATTTTTAAGATATTCAGTGTGTTATGGCTTTGTTGATATTTGTTTTTACTACATATTTAAATCCTTCATCGCAGGCATATTGATTTCTTTTACACACGTTGCATTAGATGTTGAGATGATAAAACGGATGGCTTGTAATACATCTTGTAATGGGATAAGTTCCCCATTAGATTTCTCGATAATAGACTTTACAGTTTCTTCACATCCATATTCTGTAGCTAGATATCCTAAGTTAAGAATAGATACTCCTATATTATCTTCTCTTAGGTTTTCTCTTAAAGAGTGAATAACTCCTCTTAATGCAAACTTGGTTGCTGAGAAGGCAACTTCTTTTCCATTGTGATTATCTAATCCCCAAGTAGATCCTATTAAGATAATCTTAGCATTCTCTGATAACTTTAGGTTTTCTATAAAGGCTTGAATCATTAGAATACAAGAAGAGATGTTGGTGTTAATCATATTGATGATTTCTTCTTGCGTATTATCATGGAAGCTATAAGTATCTGAGAAAGCATTGTGTTCCCATATCCCTACATTATAGATTAAATAATCTATTTTTTGGTTACCTATTGCTTGTTTTAAGTCATTAGTAGCTTGACTTGGATGAGATAAATCTCCTGTTATCCAATGCTTGTTCTGATCGTGTTTATCTAAATAATCAGGTTTAGTACGAGAGATACCGTAGACGATATCTTGTTCATTAGGAATATATTGCGTGATGGCTTTTCCTAAGCCTTTGCTTACTCCAAATATTAAGTATGTTTTTGCATTCATGATGTATTGCATTTATGTGGTGTAAAAGATGAAGATTATTTTTACTGTTCATCTTGTTTTTAAGAATCAGCAATTTACAAAAAGAAGAGGTATAGTAAACTCATTGGGAAGCTTTTTAAGTGTTTTGACATTAAATAGCAATGAGGTATTGTTGTTTTAGTGCGTAAGTGATTGTTATTTAGCTGATTATGTATAGTGTTAAAATAGGGTTTTTATAGTTGGGATATCAGAAGAACATATACTTTTGCACCACCTTAAAAATACGAAATAACGATGAAAAGAAAATCACTAATTGCAGTGATAGTTTTGACAATTGGGCTAGCTATGAACAGTTGTAAAAACAAAGAAGTAGAAGAAGTATCTACTGAGGGTGAGCGGAATATTGGTTACGCTAACCTAAAACCTGAAGAAATAGTCATCAGCAACATAGGAACAGATGACGATGGTTTTGAACACTATAGTATAGTGTCTGGAACCGAAAATATTAAGGATTATCCAAAACATTTTTCATTTGACAATACGCTTCTTACACCTGGGGCATTTCATGCAGATGAAGTTCCTGAAAGAATAGAGTCAAAAGAATGGTTAGGATTAATATCTGATAGTACTAATACGTATAAGTTAGTGGCTATGGCGCCTCTGGTATCTAAGATTCTTGCAAATACTAGTGAAGAGGAAGACGAAGTGAGTGGAGTAGCTATTTCTAATAGTGGAAAACAAGCTTGTCTAATGTTTATAGAGAAGAAAAATAGTAGTCTGAAAGAGGCTGTTGTAGAGACGGCAAATATTCCTTCATATATCTATCCTGGCGAGAAAGTACAAATTTCATTTAAAGGTAGGGAGTATACTTTATATGCTACGGGTACAAGAAAACTTAATGGAGTAAGCGAAGAAGACTTCTTAAACTCTGTAGAGCAAGGCTATGAAATACCTAAGTATTATGTGAAGAATTATACTTTGCGTATGGAGATAAAAGACGGAGAACAAGTCAGCGAAATGATGCTATTATCTCAGAAGTACTTTGAAGAAGGACAGGTGCCTAAAGTGATTTTTAGTGGAGATCTTAATGGTGATAATATAATAGATATATTGATTAATACTTCTACGGAGTACAATATCTCTAGACCGACATTGTATCTGTCAGATACAACCAATAATAATGTTTCTATACAGCCCGTAGCGGCGCACGAAAGTATAGGATGTTAATTACGATTTACTTTTAGAGTAAATAATGTACTTTTTTTAAAAGCCTCTTAGTGATTATACTAAGGGGCTTTTTATGTAGGAACCTCAATTGGACTAAAGAGGTTTTATCCATTAGTGTGTAATGGTATTAATATAGAATGACACTCATATTTAGGATTAGAACAAGAACACTTGGCTTGCACTTCTTAGGGGATTGCTAGGAGATTTCTAGGGGTTTTCTAGCCTAGAAGGTAGTTTTGTCGAAGAAAGGTGCAAGAAAGGTGCAAGAAAACCTCAAGCAATCTCCTAGTAGGTCAAAATAAAACTATCCTTAACTTGTAAATAAAGACTGAGATAAAATCATGGTTGTTCGATAAAAATATTTAAAAAGAAGTTAGCTTGCAGGTTTATCACGGAAAATCATAGGATACCAATTAGATTATATTTCTCTTCCTGATTACATGGCAAAACTACAATCGAAAAAACAAGTTTTTAGAATAGCTTCCACTTTCTTCCATTCTCTTCCAAAAACTTCTCTTTATTTCCCAAAAGTTCCACTTTATTCCTATATAGATATTATAATTAGCTGATTTACAGATATAAATAATATTATCACTATGCGTTTCTTCGGAACCTCTTCGGAATAATTCAGTGTTTCTTCGGAAGGAAGACTAGTTTTCCGAAGAACTCCAAAAGACTCTCTAATCAACGCCCGAAGAAAACCTTGTTTAATGTTAGTGCTAATCAGTTTCTTTTGTACAGGTAGTTTTGCAATATACGCAAGAGTTTTGATAGTCCTTACGGGCTTTAACTACATTAAGCTATTGCATTTCTTAGAAAACCTTAAAAAAGATTAAAAGATAAAATAAGTCTCTTTGTTTTGACAGCCTTTTTAGGCTTAGTATGAAATAAAAAAGTATAAAACTTATTATATAAAATAGATTTCACGCACTTATCTTTAAGTATGGTGATAAAATGCGTTGTTGTGTAGTTGCTTATAGTGTTGTTTTGTTTTTACGTTTTATGTAATTGTAAAGAACTAATAGTAATCGAACTCAGGTTAGGAAGGGAAAGATAGACGAGTGTATAATCTCTACTTTACGATAACTTAATTATTTCGTAATATTTATGATAGCCTATACCAACATTATTATAAGTAGTTTCGACTAAAATTTAATTATGAATACACATCGCGATTTAGAGGTTTGGAAGTACAGTGTAGAGTTTGTTTCTACTGTTTATGATATTACAAAAGACTTCCCAAAAGAGGAAATATATGGACTGAGCAGTCAGCTAAGACAGAGTGCTGTAGCTATTCCTTCTAATATAGCTGAGGGGAGTGCTAGAAAAGGGAATAAGGAGTATAAACAGTTTCTATACATAGCTCTAGGAAATTTAGCAGAGTTAGAAACTCAATTAGTGATAGCACATGATCTGAATTATTTAGAGAATATAGCTCAATACGATTCTACTATTACAGAGATTAGAAGTATGCTGTACACTTTAATCAAATCGTTGAAAAAGAAAAAGGAATAAGACGTTAACTTACCATGTACAGACTATGGCTAAAAAGACTATTAGCCTATTAAAAAAAGCGTGATACGCACGGGGCGTTTCACGCTTCTTTATTTCAATTATCTATACTGAGTTTTATTCAAATTCAGCAATAGTATTATCTAACCAAAGCTCATACCAGTCTAAAAAAGACAGACTAGCTTCGTTCTCTAGCTCAATACTTGGGTATAATCCGCCGTCATTAACTCTATCATCAGTCCACATAATTCCTTTTTGTTCTCCCGTAATTACTAAGAATAATGTGATACCACATCCATAGTCACATAAGTTAAGTCTTCCATAATCGTGCTCTTCGCCACCGATTATTTCTAATCTCTCTTCGTATAGTTCTTCTTCTAATTCTTCGTTTCCTTCTTCAGCAGCTTTTTCTATCTTATTATCTATTTCACCCAGTGCCTCAATAGGGTTCCAAGGTTGAGTATGCGGGAAAGCTTTTTGTAAAAGAGAAGAAGTGTCTTCTCCTGTGATCATCATTACTTCTTCGTTTACACTAGCTTCCGCTAGTGTTTGTAATCCATAAAATGGACCTACACCACCATTTCCTACTTGTGTAATAAAAGCTACGTAGTCTTTTGGTAAACTGATTTGATGCTCTTTTTCAAATTGTGTTACTTCTTTCTCGCTTAATACAGGGTTTAATATATATTCATGTGTATCAGCACCGAATACTTCCAAGTCTTGGTCTAATTTGTCAAGTTGACTTATTTTTTCTTTGATGCGTTTGATTTGTTCTGTGTACATAGTCATAGTATTGAAGGTTCAAATGTACTTAATAATTAGAAAAGAGTATGGGTTTACTCAAAAAGAAAGCGTGAAATAACAGAGTTACTTCACGCTTTTGTATGTCATTTATACTTGATCAGTATAGTGTTTTTAAAACTTGATTGTAGCAGGAAGTAAAGTACTTCTTACTTCTCCAAAACCAATTCTTACTTCATCATTTTTACAGTATCCTTTCATGGTTACAGTATCATAGTCGTGTAAGAATGTTCTAGTACTACCATCAGGCATGGTGATAGGTTTAGTACCAGCCCAAGTTAACTCTAACATAGAACCATAACTGTCAGGTGTAGGACCAGATATAGTACCAGAGCCCATTAAGTCTCCTGAGTTTACTTTACATCCATTTACAGTGTGATGAGCTAATTGCTGACTCATTGTCCAGTACATATATTTAAAGTTAGATTCAGCGACTAGTTTATCTTCACTATTCTCTGGTTGTATATAAACTTCTAATTTGATATCAAAAGCTTTATCTCCAGTTTGTTGTAGATAAGGAAGAGGAGTAGGGTCTTGTTTTGGGCTTGCTACTCTAAAAGGCTCAAGAGCATCTAAAGTGATGATCCAAGGAGAAATAGAAGAAGCAAAGTTCTTAGCTAAGAATGGTCCTAGCGGTACATATTCCCAAGTCTGAACGTCTCGTGCACTCCAGTCATTTAGAAGAACCATACCGAAGATGTGCTCTTCAGCATCATCTACAGGTACACTATCTCCCATTAGATTAGCATCTGTAGTAATAAAAGCAGTTTCTAGTTCAAAGTCTACACGTTGTGATGCTCCAAAGATAGGCGTGGTAGCCCCTTTAGGAAGAGTCTGTCCTACAGGACGTTTTACATTTACTCCTGAAGGAACAATAGTAGAACTTCTACCATGGTACCCTATCGGGATATGAAGCCAGTTAGGGAATAAAGCATTATCAGGATCTCTAAACATGGTCCCAACATTGGTAGCGTGCTCTTTACTTGAGTAGAAGTCAGTATAGTCTCCTATATACACAGGTAATTGCATTTCTACATCTTCTATTTTGAAGATGACAACATCTCTATGTTTAGTATTGTTTTTTAATTCATCGTTGTTTTGGTCAAATATCTCAGCGATTCTATTTCTTACCGCTCGCCATGTTTTTTTGCCGTTAGAGATAAAGTCATTAAGTGTGTCTTGTAAAAAAACATCATCTGTCAGCTCTATACCTTTAAAATACCCAAGCATTTGTAAGGCACTCAAATCAATGGCATAATTTCCGATACGAGTTCCTATAGTTATAATATCATCTTTGGTGATAAAAACACCGAAAGGAATATTCTGAATTGGAAAGTCAGAATCACTCTCTACTGGTAACCATGTTTTCCTCATCGGATCATTTGCACTAATCATCATAATTGTTTTTTTGTTTAAGTTAATAGTATATTCAAATATATAATTAAGACTGAATATAACAAACGTTTTTTGTACATTTGGAAGCAAATTAACGAAACACACAAACTAAATGAGAAGAGATTCAGAAATTTTCGACCTGATCGTAGAAGAGCAAGATAGACAAATTCATGGTATTGAATTAATTGCTTCTGAAAACTTTGTAAGTGAAGAAACTATGGAAGCAGCAGGTTCTTGTTTGACTAACAAGTATGCTGAGGGATACCCTAATAAACGTTACTACGGCGGATGTGAAGTAGTAGACGTAGTAGAGCAAATCGCGATAGACCGTGCTAAAGCTTTATTCGGTGCTGAGTATGTTAACGTACAGCCTCACTCTGGATCACAAGCTAATACAGCTGTATTCTTTGCATGTCTTAAACCAGGTGACAAAATCTTAGGTTTTGACTTATCTCATGGAGGACACTTAACTCATGGATCACCAGTTAACTTCTCAGGAAAGTTATACAATCCTGTATTCTACGGAGTAGATCAAGAGACAGGATTATTAAATTATGATAAAATACAAGAGGTAGCTACTAAAGAGCAACCTAAATTAATCATCGCTGGAGCATCTGCTTATTCTCGTGATATGGACTTTAAACGTTTCAGAGAGATTGCAGATAGCGTTGGGGCTATTTTAATGGCTGATATTTCACACCCTGCAGGTTTAATCGCTAAAGGATTAATGAATGACCCTGTACCTCATTGTCATATTATCACTACGACTACTCACAAGACATTGAGAGGACCACGTGGAGGTATGATTATGATGGGTAAAGACTTCCCTAATCCATTCGGATTAACTACTCCTAAAGGTGAAGTACGTATGATGTCTGCTTTATTAGACAGTGCTGTATTCCCTGGGAATCAAGGAGGCCCTTTAATGCACATTATCGCTGCTAAAGCTGTTGCTTTTGGTGAGGCATTAACAGATGAGTACTTCCAATATATGATGCAAGTTCAGAAGAATGCTAAAGCTATGGCTGCTGCGTTCGTGAAGAGAGGTTATAACATTATCTCTGGAGGAACTGATAACCACATGATGCTTATCGACCTTAGAAATAAGAATATCTCTGGTAAAGAAGCTGAACAAGCATTAGTGAAAGCTGAGATCACAGTAAACAAAAATATGGTTCCATTTGATGACAAATCTCCATTTGTAACTTCAGGTATCCGTATTGGTACTCCAGCTATTACTACAAGAGGTTTAGTAGAAGCTGATATGGAAACTATCGTAGACCTTATCGATAGAGTATTGATGAATCATACTGATGAGGCTGTTTTAGAGGAAGTAGCAGACGAAGTAAATGAAATGATGGAAGAAAGACCAATGTTCGTTTGGTAATCCATTAAAAAATATAATTATAACTGAAAGGGACTCATTAGTGAGTCCCTTTTTTTGTATAATAAATAGTTATACTAAGAGAAGATAATGTATATTAGTAAGTATTCTTGCCATTCCTAAGAGTCTTATTGATAAGAGAAGGTTAAAAAGAGTAGTGTAAAGTCTTTGATAGAAAGAATATGAAAAAGTTTATCATTTTAAGTTTAGTAAATCTTGTTTTTATGAGTACTGTTTTTGGTCAGAAAATCAGAGACTTTGTTGTTTCTGATTCACTTGTCTATGTTTTAAAGGGACAGAATAAAATATCAGTGTATAATAAAGTTACTTTAAAATTAGTAGAGGAAATTCAGACAGAAGGAGATACACAATTAAATAATATTAGTCTGAAAGGGGATGAGTTAATTGTAGTTGCTAATAATAAGAATCTTCTCTTTTACCAAAATAAGGAGTGGAAGATTATCTACAGTAGTCTTAATAAGGTGAATGGAGTACAGTATACTAGTAAAGGTGATGGCTATTTATTCACTGATAAAGGAATAGAAGATGTGTCTACATCTAAGATATACAATCAACAAAAAACTATGAATACTCAAATAAGAATTAAAGAAGGAATGTCTGTTCCTTCAACTTATTTTATAGATAGGAGTAATGTTATTTGGGGAGGTTTTAATTATGGAGAATGGGGTGGAGATATTATTGCTTTTGATACAGAAAATAAGAGTTTTATTGATTTAAATATGAATGAGGTTAAAGTGGAGCTATTACCAGTAGTGAATTTCTTTGAAGATAGAGAACAGGTATATTTCACTTCAGGACTAGAGCATCTGATGTACAGTGGAAGCCTTATTCAGTTTAAAGATTATACTGCAAAAGAAATCTTAGAAGTATATAGTAAGTCTGTTTTCGAGGACAATGGAGATGATATTGAATTATTAGGTGCAGGAGATTATTGTGGTGCAGAGGAGGTTATCTATCTTTTCGCTGGTAAAAATCTCTTAAAAGGACAATTAAGTGTTGATCTTAGTAAAATAGAGAATTGGCAAGTACTATTACCTAAATCTTCTAAACAAGAAAATGAGATGGTAATACGTCTAAAAGTATTAGCGAAGAATAAAGTGATTTACCTAACAGAGAAAGGAACTTTGACTTATTATAACTATGGAGTTATTCATAAAATACCGTAATAACCAACGAGACTTATAGTCTCGCTTTTTGTATTACTTTATCATATCTGTAAAATGAATATCTTTGATAGGATAACTATTACGCTATGGACACTATACTCTCAATATTCAATGCTCAAAAGGACTTCTTTAATAGCAATCAAACGAAGGATATTAGCTTTCGTATTACACAATTAAAGAAACTAAAACAATTGCTTAAAGCCAATGAAGACAGATTGGCTGAAGCGATATATCTAGATTTTGGGAAGTCTTCTTTTGAGACCTATATGACAGAGTTGTCTATTGTTTATCTAGAGATTGATTACTTTATCAAGAATATTAAGAAACTTAGTAAGCCTAAACGAGTTTCTACAGGTGTTATCAATTTTCCTGGGAGGGGGTATATAATGCCAGAACCATTAGGATTGTGTTTAGTCATTGGTGCGTGGAATTATCCTTATCAATTATCTCTTTTGCCTGCTTTGACAGCTATAGCAGCAGGAAATACAGTAATGATTAAGCCTAGTGAATTACCAATGAATACATCCAATGTATTAGCAGAGTTGCTCAATAGTATTTTTCCTAAAGAGCTTTTATATGTGGTAGAGGGGGGAGTAGAAGAAACTACACAGTTATTAAGCCTACAGTTTGACAAGATATTTTTCACAGGAAGTACTGTTGTTGGAAAGATAGTATATCAGGCAGCAGCGAAGAATTTAGTTCCTGTTACACTAGAATTGGGAGGAAAGAGTCCTGTGTTTATTTTAAAAGATTGTGACTTAGAGATAACGGCTAAACGTCTTGTTTGGGCGAAGTTATTGAATGCGGGACAGACTTGTGTAGCTCCTGATTATCTATTAGTAGAAAGAGAAATCAAAGAGAAGTTGATTAAACAACTTCAGAAAGAAATGAGTAATTACCCATTGGATAGTAAAGAATTACCTTCTCACTATTTACAGATTATTAATACACACCACTTTGATCGATTGGTTAGTTTAATTAATCTTGAGAAGGTATGTTTTGGTGGCTATATAGATAGAGAAAAACGATTTATAAGCCCTACAATCCTTGATAATGTCGATTGGGGAGATAGTGTTATGCAAGAAGAGATATTTGGCCCTATATTGCCTATTATAGCTTTTGAGTCATTAGATGAGGTAATTGAGAAAGTAAAAGAAAAACCTAAACCTCTTTCATGTTATATTTATTCCAAGGATCAGAGCCTTATAAAGAAGATTTTAAGAGAAGTCTCTTTTGGGGGAGGTGCAGTCAATGATAGTTTAATGCATTTGACTACAAGTACCTTGCCTTTTGGAGGTGTGGGTGCTAGCGGAATGGGGAGTTATCATGGACGATATGGTTTCGAAGCGTTTACTCATTTTAAAAGTATACTACACAAGCCATTCTGGTTTGAGTCTAATATGAAATATCCTCCTTATACAAAAAGGAAGGAGAATTGGTTGAGAAGATTATTTAAGTAAAAGAATAAGAGGTAAGTATAATGCTTGCCTCTTTTGTTTTTAATGTAAAAATATTGATTAAAGATAATTGTTTTAACTCTTATTAACTATTTTTGAATTAAAAATAAGTAAAATGAAATGGATTAAACTAATGACAGCTCTTATAGGTTGTACTTTCTTAGCATCTTGTTCATCAGTTATCAAAAGTTCACGAGTGACTGTTTTGCAAGAGAACTATTGTGCGCCTACCATTGTGTATACAGATGATACTACTGAAGAGCAAAGGGCGTTTGAAGATTTAGGTGTTAAACAGAAGTTGTCTCCTCATGATTATAGACTAGCGTCTCATCTAGGATTAGTGTCTCAGTTGGCTAAGTTTATAAATAGTACAGATCCTATAGAGAGATTAGAAGCGAAGCAACAGATTATTATTAGAGTTCAATTGTTTCAGACAGAGATAGATGCTTTGGCAGCAGAACTAGATTGTAATGGGGAGCGATATGATCAACTAGCAAGGGTATTGGATGCTAAAAACGGAACTACCAATACTCAACTAACAGTTGCTTCTATCGCGATCGGTGCAGCAGTTACATTATCGACAGCATTGATTACAAATGATAATACGAATAAAGGATTAAATATTGCAGGTGGGGTAGTAGGTACAGGATTAGGTTTTTTGTTATTGAATCCGAAAGGCAAAAAAGTAGAACTAAAAACGAATAGAAGTTTACTTAGTAATATTTGGTTTGAACAGAATGATAATCTTGCATTTCCTCCTGCAGTATGGAGAGTGATGAATGATAAATCTTTTAGTAATGAAGGTAAATTATCCTTAATACAGACATTAAAGAATAGATGGCTGTTTTTTGCTTTTAATGAGGAGATTAGTAAAAAGGATGAGGAACTCTATTTTGGCAAAGGTGGATTTTTTAAATCAGAGGGAATTCATTTAATGTCAGATATGAATAATGAGCTTCAAGCAACAGTAAAAACAATCCAACAAGATCTTAGAAGCTTAATTTACAATGTGAGTTTATTGAAATAAGAAATCTAACAGTTAAAAGCTTTTAATATTTGAATAGTTTAATTGTTAAAAAGTAATTACCTTGTGGTGATTTTAATTAAAAAAGATGAAAAAGATACTGTTTTTTATTTCTTGTGTAGCACTTTCTGCTCAGGTACAAGCACAAGAGTCTGTTGTTTTATCACTTGACTTACAACCAGGTAGCTCTTATGAGATAACTTCGAATGATAAGTTTAGCACGATTACTAACCTTGTAGGAAATAAAGAAATCATTGAGATGATTAATAAAGAGGGGCAGAATTCTTATCCTACTTATGAGACCGAAGAATCTAATGCAAGTTATACACTACATTGGACAACTAAAAAGAAGAATTCTCTGAACTTTGATTTGGACCTAGAGAAGAGAGTTGCTAGAGTTTTTGAAGGAAAATCAGTTGTAAATACTGAGACTGAAGGGCCTATAAAAGGATATAGTAGAGGTAGTGTAGATGCCAAAAAAGGGTTAAAATTGTCTAAATCATTAGGTGAAAAACACAAGACTTTAGAAGGAGATTTGCTTGTGATGTTAGATGACTTATTTAATGGAAATGGACTTAGTAGTGATCCTATAAAAGTGAATCAAGAATTTGAGTCTACTAATACTCAAAAGATGAGATTATCTGATGAAAGTGAAGTGGAGGTAACAACCAAAGAAGTAAATAAAATAGCCAAAATAGCTAATAATAAAGCCTATTTAGTTATTGAGACAACGATCACCTCTAAGAGTACTTCTACTAAGTTTGCAGAGATGAAAGGAGGAGGTACTAAAGAAGTTATTTATGATATGGAGAAGAAATACTTTGAATCTATAGATGGTAAGTTAGATGTTACGGTTAATATAGAATCAGATGAAGGAGTTAATATCACGATGGTTAATACAACTTCTCAAAATGTAAAAGTGAAGAAAAAGTAATCATAATTGATACGATACATAAATAAGGGTTAGAAGCTAAAACTTCTAACCCTTATTTATTTACTATCGCATACAACACATGGTCAAGGTATTCACCATCCTTTAATGTATAGGCTTTCAATACCCCTTCTTGTTGCATTCCTATCTTTTGCATGATTTTTCCTGATGCTTCATTATGCGTAAAGTGAGAAGCAAATATTCTTTTTAGATGCAATGTCTCAAAGCCAAAATGAACTAGAGCTTGTGCTGCTTCAGTAATATATCCTTTATTCCAGTACTGATCATCTAACCAATAGCCCATCTCAGCTTTATTGTTTGCCTTGTCTATTCCTAAGCCGACTCCACCGATGATCGTAGAGCTACTTTTTAATCGAATAGCAAAGATGTATTTATCTCCAATCTCTAATCCTTCTAAAGCTAAGTTTACCCAAAAAGTAGCACTTGCCTCTGTATAAGGATAAGGGATATTGGTTGTGTTCTGACTGTATACAGGGTTTTTCATAATCTCTAATAGGCGAGGAATATCCTGTAGATTAGGTTGAT
Organism: Myroides odoratimimus; assembly: GCF_001485415.1. Lineage (GTDB taxonomy): Bacteria > Bacteroidota > Bacteroidia > Flavobacteriales > Flavobacteriaceae > Flavobacterium > Flavobacterium odoratimimum. The sequence continues at coordinate 124,333 of NZ_BCMQ01000008.1, forward strand.
TTAGAAGAAGGCGTTCTGTGGTTAATTCTATTGTTTTCATAAGAGTTGTTTTTATAAAAATAGTAAATACTTCCATGTATTCAGTGAATTTATTGTTTGAAATTAATAGTATTTTAGCCCAAAATAAAAAAGATGATAGACTTTGATTTTACATCAAAAGGATTTGAGATAAATGGGCAACTGTATAGCTTTCCGATAGCAAAAGAAGAACTGTTTACACTATTTGGAGAGCCAGAGGTATTCTCAGGAGAGCATAATGATGTTTATATTTGGCATACAGTAGGATTACGAGCTTTCGCTAAGGATAGGATAAATATTAATACCATAGAAGTAACTTATAGAGTAGAAGATTACGCTACAGCTGTGAAATCTGCATTTATAGGTCAATTAAAACTAAATGGGGAATCAGATGTAATGAAGTATTATAACGAACATAAGCAAGAGCGTATAAAACTTTGGGATACAGATGATACTGGTGCTTTTAGATTTAATGATGTGACGGTGTGGTATAATATCAGAAGGGAAGAGTTGTATTCTCTTTCTTTACAAGCTTATGAAGAGGTAGAGGAAGAAGAAGTAGCATTACTTCCTATTGATGAAAACTTCGAATATTTAGAGACGGTATGGTATGAGTGGAAAAAAACAATAGAAAATAGAGTTGGTGCAGATAATAAATACTATAACCCTACTCATGGTATCACCCAAGAACAATTAGACACTGTTGTAGAGCAATTAGACGAAGTAGAATTGCCTGCTATTTTGGTTAATTTTTATAAGATAGCGAATGTGAAGTGGAATGCTGTAACTTCAGCTATAAGTTTGCATGCCAACGGATGGAATTATGACTTATTGCCTTTTGAGAAGATAGCAGATGAGTGGGAAGATATCAATGAGTTGTTCGATGATGAGGAGGTAGATGAAGATACATTGGCAGATTATGATACCCGACTTAAGTGTACAGGATATGCTAACCCTAAGTGGATTCCTTTTGCAGAAGGGAAGAATGGAGATTACCTACTGATAGATACTGATCCAAGTGACACAGGGATGTATGGACAAATTATAGAATTACAAAATGAGTCTTGGAGTAGAACAGTAATTGCTTTCTGCCTAGAGGAGTTGATTTATAGAGAAATAGAATCTTTAGAAGGAGTAATAACAGAACATCAGCAATTTATAATAGATAACGGAACATTCTAATGAAATATATATGTGCAGATTGTGGGCAAGAACACGAGGATTGGCCTGCATTAGTATTTAAAGCTCCTGATCCTTACTTAGCACTGTCTGAGGAAGAAAGAGAACACGCAGACTTAACGAGCGAAATATGTAGTATAGATGAAGGAGATGAGACACATTGGTATCTGAGAGGGGTGTTGACTCAGTATGTCTATGATGCCTGCCAATACTTGGATTACGGGGTTTGGGTTAGTCTTAGTGAGGCGAGTATGAAAGACTATTATGAGCACTATGAGGATAAAGAGTACAAGACTACTTACTTTGGTTGGCTAGTGACTAATTTACCTAATTATCCTCCTAATACTTCTTTTGCTTTACCTACCAATGTTGAGGTAGATAATAGTAAAGGGATTCCAACTATTTTACCTCATAAAAAAGGAGATTCAGTATTTATAAAGGACTTTTATGATGGAATTTCGACAGAGGAAGCTTTGAAGAGAATCGAGGCTTTAGTAAAATAGAGATGGGATTTAAGTATGCCATAATTTAAGATTAGTTTTGCTGTGTGATGCTAGCAGATTCCTTGAGGTATTCTTGCACTATTCTTCGACAAAAAGGTGTTCTGGGCAAGGAAAGTCCTAGGAAAGTGCAAGCAATGTGCGCCAAAGTGCAAGGAATACAGCGATTAGACTTTGTACAAAAGGTATAAAGTACCTCTCAATAAGGCAAACTAGAATAAATAGGATAGAGATAGAAAAGAATGAGTAGTAAAGGACAACAATTAGCAATAGATTATAAACAGACAGAATGGAAGACACCTGATGTTTATAATCAATTAAGAGGATTAATGAAGGATGAAGTAGAAATATATGCTTTCTGCCTAGAGTTTCTGATGAATATAGAGAAGGATTCAACGCTTTTTCACAGTGCACTAAGTTATGTTAATGAGAAAGACTTTAGCCAATTAGTTAAAATAGCAATTGATATTTTAAAAGAAAAAGAGAGTGCCGTAGCAGAGAGTGTTATAGAGTATGCAGGTATTCAGTTACCGCATATATTACATCCTTATCTCGATGATTTGTTAGTCTTAAATCCTAATGGGGATAGCTATTTTGCAGACTATCATTGGAGAAATTGTACTTCTGCTCAATTACAACCTTATTTAGCTCAATTCTTAGCATCAAGCACCGATTTAGAAACTAAGATTAAGTTGTTTAATTGTTTAGTCGAATCTAGAGATATCACTACTATAGAAAGCCTTATTCCACATGCGTTAGAATTAGAATTGAGCACTTATGTGAGTTCAGCACATTATATTGATGGGTATTTAGAAGGTGTGGGATTGTGTCGAGAATACGGAAAGGTAAAAAGATATTGTTCAGATCAAACGTATCATATTTTATTTGAACCAAAGTACTTAAACAAGCCAAGTGCAGTACATCTAAACCGTACAGATCATCCAACGTGGAATGGTGTACCATTAACAAATAAGTATAAAGTAGGTGGGTATCTAGCAGAAGACGAGAATAACCCTTTTATGCATATCATTACATTAAATCCTATTCCTGAAGGATTGCCAATACGTTTATCTCAACTAGTGTTGGGATGTCATTTACGTGAATTAAATGAAAATGGTGTTGTCTTTTATCAACACGATGAACAAGGAAATCCTCATAAGATAGGAGAGCCAATAGTGATAGAATGGGTAGAAGAGCATGCGATGGTTCCTACAGAAGTAAGTATAGTACCTACGGATTCTCGTTGGGCATTTCAGTCATGGGCAAGCGCTAATAGTAGAGAGAATTTATTTAGAATAGGAGGAGAACCTTCTTGGGTACAGAGTGGAGAGGTTTTGACGTGTCCTATTAGCGGAGAGAAGATGCAGTTTATTATGCAGTTAGACTCAGAAGTCCCAGATGTACAGGGAGGAGAAGTGTATTACGGTAGTGGTGGATTGTGTTATATCTTCTGGTGTGATAAGACTAAGGTCAGCGGATACATTATGCAACATACCTAAATATCAGTAACTCATATTGACGTTTCAGAAGCGAATTTGTATGTTTTGATTAACTATTATCCTTCTTGTGTCTTTTTTATAGGTAATCTTGTGTAAATATTTAAAAATACATGACATTATTATTAGTTTATTTGTTTCTGGCTTTAGCTGTATCTTTTATCTGTTCTATCGCAGAAGCAAGCTTACTTTCTTTATCCCCTTCTTTTTTAAAGTCAAAAGCAGAAGCAGGAGATAAGAAAGCCTTAAAAATGATAAACCTAAAAGAGGATATTGACAGGCCGTTATCGGCTATTTTATCCTTAAATACAGTTGCGCATACAGTAGGAGCTGCAGGAGTAGGAGCACAAGCAACAGTGGTTTTTGGAGAGGCATATTTCGGAGTAGTCTCTGCTGTGTTGACTTTGTTAATCTTAGTTTTAACGGAGATTATACCGAAGACTTTAGGAGCGAATTATGCTAAGGATATCTATGGATCTATGGCAAGTGTTATTTCTGCTATGGTTGTTGTAAGTTATCCATTAGTGATTATGTCATCTTTCTTGACAAAGAGGTTGAGCAAGAAGAATGCAGAGTCTTCTACCAGTAGAGAAGAGATTGCAACTCTAGCAAGTATTGGAGAGCAAGAAGGTATCTTAGGTGTTAAAGAGAACAAGATTATTCAAAACGTATTCAAGTTAAACGAAGTACGTATAGACGAAATTCACACACCGCGTATTATGTTGGTTAGTGCAGATGAAGAAATGACTTTAAGAGAGTTCCTGAAGAATAAAGAATTTCTACATTTCTCTAGAATCCCTGTGTATAGTGATACGAAAGACAATATTACAGGTTACGTGCTAAGAGAAGTTGCGTTCGAGTATTTAGCAGAAGATAGATTTGATATTCAATTAAAGGAAATAAAGAGAGATATTCTATTTGTGTCTGAAAAACTGAATGTGATTACGACTTGGAATAAGATGAAGGAGAAGCATGAGCATATCGCTATTGTAGTGAATGAGTATGGTGAAGTAGATGGTTTAGTCACTATGGAAGATATTATCGAGACCCTACTTGGTTTTGAGATTATTGATGAGAAAGATAAGATCGTGGACTTGAGACAATATGCAGAAGAAAGATGGCAAAATAGACAAAAGAAATATGCTTATTTGGCTGATGAAGATGTCATAAAATAAGTTTACAAAGTTTAAAAAACAAAGAACTCCATCGCTTTTAGCGATGGAGTTCTTTGTTTTTTGCGTAAACAGGAGTGTTTTTAAAAATATTTTTAATATTGACTATCTCTTGTATTTGTTGGGGTTAAGAGTGCTTTAATGAAGGCGTTTGAAATAAATATTTGAATTTCTTTAACTTTTTATTGGTTTGTTTTAAAATGGTTTTGGTATCTTAGCCGTATCAATGAACGCGAATTTTAGAACATATAATCCTGTTTTAAACACTACTATCTTAAGTGGTGCAACTTCTCGTGTTTCTAACGTTACTACTTCTACAGTAACTACTATTACGTTGACATCTTCGTCATCGTCATCTATCTCAACCCTGTAAAGGGGGAATTTATTACATATAACCATCGTCTGTGGTCGTTTATTTATTAACGGCTGTATTTTATATTATCCAAAGCGATTAATATCAATTAGTTACTTGCTTTGGGAGAAAACCAAATCAATGAAATTTTATGAAAGTAATAAAGTTTGGCGGGTCATCAGTGGCTAATGCCGTGAATATAAAGAGATGTATAGATATCATCAATAAGATAGAAGAGCCTGTTATCGTAGTGGTATCTGCGCTGAGTGGAGTGACTGATCTACTACAGCTTGCGGCAGTACAAGCGGCTGCACATAACGAAGAATATATAGATCAATTTAAAGATATTAGTCATTGTCATTTAGAAGTTGTCAGAGCATTAATACCTGTGAATGATCAAGCAGGAATATTGAGTAGTGTTATACGTGAACTAAATGAATTGGAAGTATTGTTACAAGGGTGCTTCTTACTAAGAGAGCTTTCTCCTCGTATAAAGGATTTAATTATGTCTTATGGTGAACGCCTTTCTTCTTATGTTATCGCTGAGGTTATGAAGGCACAGGGGCAAGATTGCCGTCATGGATATAGTGGTGATTTTATCAAGACAAATGACAAGTTTGGTAAAGCTGCTGTAAACTTTGAAGTAACTGATCAGTTGATCGTTGATTACTTTGAGAAACATAAATGTGCAGTAACTATCGTACCAGGATTTATAGCAGAGTCAGAAGCAAATGAAGTGACAACATTAGGACGCGGAGGATCTGACTATACTGCGGCTATTATCGCAGCTGCTCTTAACTTAAAAGAACTAGAGATCTGGACTGATGTAAGTGGTATATATACAGCTAACCCAAGAGTGGTAAAACAAGCAAAAATAGTAAAACACATCAACTTCCAAGAAGCGATGGAGCTTTCTCACTTCGGAGCGAAAGTATTGTATCCATCTGCTTTGACGCCTATTTTACCTAAAGGAATCTCATTGATTGTCAAAAATACTTTTGAGCCAGATGCTGAGGGAAGTTTAGTCAGTGCTGTAGGAAGTACAGATCCTAATCCTGTACGTGGAATTACAAATATTGACAATCTAGCACTACTGACATTAGAAGGCCCTGGGATGGTAGGTGTAGCAGGAATTTCTAAACGACTGTTTGAAGTATTGTCTTTAGAGGATATCAATGTGATATTCATTACTCAAGCTTCTTCAGAGCACTCTATCTGTTTCGCAATTATTGCTTCAGATGCAGAAAGAGCAGAGCAAGTGATTAATAGTGCTTTTGAGTTTGAAATACAAAACAAAAAAGTAAAACCAGTTCGCGTAGAATTAGGGATGTCTATTATTGCAGCAGTAGGAGATTATATCAAAGGGCATCAAGGAGTCAGTGGTAAAATGTTTAGTGCGTTAGGTCGTAACAATATTAATATCTGTGCTATCGCTCAGGGTGCATCAGAGCGTAATATCTCTGCTGTTATTCTAGAAAAAGATGTCAAGAAAGCATTGAATGTACTACATGAAGCTTTCTTTGAAGAGGTGGTGGTTCAGTTGAACTTATTTGTTATGGGAATAGGAAATGTAGGAGGGAAGTTCTTAGAGCAAATCGTACAACAACACAATTATTTAAGAGAGCATCTCAAAGTAAATGTTAGAGTGGTAGGGATAGCTAATTCTAAATTGATGTGCTTTAATGTAGAAGGTTTTGATTTGGCTGAAGTAAAAGATTTGTCTAATTGTGGAGTTCCTATGACTCAAAGGGGATTCTTAGATAAGATCAAAGAACTGAATTTGCGCAACAGCATATTCGTAGATAATACCGCTACTGCTGATGTGGCCATGACTTATGCATCATATTTAAAGAATAGTATTGCTGTAGTGACTTGTAATAAGATAGCTTGTTCTTCTACAATGGAATATTATAAAGAGTTAAAAGGCCTATCTAAGAAGTACAATGCTCCTTTCTTATACGAAACAAACGTAGGTGCAGGTCTGCCTATTATTGATACAATTAAGAACCTTGTTGCCTCAGGAGATCAAGTAAAAGAGATACAAGCAGTATTAAGTGGTAGTTTGAACTTTATTTTTAATCAGTATAACGGAGATAAACCTTTTGCAGAGATAGTAGCTTTAGCTAAGAAAGAAGGGTATACAGAGCCTCATCCCTTGATAGATTTGAGCGGTGTAGATGTGAAGAGAAAACTGATGATTCTGATGAGAGAGTGTAATTATTGGGTAGAAGAGGAAGATGTACAGGTGGATAGTTTCTTACCGATGTCTTGTATGGAGGCAAAGGATGCCGATACTTTTATAGCTGTTTTAGCCAAAGAAGAAGCTCATTTTAAAACTCTATATGAAGGGGCAAAAGCTAAAGGAGCTTGTCTAAAAGTAGTAGCAACGCTTAAAGACGGTAAGTCTAGTGTAGGTCTGCAAGAGATAATGTCTAATCACCCATTCTATCACTTAGAGGGGAAAGATAATATCGTAATGTTCTATACAAATCGCTATCAAGAACAACCGTTATTGATAAAAGGAGCGGGTGCAGGAGCAGAAGTGACAGCATCAGGAATATTTGCAGATGTAATAAGAATAGGAAGTAAATTGTTATAAAATGAAAGAAATAAAGATATTTTGCCCAGCTACAATCGCTAATCTATCATGTGGATTTGATGTTTTGGGTGTGTGTTTAGATAATGTAGGTGATGAAATGATTATCACTAAAACAGTAGAAAAAGGAGTACGTATCAAAGAGATTATTGGAGCTGATTTACCACTCGAAGTAGAGAAGAATGTGGCAGGCGTTGCCGCTTTAGCTTTAATAGAAAAACTACAACCTGACTTTGGTTTTGAGATTGTGATTCACAAGAATATCAAGGCAGGTAGCGGTATTGGTAGTAGTGCTGCAAGTTCGGCAGGTGCTGTCTATGGTGTCAATGCGTTATGTGGATACCCACTGACAAATAAAGAGTTGATCTATTATGCTATGCAAGGAGAAGCTTTAGCGAGTGGGGCACCTCATGCGGATAATGTAGCTCCAGCGTTATTAGGAGGGTTTGCATTTATTCATAGTTATGAACCGCTTAATATAGTTCATATAGATTCTCCAAAAGAGCTATACGCTACTGTTATTCACCCTCAGATAGAATTGAAAACAAAGGATGCTCGTTCGGTTTTAAAGCAAACAGTTACTTTAAAACAAGCGATTAAACAATGTGGTAATCTTGGCGGATTGATATGTGGACTTTATACTTCTGATTACGATTTGATTGGTAATTCATTACACGATGAATTTGTAGAGCCTAAACGTTCACTATTGATACCAAACTATGCAGAGTTAAAACAAGCAGCTTGTGAGCATGGAGCATTAGGAGGAGGAATATCAGGAGCAGGACCTTCTGTGTTTGCATTGAGCAAAGGCAAGGAGAATGCAGAGCGCGTAGCAGAAGCAATGCGTCAAGTAGTAAAGGATGCAGGGTATGAGTTTGATATTCATGTATCGCCTATTAATTCACAAGGTATAAAAGTATTGTAATGAAGTATTATAGTTTAAATAACCCTCAGCGTGTAGCCTCATTTAAAGAAGCTGCAATACAAGGTATTGCCGAGGATAAAGGATTGTATTTTCCACAAGAAATACCTCAGTTAGCTCTTTCGTTTTTTGAAGGTATTCAAGCGATGAGTAAGGAAGAGATAGCATACCAGGTTATCGCTCCTTTTGTAGGGAAAGAGATAGCAGAAGAAGAGCTAAGAACGATTGTAAGAGAAACGTTAGCATTTGATTTTCCTGTAGTGTCGATTGATCAAGATGTTTATACATTAGAGTTATTTCATGGACCTACATTAGCTTTTAAAGATGTAGGAGCGGGATTTATGTCTAGATGTTTGAGAAGCTTTGTCAAAGGGGAAAAAGAGAAAATTACTATTCTAGTAGCTACTTCAGGAGATACAGGAGGTGCTGTAGCTCACGGATTCTATGATGTAGAGGGGATTGAGGTTGTCATCTTATATCCAAAAGGGAAAGTGAGTAGCATCCAGGAGAAGCAATTAACTGCGCTAGGTAAGAATATTAGAGCAATAGAAGTAGAAGGAAGCTTTGATGATTGTCAGGCGATGGTGAAGAGAGCATTTTTAGATGAAGAGTTGAAATCTTGTCGTTTGACATCAGCGAATTCAATTAATGTAGCTCGTTGGTTACCTCAGATGTTCTATTATTTCTTGATGTATAAAGAATTACAACATTTAAACAAACCATTGGTTGTGTCTGTACCTAGTGGAAACTTTGGTAATATATGTGCAGGGATGCTAGCTCAAAAGATGGGATTGCCTATTGCTCATTTTATTGCAGCTACTAATGCAAATGATACAATACCAAGATTCTTTTCTTCTAAAACCTATACGCCAAAACAAACAGTAGAGACAATCTCTAATGCGATGGATGTAAGTGATCCGAGCAACTTCGTGCGTATATTAGAATTGTTTGCTAAAGATGCGAAGGAGTTGAGTAAAGATCTGTCAGCCTATTCTTTTACAGATAAGGTTACATTAGCCCTAATAAAAGAACAATATGCTAAGAATGGGTATCTACTGGATCCTCATGGAGCGGTTGGTTATCTAGGAATCAAAGAATACGCTAAAGAGCATCAAAACTTTACAGGTGTATTTTTAGGAACAGCACATCCTGTTAAGTTTCCAGAGTGTATAGAGCAATTATTAGAAATAGAGATTCCTATACCTGATAGATTGGAAGAGATTATGAAAGGAGAAAAGAAAAGTACTGTTCTCACTTCTTATAAGGAGTTGAAAGAAGAACTTTTAAAATAATAGGAAGGATTGTTCTGATTGTGATTAGAACAATCCTTTTTCTTTATTTCTATTTATCTTTGTAATTCAAAACTCACAAAACAATGATTAAAGTAGTACCCTTAAAAGAAGGTGATTTTTATGAAGATGAGGTAAAGAACTTTTTACCTATAGGAGATAAGGTATTGACCACAGAAATACAATTAGCAGTACAACCTTTTTTGATCATAACAGATAATCATAAAACATTATTGGATGTAGGTTTAGGATATCAAGAAAATGGTGTTTACAAAATAGACGAATTATTGGCCAAAGAAGGATTAACTCCTTTGGATATTGATAGAGTGTTGATGTCACACTTGCACAAAGATCATATCAACGGTTTGGTTGAAGAAACAGAAGAAGGATATATAGGACGCTATCCTAATGCTCAAATATACATTCAACGTAGAGAAGTTGCTTTTGCAGAGTTGTCTATGGATGATATTTCATTTGATTATGATATACTAGAAGAGGCATTAGCTCTGCCTAATATCATATGGATGAATGATGATCAGGGAAGTATTGATGATCAGATTACTTATCAGGTGGTAGGAGGGCATACGCCATATATGCAGGTATTTTGGATTAAAGATGAAGAGCAAATCATATTTTATGGTGCAGATAATCTACCAAAGCATAGTTATTTAGAATTTAATATGGCTTTTAAGAGTGACTATGATGGCAAGTTAGCGATGAAGTGGCGTACAGAATGGAAGGTACAGGCTGAGGCAGAGCATTGGACAGTGTTGTTCTATCACGATATGGAACGAGCGGTGTATACTTGTGAGTAAACTAAAAAAAGATACGTTAATTAGTTGTATATTAGATACTATCAATCTTTAATATGAGTGTCTATGAGTAAAAGAGATTTGTTTACGGCATTAGTGAAGTTATTAGGGTTTTACTTATTTCTTACCTATTTTTTGTCTCTATTAAGTAGTTTGTACTATTTGATTACTGTAAAGGAAAATACCTTTGGTGATTTACTGTTAGATATAAGTCAACATATCTTTTTGTTGGTAGTATTTACTCTGTTAATGTTATATGGAGATAAGATAGTTAGCCTTTTCCGCTTAAGTAATGGTTATGAAACTGATAAAATAGTAGTCGATAATCTGACTGCTGTTGATATTGTTAAGGTAGGGATATTTATTATTGGAGGAATACTCATTGTGAATAATCTCCCTTATATGATTACATGGATTATACAACGATTTACTGCAGCTATCAGAAATGAAAATATGCCTACCTTTGATGAATATGGGGCTTTTAAAGCTTTTGCTAATTTAGTTTTGGGATTCTTAATGATAACCAATTTTGGTAGAATAGCTAAGTGGTTTGTCAAATGGAATAAAGAGGAATAAATTATAATAAAAACCTTCTGATCTAAAATAAGATTAGAAGGTTTTTTTATGCAACCTAAAGTGAGCATTATAACTTTAACTATTCTATTTTTTATTTAGTATATCAAAGGATGTTTTGAATTATATAATTTATAAATCTATAGTTTTTATTTTTAATTGTTCTTTATTATGCGTTTTTTATATTTAGTTTAAGCTTATTTTAAATGGTTATTTAGAATTATTCTTGTTAGTGAGATAAATAAGTCTACATTTGTCATTATTTAAAATAATTATAAATAACAAGTGAGCAGGCTTAGTAAAGTAACCTTATTGATGGCTCTAGCCAGTACCTCATTAGCTTTGGGGCAAATAAAGAAGAGTATCGTTATTACCAATAACAATAATCAGTTGGTAAAGAATGCTGTCGTAATAGTAAATAATCAACAACTGATAACAGATGGGGAGGGTAAGGTTCAGTTTGACCTAAAACCTGCATCATCTTATGTTATTCAAGTATTTGCTGAACGCTATCAAAGTGTGAATCAAACATTCGATACTGTGGATTTGATTCGCAATTCATTTGTTTTAGAAGAAGACCACACCATCTTATCAGATATTATTGTTCAAACTAAAGATGAACAGCAAAATAGTAATCGAGATATTATTAGAGCAGTCACTATAGATACTAAAAGTGAGATTCTTCGTCCTACCTCTTTAAATGATTTAATGAACAAGACTACTGGAGTGCGTATTCGACAAGGAGGAGGCTTAGGTTCAGAGGCTAATATTAATTTGAATGGTTTTCAAGGTAATGCAATACGTTTTTTTAAGGATGGTATTCCTTTAAACTATTTGGGGCAAGGGTATAATATTTCTAATGTGCCATTAGATGTGTTGGATAAAGTGGAGGTATATAAAGGAATTATCCCTGTGCACTTAGCAAGTGATGCTTTAGGAGGAGCTGTTAATTTAGTTTCTTCTTCTATACAAAGTAATCAATTAAGAGCTTCTGTAGAATACGGTTCATTTAATACAATTCGCTCAGCTGTAAGAGGGCATTATAACTTAAATGATAATTTATATGCAGGAGGAGAGGTGTTTTATAATTACTCTGATAATGATTATAAGATTAATACTCCTGATCTTGAATTAGCTCAAACTCATTCTAAGGTAAAGTTGTTTCACAATCGATATAAGCACTTCTTTGCTAATGCTTATTTAGGAGCTCATAATCTTTCTTGGGCAGATAAAATTGAACTAGGTATAAGCTATTATAATATCGATAAACAACTTCAAAATAGTCCTACTTCAATGGTTGTACCTTATGGAGGAATTGAAGATAAGCAACACAGTGTTATTCCAACATTAAGGTATAAAAAAGCCGTATTCAATGATAAATTATCTATAGATCAATTTCTATCTTACAATGTAGTGAAGTCACAAGCTATTGATACCTTAAAAGGAAGGTATAATTGGCTAGGAGAATTTACTCCACGTGGGTATAGAGGGGAAGGAGATATGCCTATGGATGCTGATATAGATATGACATTCTTTACTTCAAGAACATTGATAGGCTATGCTATTAATCCTTCACAACAAATCTGGTTAAACAATACTTACAATTATACTAAAAGAGAAGGTAAAGATCCTTATGGAAGAGTAATTCAGGATTTGAACCAGACGGTGATAGAGCTTCCTACTCGTTATAAAAAGAATGTGTTAGCTATAGGATTGACTAGTCAGTGGTGGGATAAGAAATTGGAGACAAATGCAATTGTGAAGTTGTATAATTATTCAAGTAGAGGGCTTAATACCGCTAGTAATGTCGATTTATCAGCTAGAGATATTCATGAGGTATCAGATAATGCATTTGGTTGGGCTATAGGAGCTAAATATAGATTAACAGAACAAACTAATCTTCGCTTTTCTGTAGAAGATGCAAGAAGATTACCAGGATATACAGAGTTATTTGGTGACTATATTTTTATAGCATCGAACTTTAATTTAAAGCCAGAACAGAGTATCAATTTAAACTTAGGAATAGAGAAGGAGGTGGGTAACTTCCAATATAGTTTTAATAGTTTTTACAGACACACTAAAGATATCATTGTACTTGTGTCAGGTAATCCACCTCTCTCTGTTTTTGTCAATAAAGAAAAGGCTAATGGATATGGTTTTGAAGGAGATTTAAGTCTGAAAGTAAAAAAGAACTATAAGTTTTATGGAAACTTTACTTGGCAAAGTATCCGTTATGGAGAGTTTAAACAAGCTGCAGATAAATGGTTAAAAGGTAATAGAGTTCCAAATATTCCATTCTTTTTTGCCAACATTGGAGCAGAAGCTAAGTTTACTGATGTTTTCAAGAAGCAAGATCGATTAACAGCTTATGCTAATCTTAATTTCGTTCGTGAGTTTTACATCCAACCTATTGATAAGTCAATGGAGCCAAATGGATTTTTAGGATTGTTTGGAAAGAGTAAAGGAGATGTGAAAAATATTGTTCCAGATCAAACTTCTCTTACTCTAGGTACTTTATATGAACTAAATGATAAAGGAGTATCTATCGGAGTTGAGGTACGCAATTTACTAAATCAAGATTTATACGATTATTTTAAAATACAAAAAGCAGGTAGAAGTATCTACTTAAAACTTAACTATAAACTTAATTAACATGAGACTTATAAAACCATTATTATCAATGTCATTTGCTTTTGCATTAACATTAGCATCATGCTCTTCTTCAGATGACAATAATCCTGTAACACCAGTAGACCCAGAAGTAAAACAGAGCCAATATTTTCTGATGACTTTATCAGAAGGAAAAGGACCTGTTAAAAACGGTTTCTTAAAAGCCTATTCTTCTTTACCAAAAGGAATGATAGACAATGCTACAGGTAATACAACAACCACAGGAGGAATGGGAGGGTATCGTCAATATGGTAATAGAGTGTATAGAATGTTTGATGACAATAATTCTCGTGCATTAGGTCAATTCATTTTTGATGATAAAGGCTTTTACACTACTAAAAGTATTGCTGTAGAACCAAAAATAGCAGGTTCAGGAAACTTTACATTAACGAATGATCATACAACAGGATATTATTTTGAAGGAGCTCAACCTACACAAATACAGATTTTTGATCCTATAGGAATGGCAAAAAAAGGAATGTTAGGTGATTATGCAGAACAGATCAATGCGTTAGAGAAAAAGTTAAATCTACAAGGTGTAAACTTTAAAGCAATAGGTCAACATTTATTAGCAATTAATGGTAATAAACTATATGCTGATATCACTTTTGGAAAGAACCAAGGGGCACAGGGAGGTATGTTTGATGGTGTATCAACTGATGTACATCTTGCTGTTATTGATTTGACTAATGGAAAATGGATAGGAGATACTCAGGTAAAGAATACAGGTAATATTGCTTTCGTTGATGAGAACCCGTTGTATTATTTTGACGAGAATAAAGATTTGTATTTCGTGTGTCAAGGTATTAAAACAGGAGGTTTAGGAGATCAATCTAAAATAGCACGTATTAAGAATGGATCAAATGAAGTAGATCAATCATGGGAATTAGATTTCAATACGATGTTTAACAGTGTAACACCTGGTAAATTCTCAACAATCTATGTAGAGAAAGGAAAAATAGTAACGTTGGTAAACGATGTACCATTAGCAAATCCACAAACAATTAATTTGACTCCTATTTGGAAGTATGTAGTGATTGATATTAAGAGTAAGGCTGTAACACCTATTCAGATAGAGGGAGTAACATTAGTCGAAACACCAGCCGCTTCATTAGGAGTATCTAAAATAGATAATAAGAAATTTATTCGTGTGGTAAATGATACAAAATTAGGATACTATGAATTATCAGAAGATATGCTAAAAGCAACGCTTTCTATTGAGATTCAAAAAGGAGGAAAGCCTCAAGGATTGTTTAAAGTAAACAAGTTATAAAAGTAATTAATGAAAAAGTATGTGTTTATTGTTTTAATGGTAGTTATGAATTTGCAAGCACAGAACAGTTTTAAAGTTAGAGTAGAAGTCACAGTGGAAGACTTTGCTCACACAGAAGAGCCTATTTATTTGACAGGTAATTTTAATCAATGGAATCCTAAGGATGAGCGTTATCTAATGCGTAATATCTCAGGGACATCTAATCAATATTTAGTAGAAGTTGAAAATATTCCATCAGGAGTTTTAGAATATAAATTCACACGAGGTACTTGGCAGAGTTTAGAGTCATCTAAGAAAGGTAGATTGATTAATTTACACGATGTAGAAGTTAAAGAAGATATGGTATTAAAGAATACTATTTCTGCATGGAGAGACCAGTTTGAAACGTCTACAGCTCCAGATCATCTAGTGATACTGAAGAACTTCTATATCCCTGAGTTAAATAGAGTAAGAGATATTAGAATTTATTTACCTAAAGATTATGACCATAGTCAAGAATCGTATCCTGTGTGGTATATGCACGATGGACAAGATTTGTTTGACGAGGCTACTTCAGAAGGTAGACTAGGCCCAGTAGAATGGGAAGTAGATGAGACTATAGCCAAATATGGAGATCAATATATTATCGTAGGGATAGATCATGATTATCAAAAGAATCTAAGAGAAAAAGAATATTCTTTTTTTCCTACACAGAAGAACCCTGTCGTAGAAGGACAAGCTTATATTTCTTTTATAGTTAAAACATTAAAGCCGTATATAGACTCGACTTATAGAACCCAATCAGATGTTCATCATACTGGTATCGCTGGAGGTTCTTTAGGAGGATTGATTTCTTTATATGCAGGGTTGACTTATCCAGATACATTTGGAAATATAGGCGTGTTTTCTCCTTCTATTTGGCAAGACGATCACAATCTAGATACTTATGTCAATGTCTTATCTACTAGTCAAATAGATAAAATAAGAAAACAAACCTATTTTATCTATGGAGGAGGGCGTGAGAATCGAAAGAAAGGAGATGGTAACGTGGTAAGAATGGATGAAGATATTCTCCGTTTTTTAGAAACAAATAACAAGGTATTAAACCTTAATTATGAGTTGAATATTAATCCAAAAGGAAAGCATGGTGCTTGGTATTGGCAACAAGCTTTTAATTGGATGATAGGTAGCTTATCTAAAGTAGAAAGTACTAATTTTTAATAATAACAATATGAAATACATTAAATCATTAACGTTTTTGAGTGCTACAGTATTAGCAGCAATGGGAACAACTGCTACAGCACAATCAATAGATCAAAATAAACAAGTAGGAAAAGGGTTATATGAAGTTGCTTACAATAGTGTGGACAATGGAGTATATGTTGCTTCTGTAATCGATTTTAAAACTAAAGAAGGAGTTGTTTATAAATTAAATGGCAATGACTTATCTGTTGAGAAAGAGTACAGTGTGAATGGGAACCCTGTATTTGGTATAGCAGTAAATGAAAAGACTCAAAAGATTTATGGAACGAATACAACTACTAATGCAGTGACTGTAATCGACCTAAAAACAGGAGCTACTAAAGTAATTCCAGGAACGAATGAAAGTGGTCACAATAGAGAGATTGCTATTGATGAGAAAACAAATACTATTTATGCATCAGACACACAACAAGATGGTAAAGTGTGGATCATTGATGGAGATAAAGATGTATTAAAAGGATATATAGACAATACAGGTATTTTTACAGCAGGACTTACTTTTGATACTAAAACGAAGAAGTTATACGCTGCTAATATGGGAACGAATGAAGTAGCTATTATTGATCCAACGACTAAAAAAGTGATTAAGAAGTTTGCTTCAGGTGGAGAAAGCCCAATTAATGTTTCTATTGATGAATCAGGAAGAAGATTGTTTGTGACAAATTCTTCTACAGGGTTAACAGTATTAAATGCTGACAGTGGTGAGCTACTAAAAGTAGTAAAGTTTAAAGGAGGATCTTTAGGAGTAAACTATTTGCCAAAACAAGATAAAATTGTTTTAGCAAATAGAGAAAGTGGTAAAACTGTTATTGTTGATGGTAAAACCTATGAGGTAGTTACAGAATTAGAGACAGGAAGTCATCCTAATACTGTAGCAGTAAATAAAAATACAGGTGTAGCTTATGTTACAAATAAAACAAAGAGAATGCCTAAAGTAGAAGGGCAAGAGGCTGCAGTAGACACGAATGGTGATACTGTGAGTAAAGTACAATTATAAAATCAAAGCTCATCTATTATAATTAGGAAGTGGCTACTCTGCAATGGAGTAGCCATTTTTTTTAGTTAGGTATATATTAATGTTGTTTGTTATGAATATTATTTAGTTGTGTGAGATTTTATGAAAGTTGTTTGATTATGGATGATATGTTGATTATAATCGTACTTTTAACATAAAATAGAGTACAGTGAGAAACGAGGAACTTAGATTAAAGAAAGAAGATTTCTATCCACCATTATTGTTGGTAGGAGTGATGTGGTTTATATTTGGTCTACAACAATTGGGTATATTCCACGATTGTTATGGAGTGATTCCTTGGCGTATAGAAGGCATTAAAGGAATTTTCTTAAGTCCTCTGTTTCATGGTGGGATAGACCATATCATTAGTAATACTTTACCTTTATTTATACTTAGTGTAGTATTGTTTTTGTTTTATAAAAAGCAAGCATATACAGTACTTATTATGGGGTGGATTACCTCAGGTTTAGCCTTGTGGCTATTACCTGATTTTGGTTACTTTCAGACAAGTATGATGAGTTGTCATATAGGAGCAAGTGGATTAATTTATATGCTCTTTTTCTTTCTATTCTTTAGTGGAATATTTATTCGCAAGTTAGTTTTAATCTTAGTATCTATTATCATTGGGATACTATATGGAGGGTTAGTTTATGGAGTACTACCTAGCTATGTCGCAGAAGGTGTTTCTTGGCAAGGGCATTTAGTAGGAGCGTTAGTGGGTTTAGTATTTGCATATCAGATGAATAGGAAGAAAAGCAAAAGAAAGTATAGAAGGAAATAAGCTACATTAAGTGTGGTTTTTACATTAAAACCTTGTTGAAATGTGATGTTGTTTACTAGAAAAACTACTTTTTATAGTAAAATTAACAAGTCTAATATTGTCATATTTCAGAAAAAAAATATTTTTGTGATATGAAATATGTATCACTAATTGTATTATTATTCTTTGTAAACTTTATCGCTACGCCGACTATTGCGGTGCTAGCTGGCATTGAATTAGAGATACCTTCTGTGACCATTTCTGAAGAAAATAAAAAGCCAATCACTAATGCAGAAGAAGAGCACAAAGGACATTTGTGGGATTTATCTGCTTCTAATCATCTTAATCTAGTAGATGCTGGAGAAGGATTGGAATTAAACTTTTCTCATTTGAAACTTGTGTATGAATCACAAGAGTTCGATATCTTATTACCCCCTCCTGAACGTTTAGTTTAATATGACTTCTATTAGTAAACACTAGTAGAGGATTTAGCAAAAGACATTTTATAGGTTATTTGCCTATCTATTTTCATAGAGATGGATGATTAGATAGTTCATTCTAGAACTAGCAATAGATAGATCAATGAACAGTAATTACGCAATGCAAATCGGAATTAGTACTATAATCATACGATAGTATAATGATAGCGCTATAGAAAGAGTTATGGCTTAGAATCTTTTTGTAGTATTTAGCTAATACTGTTTCTTGATTTTTGTACTGTAGAGTATGTGCTATATTTCCTTTAGTTACCTATGATGTCTTTTGTTGTAACGAAAGTCTTCTTTTGCAAAATGGTTAATTGTCAGCAATGAAGAAGCCTTTAGTTAGTTAATCATTTCTTTTTTAGCTTTTAAGTATTGAATAAGTCAATATTTACCTTCTTGATTTTTTGGACAACAATGAATCGACAGATCTTCTATTGCCTTTATCTGTGGCTAAAAAAGAAAAACTAAACGTAAAATAACAATGACAAAAAATATGAGTATGGCAGCACTTAAGAAGAGTGTTGCTCCAGGCCTTGTGGTCTTTTTAGTCGCACTTCCACTGTGTTTAGGAATTGCGTTAGCTTCTGGTGCACCCCCTATTGCAGGTATTATTTCAGGTGTGGTAGGAGGAGTAATAGTTGGATTACTGAGTAATTCAAATATTAGTGTAAGTGGTCCAGCAGCAGGTTTAGCGGCTATTATATTAGGAGCTATAACGGAGCTAGGATCATTTGAATTATTACTTACAGCAGGTATTATTGCAGGAGTTTTGCAAGTGATATTAGGATTGTTAAGATCAGGTACTATTGCCAACTACTTTCCATCAAGTGTAATAGAGGGAATGTTAGCAGGTATTGGATTAGTGATTTTAATTAAGCAATTGCCATTGGTTTTTGGAGTAGATGCTTTAGGTGATATCACCTCTTTTGCATCTGTCCAGTTGGGTACGGTGATTATTACTGTTATTTCATTAGCCATATTATTACTGTGGAATAAGATGAAGTGGACTAAGAAAGTCTCTTTTTTACCAGCAGCTTTAATTGTAGTGGTAGTCGGTATTTTGATTAACCAGTTTTGGATTGCTACAGGTAGCTCTTTAGCTATCGAATCATCGAGATTAGTGTCGATCCCTATGTTTGATAGTTTATCAGATATCAGTTCCATATTTGTATTTCCAGATTGGACAGGATTTGCTAATCCTGCTGTATGGATGATTGGAGGGACTATTGCTATTGTAGCTTCTATTGAAACTTTATTGTGTATTGAGGCGACAGATCGCTTAGATCCATTAAAGAGACATACAGATACTAATAGAGAATTAAAAGTACAAGGGATAGGGAACATTCTAAGCTCTTTGATAGGAGGACTTCCGATGACTTCTGTAGTAGTACGTTCTTCTGCTAATGTGAATGCAGGAGGATTGTATAAAGCATCAGCAGTCATTCATGGTATTTTCTTATTAATAGCAGTTATCTCCTTGCCTTTAGTATTAAATATGATCCCTTTAGCATCTTTAGCGGCAGTATTAATTTTAGTAGGGTATAACCTAGCTCGTCCAGCTATTCTTATGCACTTTTGGCATAAAGGTTACACACAGTTTATTCCTTTTATCATCACATTTATTATGGTAGTAGTAACAGATTTACTCGTTGGCGTCCTTGTAGGTATGGGAGTGAGTGTATTATTCTTACTAATCGGAAATGTAAGAAAAGCATTCTCTATGCATCGTCAGATAAAGCAGGAACAAGTAGTATATACCTTGACTTTAGCAGAGGAAGTATCGTTCTTGAACAAGACAGCGATTAAAAACAGGCTTTATCAATTGCCAGATAATTGTCACTTGGCTATAGACGCAAAGCGTATGGGGTATATCCATGTGGATGTCTTAGAGCTTATAGAGACTTTTATAAATGAAAAGGCAAAAGAAAAAAACATACTGATTACTACAACAGGTTTTCACAAAGAAGTGAAAGTATCAGGAGACCAACAAAACATTATTTTATCACATAGAAAAACTATTTAATTATGAATTCATTTACAAAAGAAATATTAGCAAATACAACACCAGCACAAAGCTTAGAATTATTATTAGAAGGAAATAATCGCTTTGTAAATAACTTGAAGTTTAACCGAAACTTCTTACACCAACTACAAGAGACTAAAGATGGTCAACATCCACATGCCGTTATTTTGAGTTGTATGGATAGTCGTGCTCCACTAGAGCATGTATTAGATCAAGGGATAGGAGATATCTTTAGTTTAAGAATAGCAGGTAATGTATTGACAGATGAAGTAATCGGAAGTATGGAATATGCCTGTAATGTGGTTGGTAGTAAATTAATCATGGTATTAGGACACAGTAGATGTGGTGCTGTGACAGGAGCATGTAATCATACGACTTTAGGTAAACTAGACACTATATTAGAACGCATCCATCCAGTAGTAGATAAAGTTCGCCAAAAACACAGTAATGAAGATTTGTCAGCATCAGAATTAGTAGAGTTAGTGACGATGGAGAACGTAAGAACGATAGTAGCACAGTTGCAAGAAGTGAGTCCTTCGTTGACTAAATTGATTGCTGAAGAAAAAATAGGTGTAGTAGGAGCTTATTATGATGTAGTAAGCGGAAAGGTTGAATTAATCTGTTAAGATTATTATTGATTAGAGGAGAAAGGGGTGTCATTCGTGATACCCTTTTTTTATACAGGATATTTATCACTGTTCTGAGCAGTATTAAAAACAGCTACTATATGTATCATTTGTTTATAAGGATCTACTCTAAAAAAAATGACATACGGAAATTTCTTAATAGAAATAGCTCGTATGTCATTGTATCTTATCTGAAAGAAAGGATTATTCTTTAATACTTTCAATGTTTTATCAAATTCTTTTTTAAAGGAATTTAGAATACGTTTAGATATCAAAAAATAATACTCAAATATAGCATCTAAGTCATGTATAGCACTTGGGAGTATAACTATATTATAAGTCATATTTTTTGTATAGTTCATTAAGTGCCTTATCAAGAGAAATATAACTCTCGCTAGGTTCTGCAAGCCTTTGTTCTAAGATGCCTTGTTGTTCTAGAGTTAGGTTAAGGTCATTAATCTGTTCACTATAATCAGCACCAATTATCTCAAGAAACTCTTGAAATACTGCTTTTTTATCATTTGGTATTATGACGTGATAGTTTATCATAGCGTATGTGTTAAGGTGTTGATAATTAATTGTGTACTCTCCTACAAAGGTATTTGTTTTTATTTGATAATTATTTACATATTCAAATATTTACTAATTTATATAATCTAGTTAAGTAAGGTTGACTGTTTATGATAAGTGTACACTTATAGTAGTTTGAGATAGCTTTAGTTTTGAATGAGTCCGTAGTGAGTCCGTTATGAGTCCGTACTCACTCCGTTATTTGATAGAAAATAACGGAGTCATTATACTATCATAATAGAGATAATAGAGAAAGATGGTAAATTTACTCAGAATGAAAGTAAAGGATAGCCCTTCTTTTGTCTTTTCAGTATATAAAAATGTTGATTCACACTTGTTTGTTTATCTTATATGCTGACTTTTTTTAATTTGCAGGAACCTAAATATACTCAATATTATATTTAGTTCACTTAGAATGACACAGAATGAGAGAATTTATATTTGACCATATTGAAACTTCCCGTTTTAAATTACGAATACTAGAAGCTGAAGCTTATCAAAACTTTTTAAGATTAGCTACTGCAGAAGAACTTTTGCATTATATAGGTATTCCTGAAGAGGAAGTAGAAAAAGAAAAAGTAAAAGCAGCCTATGGCTTCCGTACTTATAATAAATCATATTTGATGTTTTTAATCATTGATAAAGAAACAGAGGATATATTAGGGTACTGTGGATATCATACTTGGTATTTAGAACACGATAGAGCTGAGGTAGGATATGGACTGTATCATGATAACTCGAAAGGAAGAGGTGTGATGAGTGAAGTCTTAAATACGGTCTTACATTATGGATTTGAAACTATGCAATTGAGACGAGTAGAGGCCTTCATTAGCCCAGATAATATGGCTTCCTTAAATACAGTGAAGAAGTTTGGATTTACTAGAGAAGGACAATTGAGAAGTCATTATGTAAAAGGAGAACAGATAGAAGACTCTGTTGTTTTTAGTTTGTTACGAGGTGAATATAATAAATTAAACTAAAAAGAAGATATGAAAATTAGAAGCCTTAGAGAAGTAAGTTTACGCGAGCTCACAGAAGTATTTAATGATTCATTTTCAGATTATATACTTCCCTTTCATTTGACAGAAGATAGCTTGGCATTTAAACTAAATAGTGAATTGGTTGACTTAGATTATTCTATCGGAGCATTTGATAAGGGGGAGTTAGTTGCTTTTATGCTAACAGGAGTGAAGAAAGAAGCTGAGCAAGTCTATTATTATAATGCTGGTACAGGAGTGAGACCTGCATATAGGGGACAGCGTTTAGTCGCTCAGATGTATAGTTATGCTATTCCTATTTGGAAAGAAACGGGTAGTAGTGTAAATCTATCCCTTGAGGTAATAAAAGGAAACGATAAAGCTATTCGTGCTTATAAAGCTCAAGGATATAATATAAGTAGAGATTTATTGTGCTTCAAAGGACAACCACGTGAGGTGCACTATAAGACAGCTAATGTTGTAATAGAAGATGTAGAGCAAGTATGTTGGAAAACAGTTCTTCCTTTTTGGGATATCCAACCAAGTTGGCAAAATTCAATAGCTGTATTAGAAAAAGCTAAGGAAGACATTCGGTATAAAGTAGCTAAAGTGAGAGGTAATATCGTAGGATATGTAGCCTATCATAAAAGCAGTGGTAAAATATATCAACTAGCGGTAGATAAAGCTTACCGAAATAAAGGAATAGCAAAAATTCTCGTGAATGATGTGGTTAATATTTTGGAAACCCCTATTCTGATTACTAATGTGGATGATAAAGGAGTGGATTTCATCTCGTTTTTAAAGAGAATAGGCTTAGAGCACTATATTACTCAACATGAGATGATCATGAAACTATAGGTGTTAATATTATAAGTATATGAGGACAAGATTAATAAAGCCAAAGAGATTAAAAAAAGGAGATACAGTTGCGACAATTTCTTTGTCATGGGGTGGGGCAGGTGAGTTACCACATCGTTATCAAGTAGGAAAAGCTCGACTGGAAAACATATTTGGACTTAAAGTTATAGAGACGTCACATGCTTTAGAATCAGCAGAGTGGATTTATAATCATCCAGAGGCAAGAGCTAAGGATCTAATGGATGCATTTAAGAACCCGGAAGTAAAAGCTATTATTACCAATATAGGGGGAGACGAGAGTATTCGATTATTAAAGTATATTGACTATGATGTAATTAGAAATAATCCAAAGATATTTCTAGGATTTTCAGATAGTACAGTAACGCATTTTATGTGCCTAAAAGCAGGGTTGAGCTCTTTCTATGGTACTTCGTTATTAGTGGGATTTGCAGAGAATGGGGAAATGCATGATTATCAGATACAAGATATCAAACGGACATTGTTTGAGATAGAACCAGTGTCTCCAAATACAGAAGGTTGGACTACAGAGTATTTAGATTGGTTTGATGTGAGCATACAAAACACTAAACGCAAGCTGAATCCATGTGAAGGGTGGCGCTATGTGAGAGGAGAAAAAAGCGTACAGGGTACTTTAATTGGAGGGTGCATGGAAGTATTAGAAATAATAAAAGGAACGGAGCTTTGGCCAGAATTAGATGTGTGGAAGGGAAGTATATTGTTTTTAGAAACTTCTGAAGAAAAGACAGCTCCTCTTTATATAGAGCGTTGGTTAAGAGGGTATGCAGCAATGGGTATTTTAGATGTAGTAAATGGAATTATATTAGGAAGACCTTATGACAATATGTACGCTGAAGAATATGAGCAAATATTGCTTAAAATACTTGATGAAGAAGGTCTAAGTACTCTCCCTGTGATAACACAGATGGACTTTGGTCATACGTGCCCAACGTTCACTTTGCCATATGGATGTGTAGCAGAGATAGATAGTATTAATAAGCGTTTCTCTATTCTAGAGAGTGCGGTAATAGATAGATAAAATATGTTTTATATCAGTGAAGTATCATTAGAACGGCCATCGCGATATCTTTCTAAATTACAAGAACAGACTTATGATATATTGTCTAAGCTTTCTATGGATTGGCAAAGAGTTGAAACAGAGGAGGCAATTACAATGGAAGATTGTTTGTTGATTAATGAGAGGCTAGATATGAATATGGTCAAAACACTTTTTTTGTGCAATAGACAGAGAACAGTGTTTTACCTATTCGTTACATTAGGAGACAAACCTTTTAGTAGTAAAGAGTTTAGTGAAGCTTTAAGCATCTCTAGGGTTTCGTTTGCACCAGCAGAGATGCTATACGAAAAGATGGAGACCAAGGTAGGAGCAGCATCTATATTTGGATTATTAAGAGAATCAGCTAGCGATATTCAATTAGTATTTGATCAAGATGTTTTGGATCAGCCTTTTTATGGTTGTAGTGATGGAACTACTACTCATTATTTGAAATTGTATACAACAGATATAATTAATAAGTTAGTTCCTTTCTTAAATAGAGATTTACTAACGATTAAACTATAATTATGGAAGATCAATTATATCAAAATGTAGATTTGGTTCAGTTTTACGACTATGATAACTTATGGGAGAATGAAGAGAGATATGTACAACTAGCAGAAAAAGTAAAGTCAGTTTTAGATTTAGGATGTGGAACAGGACGGTTAGCTAGTGCTTTAGCTGAAAAAGGAAAAGATGTAGTAGGAGTGGAGTATGCTCAAGCGATGCTAGAAAAGGCAAAGAAAAGAAGTTCAGAAGTAAAATGGGTACAAGGAGATGCAAGAACTATTCGTTTAGAACAAAAGTTTGATTTGATTATTTTATCAGGACATGTCTTTCAGGTTTTCTTGACGAAAGAGGATCGTTTGGCTGTTCTAGAAACAATCAAAGTACACTTAAATGAAGGAGGTAGGTATATCTTTGATAGTCGGAATCCGTTAGTGAAAGATTGGTTAACGTGGACAAAAGAGGAGTCTATACGTCAATTTAAACATCCTTTGCATGGGCAAGTCACCGCGTGGAATACGTATGAAGGAGATGCAAGAGCATTGACTTATACGACTTATTATAGTATTGATAATACACAAGAGAACTTTAGTTCACAATCTACTATTGCTTTTCCTAGTTTTAATGAGATAGGACTATTAGTAGCTGATGCTGGACTAGGAATAGCAGAAGTATTTGGTGATTGGGAATTGAATAGATATAATGAGTATAGTGAGGAAATAATATGGTATGGATATGCCTAACAAAATGAATTAAATGGAAGCAAAGGAATTAAAGCAAATAGCCCATAAATATGCAAAATCAGTTGAATTAAATGATTTTGTTGCGTATGGAAGTGTTGCCGCTGCTATTGAGACTATAGATGGCAATGTATATACAGGTATTAGTATTGATACTGCTTGTTCTATGGGGTTCTGTGCAGAGCATGGGGCTATAGCAGATATGCTAAAGCATGGAGAAAATAGAATAAGACGGGTAGTAGCTATAACTGAGAAGGGAGAAGCTGTGCCTCCTTGCGGAAGATGTAGAGAGTTTATGACTCAATTAGCACAAGAAAATGAAAACGCGATCGTAGAAGTAGAAGATGATCACTATGTAACTTTAGGTTCTCTTATGCCTTATGATTGGAAAAAAGGAATGAATAGAAAATGGTAAGTGGATAGTTTACTATTCGATTATAAAAGACTTTAGTATGTACTAGAGTCTTTTTTTATGTCTTACTAGTACTTTGTTTGCGTTGAGGTAAGTTATGTTTATTTCTATATTGTCTGTTTTATTATACGAATTGTAGATTGACTGTTTTTATATTCTAATAATTCGATATTAAAGTAAGTTTATTTGGTGTAAAAATTACAATGTGTGATTTTTTAACAAATGAGCGAAATTTAGATTGTTAAATGTTAGTTATAAAACCTGTTTATTCACGTATTGTGAATTTATTTTGAGTTTTTATTTTTGATAATTCACAGATGTCGATATATATTTGTCAAAAATATAAATGTATTAATAGTCGAAATGAAAAAACAAACTCTATTTAGTCTCCTATTTTTAGGAATGTCTGCGGTTAGCCTTACTGCTTGTTCTTCTAGTGATGATATACAAATTACTGAAGAAGCACAAAATAATTCTAAAATGTTTGGTAAATGGGAACTTGTAGAAAAAGTAGAATTGGATGTAAATGGTAGAATAGTAAAGGAGACTTTGGCAAGTGATTTAAATGTACCTGCTCAGACAGTAGATTACTATAAAGGAGGTATTACTATTCAAACAGATTATTCAAATCAAAAAGATAGTCAAGGGAATTATTACAATGAAAGATCTCCTAGACAATGGATGTTAAGCGGAAACAAATTGTACTTAGGTATCAGTAAATCATTAGAGCAAAATGCTGAACAGATTTATGATATTCGAGTATTAAGTCAGGATCGTTTAATTATTGAACGCAAGATAGATGCAAAAGATGGTAATCGTTATACTTCTAATGTAAGCAGTATTAAAATTACCTATAAAAAAGTGAACTAGTCTTTTATTACTCTTAAGCATTAGCACCTTACCGTAATTATTATAATGTGGGTAGTAAAAAGATTCTGTAAATAATAAGTAATATAACTTTAAAAAACAGTTGTCAAAATGAGAGTGGAGATAGCTGTTTTTTTTTGTTTTTTAGGTTATACAAGAAGAAGAAAGAAAAAAAGAACGTTTTGAGGCTATAGAATAAGTGATTTTTAAATACTGTATATATACTTTAAAGGTATATGTCTATTTTATTTATTACTGTTGATAGATGTGATATATCTAAACTAAATATGTTGTTTTATCTTAATTTAAGAAGTAAATAAATACTGTGTTTTTTAAAATAGAAATTTGTAATAACTATTTTTATTTTTTCTTTATTTAGTAAAATATTTGGTTTTTTGCGTAAATCTATGTTATTTTTTTAGCCTAAAGGAGGCTAAACCTTCTCAAGGTTTACTTTTTTTGGTTTATTATTTTTTATTCTTCTTAATAAATTGTTACAATTCATTGTTAATTATATATTCGATTTATTGTAGGGACTTTTGTCTTGCTTTTTGAATGTGTTGACCTTATAAATTTGCCAAAATTTACAAAGCAAACGATTATGCAACAAAAATTACTTTTATTATTTATTTCAATCACATTGTGTTTTAATTTTATTTCTTGTTCTAGTGATGATGTGCAGATTAGCCATCAAGGTAAAAATAAAGCACTATTAATAGGTAAGTGGAAATTAGAAAGTAAAAAATATTATGATAGATGGGGAGGCGCCATTGCAGGAGAAGTAGATAGTACTTGTTGTCCTCCACAGACACTAGAGTTTCATAGACATGAAATTATGATTCAAACTGATTTTTACAAAGAAAGTGAAGACACTGATACCATATGTGATGAGCGCTCTCCTTTTCAGTGGTTTATGATAGAGGATAAATTGTATTTAGGAGTAGGAAAAGAGGTGAATACAGATGATTATCAGGATTATGATATTCGTGTGTTGACAGATGAAATATTAGTGTTGGAAAGAAGTATAAATG
The DNA here is from genome assembly GCF_001485415.1 of Myroides odoratimimus. Taxonomy (GTDB): domain Bacteria; phylum Bacteroidota; class Bacteroidia; order Flavobacteriales; family Flavobacteriaceae; genus Flavobacterium; species Flavobacterium odoratimimum. Next base: position 152,373 of record NZ_BCMQ01000008.1, read on the forward strand.
AATATGACAAAGAGCCATTCTACTCAAATGCTAAATTTGTTAGAATCACTTATAATAAAATACATAGCTATTAAGGTAGAATATTGACGTATATCTTTGGGGATTTTGTAGTATGGCATACTTTAGTAGTAAATTTAAGATTTGATAATTTATAATAAATGGATAGATTGATTGATGTACAGACTGTCTGTCATGGTCGGTATCAAATTTGGGCTGCTTTAGTAGAAATGAGAATGTCACATTGGGTAAATACTTTTGTTATTAGAGATGCAATAACTCATGAAGCTGTATTAGTGGAGAATCCAGTGAAATTGACCACCTAATTCCGTTAAAAGTGATCACTTAATTCCGGTGGAAAGTGACCACCTAATTCCGGTGAAATTGACCACCTAAAAAACCAAGTTAAAACATGTCTAAATATCTTAGCTAAAATGCAAGAGATATGGCTAATAAAAAGATCGACATGTTACAATTAAAACAACTACTACGTCTATATACTCAAGGAGTAAGTAAACTTCAAATAAGTTCCCAATTAGGTCTTTCACGTAATACTGTTAAGAAATATATTACTCTCTTTACGACTTCAAAATTCACTTATGAAGAGATAAAAGAATTAAATGATACAGATATAGAAGATTTATTTGACACTAAAGAATTGGATTCTGATGAAAAAGAAGCAATCTTGTATAAATATTTCCCTTACTTTACTAAAGAACTACTTAAAACGGGAGTAACAAGACATATCTTGTGGCAAGAGTACCTTTTGAAACATCCTGAAGGTTATCGTTATTCTCAATTTTGCTATCATTTGCGAACTTGGCAGAAAAAAACATCTCCTTCTTTACACATGCAACACAAAGCTGGAGATAAGATGTTTGTTGATTACACAGGGAAAAAGTTGTCTATTATTGATAAATCTACAGGAGAAATAACTTCTGTAGAAGTATTTATTTCTATTCTTGGTTCAAGTAGAATGACTTATGTAGAAGCCAGTCTAACTCAAAATACAGAAGATTTTATATCAAGTCTCACCAATTCCTTACATTTTTATCAAGGAGTCCCACTTGCCATTGTACCTGACAACTTAAAAGCAGCTGTAACTAAAAGTGATAAATACGAACCTAAAATAGCTCATAATCTTCAAGACTTTGCTCTACATTATAACACAACTATTTTACCCGCAAGAAGTTATAAGCCAAAGGATAAAGCCTTAGTAGAGAATGCAGTAAAAACAATCTATACTCGTGTATTTGCTCCTCTTAGAAATAGAGAGTTCTTTAGTTTGCAAGAACTAAATCAAGCAATAGCAGAATTGTTAGAACAGCATAATGAAAAACTACTTTCACGAGAAAGAGTTTCAAGAAAAACGTTGTTTAAAGAAATTGAACAACCTGTTTTACAATCACTACCAGCACACAGGTATGAATTAAAATATGCTATAAAAGCAACTGTTCAAAAAATTAGTCACATCTACCTAAATAAAGATAAACACTACTATAGTGTTCCTTTCCATTATATTGGTAAAAAGGTAAATATTCTTTATAGCAAAGATATTGTTGATATATATCACAATCAAAGACTTATCGCTTCACACAATAGAGAATTAGGAAAGTATCGGTATACTACTGTAAAGGAACATATGCCTTCATCTCACCAATATATCACAGATTGGAATCCTACACAGTTTTTGAAATGGGGACAAGAAATAGGAGAATCTACACAAAAATATTTAGCAATGATATTAGATAAGCGACAGCACCCAGAACAATCATATAAGTCTTGTGCTGGAATTTTAAGCTTAGGTAAACGCTTTTCTAATATTCGATTAGAAAAAGCCTGTACACGGGGTTTAGAATACGAAAGATATAGTTATAAAATGATCAAAAGCATTTTAGAAAAGGGATTAGATGCTATTGAAGAACAACCATTAAACAAAGAAAGAGAAGTTCCTACTCATCAGAATATCAGAGGAGCAGCTTATTATCAATAGAACAATAATATTAAATTATAGAAACATGAATCAAACAACTTTAGAAAAATTAAAGTATTTAAAACTTTATGGAATGCATAGAGCATTCGCATCAACACTACAACTTCCTACTTCGGATTATACAAATGATCAACTTATTGCTTATTTAACTGATAGTGAATATGATGATAGGGAGAACAGAAAGATAGAAAGACTAATAAATACAGCTAAATTTAGATACAAAGCTTATATACAGGATATTAATATAGATTCATCCAGAAATATTGATAGGAATATGATTGATCGATTAGCTGCTTGTCAATTTATAAAACAGCAACAAAACGTATTAATTACTGGTAGTACAGGAGTAGGAAAAAGTTATATTGCTTCTGCAATTGGTTATCAAGCTTGTATGTTAGGATATAAAGTCATGTACTTTAGTATCAATAAACTATTCTCTAAATTAAAGATGGCTAAAGGAGATGGTTCTTTTTCTAAGGAAATAGATCGAATTGAAAAACAAGACCTAATTATATTAGATGATTTTGGATTACAACCCTTAGACAATCTTAAAAGACAAGATTTTATGGAAATTATTGAAGATCGCCATGGTAAGAGATCTACAATTATAGCTTCACAACTTCCCATTGAAACATGGCATGATATAATTGGAGAACAAACTATAGCTGACGCTATTTTAGATAGAATGGTACATAATTCTATTAGAATTGAACTTCATGGGGAGTCTTTAAGAAGTAAAAATACATTAGCAAAAATTCAACAAAACTCTATTAAATAACTATACTTATTTTTTGTATTTTTAACTGAAATATAAAACATGTTTTTGACTTGATTTTAGGTGGTCACTTTCCACCGGAATAACATGGTCACTTTCTCCGGAATCTACA
>NZ_BCMQ01000009.1 GCF_001485415.1 Myroides odoratimimus
GTTTACAGTTTACAGTTGCTCTCGACATCTATAAACAGAACGTTGACCTGTGTTCTTATTTTGATTTACGGTGAACGGTATACAGCTTACAGCAAGCGGTTTACAGTTTACAGTTAAATGTACCCGATAATTCTATTAATGTTCTATTTATAGAATAAACAATATTATAGTTTACTTTTTACTATCCATTGTTTCTCTTATTCTTTTAATCAACACTACAAGCATCTTTTTAATACTTACAATATCATTCTGAACTGAGTAAAAATCATTCTCATTCAAGTAACCTAAGTCTTTTGATAAAAATATTAAATACTCAACTTCATGTGCTGAACCTGAGGCGATATATAGATATCTAACAAGTTCTTTTTGTGTATCCTTACCACATCCTTCTGCGATATTGGTAGGAATTGATACTACTGCCCTTCTTATCTGATCTATTAAATTTCTTTCCTCATACTTAGGATATAAATTTAATAATGGATAGATCTTTAATACCAATTCATGGCTCAGTTTCCAAACATTATAATTTCGATAGTCTATCATATAATTCATGGTTATTTATAGTACCATAAATTGCAACAACAAACATTCCATTATACACAAAATCTAATAACTTAATAATTTGTTTATATAACTAATTATCTCTATTAAGTAGTTTTATACTGTAAACTGTTAACCGTGAACTGTAAACTATTTCATCCAATCAACAGGATTAGCTAATACCTTCAACAGCTTTTCTTCCCAACTGTTTTCTTCTGGATGGTGGTCATATACCCATTGTACATGTGGTGGCAAACTCATTAGGATAGATTCGATACGTCCATTGGTTTTTAGGCCAAATAGAGTTCCTTTATCATGAACAAGATTAAACTCTACGTATCTACCTCTTCTGATTTCTTGCCATGTACGGTGCTCATTGCTATAAGGGGTATCCATACGACGTTCTACGATAGGTGCATAAGCTTCTAAGAAGCTATCTCCTACTTCGGTTACGAAGTCATACCACTGTTGCATAGACATTTCTTCTGTTACTTCTAAGCGGTCAAAGAATAATCCTCCGATACCACGTGCCTCTTCTCTATGTGCATTCCAAAAATATTCATCACATTGCTTTTTATACAATGGATAAAACGCTGGATTATGTTTATCACAAGCTGTCTTACATACAGTATGAAAATGCGTAGCATCCTCATCGAATAGGTAATAAGGTGTAAGGTCTTGTCCTCCACCAAACCAAGAACGCACTACTGTACCTTCTTTGTCATACATTTCAAAATAACGCCAGTTAGCATGTACTGTAGGTACCATAGGACTCTTCGGGTGAATCACTAACGATAGTCCACAAGCGAAGAAATCTACATCTCCTACATTAAAGTACTTTTGCATCGCTACTGGTAATGGTCCGTGTACGGCAGAGATATTCACTCCTCCTTTTTCGAATACTGCTCCATTCTCGATTACGCGTGTGCGACCTCCACCACCTTCAGGACGTTCCCAAAGGTCTTCTTGGAATTTTGCCTTTCCATCTATATCTTCAAGTCCTTTTGTAATGGTATCTTGAAGCTGTTGTATATATTGATAAAATTGTTCTTTCATATTATAAATAGTACATATCCTCTCTCTGTCAGGATACTCATCATTAAAAAAACTATTGTTCCGTAGTTCAGCCAATACATTATATTACACCTCTCTACCTTATCTTTAAATAAACAATAGTAAGCAGACTCCTCTAGTCCTACATATCACTATCATAGTGTGTATGATACCTCAACCTGTTTCTGCTGTAAATAGTGATCTCTTAAAGACGACTAATCTTAGTCATGATATTAAATGAGAATGCTTTACTCTCATCTTGGATATATTGATAGACAGCCTTTGCTTTTGCTTTTAATAAAGGCTCTTGAGAAGACCACTTCACTAATAGATCTGTGAACTCTTCCATCTTATCCCAAGGGAAGTTGAATTTATGTAAGTGTAAGGCTAAGTCCTTACCTTCTGTTATCAACAGTTGTTCATAACTCAGGCCTATCTTTTGAAGCTCTACGTCTAGATCTTCTATAAATTTCTTGTCCTCTGGTGTAAATCCAATAGAAGACAACTTCTGAACAATAGACTCTATACGTCTTTCTTCTTCACTTTTTGTTCCTTTGTTTAACATAGGTCAAATGATATAGTAAAACAAAAAAGCCTACGTCATACTTCGGCAGGCTTTTCTGTCAATATTTTACTTGTGTTCGTATTCTTTTACCGCTTCGATAAATGCTTTTGCATGATCTACTGGGATATGAGGTAAGATACCGTGACCTAAGTTCACTATATACTTATCTTTACCGAAAGCATCGATCATCTCGTGTACCATTTTCTTAATAGTAGGGATCGGAGACATTAGACGGCTTGGGTCAAAGTTACCTTGTAATGTGATATCTCCTCCTGTGAATAGACGAGCGTTCTGTGGGCTACAAGTCCAGTCTACTCCTAATGCAGAAGCTTTTGAATTCGCCATTTCAGGTAATGCAAACCAACATCCTTTTCCAAATACAATAACTGGAGTGATATCAGCTAATGCTTCTACTATTTGATTAATATACTGCCATGAAAACTCTTGGTAATCTACTGGAGATAACATACCTCCCCATGAATCGAATATTTGTACTGCATTTACACCTGCTTTTACCTTTTCTTTAAGGTATAAAATAGTTGTATCTGTAATTTTTTGTAATAACGTATGCGCCGCTACTGGGTCAGAAAAACACATTCCTTTCGCTAAGTCAAAGCTCTTAGAACCTTTTCCTTCTACTGCATAACAAAAGATAGTCCAAGGTGAACCAGCGAATCCAATCAATGGTACCTCATCGTTTAACATCTCTTTCGTTACTTTAATAGCATCCATTACATATCCTAATGTCTCTTCGATATTAGGTACGATAACTTGCTCTACATCTTTAGCAGAACGGATAGGATTAGGTACCCATGGCCCTACTCCTGGTCTCATCTCTACATCAATGTTCATAGCTTGCGGTACGACTAAAATATCTGAGAATAAAATAGCAGCATCTGGTTTTACAATACGAATCGGTTGTACTGTAATCTCAGCTGCGATTTCTGGCATTCTACAACGTGTAAAAAAATCATACTTATCTCTTAATTCGCGAAACTCTGGTAAGTATCTACCTGCTTGACGCATCATCCATACAGGTGGTCTCTCTACTGTTTCACCTTTTAACGCTCTTAAGAATAAATCATTTTTAATCATTTCTATTCGATTTTAATACGTCAATTTTTAGCTGACTCTATTTATAATAATCCACACAAGCTTGTAATGTAGCCTCCACTGTAGGTTGCTTCGCTATTACAATATTCTGTGTAACTCCTTTTAATGGTTCTGCTGTAGTATCTCCTATACAGAAGCACACTTCTGTCGTGATGCTGTTCTGCTGAAGATAACTCTCTATCGCTGAAGGACTGTAAAAGCACAATCCATCTATTTTATATTCATTCTTTACTGGATTAAGTACAGTCTGATATACTGTGAACTCATTAAAGACCACACCATTTGCTCTAAAAGCATCTGGCAATAGATCTCTTCTGATACTTCCACTAAAGAATGTTATGTATCTATCTTTATAGTCCTGAACAATGATAGGAGCTAATTCTTTTGCATAATGTGCCCAAGCCTTAACTTCCCAACCGTTCTCTTCCAACAATTCTTTTGTTTTTATCCCTACACATAGCGCTGGTTTCTTATTCAGAACTTCTCTATACCCTTGACTAATCACACTCTTCACCGCATTCTGACTTGTAAACAATACATACTCATGTACAGCATCTAAGTCGAATACCAAGTGTTCTGTCAAGATATAATCTTGTTCTACTAAATGCACCTTCCCTAAAGCAACAGTGTCTAATACACTCGCTTTAATCTTACGTGTAGATAAAATAGTTGGATTAAAAGACATTTTATTTTTTTAATTGTTGACGTAGTGTTTCCATTAATTCACTACCACCATTCTCAAGAATTTCTTTAGCCGCAAAGAATCCAAGTTTCTTCCACTCTGCGATATCCACTACTTTGTTCACTTCGAACTTCTGTTGACCATCTAAAGAGAATAATACCCCTTTAAAATTAATCGTGTCATCGTGATCATTATAAGTAGCTAAAGCACCGATAGGAGCTGTACACCCACCTTCTAGTGTTCTTAAGAACTGTCTTTCTATATAAGTAGTCATCTCTGTTTCATAATCATTTAACTGAGCTACTGCGTCTAAAGCATGATTATCATCTGCATTTACGACTACTACCATAGCTCCCTGTGCAGGTGCTGGTATCATCCAGTCAAGATTAATGAAGTTCGATGGTTTCTTTTTAATACGATCTAAACCAGCTGAAGCGAAGATTGCTCCATTCCAATCGCTGTTTTGTAGTTTTTCCATACGAGTATTTACATTACCTCGTAGGTCAACTGTTGTATGCTTTGGGAAACGGTTTAACCATTGAGCTTTACGTCTTAAACTTCCTGTAGCTACTACTGCCTCAACCTCTTCTGACATAAAAGATGTATCTCCTTTATGTAATAAGATATCTACAGTATTAGCACGTTTAAGTACTGCTCCTTGTACGATTCCTTGTGGTAGAGCTGTTGGTACATCTTTCATAGAATGTACTGCGATATCTACCTCTTTTTTAATCATTGCCACATCTAGAGTCTTAGTAAAGATTCCTGTGATTCCCATCTCATATAGTGGCTTATCTAACACTAGATCTCCTGTAGATTTAACAGGTACTAACTCTGTTTTGTACCCTAATTTCTGAAGAGATTGTTCAACTGTTTTTGCTTGCCACATTGCTAGTTCACTATCACGTGTACCTATACGAATAATTCTACCCATTTTAATTTGATTCTATATGAAACACTTTTTCTATCCATTCTATACTCTGATCCACTACTGTATCTTCATGACGAAGATGGTTTGCAAAGTGCGTAGTGATCTTCTGTATGATGCGCATACTGATTAGTTCAGCCTGCTCAGAATCAAAGTTATCATATTTCTTTTTATGATAATCTAATTCCCCATCTTTTATCTGCTCTAGCTTAGATTTAAGAGCATGTATAGTAGGTGCGAATTTTCTCATCTTCGTCCAAGCGATAAACTCAGACATGATCTCTTCTATAATTTCTTCTGCTTGTGGAATGAACTCTCTTCTTCTCTCGATCGTCTTATCTGTCATTTGAGATAAATAATCAAGGTGTATTAATTCTACTCCTTCTATCTCAGTCACATCATCACTCACGTTCTTAGGAATAGACAAATCTAAAATAACAAGAGGTTTTGTCAAGTTAAGCAACGCCTTATCTACTGTAGGTTTCTGCGCACCAGTCGCTACGATAAGCACATCTGATTTGCGTATTTCTGCTTGTAAATCTGCATAATCCTTTACGATAAGGTTAAACTTACCTGCTACTTCTAATGCTTTCTCTTTTGTTCTATTAATAAGTGTGATATGATCATTCTTAGTATGCTTCACTAAGTTTTCGCATGTATTTCTACCGATTTTACCTGTTCCGAATAACAAGATATTCTTATTAGAGATATCTTCTACATGGTCCATAATATATTGTACAGAAGCAAATGACACAGAAGTAGCTCCAGAACTAAGCTCAGTCTCATTCTTGATACGTTTACTTGCTTGGATAACTGCATTGACTAATCTCTCGAAGTAATTTGTTGTCAATTCTTTCTCCTTCGCTAAGTAGAAAGCATTCTTAATCTGACTGATAATTTCAAAATCACCTAATATCTGACTATCTAGTCCTGTTCCAACACGGAATAAGTGTTCTATCGCCTCCTTAGTCTTATATACATAAGCCACGTTGCGGAAGTCATCCACTGTACCATTACTGTTATCACATAATAATTTAATCAGTTCGAAAGGGTGTTGTGCGAAACCAAATATCTCCGTTCTATTACATGTAGAAATCACGATTAAACTCTCGATTCCTTCATTTTTAGCTTGAGTTAATAAATTGTCTTTGGCCTCATCACTTAGACTAAACTTACCGCGCATTTCAGCGTCCGCTTTCTTATAACTTAATCCCACTGCATAAAAAGTCGCAGGTTTAGTCTTATCTATTTTGTCCATACCACAGAGTTAATTCAAAAAAGTAAACAAATTTAAGATTAAAGAATCGACAAAAGTAACGCTAGAAGGACTATTTATATCGCTAAGGGATTTCTGAAAAAAAAAGCCTTGCATTTCATTATAATACAGTACATTTGCAACAATAGCAAGGGTTAAAAGACACCCTATATAGAATCATTCTAAATAAAAAATAACTAGATAAGTTTCTAACTTAAGTTTAAAAAGTATCGCTATGAGTCCTACGGAAGAAATAATAATTGATGATAATTTTTCGATATTAAGATTCGAAAACAACTTGACAGAGAACATAACATTTCAACGAGAAATGGGAACAGATGTTATCCAATTTTACTTTGGTTTAAAAGGGTCTGCCAAATTTGTATTCAATCAAGGAGCCTATTCTCTTCCTCTTAATGAAGAAAAGTTCTTGATCTTATACAACCCACAAAAACAGCTTCCTGTACACTTAGAGATATCCCCTAATACATGGGTCATAAGTGTTTTAATTTCTATCAAGAAGTTCCATGCTCTATTTTCAACAGAAGCAGAGTTCATCGGTTTTTTAACTGGTGAAAACAGAGACAAGAAGTATTACTCTGAAGAAGGAATTACTCCTTCTATGGCTATAGTCCTAAATCAGTTGTTTAACTTCTATATGAATCCAACTATCAAAAAGCTATACTACACTGGTAAGACATACGAGTTACTTAGTTTACTATTTAATCAGAATGAAGATCAAAACATAGAGAATTGCCCATTCTTATCTGATGAAGACGATGTCGTTAAAATCAAAAAAGCGAAAGATATCATCATCAGTAAAATGGCTGAACCACCTACTCTTCAAGAGTTAGCAGACTCAGTAGGTATTAACATTAAAAAACTAAAAATGGGCTTTAAGCAGATTTACGGTGACTCTGTATTCAGCTTCTTGTTTGATTATAAGATGGAATACGCACGCAAGCTCTTAGACAACGGTAGTTATAATGTAAACGAAGTAGGACTAAAGATCGGTTATAGTTCTGCTAGTCATTTCATTGCTGCCTTTAAAAAGAAGTTTGGCACTACACCGAAAAAATACTTAATGTCTCTCAACACAAATAATTAACAACATGCAAGGTATATTATTAGTTAACCTAGGCTCACCTAAAAGCCCTACAGCAAAAGACGTAAAACCATACTTAGGAGAATTCTTAATGGATGAAAGAGTAATAGACATGCCATACATCCTAAGAAGTTTATTAGTTAAAGGAATCATACTGAATACTAGACCAAAGAAATCAGCAGAAGCTTATTCTAAAATATGGTGGAAAGAAGGTTCACCACTAATCGTAATTTCTGAAAGACAACAAAAGAAAGTACAAGCAAAAGTGGACATACCAGTAGCATTAGCTATGAGATATGGAGAACCCTCTATCCAAACAGGTTTACAAGAATTAAAAGACAAAGGTATAGATGATGTACTAATGATCCCTCTTTACCCTCAGTTTGCCATGGCAACTACAGAGACTATTAATGTATTAGCAGAAGAAGTAAGACAGAAATACTTTCCTCAAATGAAAGTTACGAGCTTCCCAGCTTTCTACAACAAGAAAGAATATGTAGATGCTCTAGCTCATACTATACAAGGTCATCTAGAAGGGTATGACTATGACCATATCGTATTCTCTTATCATGGGGTACCTGAAAGACATATCCGCAAATCAGATGTAACGAAGGGACACTGTACTATAGACGGCTCTTGCTGTCAAACAGCTTCTAAAGCACATGAGTTCTGCTATAGACACCAATGTTTAGAAACAACAAGACAAGTAGTAGAGAAATTAAACATCCCTGCTGATAAATACACTAACTCATTCCAATCTAGATTAGGAATGGACAAATGGCTACAACCTCCAACTGATGCTACTGTAAATGGATTAGCTGAGAAAGGCATTAAAAAGCTAGCAGTAGTTACTCCTGCCTTTGTAGCCGACTGTCTTGAAACACTAGAAGAAATAGGCATGGAAGCACATGACGAATTCTTAAAACACGGAGGAGAAGAGTTTAGAACAATCCCTTGTATGAATGATGATGACATGTGGATAGATGCAATGGTTACTTGGATTAAAGAATGGCAAAACAAATAATAGCATGTTATACCTATATCTAAAAGCTCTACATATTATTTTTATAGTATGCTGGTTTGCAGGACTATTCTATATCGTACGTCTATTTGTATATTACTCCGAGACGAAGGATATGCCTGAAGTACAATCCAACATCCTAAGAGATCAATACACCATCATGACTAATCGCCTGTGGAACATCATCACATGGCCTGCGGCAGTATTGGCAACTATTTTTGGAATATGGATGCTGATAGCAATACCTGCTTGGTTAAGTCAACCTTGGATGCATGTAAAACTATTATTTGTAGTAGCATTAATTGCTTATCATCTAAAATGCCATCAGTTCGTCAAACAAATCAACAATAGAACGATGACTAAAACATCTTCCTTTTTTAGAATTTGGAATGAAGGAGCAACCTTGATTTTATTTTCTGTAGTATTTTTAGTAATTTTAAAAAGTACTTTTAATTGGATATTTGGAGTTGTAGGTCTAGTAGGATTATCAATACTATTAATGCTAGGAATACGCTTATACAAACGAATTCGCGATAGCAGAAAATAATGAAAGATGACTTTATATTAAAGAACTTTTCTCTGAGAAATAGAATATTTTTCTCACTTATATTTTTGAGTATTATCTCATCTGTATTGATATCAGCTGTATCAGTGTATCAATTCAGAGAAGAAGCACGTACTTATCATCAATATAGACTAGAAAGGACAGAAAACTCTATCAACGAGAATATAAACTACATCTTAACAACCTCAGAATACCCTCTAACAACAGAGAATATCCCTCGCATTTTTAGAGATAAAATACATGAGCTAGCAGCCATACACAATACAGAGATCAATATACACGATCTACAAGGACACCTCTTGATTACCTCAAGAGGTACCTTTTCTGTAGATAGCATCTCTAAAAACATCTCTCCTTTAGTTTTAAAGACAATACAGTCCTCTCCAAACAAACGCTTTGTAGATATAAAAACGGTAGATAGCAACCGTATACGTATCGCATATAGCTTCTTAAAGGATTTAAAGTACAAACCCCTAGGTATACTTAAAATACCGTATGAGGAGAAAACAGAGTTTTACGAGAACGAGATTCAGAACTTCATGGTTAAATTTGGACAAGTATATATCATTATGCTGATTATGTCTATTGCTATCTCTTACTTCTTGTCAAACTATATTACCCAAAGTCTAAACAATATTAGTGTCAAGATTACAAGTACTAAGTTCGGGCAAAAAAACGAAAAGATTGATTCTAGCAACACTAGTAAAGAGATCTCAGCTCTTATCACTGCATATAATGATATGGTGGAGAAACTCGATGATTCGTACGAAAAACTAGCTCAAACAGAAAGAGAGCAAGCTTGGAGAGAAATGGCTAAGCAAGTTGCACACGAAATAAAAAATCCTCTTACTCCAATGCGTCTGACTGTTCAAAGCTTTGAAAGAAGATTTGACCCTAATGATCCTAATATTAAAACTAAACTAAAAGATTTTTCACAGGTATTAATACAACAGATAGATACGATGACTTCTGTTGCAACAGCGTTCTCAAGCTTTGCTGCAATGCCTGCTCAGCAAGACGAAACTCTTGACATTGTCAATACTGTAAAATTAACACTTGACATCTTTAATGAAGACTATATCTGGTTTGAAAGCACCGATCAGGAGATCATCTCTAAAATAGATAGAACACAACTAATCAGAATTATTACTAACTTAGTCAAAAATGCAATACAAGCTATCCCATCTGAGCAGAAGAGCCCACAAATAAAAGTGAGTATATCTAGAACAGAAGAAAGCGCAATCATCAAAGTAGCTGATAACGGAACAGGTATAAAGCAAGAAGATCTAAACAAAATATTCCAACCTAAGTTCACTACCAAAACAAGTGGCATGGGATTAGGATTGGGAATCATAAAAAACATAATTACAAATTACAACGGTACAATAGTCTTCGAAACAGAAGAAGGTCTTGGCACCACATTTATTGTTACCTTGCCTATTATAAATAATTAATCAAATAAAAGATATTATGGATTTTGAAAATATTCTAGTAGAAAAAGAAGGAAGTCTGGCCATTATAACCATTAATAGACCAACTAAATTAAACGCTTTAAACAAGCCAACAATTGAAGAGCTTCACCAAGCCCTTAAACACTTTGAAAAAGACCGTGAAACACGTGTTATCATCCTTACTGGAAGTGGAGAAAAAGCTTTCGTTGCAGGTGCTGACATTAAAGAATTCTCTAGCTTCAACACTAGTGAAGGTTCACAGTTAGCTGCCAAAGGACAAGAGCTTCTATTCGACTATGTTCAAAATTACAACAAACCAGTAATCGCTGCTGTTAATGGATTTGCCCTAGGAGGTGGATTAGAGTTAGCGATGTCAGCACACTTCAGAATAGCTTCTAATAACGCTAAAATGGGACTTCCAGAAGTAACACTTGGACTAATCCCAGGATATGGCGGAACACAACGCTTACCTCAACTTATTGGAAAAGGAAGAGCAATGGAGCTAATCATGACTGCAGAGATGATAACAGCTGATAAAGCTCTATCTTATGGATTAGTGAACCACGTTGTAGAGCAAGAAGAACTATTAGCATTCACAAAGAAAATAGCGAACAAAATAGCTTCTAACTCTGCTTCTGCAATTGGAAGAGCAATAAAATCTATTAATGCTAACTTTAAAGATGGTGTAAACGGATACCACGAAGAAATCAAGAACTTCGGAGAATGCTTCGAAACAGAAGACTTCACAGAAGGAACTACTGCTTTCTTAGAAAAAAGAAAACCTGAATTCAAAGGTCAAAACTAATAACAAAAAAAGGTCAGAGCGTGCTCTGACCTTTCTTATTTCAATTCCTTATTCTTGAAATAAAAAAACCTCTTGAATGATCAAGAGGTTTTTTGTTGGCCTACTAGGACTCGAACCTAGAACGACTGAACCAAAATCAGCTGTGTTACCATTACACCATAGGCCAGTACCATTTCATTACTTTGGCATAATTACTTCAGTAATGCGGATGCAAAATTAGCACATTTTTTGATTCTTCCAAATATAAAATGTCTTTTTTAATCACTCTCAGCCCCCTATTTTGCTAAGATACTCATAGTCAAGAGAGAGTATTGATAATTTTAACATTTTATTTTTACGTACAATTAAAATAAAAAAAGCCTCTTGAAAAATCAAGAGGCTTTTCTGTTGGCCTACTAGGACTCGAACCTAGAACGACTGAACCAAAATCAGCTGTGTTACCATTACACCATAGGCCAATACCTTTTTTACATACCGTAAAGCGTAATTACTTCATCAATGCGGATGCAAAAGTATAACTATTTTTATAATCTCCAAACTTTTCTATCAAAAAAATTAATTTTTTCTAATTCCTTCACGCAACACAAAAAAAATCTTTTCTTTGTATATACAATCTGAAAAAATATCTAGTAATTACAAATATGTTGACATTCAATTACAAGAAGTGGAATGTTATAGGAGGATGGCTATGTTTTGCCATTGCCCTATTGACTTATACACTAACAGTAGAGCCTACAGTAAGCTTTTGGGATCCAGGAGAATATATTGCTACCTCTGCTAAACTACAGGTAGGACACCCTCCAGGGGCTCCTTTTTATCAAATGTTAGGAGCTTTCTTCTCGATGTTTGCTACCTCTCCAGATAAAGTTGCCCTAATGGTAAACATGGTTGCTGTTATTTCCAGCGCGTTTACCATTCTTTTTATGTTCTGGACATTATCTAATTTACTTAAGAAAATCGTCGTTGCGAAAAGTGAGTGGACGAATATCAATGCTATCGTTGTTTTAGGTAGTGCTGCTGTTGGTTCATTAGCCTTTTCATTCACAGATAGTTTTTGGTTTAATGCTGTAGAGTCTGAAGTATATGCTTCTGCGATGCTTCTGACATCACTTCTATTGTACTTAGGTGTGAGATGGTATGATGATATCGACACTCCTAAAGGTAATCGTTGGCTATTATTGATAGGATTAGTTATCGGAGCTTCATTTGGAGTCCACCTAATGGCTTTGTTGACAGTTCCATCTATCGCATTACTATACTTCTTTAAAAGATATCAAAAAGTAACTATCAAAAACTTTATCATAGCCAATATAGCGGCTGTGGGAGTTTTATTCTTCCTTTTTGCTTTCTTATTCCCTAAGACCTTAGCCTTATTTGGTAAGACAGAGATCTTTATGGTGAACTCGATAGGAATGCCATTTAACAGTGGGACTATTGTTGCCTTCTTATTGATTGTTGCCTTCTTTGTATTCGGGTTGAGATACACAGAGAAGAAAAACAAAATAATGGCGAACACGCTTATTCTAACACTTCTTTTTGTATTTGTCGGATTGACAAGTTGGATAATGTTACCTATCCGTGCCAATGCAAAAGTAGTGATCAATGAGAACACTCCTTCTGATGCTTCTGAGTTATTAGCATACTACCAACGTGAACAGTATGGAGAAGAAAGTATCTATTACGACTCTTACTTCACTAAAAAATATGTAGGATTAGATAAAAACAATCCTTGGAAAGACGAAAAACCAAACTACGAAAGAAACTACCAAACAGGTAAATATGAAATCGTAAACGAATATAAAAACGCAGGACAAAACTTCGACAGTACTCATAAAGGATTCCTTCCTAGACTGTGGAGTACAGACAAAAATCACCGTGTTAACTATATGCGTTACACTAAACCGTTAGACTTCAGAGTATCTTCTCAATATGCTGGAACAAAAGAGTTAGAAGAATTAGTATCTGGAGTAAAACAAGGTCTTGCTAGTGGTGAAATTGACTATGACGGACTTGATAAGTTCCTAGATCAATATGGAGAATACCTAGAAATCGAAGTACCTTCATTCTCTAGTAATATCGGTTTTATGTTTGAGTACCAATTCGGATATATGTTCTGGCGTTACCTGATGTGGAACTTTGCAGGAAGACAAGATGATGTACAAGGTCAAGGTGACTTACAACACGGTAACTGGATTAGTGGTATCAAATTCTTAGACGAAATACGTTTAGGTTCTCAAGATAACTTACCTTCAGATACATTAGAAAACAAAGGTAGAAACACTTATTTCTTCTTACCTTTTATACTTGGGCTTATCGGTATTGTATTCCACTATCGTAAAGACCCTAAGATGTTCTGGGTATTGTTAGTGTTATTCCTATTTACAAGTTTTGCACTTAAAATATTCTTGAATGAACGTCCATTCGAACCGCGTGAACGTGACTATGCTGTAGTACCAGCATTCTATGTATTCGCGATGTGGATTGGATTCGGAGTATATGCTATCTTCGACGGTCTTAAAAAATATGTACAACCAAAAATAGCTGGTCCAGCTGTTCTAGTTGTATCATTATTTGCAGCTCCTGTATTATTAGCACAACAAAACTGGGATGACCACGACCGTTCAGATCGTTATACAGCCCTTGCTAACGCTAGAGCATACTTAGATTCATGTGATCCGAATGCTATCTTATTTACTATTGGAGATAACGATACATTCCCACTGTGGTATCTACAAGATGTAGAAGGATACAGAACAGACGTAAGAGTTGTATGTACGAGTTTACTTCCATTAGACTGGTATATTGACCAGATGAGAGCAAAAGCGTATGACTCAGAGCCTCTACCTATCTCATTCACACATGATCAATATGTAGGTAATAAAAGAGATGCTATCATCGTAAACAAGATGATTGACGAAAGAATAGACATCAACTCTCTTCTTAACTTCATTAAATCTGATGACGATAGAACGAAGATTAAAACAGAGGCAGGAACTACATTGTATATCGCTCCTACTAATCAGATCAGAATACCTGTAGATAGTGCTAATATAGCGAAACACAATATCGTATCTCCTCACTTAAGAAAAGATATATTACCTTATCTAGACGTTAACATTACTGACCAGGCTATCTATAAGCACCGCCTTATCATGTTAGATATAGTAGCAAATAATAACTGGGAACGACCTATATACTTCTCTGGAGGTAGCTGGGGAGATGATGATTTCATCTGGATGAAAGATTACTTACAGTTAAGTGGTTTAGTATATAAACTAGTTCCTCTGAAATCTGATACAGAGAGTTCTCATGCACTAGATAGAGGTTCTATAGACGCAGATAGAATGTACGATATCGTAACGAAGTGGTACTGGGGTAATATGGGAAGTGATAAAATCTATCACGATCCTCAGACTAGACGTAATGCACTGAGCTACCGTATCAACCTTGCTCGATTGATGGAACAACTATTAATAGAGGGTAAAGATGAGAAAGCGAAGAAAGTTATCGATATAGCGATGACGAACATGCCTATCAAATACTATGGTTTATACGAAGTTGTACATCCATTCGTAGAAGGTTCTTATAAAGTTGGCGAAAAAGAAAATGCTCGTCAAATGGCTAAAGAATTAATTCAAAAATCTCAAGAATCACTTACTTACTATAAAGGCCTTGAGATAAATGATATCGAATACTATGCTAGAGAGATTATTACTGAAATAGAAATATGGCGCTCTCTGTTACAAATAATAGAAGAAGAAGACCCTAGCTACTACGCTAGTCTAGTACCAGACTTCAATACATATAATGGCTATTTTAAATATTTTAAAAGAGCTAACTTATAGTTTAAAAGGCGATAGAAATAAATCTATCGCCTTTTCTTTTTACCTTTGCATTACTTTAAAATAAAGCAGATATACGATGATCGAGAATAAAAATCAATCTAAGACAGATATAGGACATTTAGGTGAGTTTGGATTAATAGAACATTTAACACAAAACTTTACAATAGAAAACGAGAGTACAACTAAAGGCATCGGAGATGACGCTGCAGTATTGTCTTTTGGAGAAGATAAAGTAGTTGTTTCTACAGATTTATTAATCGAAGGAGTGCACTTTGACCTTGCATACTCTCCTCTTAAGCATTTAGGATATAAAGCGGTGGTAGTTAACCTATCCGATATCTGTGCGATGAATGCCATCCCTACACAGATTACAGTATCTATCGCAGTATCTAATCGTTTTCCTCTAGAAGCTCTAGATGAGTTATACGAAGGAATCGCCTTAGCGTGTAAGTATTATAAAGTAGACTTAGTAGGCGGAGACACTACCTCATCACAAAAAGGGTTGATTATAAGCGTGACCGCTATTGGTAAAGCTAAAGAAGAAGAATTAGTATACCGCAATGGAGCGAATGACAACGACTTATTAGTGGTAACAGGAGATATAGGATCTGCTTATATGGGATTGCAAATCCTAGAGCGTGAGAAACAAGTATTCTTAGTAAACCCTAATAATCAGCCAGACTTATCTATCTACGAATACATCATCGAAAGACAGTTAAAACCAGAGGCGAGAACAGATATCAAACAGCTCTTAGCAGATCTAGGTGTAAAACCAACAGCGATGATAGACATCTCTGATGGATTGTCTTCTGAGATTATGCATATTTGCAAAAGTTCTAAGGTAGGATGTAATCTATATGAAGAGAAACTTCCATTAGACCCTCAGTTTATGAACACTTGCGAAGAGTTTAATATCGATGCCACTACGATGGCTATCAATGGTGGTGAAGACTATGAACTGTTATTCACTATTAAAATGGAAGACTTTGACAAAATCAAGGGGAATCCAAACTTAACAGTGATAGGTCACACAACACAAGAGAGTGAAGGTGTTCATCTTATCTCAAGAGCAAACACTAAAATCCCTTTAAAATCAAGAGGATGGAATCCTTTAAAAAACAAAGACGAAGAATAATAACTATTATAAAAGGTAATTTCTAACTAGAGATTACCTTTTTCTTTTTACCCCCTTCTCCATTCTCACTCCACATTCCCTTCACACCTCCTCTAGACTAGTTTTCCATCTTAGCTAACTACCTATATTACCCCTCCATAATAACTCCGTTGTTTTGTATAAAATAACGGACTTACTACGGACTCATAACGGACTCACTACGGACTCAAATACAATAAAACACAATGTTGATTAAAGCCGTTTAGCTATCAGAGAATACCTGTTCTACTTAACGAGAATAGTATAAAAAATTCCGATTGAATACCTTGTAACCTCTTTTATCTTATTTATTTACAATCAGAATCAACCAAAATTATTGTAAAAAAACAATATTTCCACCATAGTGTAGTAAAAAATTAAATTATCAATAAATATTATTTATATATCACACATTTAATTATATTTACGAATACCAAAAACTAAAAATATAATGAATAAAACGTATCAATTAAAAGTGAATGCTGATACTGTTTTTGAAAGTGAAGATTTATTACAAGGAGACATCAATGTATCTCGTGTAAATGAATCTACATATCACGTACTCAAAAACAACAGATCTTATGACGTGGAAATACTTGAGAACTACTTTACAGACAAAAACTATACTGTAAATGTCAACGGGAATAACTATTCTGTTAATATCCAAACCGAACTCGATAAGCTAATCAATCAATTAGGCTTCTCCTTAAACTCTACTAAGCAGGTTAATTCTATCAAGGCTCCTATGCCTGGTCTTATCCTAGATATTTTGGTAACTGTAGGGCAAGAAGTAGCTGAGAATGACAACTTATTAATCTTAGAAGCTATGAAGATGGAGAACAACTTATCTTCTCCTAGAGCTGGGATTATTAAGTCCATCAACGTGACTAAAGGTGCCACTGTTGATAAAGGATTAGTGTTAATTGAATTCGAATAAAGATGAAAAAAATATTAGTTGCCAACCGTGGCGAAATAGCTGTACGTATTATGACTACAGCTAAAAAAATGGGTATTAAGACAGTAGCTGTGTACTCTACTGTTGATCGTAATGCTCCACACGTACGTATGGCTGATGAAGCTGTATGTATCGGAGAGGCTCCTTCTAACCAATCTTATTTATTAGGAGATAAAATATTAGAAGTAGCAAAATCATTAAATGTAGATGGTATCCACCCAGGATATGGATTCTTAAGTGAGAACTCTAACTTCGCTTTAGCGTGTAATGCAGCTGGGATTACCTTTATCGGTCCAGATACGCATGCTATAGAAGTAATGGGTAATAAACTGGCTGCTAAAGAAACTGTAAAAGACTATAACATCCCTATGGTGCCGGGTCTAGACGAGGCTATCACTGACGTAGCCAAAGCGAAACAAGTAGCGAAAGAAATAGGCTTCCCTATCCTAATCAAAGCTGCTGCTGGTGGTGGTGGAAAAGGGATGCGTATCGTAGAAAAAGAAGAAGAATTCGAAAGTCAAATGCAGCGTGCTATTTCTGAAGCAACCAATGCTTTCGGAGATGGTTCTGTTTTCATTGAGAAATATATAGGTTCGCCTAGACACATTGAGATACAAGTGTTAGCGGATAAACATGGTAACGTAGTTCACTTATTTGAAAGAGAATGTAGTATCCAACGTCGTCACCAAAAAGTAATAGAAGAAGCCCCTTCTGCTGTATTAACTCCTGAAGTGCGTAAAGCTATGGGAGAAGCAGCTATTAAGGTAGCTAAGTCTTGTGATTATGTAGGAGCTGGTACGGTGGAGTTCTTAATAGATGAGCACCTTAACTTCTACTTCTTAGAGATGAATACTCGTCTTCAAGTAGAACATCCAGTCTCAGAGTTAATCACTGGATTAGACTTAGTAGAGATGCAAATCAAGGTAGCTCGTGGAGAGAAGCTTCCTTTTACACAAGAAGACTTAGAGATCAAAGGACATGCTATGGAACTTCGTATCTATGCAGAAGACCCTCTAAATGATTTCTTACCTAGTGTAGGGAACTTAGAAATCTATCAACTACCTACTGGAGAAGGTATCCGTGTAGATAACGGTATAGAAGAAGGTATGGATGTACCTATCTACTACGACCCGATGTTAGCCAAGTTAATTACTTATGGACAGACACGTGAGGAGGCTATAGAGATTATGATCGAAGCCATTAAAGCATATAAGGTAAAAGGTATCAGTACGACATTGCCATTCGGTAAGTTCGTAATGGAACACAATGCTTTTAGAGAAGGTCATTTTGACACGAACTTCGTGAAGAAATACTACAATGCTGATTTAATCAAAGAAGAGTATAAAGATGAAGCAGAGATAGCGGCATACCTTGCGTTACAGATGTATTTAGAAGACCAAAAACAACTTCGATTACCAAACTAAGAATCCTATGAATCCGAAAATAAATAAATTACAAGAAATACAAGCCCAAGCTAAATTAGGCGGAGGGCAAAAAAGAATAGATACACAACACAGCAAAGGGAAACTTACTGCTCGTGAACGTGTAGAATACCTACTAGACGAAGGTTCATTCGAAGAAATCGGTATGTTAGTAACACACCGTACGACCGACTTCGGTATGGATAAAGAAGTATATCACGGAGATGGTGTAGTGACTGGCTATGGAACGATCAACGGTCGCTTAGTCTATGTATTCGCACAAGACTTTACCGTATTCGGAGGAGCACTGTCTGAAACACATGCAGAGAAAATCTGTAAAGTAATGGATATGGCTCTTAAAATGGGGGCGCCAATGATAGGTCTAAACGATTCTGGAGGAGCACGTATACAAGAAGGTGTAAGATCATTAGGTGGATATGCAGATATCTTTTACCGCAATGTACAAGCATCTGGTGTGATACCTCAGCTATCTGCTATTATGGGGCCATGTGCTGGAGGAGCAGTATATTCTCCTGCGATGACTGACTTCACAATGATGGTAGAAGGGTCTAGTTATATGTTCGTAACAGGACCTAACGTTGTAAAAACAGTAACTAATGAAGAGGTAACTTCGGAAGAATTAGGAGGAGCAAGTACTCACTCTACGAAGTCTGGAGTAGCTCATACGACATCTCCTAACGACGTAGCCTGTCTAGAGGATGTAAAAACGCTATTGTCTTATATGCCTCAAAACAATATGGAGAAGCCTATGAGCCTTCCTTATACTATTGGCGAAGAGTATAGATATGAACTAGATGAGATAGTACCTGAGAGCTCTAATAAGCCTTATGATATGAAAGAGGTAATTAATCATATCATAGACGAGGACTCTTTCTTCGAAATACACAAAGACTACGCAGAGAATATTGTAGTAGGTTTTGCTAGACTAGGAGGTAAAAGTGTAGGTATTGTGGCTAACAATCCTATGTTCTTAGCAGGATGTTTAGATGTAAACAGCTCTATTAAAGCGGCACGTTTCACTAGATTCTGTGATGCTTTTAATATTCCTCTATTAGTCTTAGTAGACGTACCTGGATTCTTACCTGGTACAGATCAGGAGTGGAATGGCATCATCGTACACGGTGCTAAGTTACTGTATGCATTAAGTGAAGCTACAGTACCTAAAGTAACGGTGATTACTCGTAAAGCATATGGAGGTGCTTATGATGTAATGAACTCTAAACACATCGGAGCAGATATGAACTTTGCTTGGCCAAATGCCGAAATAGCAGTAATGGGAGCTAAAGGGGCAAGTGAGATTATCTTTAAAAAAGAAATAGCAGAAGCAGCTGATCCAGCAGCAAAACTAGCTGAGAAAGAAGCTGAATATGCAGACAAATTTGCTACTCCATATAGAGCAGCACAACGAGGATTCATTGATGAAGTAATTCTTCCTAATGAGACTCGTAGAAAACTGCTTAAGGCATTCTCTATGTTAGAACATAAAGAAGTAAATATGCCAAACAGAAAACACGGAAATATTCCTCTTTAATAAATTCAACAGCCCTTTAGTCACCTGTCTAAAGGGCTTTTTTATCTACTTCTCCCTCCCTACTCAAAGGCTTTCTATTCCCTAATCCTTATGCTCTTATTTCTTAAAATCACCCTTTACTTTCTTAAAAAAAACCTTTACAAATTAACAAAAAAGAAGTAAAAAAGAACACTCAATACTATTTTAGCCAAAAAGAGTTAATTAAATATTGATTTTTAAACATATAAGTATATTTTATTTGTTAAATAAAAACTATATTTGATCTATTAAAATAGAACCACTATGGAAGATAATAAAAACCTAGAAGGGAAGAAAGTTTCTGAAAATACGGAGCATACTCCTCCTCCAGTGCCTTCATCTGAAGAAACTAAACGCGACGAATCTATTGTTGATAGAGTAACTTCATCTATCGAAGAGACAGTAGACAACATAGAGAAAGAAGTTGTTGAGCCAATCGTTGAGACGATAAAAGAAGAAGTTATTGAGCCTGTAGTAGAGGCTGCAAAAGAACTTGAGAGAGAAATAGAGCAAGAGGTTAGATCTACACCTCCTCCTCCACAACAAGGATACAATCAACAACAAGCTTATTATCCTCCTATAGTTCCAGAAAAGAATAATCTTGGATTAGCAGGATTTATTTTATCAATTGTTGCATTTCTTCTGTTTTGGCTTCCTTTTATAAACGTAATATGTTGGTTATTAGGGTTGATTTTCTCTGCTATCGGAGTATTTAGAAAACCAAAAGGATTAGCAATTGCAGGTTTAGTGATTTCATTAATAGGTGTTATCTTCTTTATATTGACACTAACTCTTTTTGCTACAGCAGCAGTCTTAGGTAGTTAAACATATAACATACCCACATACTTTATAAAAAGGTTGTCTAAATAGACAGCCTTTTTTCGTATTTTGCCGAAAAATAAAGGATGAAAACACTTACTGATTTAATAAACATAGAGGAACCAGGAATTGCCCTTATCAATGAATGGCTAAACGATGCAGTAAGACCAATATCATTATTGCCTCAATACAATAAAGAGGTAGCTGAAGAAGCTCTCTTACAACTTCAAGTAACGACACGTTCTCCACTAGGTGCTATAGTATATGAGACTGGAGGAATACTGATAGACAATGGATGGATCAGAGTACTAGGTGGAGGAACAGAAACGCTACCTTCTAGTTATCAATGGAACAAAGGCAAAACAATAGATCAAAACAATCAATCTAGTGGTTACTATATTATCGCATTAGATGTCTTAGGTGGCTACTTCTGTATCAATAGTGGAGGTCTAGGAGAAGACCTTGGTAAGGTATATTACTTTGCACCTGACACATTAGACTTTGAGCCACTTGATATCAGTTATTCAGACTTAATTTATTTTTTCATAGCAGGTAATATAGATCAGTTTTATCAAGATTTTAGATGGAATACATGGAAAGAAGATACGGCACAACTTCCGTTAGACAAAGCTTTTCATATTTTCCCTCCTATGTGGACTAAAGAAGGAAAACACATTGATTCTACATCTATCAATCCTATTTCGATTGAAGAATTGTATCAAATCAATAAAGACTTTAAAGGAGGTTTAAATAATATAGAAGAGAAATATATATAAATGAGTAAATTCAATCACTATACAGTCATTCCTAATATCCATACACAATCATCAGAATTAGTATTACCATCTGTTGAGGATATTAACAATTGTGAACAAGTACTAAACTTCAACTTTGAAGAAGATTACAAGACCTATATTTTACAATATGGGGTAGGTATACTAGGGGGCACATATATCCGTATCTATGCTCCTAATCGAATGATAACAGAAAGAAAAGAATGGTTAGAACGAGTAACGCAATACTACTTCTGGGATGATGGTAAAGATGTACTAACTAAAGAACAAGTATTAGAAGGGATTTGTATAGGAGATACTTTTGATGGAGATGAGATTATATTCTATAACAATACCTATTTTGTATTGCCTAGACATGAGGAGAATATCTATGCTTTAGGAAACAATCTATATGATGCAATAGAATGGCTATGTAAAAAAGGAATACTTACTGAAGCATTTCCAGAAAGAGAATTTGAACCTTTTAATGAATAATAGCTTTTAAAGATAATCTTAGCACAATATTTGTATTAGTATTAATCTATACAAAGGTTTATTTTAACTTTTAAGCCTTTTATTTATACTTAATTTACAGTACTTTAGTTAAGTATTCTAGGGATGATTTAAACGCTTAACCATTATATATGCAAGACAAAATAACACTTTTAGAAAAGTACTTCGAAACAGGTCTATACGAAGATTTTCACTCTTTACAGAGCGACTTAGTGATCTGGGTAGATTGGAGTGAATACGATGATGCAATAGTAGAATATATAGAAACCTGTCTTCAAACAGGTCATCTATCAGCATCTATAGAAGACCTACCAAATGAGCAACTACAACTAAAGGTAAATTATGACAATAAGATTCATACTCATATTATCGTAGACAGAGATAATACGATTATATGGCTTAACAGTATATTACAGCCTGAGTATGAGATTCGCTTTTGCAAAATATCAGATGGGTCAGATACATTAGCATTCTTACCATTAACTAGAGAACATTGGAGACAATTAGAAACTATCTATACCTTAGAAAAAATAGAAGAACACTTTGAAGCTATTCACAGTGATTCTGTTTTCTTTAATAAGGAATATGATTTTGACGAAGATAGTTTTTTATCATAGAGATACTAAGCACCTACTCTTAAGAGCTAGGTGCTTTTTTATTCAACCTACATAACATCAACCTCATTATTAAAATCTCATTAGAACTTAACAGTATATTTACTTTGAATAAATACAAATTACTATCTTGCGTCATAATTATACAAGGAATTAGTAACTTTGTACTAGTCAATTCATAAACAACCAATTAAAGTGAAAAGAAAAATAGCAATATTTCTTATGGCACTCTTTTTAATTTCGACAACTGAGCTAGGTCAGGTGTTGAAGTTTCCGCTATTGGTTGAACATTACATTGAGCATACGACAAGTAATCCAGATTTATCACTCTGGGGATTCTTACAAATACATTACAGTGAAAGTCATAAAGAAGAAGGAGATCCTATGGATGAGAAACTTCCTTTCGTTACGCACACACACTTTGTAAGTATAGTAGGCATCGTTACCCCTACTCCTATTCTAAAAATAGACCGTATTAAGTTCAATACACTGGACAATAAAATACACGCTTTCAACGAAGATGAAGTTGAGAGTAATTACCTATCCTCTATTTGGCAACCGCCTAAATACTGTTAATACCTTATCGCAAAGAATAAGTTAGCTTTCTGTGTATCTATACATGGATAAGTTGGCTATACCTATCACGCAATTTTAACGTATTAACAGACTAAAATCATGTTAAATAAAATAATTGAGTTTTCTGTAAAGAATAAACTCATCATTGGGCTATTTGTATTAGCTCTAATCGGTGTTGGTATCTACCAGACATCTAAACTACCTATTGATGCTGTACCAGACATCACAGATAACCAAGTACAAGTCATTACAGTTGCGCCTTCTTATGGAGCTACAGATATAGAGCGGTTAGTAACCTTCCCTATAGAACAAGCAAACAGTAATATTCCAGGGATTAAGAATATGAGAAGTTTCTCTCGTTTCGGATTATCTCTAGTGACTATTGTATTTGACGAAGACGTAGATATCTATTGGGCAAGACAACAAGTAGGAGAACGCTTAAATCAAATTAAAGCTGATATCCCACAAGATATTGGACAACCAGAACTAGGTCCTATCTCTACAGGACTAGGAGAAATATACCAGTATGTAGTAAGACCATTAGAAGGATATGAAGACAAGTTTGACCTTACAGAACTACGATCAATACAAGACTGGGTTGTGCGCCGTCAATTACTCTCTGTTAAAGGAGTAGCCGAAGTCAGCAGTTTTGGAGGAAAACTAAAACAGTATGAAATAGCTGTTAATTCTAACAAGCTAGACGCCTATGGCATCACAATTAACGATGTGTTCTCTGCTCTAGAAAACAATAATGAGAATACAGGTGGGGCTTATATAGAAAAAGGACCTACTGTATTATATATACGAACAGAAGGATTAGTAGCCTCTATAGAAGACATAGAGAATATTGCTATTACTTCTAAAAATACTGAATTGCCTCTTCTAATTAGAGATGTGGCTAAAGTACAGATAGGGCATGCTACACGATATGGCGCCATGACTTATAATGATAAAGGCGAAGTATCAGGTGCTGTCGTAATGATGCTTAAAGGTGAGAACAGCAATGATGTCATCAAGAATGTCAAAGATAAAGTAGCCGAAATCCAAAAGACTTTGCCTGAAGGCGTTGTTATAGAACCTTTCCTTGACCGTACTAAAATGGTTAATAATGCCATCGGTACTGTAGAGACCAATCTAACTGAAGGAGCACTTATCGTCGTATTTGTACTAGTCCTATTCTTAGGAAATATGAGAGCAGGGCTGCTAGTGGCCTCTATTATACCCCTAGCGATGTTATTTGCTATTTGTATGATGAATCTCTTCGGAGTAAGTGGTAATCTAATGAGTTTAGGAGCTCTAGACTTTGGATTAATAATAGATGGAGCTGTAATTATTGTAGAAGCCGTACTCCATCAGTTCTCCCATAACGCCAGGTACAAATCAATGAATAAGCTATCTCAAGAAGATATGAATAAGACTGTAGTACACTCAGCATCTAAGATGATGAACAGCGCAGTCTTTGGTCAGATTATCATTCTTATCGTATACATCCCTATTCTTACATTAGAAGGCATTGAAGGTAAGATGTTTAAACCGATGGCTCAGACAGTAGCCTTCGCCTTATTAGGAGCATTCTTATTATCATTAACGTATGTACCGATGATGAGCTCTCTAATTATGAGCCGAAAAGTAACTCATAAACCAAATTTCTCTGAACGAGTAATGGCGAAACTAGAGAAGTTCTATCAGAAATGTCTTGTCAAAGTATTAGAAATACCAAAAACAATCTATGCTATTGTAGGAGTCTTATTTGCTATTGCCCTATACATCTTATCTACTTTAGGAGGAGAGTTCATTCCTTCTCTTGAAGAAGGAGACTTTGCAGTAGATACAAAAGTACTAAATGGTAGTACGCTAACCACGACTATAGAAAGTACTCAAAAGACTGCACATATCCTTAAATCACGCTTCCCTGAAGTAGAGAAAGTAGTGACTAAGATAGGTAGTGCAGAAGTACCTACAGACCCTATGCCTATGGACGCTAGTGATATGATGGTTATCCTAAAAGACAAAAAAGAATGGACATCAGCAAAGACATTTCCAGAACTAGCAGAGAAGATGACTAAAGCATTAGAAGAAGTACCAGGCGTGACTGTCGGCTTCCAATTCCCTGTACAGATGCGTTTCAACGAACTAATGACAGGTGCTAGACAGGATGTCGTAGTCAAAGTATTCGGTGAAGACCTTGATCAATTAGCAGAAATAGCAGGTAAAATAGGTAATATAGCTAATACTGTAAAAGGAGCAACTAACTTATATGTAGAACCCGTAACAGGAATGCCTCAATTAATGATTGAGTATAACCGTCCTGCTATTGCGCGTTACAGACTATCGATAGCTGAGATCAATAGAATAGTCAATTCTTCGTTAGCTGGTCAAAGTACAGGCATGGTGTATGAAGGAGAAAAGCGTTTTGACATGGTTGTTCGTATGGACGAAACCAACCGAAAAAACCTATCTGATATCGAAAATCTCTTAATCCCTACTCCTTTAGGTAATCAAGTTCCATTAAATCAATTAGCAAATGTAGAAATAAAAGAAGGTCCTAATCAAATCCAACGTGAAAACGCACAGCGTAGAATATTCGTAGGATTCAATGTAAAAGATCGAGATGTACAGAGTATAGTAGAAGAGCTACAAGAAAAAGTAGAAGCACAAATCAAACTACCTACAGGTTATCAAATTACCTATGGAGGGCAATTCGAAAACTTAAACGAAGCAAAAGAGCGATTAGCCATAGCAGTTCCCTTAGCGCTTGTCTTGATATTCCTATTATTGTTCTTTGCCTTTAGAGATATCAGAGAGTGTTTAATGATCTTTACAGCCATTCCATTATCTATCATTGGAGGTGTATTCTTATTAGCCCTTAGAGGCATGCCGTTCAGTATCAGTGCTGGAGTAGGCTTTATTGCACTGTTTGGTGTAGCTGTTCTAAACGGGATAGTACTTATTGCTGAGTTTAATAGACTTCAGAAATCTGGAATAAAAAACATTGTATTCATCGTAGTTAGAGGGGCTAAATCTAGGCTTCGCCCAGTATTAATGACTGCTTGTGTGGCATCCTTTGGTTTCTTACCTATGGCATTGAGTAACGGTGCAGGAGCAGAAGTACAGCGCCCATTGGCAACAGTAGTAATCGGAGGTTTAATGTTAGCGACATTCCTTACCCTATTTATACTACCGTTGTTGTATATCACATTTGAACAAAAATTACACTTCAGCTTTATGAAAAAGAAAAAAGTGATAACAGCTATTGCTATCTTTTTAGGACTAGGTCTTTCTGCTCAGGCACAGACGCCTATCAGCCTAGAGAATGCCTTAGCTCAAGCGATAGAGAATAACAGTACTATCCGTGCAGAAAAACTAAAAACAGAATATGCTAAAGCATTTATTAGAACAGCCACAGATATACAACAAACAACTATCACAGGAGAGTTTGGACAGATAAACGGCCCTTATACGGACAATAAATTCTCTATCTCTCAGGACTTTGCTTTTCCGACGGTATATAATAAACAGAAAAACGTATACAAAGCTGAACATCAACAAAGCATTTATAACCTTAACCTAAAGGGATATGAGCTAAAGAAAACAGTCACTCAGAACTTCTATGATTTTATCTATTGGCAAGAGAAAGAAGCTCTATTACTACGTGCAGATAGTCTGTACGCCAATTTCTACAACAAGGCTACTCTTCGTCTACAAAAAGGAGAGAGCAATATCTTAGAGAAAACAATGGCTCAGAATCAACAACTAAGTATTCAAGCACAATTAGGTGAAGTACAAAAAACAAAACAGTTAATTCAACTTCAGCTTCAGTATTTATTAAATACATCTGAGAACATCGTTCCTTCATTAGAACAGAAAAAACTAGAACTGTCTAGTCTAGAAAGTGATTTAGAAAACAACCCTGTGCTTCAATTAATAGAGAACCAAAAGATAATTGCACAAGAGCAAACTAAACTAGAGCGATCTAAACAACTTCCTAACCTACAAGCGGCTTATAATAACAGTAGCTTTATGGGCATGGCGGCTAACGATGTGTATTATGACAGGAATAATCGTTTCCATTCCTTTCAGGTAGGTATCTCACTACCCCTATTCACTAGTGGGCAGAGAGGTCGTATTAAAAGTGCTAAAGTAGCAGAAGAAGTAGCAGAAGCAGAATACACGATGACTAGAGACCTTATGAACTCACGTTATCAACAGTTATTAATAGCCCATCAGAACAACCAAGGTATTCTAAATAAATATGAAAGTTTCTCTTTTGATAACTCTAATACAATTACAAAGACAGCCCAATTACAGTTCATCAACGGAGATATCAACTATCTAGAATATGTGATGCTGATCAACCAAGCTCTAGAAACTGTCAATAAGTACTTAGATACACTAAAAATGTACAATGACAATATCATCCAGATTAACTACTTAACTTCTAATAATTAATAATCATGCTATCTAAATATATCAATACCAAATACTTTGTTCTAGGACTTGCCTTAGCGAGTATCACACTATTCACCCAATGTAAGACAGAGCCAAAAGAAGAAGAACCTATCTCTGCAACAGACGAAGACACAACTACTGTACATCTAACAGATGCACAGATAAAGAATACAACTATAGAAACAGGTTCTCTGACTGAGCGCAAAATAGCAACAACGCTAAAACTAAACGGTAAAATAGATGTACCTCCACAGAACCTCATCTCCATAACTAACCCTCTAGGAGGATACCTTAAGAGTACTAAGTTATTACCCGGTATGCATATCAAAAAGGGTGAACTAATCGCTACGATGGAAGACCCTCAGTATATTCAATTACAACAGAATTACTTAATCGCTAAGGACAAATATGAGTTTGCAAAACTAGATTACAACCGTCAGAAAGACCTAAACGCAAGTCAAGCGAGTAGTGATAAGGTCATGCAAATCGCGCAAGCAGAGATGAATAATCAACGCATCACGATGAATGCATTAGCACAGCAGTTAAGTTTAATCAACATTAGCCCTGCTTCACTGACTCATACTAATATTAGTAGAACTATTAATATCTACAGCCCTATTAATGGCTTTGTGAGTAATGTTTTTGTCAATGTGGGTAAGTATGTAACTCCTTCTGATGTAATGTTCGAATTAATTAACCCTACCGATATACACCTAAACCTAAAGGTGTATGAAAAAGACCTTGATAAGCTAGAGATTGGACAGCGTGTAGTAAGTTATACTAACGGTGCACCAGATAAAAAATATGAAGGAGAGATTATACTAATCAGCATGGATGTAAACACAGATGGAGTATCAGAAGTACATTGTCACTTTGAAGCTTTTGATAAGAAGCTAGTTCCTGGTATGTATATGAATGCTGACATAGATACACACGCAGCTGTATCACAAGCTTTGCCAGAAGAAAGTGTTGTTTATTTTGAGAAACAAAACTATGTTTTTATAGAAACAGCAAAACAAACTTATGAGATGACTCCTGTAAAAATCGGCCCTAAAGAAGATGGATATGTACAAATAATAAACGCAGATCAATTAGCTAATCAGAAGATAGTTACTAAAGGAGCCTACACATTACTTATGAAGTTAAAAAATACAGAAGAGGAAGAATAACTTCACTTCTCATCTACTACCAAAGGGGGTATTATCTAGATAATACTCCCTTTTGCTTTTTACGCAATAAGGAATCACTAATAAACAATATGTCAAAGAACTACACCACAAAGCTACTATTCTACTGACACTGCTTTGATGATACAGACTCTTATGACTATATCTGACCCTATATGCCCCATAATGGTCGCAACTAATGGGACACTATAACATTAAAACCTCAATTATAAAAAAATGCTATCCAAAAAGGATAGCACTCTCTAAGTATACTATTTAAGCCGTAATTAAGGCTTTAAAGCTTTTTGATATTTCTCAGCGATAGCTTGGAATCTAGCAGTTTGCTCTTTAGTGATAGTCGATGGGTCAGTTTTTTGTAACTCCTCAGCGATTTTCATTAATTCCTCGCTTACTTTAGTAGCGTCAGTAAGAGCTGCAGTGTCTCCAGCTTGTACTTTTTTCATCAAAGCGATGTGCTCATCAGCGATTTTTTCATACTTGTCTAATACTGCATCGTATCCAGAAGCAGCAGGAGCCTCTTCTTTTGCAGGTGCTTCTACTTCAGTTGTAGTAGCCTCTCCTTCTTTTGCAGTTTCTTTCTTCTCACCACAAGCAACAGCTACCATAGCAGCCATTCCTAATACCATAAACGTGATTTTTTTCATAGTTAATTTTGTATATAATTAAACAACCTTTAAATTATTTGGTACTACCCTTATTTACTTAATTATCATAAAGATATGCACCTCATTAAAGACTATGTAAATTTAACACAAATTAACTTACAACAAAATATTTAGTAGAATATTTTTCATTTACCACCCTCATTGACAATAAGTAGCGCTATTTCGCAAAATATTCACACTACTATATTAACATCTGCTCCGCTATTCATAAGGGTTAGCAATATTATAATGTTATTTTTTACTCCTAGCCTACCCTAGTGAATTCTTACTTATTTATAATTCAACTACTTATTTCTCCTTGATTATTACACTACTTTTAACCAAACATCATAATTCTGATGTAATTCATAAAATTATACCAAAATATTCTAATCTAAGTATCGATTATTCAATAGATATCCACTAACTTTAATTTTTCTAAGAGCCTTATCTTCCGATTGAGGCATTTTTTATTTACATAATACAGTAATTCTATTCACTATGAACAGACGTGATTTATTAAAACTATCAGGAACGTTGTTCGCAGGAAGTATCCTTACACAAGGATTTGCAACAACACAAGCATTAGGATCTATTGCAGATTTAGGTTTACCAACATCAGTTGATGACCCGTTATTCTTACACTTTAACGAAAATAGCTTAGGTATATCTCCTAAAGCTAAAAATGCAATTATTGACGTTTTATCTAATGTAAATCGATATCCTGACAGTTATATAAAAGAATTACAACGCACCATCGCTGATATATTTAAGATGTCTCCAGCTCAGGTGACTCTAGGAGTGGGATCTTCTGATCTAATTAGAGCTACAGTGAATTTACAAGTGTATAAAGCAGTCAAAAATGGGCAGAAAGTACAGCTTATCTCACCAGATCCATCGTTCTTCTTAGCTGCTAGTCATGCAGAAGGCATGGGTATTCCTGTCGTTAATGTACCACTAGATAAGGAGTTCTGTATGGATCTAGCTAAGATGAAGCAAGCAGCAGACAACTTTGATGGCATCTCTATCATCTACTTATGCAACCCTAATAACCCGACAGGGACATTAACTAGCTCTAGTGCTATCGCAGATTGGGTAACTAGTGTTGACGCTAAGAAGAACTTCTTCATGGTGGACGAAGCCTATGCAGAATACATCACTGACAAAAACTTCGTGAGTGGGACTTCATTCATTAGAGAAGGGAGAGAGAATGTCATTGTACTGCGTACCTTTTCTAAGATATTTGCCATGGCAGGTATGAGGTTAGGATATAGCCTATCTACAGAAAATCTAGCGAATGAACTAAGTCCATATATGGCAGTAGAGAACATTAGTATGACTACTGCAGTAGCAGGTACAGCCTCTTTAAAAGACAATGCCTTCATCGTACACAGTAGAGCAGTGAATGCTAATTCTCTTGGTATCACGACAGAGACCTTTGATGCACTAGGAATAGAATATCTACCTAGCCAAGGAAACTTCTTATTCCACAAGATAAAATGTGATCAACAGCAGTATATAGATGGCATGGCATCAGAAGGTATTATCGTAGGTCGTCCTTTCCCTCCCCTATTACAGTGGAGCAGAATAACGTTAGGCACACCAGAAGAAATGAACCAATTCTTAGCTGTTATCCAAAAATTCAAGAAGAAAGGATGGGTATAACCTCATCACTAATCTCAATACGAAATAAATAAGCCATGCACAGAATACTTAGTGTCATAACGATGTTAATCTGTACTACATTAGTACACGCTCAATCTGACAAACTAAAAATCAAACAACTCAATGATAATATGTATATATACACTACTTATCAAGAGTTTCAAGGAGTAACATACTCTTCTAATTCGATGTACGTACTGACAGACGAAGGCGTTATTCTAATAGACACACCTTGGGATAAAGATCAGTACGAACCTCTATTAGAGTACATCAGATCGAATCATAACAAAGAGGTTAAATGGGTCATCACTACCCACTTCCACGAAGATCGTTCTGGTGGATTAGGTTACTTTAACAGTATAGGAGCACAGACGTATACCTATGCATTGACCAATGAAATATTAAAAGAACGCAATGAACCACAAGCTCAACATTCTTTTAATAAAGAAAAACAGTTTACCTTTGGCAATGAGAAGTTGGCTGTATACTTTTTAGGAGAAGGACATTCACTAGATAATACCGTAGTCTGGTTTCCAAAAGAAGAAGTATTATACGGAGGATGCCTGATTAAGAGTGCCGAAGCTACCACTATAGGTAATATAGCCGATGGTAACGTGATAGCTTGGCCTAAGACTATCGAAGCCGTAAAACAAAAATTTAAGAATGCTAAAGTCATTATACCAGGACATGATGAATGGGATATGACAGGCCATATCGAGAATACTGAGCGTATATTATCAGCATACAATCAACAACATTCAACTAAAAACGATTAATTAATATAGTAAATCAATAAACTTTAGGTTATTAACACTAAAATGCCAATGGCAGAGTTCCTAATCTTAAAGTCTTTTATTACTTTTGCACTATGGCAAAACAAGATGATATTTTTAAGAACGTTATTTCGCATGCTAAGGAGTATGGATACATCTTCCCTTCTAGTGAAATATACGATGGTCTAAGCGCAGTATATGACTACGCTCAGAATGGTGTGGAGTTAAAGAGAAACATTAGAGAGTACTGGTGGAAATCCATGGTACAAATGCACGAAAATATTGTAGGAATTGATGCCTCGATTTTTATGCATCCTACCACTTGGAAAGCTTCTGGTCACGTAGATGCGTTTAATGACCCATTAATTGATAATAAAGACAGTAAGAAAAGATATAGAGCTGACGTTCTTATCGAAGACTACTGTGAAAAATTATACCAAAAGGCTCAAAAGGAAATCGAGAAAGCGAAAAAGCGCTTTGGCGAATCTTTTGACGAAGAACAATTCGTAGCTACTAACCCTCGTGTAGTAGAATATTTAGCGAAGAAAAAAGAGATCTTAGAGCGTATGGCTCGTGGTCTTGATTCAGGAGATTTAGCAGATGTAAAAGCACTTATCGAAGAGCTAGAGATCGCTGACCCTGATACAGGTTCTAAAAACTGGACTGAAGTACGTCAGTTTAACCTAATGTTTGGTACGAAGCTAGGAGCTTCTGCAGACTCTGCTATGGACTTATACTTGCGTCCTGAGACTGCACAAGGTATCTTCGTAAACTTCCTAAACGTACAGAAGACAGGTCGTATGAAGATTCCTTTCGGTATCGCTCAGACAGGTAAAGCATTCCGTAACGAGATTGTTGCTCGTCAGTTCATCTTCCGTATGCGTGAGTTCGAACAGATGGAGATGCAATTCTTTGTGAAACCAGGTGAAGAGATGAAGTACTACGAGTACTGGAAAGAGACTCGTCATAAGTGGCACTTATCATTAGGAATGGGAGCAGAGAACTACCGTTTCCATGACCATGAGAAATTAGCACACTATGCTAATGCAGCTACTGACATTGAGTTTAACTTCCCATTCGGATTTAAAGAATTAGAAGGTATTCACTCACGTACTGACTTTGACCTTAAAGCACATGAGAAGTTCTCTGGTAAGAAACTACAGTTCTTCGATAACGAGACCAACACTTCTTATGTACCTTATGTAGTAGAGACTTCAGTAGGTCTAGACCGTATGTTCCTTTCTGTATTCTCTAAATCATTAGTAGAAGAGACATTAGAAGACGGTTCTACTCGTACAGTATTAAGATTACCATCTGTACTAGCTCCTACTAAGGCAGCTGTACTTCCATTAGTGAAAAAAGATGGTCTTCCAGAGTTAGCTCAAGAGATAATCGAAGAGCTTAAATGGGACTTTAATGTAGCGTATGATGAGAAGGATGCAGTAGGTCGTCGTTACCGTCGTGCAGATGCACTAGGTACGCCATTCTGTATCACTGTAGATCACCAGTCATTAGAAGATAAGACTGTGACTATCCGTCACCGTGACACGATGAAACAAGACCGTGTAGCAATCGCTGACCTTAAGAACATCATAGAGAACGAAGTATCTATGAGAAACTGGTTAAAGAAAATGATGTAATCCATCATCTACCCTATACACAAAAGCCACTCTGATATAGAGTGGCTTTTTTTATGTCATTAAGTGTGTACACTATGATTCATGTTGCACTTTACAAGTAATTTTACCGATTTTTAGTTCTTCTTTAGTAGGAGATTGTTCGGATACAGATTTGATTTAGTTCGGTAAAACACTCTCTAGTCTGAGTAAACACAAGGTATTACCGAACAACTTCCGAACAGTATTAATCCAAAAATGCACATACACTTAATATACAACAAGTTAAAACAGCAATCAAACTCCAAAATAACTTAAAAAAGTCTTTTAAGGGCAAAAATATTCAACTCCATTCTTATAAATAGATTTAAATAAACAAAAAACACACCCTAATAGATAATATATACAATTATTTAAAAACAATCATCATTACCTCATTCTCATAAAAAACAAAAAATAATGAATTTAATATGCTACATATTGTTTTTATTCAACTAAATACGTTCTTAATCTATATTAACCACTAATACATCTACCCCTCTGTAACTTTGTCCTATAAATAAAGTAAAACAGATTTTTTATGAAAAAGACAATATTCACATTAACTGCAATAACACTAATGACAAGTGCCTTTGCTGATGTAGTAACAAAGGATACTACAACAAAAACTGTATTTCAAGATAAAAACAAAAAAGGCAAAGGATACCAAGCGAGTACAGCTGATAAAAAACTAAAAATAGTAAACCTACACGAGCTAGAAGGACAAGTAAAAGCAGAGATGGATCAGGGTGCCTTTGGGTATATCGTAGGTGGAGCTGAAGACCAGAATAACTTAAAGATTAACACGGAGAACTTCGATAAGAAATACATCATGCCTCGTGTGCTAAAAGGGATTAAACATGAGGATATTGACTTATCTACTTCTCTATTCGGTATTCCTCTAAAAACACCTATCATACAAGCACCAATGGCAGCTCAAGGACTATCTCACGTAGATGGAGAGATAGCTACTGCTAAAGGTATGATAGCAGCAGGATCACTATTCTCGCTTAGTACTTATGGTAACAAAACAATAGAGGAAGTAGCAGAGGGTATTAATGGAGCGCCTTTCTTCTTTCAGTTATACATGAGTAAAAATGATGACTTCAACAAGTTTACGCTTAACAGAGCTAAGAAATACGGAGCTAAGGCTATCATCCTTACAGTAGACTCGCCAGTAGGTGGGTATAGAGAAGAAGATATTAAGACAGGCTTCACTTTCCCACTAGGAATGGGTAACTTAGAGTTATTCGCAGCACAACAAGCTGATGGCAACAAGACTGGTAAAGGAGCTGGTATTACAGAAATATATGCTCAAGCCAAACAAGACTTTAAGCCTTCTGACATTAAGTACGTAAAGGACTTAACTGGACTACCTGTTATCATCAAGGGAATACAGTCACCTGAAGATGCCGAAATCGCCATCCAAGCAGGAGCAGATGCGATATGGGTATCTAATCACGGAGGAAGACAGTTAGATGCAGGTCCATCTTCATTCGATGTACTACCACTAGTAGCTAAGACAGTGAATAAGCGTGTACCTATCATCTTTGACAGTGGAGTGAGAAGAGGGTCTCATATCTTTAAAGCCATAGCTAGTGGAGCAGATATTGTAGCGATAGGACGTCCTATACTATACGCCCTACACCTAGGAGGTAGTCAAGGGGTAACGTCTGTAATCGATCAGTTAAATAAGGAATTGACTATCAATATGTTCTTAGGTGGAGCAAAAAACATCAAAGAAATACAAAATACTAAACTATATACAGATAAAGATTTTCAATTATAATAAACTCCTCTATCCTACTATTAAAGAAAGGATTACGATTAAAAAAAAGAAATAAAAAACCACAATTGCACAAGATAAAAACACTTCTTAATGTAGGTTAAGTGCTTAAAGCTAAATGTGGTACTAAATTTGTAATAAATAACAGAACAATTAAAATTATTATCATGAAAAAAATAGCATTATTATTCGTAGCAACATTATTCTCTGTTGCATCATTCGCTCAAACAAAATGGAATGTAGATAACTACCACTCATTTTTAAACTTCTCTGTGAAGCACTTAGGAATTTCTTTCGTAGATGGTCGTTTTGATAAATACGAAGGAACATTCGAAGGAACACCTGAAGACCTAACGAAAGGAACATTTAAATTCTCAGTAGATATGAACAGTGTGAACACATCTATCGAGATGCGTGACAACCACTTAAAAGCAGATGTTTTCTTCGCAGCTGAGAAGTTCCCTGCAATGACTTTTGAGAGTAAATCAATCAAAAAAGTAGGTAAAGATCAGTACAAATTAGAAGGTAACTTAACAATCAGAGATATCACTAAGCCTGTAACTTTTGACCTTACTTATGGTGGTTTATTAAAAGATGATGGACAAGGAAATACTAAATTAGGATTCCAAGCATCTACTACGATCAACCGTTTTGACTTCGGAGTAGCATATGATCCATCAGGACAAGCTATCGCTAAAGATGTAAAAATCAATGTGAACTTAGAGTTCAATCAAGTTAAATAATCCTTTTACACATACTTAATTTCTGAAATAGGCTTCGCATTATTGTGAAGCCTATTTTACATTATAGCTACTCCCTAACTCACTCATACAGAGCAACCATAATCGTCAATTAATTATAGATAATAAACTATGAACAAGAACATTATCTCGTTTATATTGCTTATTTTTATTATATATTAACAAATATAATTGCTATGAAAAAGATTTTATTGAGTGCTTTTATTGGAGCATTAGTTCTTACATCGTGTGGAGATAAGAACAAAAATGGTGTAGGAGACGGAGAGACTATGAAAGAACTAGTCGCAAAACCTACTCCGCCTAAAGCAGAAGGTCCTATACGAGTACTATTCGTAGGGAATAGCCATACGGAGTACTTCGCTAGTTTTCCGAAAATGCTAGACGCACTAGCTAAGGAAAACAATAAACAAGTAGAGGTAAAATCCCTTTTAGAAATGGGGGTAAGCATTGATCAGATCATCTCTTCAAACAAGAAAAATGCTGAAAAATTATTTAAACAAACGGATAAAGATGGAAACTATCTAGACTATGTGATTCTACAAGAATCAACACCTGTAGCCATACAAGAACTAGGCAAGTATAAATCTAACACAGCAGAAGTACATGATCAGATAGCCAAAAACAGCCCTGATGTAGCTACTTATATCTATGGTCTGACGGTTCCATTTGAGTACAATAGTGCAGATTATAAAGATTATCAACCTCTACTAGTAGAGAATGGTGTAGCAGTAGCTAAAGCGTTACCTAACACTGGATTCTTAAACTTCTCTGCTGTATTAGGTGCTGCCTATGCTGGCAAAGAAGGTTATACCGCTACTAAGGATGGTAAAGATATGCTACGTCACACAGATAGATCACGTCATATGCTTAATGACGCTGTCTTCGTAAACTCTATAGTGCTATACCAAACCTTGTTCGGTGAGACTCCTAAGATTCCTCAACAGCTACCACTGAGCACTGGTCTAGGAGATGATGATACGATAAAACTGATGAATGTAAAAGAAGGTGTCAGCGATCCTGAAGCTCTACTTAAGATAGCAACTAGCTTTAAGTAATACTATACAAAATAAATGAAAGGCTTGTCTCTAAGAGATAAGCCTTTTTATTATATCTCATTGCTTTCGATAATCAAGCGACGACAGCAGTGATTCTTCGCTTCTCTACGCATACGATTGGCTACTTTAACCACCTCTATCGGTTTATACTTCATAAACAATCGCATCTTATTAAAGAAAAACAAAATCTTAGCAGCTATTCGCTCCCCCATACGGTTAGTCCCTGGACGTAATAAAAGTCCTGGACGCAGAATAATAGTATTCTCAAAACGCAAATTCAATACAGAGCGCTCTAATGTTCCCTTTAGTCTACTATAGAAGAATGCACTCTTATCAGAAGCTGCCTTAGCTGATAATAATACAAAGTTAGTTACTCCATTTCCTTTTGCATACTGAGCGAACTGCATGACATAATCATAATCTATATGCCATTGCTTTTGTTTAGAGCCTGCCTGCTTCAGCGTAGTCCCTAAACAACTAAAAGCGACATCTCCTGCTATTAGATGCTTCCATTGGTCGATTTGTTCAAAATCAACTAAATGAACGACTAACTTAGGATGCTGAATATCCCATTCTTTACGAATAAATATGACTACTTCGTGAAAATCATCGTCACAAAGTAGTTGACGTACGAGTACTTTACCAGTTGCTCCAGTACCTCCGATGACTAATGCTTTCATAACAAACATTTTAAAGCTATTATATCACTACAATAAACTTACCAATTTGTATTGAGACAACAGATTTTAAAAAAGTTACATCTATAAACAATAAAAAAGTCTCCTAGTAGGAGACTTCTTATATTTAATAACACGTATCGATTAGATCGAATGCGGTGCTAGCATATGTTTAGGGTCTAGAATCTCATCTAGTTTCTCCTTAGTTAATAGATTGTGCTCTAATACTAATTCATAAACTCCTCTACCAGATTCTAATGCTTCTTTAGCGATTTTAGTACTTGCTTTATATCCGATATAAGGGTTTAGCGCTGTAACGATACCGATACTTCCTAATACTAACTCCTTATTATGTTCTACATTAGCCTTAATACCTACTACACACTTCTCTACTAATGTTTCCATAGCATTCTCTAACCATGTCATAGACTCCATTAGAGTATGAGCTAATACAGGCTCCATCACGTTTAACTGTAACTGAGCTGCCTCAGAAGCCATTGTGATAGTCATATCGTTACCGATTACTTTAAAACACACTTGGTTTACTACTTCTGGGATAACAGGGTTTACTTTACCTGGCATAATAGAAGAACCTGGCTGCATAGGAGGTAGTTGAATCTCGTTAAGTCCTGTACGAGGCCCTGAAGATAATAATCTAAGGTCATTACAGATCTTAGATAACTTAATAGCTACTTTCTTCAAGATTCCTGAATAAGCAACAAATCCGCTTGTATCAGATGTAGCCTCTACTAAGTTCTCAGCAGAAGTAACAGGTTGTTTCATCAACATTCCTAAATTCTTAGCACATAAATCTGCATAACCTGGTACAGCGTTTAATCCAGTACCGATAGCAGTAGCTCCCATATTAATCTCTAAGAACGCTTGGCTAGCCTGGTTAAGAACTGCTATTTCTCTCTTCAAAGTGAAAGCAAAACCACCGAACTCTTGTCCTAGAGTCATTGGCACTGCATCCTGAAGTTGAGTTCTTCCCATCTTAATAATATTCTCAAACTCTACAGCCTTAGCCTCAAATCCTTTTACTAATTTCTCTAGCTTCTCTACTACTTTCTTATTCATTTCGAATACAGCTACCTTAAGAGAAGTAGGGTATGCATCATTAGTAGATTGAGATAAGTTTACATGATCGTTTGGAGAACAGTGTTGATAATCACCTTTCTCGAAACCTAAGATTTCTAAAGCTCTATTTGCGATAACTTCATTCGCATTCATATTAACAGAAGTACCTGCTCCCCCTTGTATCATATCTACAGGGAACTCAGCATGTAGCTTACCGTCTATTATCTCCTGACATACATCAGCGATAACCTTATATATTTTTTCGTCTAAAACGTTTAATTCAAAGTTGGTTTTAGCTGCCGCCCATTTTACAATAGCTAATCCTTTTACAAACTCAGGGTAATCAGACAACTTACTTGTCGATATCTTGAAGTTATTGATTGCTCTTTGTGTCTGTACACCATAATAAGCCTGTTGAGGAATTTCTAATTCACCTATTAAGTCGCTTTCAATTCTGGTTGGTTTCATACTTATACAGTTTTATATTTTCACTAAGTTACGAAGTAATTTTTATTTACCCTCTCTAAAACACAAGGATTATTCCTTAAATGTTCCTGATACATAATACCACTTCCCTCCTAACATTTCAAACAAAGAATCCTCATAGTGTTCGCACACATTGTCCTCTGCATCTTTATAATAAGCCTTAAAGACTACACGACTCTCCTCACTGACAAGAATTTCTAAGCGTTGCCATGTATTTTCTTTTGCCCACTGTAGAATTGCCTTTTTACTATGAAAGTGTCTAGTCTTAGGATGGGTAGTATTAATGATGTATATCGCATTAGCTAAGGCATAGGCTGTGTACCTAGAGCGCATCAGCTGCTCTGCAGTAGAAGGAGCTGTAGTATTCGTCACATACGGCTCACAACACTCACTATATGCGTTACCGCTACAACAATAACAAGGTTGGTGCTGCTCCATTATCCTATCTTCTGTTTTAACTCTTCGATAATCTTCAGGAATTTACCCCAACGAACGACTTCGTCATCTGTCTGTGCATAGTCAAGTCCATCATTGATACTTTCTTCTATTTTCTCTATTGCTACAGAGGCTTCTTCTTTCTTATTTTGAGCAATTAATACCATTAATTGCATGATTTGCTGTTGTACTTCTTCTATTTTCATTTCTATATCTTCATTTCAACACAAAGATATTTGTTATTAATAATTACATAGAGAAAGTTCTGATTAATTTTAGCATAGCATCTAAATAACCCACATAGTAACCTAGAACTGATGATCATAACTGATATTCTGAATCTCCTCTTTCCGAAGAACTGTATGGCTTGTAACTCCATATTATTGAGAAATGAACAATATCTATGCATTACTTGTAGAGACGAAATCCCCTATACACAAGAACATCTTATAGATCAAAATGATTCTATGGCTAAGTTCTATGGTAAGATACCCATAGAGTTTGCTGCTAGTTTACTCTTCTTTTCTAAAGGAGGCAAAGTGCAGCAGATCATCCATAATCTCAAATATAGAAATCATCCTGAGCTAAGTTATTTCTTAGGTACTATCTATGCACATCAACTAACCAAAACAACGCGTCTAAAGGAGATCACTTCTATCATACCTGTCCCCATGCATAAAAAGAAACAAAAGAAAAGAGGATATAATCAAGTAGACGGCTTCGCGAAAGCACTAAGTGATCACTTTCACATCAAAATAAATAATCAACTTCTAATCAAAACACTTCAAACCTCTTCTCAGACAACTAAATCACGTTTTCAGAGAAAAAGTCAAACAAAAGAAGTTTTTGATCTAGACCTAAACTTTAAAGACGACGAATACAATCATTTCTTACTGCTAGATGATATCCTCACTACAGGGAATACCTTAGAGGCATGCTGTAAAAAATTATTACAAATACCAAATACTAAAATCACGATTCTCTGTTTGGCTCGTAGCATTTAAAAGTTTTAATAATACATATTTTCTAACTAAAAAATATAGTCGTTAATTTGTCTTTTAAATTAAAACTATGTCTAAGTTTCGTATATACTTTATTGTTTGTTTTACAGTATTTTGTTTTATAACGTTTTCGAACTGTGCTAAAAGAGGGTTTATTTCAGGAGGACCTAAAGATACTATTCCACCTGTAGTACTAGGAAGTAGTCCTAAGAACCACTCTATACATTTTGACAAAAAGCAAATTACTATTGATTTCGACGAATTCGTTAAGATCAAAAACGTAAATCAAAACTTGATTATCTCTCCTCCTATGGATAGAATGCCTGAAGTATTACCTATGGGAAATGCTAGAAAGACGGTTACGATCAATCTTATAGACACTTTAAAGCCGAATACGACTTATAGTTTTAACTTCGGGGACGCTATTACGGATAACAATGAAGGTAATGTCCTAAAACAGTTTAAATATATCTTCTCTACAGGAGATTATATCGACTCTCTGAAACTAAGTGGGACAATCAGAACTGCACATCAATTAAAGTCGGATAACTTCGTCAATGTAATGCTATACGATGCTGAGACATTTAAAGATTCTACTATCTATAGAGAAAAACCTCTTTATGTAACGAATACACTAGACAGTCTTACGACTTTCTCTATAGAGAATATTAAAGCAGGAAAGTATTACTTAGTAGCATTAAAGGATAAGAACAGCAACTTTATGTTTAATCCTACTGAGGATAAAATAGCTTTTATAAAAGAACCGATTGAGATTCCAACAGATCAATCTTATGATTTGACACTATTCAAGTCTGATGAGAAATTCGAGGCTTCTAGACCTGCTCAGATTACCCAAAACAAATGGTACTTACCGTATATAGGAAACGCTGAAGGAGCTACCGTAGAAGTTAAAAAAGATGGGGTAGTAATCCCTAGTGCTTATACACAACTAGCAGATAAAGATAGTTTGCAAGTTTGGTTCCCAAAGATAGAAGCAGACTCTCTGCACTTCACTGCTACGAAAGGTGAGTTTACAAAGACATTTATGGTTAAACCAAGACCTAAGATGAAAGAAATAGATTC
The DNA here is from genome assembly GCF_001485415.1 of Myroides odoratimimus. GTDB lineage: Bacteria > Bacteroidota > Bacteroidia > Flavobacteriales > Flavobacteriaceae > Flavobacterium > Flavobacterium odoratimimum. The sequence continues at coordinate 42,057 of NZ_BCMQ01000009.1, forward strand.
GCTATCCGTGTCAGGAAAATCAGGTACACTTGATTTCTTATCTGATTTACTAGTAGAAACAACTACACCTGTTAAGTCTATTAATAAAGATCTAATCACCATCTTTAATAAAGATTCTGTAGCAGTCCCTTTTACTATAGATAACAAAGCAAGGGAACAAAAGTTCTATCTAAAGTTTAAGAAAGAAGAACTAGATAATTACAAGGTAACACTATGGCCTGGAGCTATTACAGACTTCTTTGGAAAAGCAAATGATACAATCGTGCTGAACAATAAAACGACAGATTATACAGATTATGGAAACTTGACCATTACACTAAATGGATTAAAGCGTTATCCTGTTATCGTTGAATTACTAGATGACAAAGAAAAAGTAATCGTTAGTCAATATAGTGAAAGCTCTAATACATTCGAGTTCTTAGCATTACCCCCTAGAATGTACTACATAAGAGTTATCTATGATGACAATAAAAATGGCGTATGGGATAAAGGATACTATTGGGACAGAAGACAACCTGAAGAATCTGTCTACTTCCCTGAACAGATAGATGTCCGTGCCAACTGGGATATTAAAGAACAAATCAACTTATAAACAAATAAGGCTCTTAGCATAAAAACTAAGAGCCTTTTTTGTTTATAGGATAGTAAATGAATCAGCATCTCTAAGTACACCGAAACTCTTTCTTATTTTATCTTGTTTTGCTTTATCTAAGGTTACATACACTACTTGTTCTCCTGTCAATGGTTCTACTAAATAGCCTCCTAGCATATCTAAGGCTTGTGAATGGCCTGAATAGATATTGTCATTCTCATCACTTCCACATCTATTTACAGCTACCAAATAACTCATATTCTCTATAGCACGTGCCTTTAGCAGAGAATCCCATGCGTAAATACGCTGATCTGGCCAACTAGCCACATAGATTAATAAGTCATATACTCCGTCATTATTTCTACTAAAAACAGGGAATCTTAGGTCATAACAAACTAAAGGGCATATATTCCATCCCCTATAGTTAACTACTAATCTATCTACCCCTGCTTTATATACCTTCTCTTCTCCTGCTAATGAGAATAAGTGTCGTTTATCATAAGTACTAATCTCACCTTCATCAGAGATAAAGAACATTCTATTATAGTAGTCTTCTCCTTCTTTAATAACAATACTACCTGTAAGCGCATATAGATGCTTTTTACACAACGATTGTAACTCGGTGATATATTCGTCTTCCATAGTCAAAAAAACGCGCTCAGGCTTCATTGTAAAGCCTGACACAAACATCTCAGGTAAAACTACCAAATCTGTATCTTGTTCTATAGAATCTAGCTTTTCTAAAAAATGTTCTTTATTCGCTTCTATATCTTCCCATACCAATGGTGATTGTAACATGGCAACTTTCATTACACTACGATATTTAGATTATACTCCAAAAATAAGCAATAATTCTTACTTCTCTTCTTGAGGTCTACCACAACACGGGCAATTACAACTAGAAACATTCTTTTTTTGTAGAGCTAATAACTTCTTCTCCTTTCTTTCAGCCAAGATCTCTGAGAAACCAGATGAGATAATACCTGTAGGTAAAGCAAAAAAGCCTATTCCAATAACAGCTAACACCCCTCCTATTAGCTTACCGATCACAGTTACAGGGTAGATATCTCCATAACCTACAGTACAAATCGTAATAACAGACCACCACATAGAATCAGGAATACTAGAAAATGCCTCAGGCTGAGAAGGGTTCTCTGCATAATAAATAGCTGTAGAAGCTATTAACAATAAAAAGATCAACATAAATGCGGCAATTGCTAACTCACTCGCTTTTCTTTTAAACACATTAACTACAAGAGCCAATGCTGATACATAACGAGTAATCTTGAATACACGTAATAATCTAAACACACGCATTAATCTTATGATACGGAGATCCACATGTACAAAAGCTAGATAAAATGGTAACACAGCGCATAAATCTATTAACTGCATAGAAGTAAAAGCATATTTTAATCTTCCCAAAAAAGGTTGATTAAATCGCTCATCACAGGTAATAGACCACATTCTCAACACATACTCTACTGAAAAGAAGACTACAGAGAATAAGTTAAATAAGGAAAAAAAAGAACTGTACTCTGCACTAACTTCAGGAATTGATTCAAAGATCAGTGAGATAGCATTCAGTAATATCAAGATAATGATTCCTCCTTGTATTATTTTGCTTTCTAAAGCATTAGAATCATTATTTAATAAATTAAAGACACAGTGCTTTATTGACTTTTTACTCCTCATAACTCGAATTCTCTTTCCAATAAATTAGAGTACAAAAATAAAAAAAGCAGATATATCTCTATATCTGCTTTTTCATTTATTTCAAGAAAAACTATTATTTCAAGCTTGCTTTTAAGTATTCTCTGTTCATACGAGCGATGTTCTCTAAAGAAATTCCTTTAGGACATTCTACCTCACATGCTCCTGTATTAGTACAGTTACCGAATCCTAAAGCATCCATCTCAGCTACCATATTAAGTACACGATCAGCTGCCTCTACTTTACCTTGTGGTAACAAAGCAAATTGAGAAACTTTTGCAGATACGAATAACATAGCAGAAGAGTTTTTACATGTAGCCACACAAGCACCACATCCAATACAAGTAGCTGCGTCAAATGCACGGTCAGCATCATGTTTAGGAATTGGAATAGCGTTAGCATCTTGTGTATTACCTGAAGTATTTACAGATACGAAACCACCTGCATGTTGAATTTTATCAAAAGCAGTACGGTCAACGACTAAGTCTTTAATTACTGGGAAAGCTTTCGCTCTAAATGGCTCGATATAGATAGTATCACCATCTTTGAACTTTCTCATGTGTAACTGACATGTAGTAATACCTCTGTCTGGTCCGTGTGCTTCACCATTGATAAATAAAGAACACATACCACAGATACCCTCACGACAGTCATGGTCGAAAGCTACTGGATCATCACCTTTCTCGATTAACTCGTTGTTTAATACATCAAGCATTTCTAAGAAAGACATATCAGGAGAAACATTGTTGATTTTATAATCAACCATTTTTCCTTGTACTTTAGCGTTTGATTGACGCCATATTTTAAGTGTAAGATTCATTTGTGTCGAATTTTTACAAAAAGACTAGGTCCGAAGACCTAAGTCTCAATATTATTTATAACTACGAGTTACCAATTTAATGTTTTCATAAACTAAGTCTTCTTTGTGAAGCACTGCATCACTTGGGTTTCCTTTGTATTCCCAAGCAGCAACGTATGCGAAGTTCTCATCATCACGTTTTGCTTCTCCATCCTCAGTTTGGTGCTCTTCACGGAAGTGACCTCCACAAGATTCTTCACGGTGTAAAGCATCTTTCGCGAATAATTCACCTAATTCTAAGAAGTCAGCTACTCTTAAAGCTTTCTCTAACTCTTGGTTAAAGCTCTCTGCAGTACCTGATACTTTCACATCTTTATAGAACTCTGCTCTTAACTCAGCAATCTCAGCCATAGCTTCAGTTAAACCTTTTGCGTTACGAGCCATTCCTACTTTATCCCACATAATTTTTCCAAGCTTCTTGTGGAAGTGGTCAACAGAATGTGTTCCTTTATTGTTCATTAAATGGTCAATGATATCACGAACATTTTTCTCAGCAGCTTCGAACTCTGGCAAATCTGTTGGGATAGTTCCAGTACGAATATCATTAGCTAAATAATCTCCGATAGTATATGGTAATACGAAGTATCCATCAGCTAAACCTTGCATTAATGCAGAAGCTCCAAGACGGTTAGCACCGTGATCAGAGAAGTTAGCCTCACCTAGGATATAACATCCTTCGATAGTTGACATTAAATTATAATCTACCCATAATCCACCCATTGTATAGTGAACTGCAGGGTAAATCATCATCGGAGTTGTATATGGATCCTCATCTACGATCTTCTCGTACATTTGGAATAAGTTACCATATTTATTTTCAACTACATCTTTACCTAATTTGTAAACTAGCTTAGCGTCGTTTTCATCTAAGTGTTGAATACGAGCTTGCTCTTTACCATAACGGTCAATAGCAGAAGCGAAGTCTAAGTATACAGCTTCACCTGTAGCATTAACTCCATATCCAGCATCACATCTTTCTTTAGCAGCACGAGACGCAACGTCACGAGGTACTAAGTTACCAAATGATGGGTATCTTCTCTCTAAGTAGTAATCTCTATCTTCTTCAGCGATTTGAGTTGGTTTTAATCTACCTTCTCTAATTGCTATAGCATCTTCCATTTTTGCAGGAACCCAAATACGTCCATCATTACGTAATGACTCAGACATCAAAGTAAGTTTTGATTGGTGGTCACCAGTTACAGGAATACAAGTTGGGTGAATTTGCGTATAACAAGGGTTAGCAAAAAATGCTCCACGTTTGTGTGCTTTCCAAGCAGCAGTAACGTTAGAACCCATTGCATTTGTAGATAAGAAGAATACGTTACCATATCCACCTGTACAGATAACTACAGCGTGAGCAGAGTGACGTTCTATCTCTCCATTGATTAAGTTACGAGCGATAATACCTCTTGCTTTACCATCAACTTTAACGATGTCTAACATCTCATGACGATTATACATTTGGATTTTACCACGACCGATTTGACGGTTCATAGCAGAATATGCTCCTAACAATAACTGTTGTCCAGTTTGTCCTTTAGCGTAGAAAGTACGAGATACTTGTACCCCACCAAAAGAACGGTTATCTAATAAACCTCCGTACTCACGTGCAAAAGGTACACCTTGAGCTACACATTGGTCAATAATATTTTCAGAAACTTCAGCTAAACGATAAACGTTTGCTTCACGTGCACGGTAGTCTCCTCCTTTTACAGTATCATAGAATAATCTGTAAACTGAGTCACCATCACCTTGGTAGTTCTTAGAAGCGTTAATCCCCCCTTGAGCAGCAATAGAGTGCGCACGACGAGGTGAATCTTGATAACAAAAAGCTTTTACGTTATATCCTAACTCAGCTAATGTAGCAGCAGCAGAACCACCTGCTAATCCAGTTCCTACAACGATAACATCAATGTTACGTTTATTCGCTGGGTTAACTAATTTAATATGATTTTTATAGTCAGACCATTTTTTATCAAGTGGTCCATTAGGTATTTTAGAATCTAATTTCATGATCAATTTCTTTAGGACTATTTAATAAAATGAATATATAATGGGATAATAGCAAATAGCGCAGGTACAACATACGCAATTAAGAAGCTAAGCCCTTTAAGTACTCCCTTATATTTAGGATTATTAGCTCCTAAAGATTGGAATGCACTACCAAATCCATGAGATAAGTGGAATCCTAAAACCACCATAGCAAGTACATAAGCAATTGTAGCGATTAATCCAGTACTTTCGTTTTGGAAGAACTCAATTGTAATTTTATGTAAATCTTTATATCCATCAGCAATCTTTAAGTCTGTACCTGCTTGATAAAACTTAGTACCTTTTACTTCTATCTGTCCCATTTCAACAGCGTTTACTGGGATAGCTTGCTCTTGTACTGTTTTATATACTACTACAGGATCTTGACCCTCTACTTTTACTTCTACAGTTTGTAAAGGCATTTCACTAAAGTGCATTTTAGCCCAGAAGTTAGCCATGTGAGTCACGATGAATACTAAAAGTAAAGTTCCTAATACCGCCATGTTTCTTGAAGAAAATGAGCTATTAGAAGCAGCATTGTTTTTTGCATATCCGATTGGACGTGCTTTTTTGTTTTGAATCGTTAAAACGATACCATCAATCGCGTGAAAAAGGATTGAAATATACGTAACATAAGATAATACTTTTACTGCTGGATTAGTAGTCATAAATAACGCATACTCGTTAAATGCAGAAGCGTCACCAAATATCAATTGAAGGTTTCCCGCCAAGTGACCTACTAAAAACAAGCATAAAAATAACCCTGTAAGAGCCATCCAATATTTCTTAGCTAAGGATGACTTTAAAAGTGCAGATTTTGCCATAATGTAATTTTAATTGTTTTTCTTGAAAAAATCTCTCAAAAATACACCTTCTTAACGTTATCAACAAAGTCTACCCTTCTATTTATACTCGATATAAACAAAGAATAAAACAATGCTAATTCACTAAAATAGACCAATTGAGACTTTTTTTAAGAAAAAAAAAAGTTTTTTATAGTAAAGCGTTAAAATGACTTTAAAATATTCGCATCTATAACAATAATAAAGTTAGCCAAGTCTAAATTATCATATTCGAAATGACCAACATTATCACTCTCTACCATCGTAATAGTAGCTATTTTTAGCGAAGGCCTATATTGGTTAAGATACCAAACTATACCTTCATAATTATTACTGTGATAAGAACCATTATAGTGCAAGAATAAATGGTTTGGTTTTAAATTTTGAACAATAAAGTGCCCCATAGTAGCATCTTTAATTGCTTGCGCCTTCGGCAAATTCTCATCTTTATGATCCTCAAACATTGCCATCATATTCTTATATCCTGGCAAATTAGCATCATAAGGAAATGGCAATGGTGCAATCCAACTCTTCTCTTGTACACTTAAAGTATCTAATGCAGCAGTACCTTTTTTAAACAATAGACTTGCATATCGTCTAGGTACATTAGTCGCAATAAATTCTAATTTATTCTCCTTTGCATATTCTACTAATGGTCTATAATCAGTTTTATAATTATTCCACAGCCTCACTTCTTCTTGAAATTGCTCTTCTGTACTATTTCCTTTTACATATTTAGTCAACCCTTCTTGGTTATCTGCTTCAAACATCTCTGCTCCTAGAGTCAATTCTCTTTTATCTCCTAAAGATTCTGTTACTTGTAATTGCAACCAATGGCCTAATGAATTATTGTGAAACTCTCCAAATAAAACAACCTCGCTTTTACTAAGCGATTTTATCATCTTTTCATAAGAAACTTTCTTTCCTTTATTTGTATAAATCTGATAAGGTAATCCTAATTGCCCATAAGTTATTCCACATAACAACAAAAACGCACCAACTATTTTTTTCATTTTACTAAATATTTTGAAATTAGAACTGCAAAGATAATCTTTTCTATTATTTAGACTGGTTTAATATAACTGTAATACCTGGAGTTCTGTTGAATGTTAAAAGATTTGACAAAGTCATAGTATATCATACATTTGCAACAAAATTAAAGAATGGCTACTACAAAAATTCTATATAAAAACACCAATTTATCATATACTGACAAAGGAAAAGGAAGCACCTTAATCTTTCTACACGGATTTTTAGAAGATAGTAAAATGTGGAATTACTACCTTGACTACTTTTCAAAGAAATATAGGGTTATTGCTATTGACCTTTTAGGACATGGTGAATCAGGTTGTATTGGTTACATACACAGTATGGAAGACATGGCCGATGCTGTTTTTACAATTACAAATTCTTTAAACCTAAAAAGGGTAACACTAATAGGACATTCTATGGGAGGTTATGTATCACTAGCCTTCGGAGAACTATATCCGGATAATGTAAAGAAAATAATCTTAGTTTCATCTACTACCAGAGCTGACAGTCCAGAAAGGCAAATTAACAGAGACAGAGCAACTGAAGTAATCAAAAAGAATAGCGACCTCTTTGTTACTATGGCAATTAACAACACCTTTTTAGAAGACACTAAAATCACTCACGCTAAAGAAGTACAAGAACACTTAGATACTGCTCTTAAAATACCTAAACAAGGCATACTAGCAGCTGTAGAGGGAATGAAATCAAGAAATGACAGAGAAGTTCTACTCCATTTTGCTCCATACCCTATAAGTATGATTGTAGGTAATGCAGATCCTGTTCTTTCTATTGACGACATCACTAAAGAAGTTGAAAATACAGACTCTGATTTAACTATTATCCCTGGAGGTCACCTACTTCAGATTGAAGCAAAAGAAGAGCTACTAGAAGCACTAAAAAATACGATAAAATAAAAATAGGGAAGCAAAAGCTTCCCTATTTTCTATAATTCTTTTTCTATAAAATCCTCATCTGGATTTAGTATTTCTAACAACAAGGCAACTAATTCATCCTTGAATAAGGTTAATGTATCATTTGTAATAGCATGATCAACCTCTCTTCCTTCTTTTACTCCAAAAAATAAGAAGCCACCTTTTCTATTCTTGAATGAATAAATACCGGCTTCCACAGATTGATTTGTATTGTGTTTCGTATACATTAAAGCATAACACAATAACTGAATAATCTTATCATTTTTCAAATCAAGTGTAAGTCCTTCCCATGTACTTAACTTAACATCATTTGCTTCTACTTTACCACTTTTATAATCGATAACTCGGATTACACCATTTCGTTCCTCTATTCTATCTACAAATCCAAATAGATTAATAGGATAAGGTAATCTAGGATCTTCAAGTGTAAAAGTAAGTTCTGTCTCTAACTCCAATAATAAAATATCATCCCCTCCGTTTATCTTTTCTATCTCTCCTTCTAGAAAATGATACACATTTCGTTTAGCTACTTCAAAAGCGAGCAGATTCTTTCCTATCTTCTCCTTATCACTGTTGTACACCTCTTCAAACTGTAACTGTACTTCTGCATCAGCTTTTGTTTTTATTGTGTTAATAATCTCCACTGTAAGCCTAGCTCCTTTAAAGGGTTTATACAAATTCTCTAAAGAGTTGTGTATAATAGTACCCAAAGTATTTAAAGCCACACTCTCCTCTACCTCTTCCACTTCTCTAATCCTTAAGACACGTTGCAAGTAAAACTGTATAGGATTACGAAGATAATTAGATAAAGCTGATGGTGAGAAACCTTTAGTTGTAGCAATATTCTTTAGCTCTTCTTTTAAGAGGTCTGACTTCGGAATCTGAATCAACTCATTTGCTTTTTCAGGTAAATCCGCAGAATAGGTAACATATTTTACATCATGTGCTTCTAACTGTTCTACTTCTAACTGCGTTAAGAATCTACTCTTTTCTCCAGCATCCATTCCCTCTGATTGAGAGTTATACAAAAGGTAAATATTCTTTGCCCTTAACAACAAGTGATAAAAGTGAAAACTATAAATAGCATCCTTTTCCTTATAAGTTGGCAAGCCTATTTCTCTCTTTACATCATAAGGAATAAAAGAATTAACTGACTTACCTGCAGGGAACTTCCCTTCATTAACAGAAGTCACAATAACAGTGTCAAAATCCAAAACACGACTCTCTAACACCCCCATTATCTGTAGTCCTTCTAAAGGTTCACCCTCAAAAGATACTTCAGACATATCCATCACTTGTTTATACAACGAATACAAAGTATCGTAACTTTGTATAAAATCATATTTCTGACAATAAGAAACTAACCTATTCAACATCTGATAGGAAGAATACAAGAATGTTTTACTAATTCGGTCACTGTGTACCTCATCATTTAAACTATACTTAATAGCTAATACAATCTCAATAAGGTTTTGTAAAACCTCAACAGATGACCTTTCATTCCATCTACCGAAAACAAGCTTACGAACAGGAAAATCAGGATCCTCTATCCACTCTGCAAAACGATTCATGCTAAAGAAGCTAAGATTTCGATCATTAATTTCTTTAATAACCTTTTCAGGAACAATAATTTGCGTTAATACAGGATTAGTCAATACATCTAAAATTTCCTTGTAGTAAACAACATATTGTTTATTTGAGCGTCGTATAGCGGCCAAATGCATCTTAAAAATCTTGTTCAATAAGATCTGAATAGGATTACTCTTACCACTATACCCCATTGTGATATTCAAACTTGATACTGAAGAAGGCAAACTATGCAATACTGGTAATAGCAAATTCTCCTCCCCTAAAACAATGGCAACCTTCTCTAATCTCGAAGCTTCCTCTCCAAGTCCTTCTACTATTTGCCCTGCGATCTTTGCTTGCCCTACACTCTTAGGAGTTTGTATCACTTGTATATTCTTTTCTTTGCCAAACTCATCTACTATCCATTCAAAAGGGTTGTATTGATAATGTATCCAGTTGCGTTTTATACGTCTCAAAAAGAGCGCTGCATCGTGATAAGGATCCTCCATAAAATGCTTATCAATATCCCAAAACACCTTAGCTCTTTTCTCCAACAAGAAATGTTGAATAATTTTCTCCTCTGCTGCATTTAATGCATTAAACCCAGCAAAATAAAACACCTTATTATTACTGTTCAAATACTCTTTATGCGACTTAACAGCTTCACGATATATCAACCCTTGATAACCGATACGCTCCTCTAGTAAAACCTCATAGAACTTTTTATAGTAAACTGGTATCTGCTCCCAAAAGGCTAAATAATTTACAATTAAGTCTGTCTTTTGTTCAGGATCTAAAGACCAGTGTTTAATGTCTTCAATATTCTTTAAATATGAAAACACATAATCAGGATTCAACAAGTAACGATCTACTTCATTAAAATCACTTAACAACATATTAGCCCAACTAGAGAAGCGATCAAAATCCTGTGCATTACCTCCCTCTATTTCTTGATAAACTACATAAAACTTAAAAAGTAATTCTATCGAATCGATCCCTCTAATCTTAGACACTTGTTGAATGAAATCCTCAATATTAATAATCTCTGGAGCGAAGACACTATTTCTGTAATACTTCTTTAAATTTTCTAACAAAAAGACCTTAGCTCTTTTATTAGGAAGAACGATCACCAAATTGTCCATGGAATTAGGAAAATCGGCATAAATCTGCGCACTCAGCTTATCTAAAAAAGTATTTGATTTCATAAAATAAAGGTACAAAAAAAACGCTCCGATTACTCGAAGCGTTTTCTATAGATTATGTGTTTTAAATCAATTATTTAGCTAATTGGATTTCAACACGTCTGTTTAACTCACGTCCTTTAACTGTTTTGTTAGAAGCGATTGGATCTTTAGATCCGTATCCTTTAGAAGTTAATCTAGCAGAATCGATTCCTTTTTCAATTAAATAAACTTTTACAGCGTTAGCTCTGTTATCAGATAATGGTAAGTTAATTCTGTCAGATCCTGTACTGTCAGTATATCCAGCGATGTGGAAATTAGCAGTTGGGTATTCTTTCATGATTTTAACCATATTATCTAACACTGCGTAAGAACCATCTTGGAAAGTATATTTTCCAGTGTGGAATAATAATGTTTTTCCGTAGTCGTTAAGCTGTTTTACTTTCTCAGGCTCGATTTCTTTAACTTCAGGACATCCGTTGTTAGAAGCTGGACCAGGTACATCTGGACATTTATCTAAATGATCAGGTACTCCGTCTCCGTCTCTATCTGGCCAAGGACAACCATTGTTTTCTTTTGGACCAGGTACTTCTGGACACTCATCTTTATTATCTGGCACTCCGTCTCCGTCTGTATCAGGACATCCGTTGAACTCAGCTAAACCTGGGATCTCTGGACATTCGTCTTTATTATCTGGAATACCATCTCCGTCTGTATCAGGACATCCGTTGAATTCTGGTAAACCTGGTAAGTCTGGACACTCATCTAAATGATCTGGAATTCCATCTCCATCTGTATCAGGACATCCGTTGAACTCAGCTAAACCTGGGATCTCTGGACATTCGTCATATTTGTCTAAAACTCCATCTCCGTCAGTATCTTTTCCTCCAAATTGGAAACGAATACCTGCAAAGTGTTGCATGTGTGAAGCAACTCCTACGTCTGGTGTTCTAGAATCAGAGAATGAATGCTTATAAGTAGATTGCACAGTTAAAGCAACGTTTTTAGTAAACCAGAAGTTTAATCCAGCTCCTCCATTAACAGTTCCTTGACTTGCATCTCCCATAAAAGTATAACCTCCACCTACTAAGATGAATGGATCAACTACTTTCGATTTCAAAATCTCTTTGAAGCTATATTTAACTTCTGCGTCAATTCCGTAGTAAGTTAAATCTCCAGGATTGTACTTTTCATATCCTTCTGCTTCTGATTTGATGAATTTGTCAATTTTATTAACAGACCCAACTAAACCTAAAGAGAATCCATCACCTAAGTATCTAGCTACATTTAAGTAAGATACTGATGGTAAGATATTCCAGTTATCCGTTTTAAAATATCCTCCTGTTCTGTGTGCAAAACCTTTAGCTGAACTTACTTTTGTGTCAACTGCGTTTGCTCCAACAGTTACAGCCCACGGATGGTCAGCGTCTTGCGCGTGAGCTGAAAGCCCTGCACAAAGAATTGCTGCTGCAAATAATTTGTTGAAATGTTTCATAACTTTTATTTTTTACTTTACCGTAATAATCTAGCAAAAGTACAATTATCAATCAATATTTACAAAAAATTTCGTTAAGAATAGTACTTTTTATTGTATTAACCTTTTTTATTGAATAACTTTTAGCTCTTTACCTACTTCTGTAAATGCAGCGATAGCTTTATCTAAATGCTCTTGAGTATGCGCAGCTGATAATTGTACACGGATTCTCGCCTTATCTTTTGGTACCACAGGGAAGAAGAATCCAGTTACATAAACTCCTTTTTCTAGTAGTCTATCTGCCATTACTTGTGATAATTTAGCATCGTATAACATTACTGGTACAATAGCAGAATCTCCATCAATAATATCAAAACCTGCCTTTTTCATTCCGTCTTTGAAGTAGTTTGTATTCCACTCTAGCTTATCGCGTAATGAAGTATCGTGTTTTAAAATTTCAAATACTTTAATAGAAGCTCCAACAATCATTGGTGCTAATGAGTTAGAGAATAAATAGGGTCTAGAACGTTGTCTTAATAATTCAATAATTTCTTTTTTACCTGTAGTATATCCTCCCATTGCACCACCTAGAGCTTTACCTAAAGTTCCTGTGATGATATCCACACGTCCCATTACGTTCTTAGCTTCTAATGTTCCTTTACCTGTAGCTCCGATAAATCCAGCAGCATGGCATTCGTCTACCATTACTAAAGCATCATACTTATCAGCTAAATCACATATTTTATCTAATGGTGCTACTAGACCATCCATTGAGAATACACCATCCGTTACGATAATTTTAAAACGGTGACCAGCCTCATTCGCTTTAATTAATTGCTCTTCTAACTCAGCCATATTGTTATTTTCATAACGATAACGAGCTGCTTTACATAAACGCACTCCGTCAATAATTGAAGCGTGGTTTAAGCTATCAGAGATAATTGCATCTTCTGCACCTAATAACGGTTCGAATACTCCTCCATTAGCATCAAAAGCTGCTGCATAAAGAATAGTATCTTCTGTTCCATAGAAATCAGCAATAGTAGCTTCTAATTTCTTGTGTATATCTTGTGTTCCACAAATAAAACGCACTGAAGACATTCCGAATCCATGGGTATCTAATGTATCTTTTGCTGCTTGAATTACTTCTGGATGTGATGACAATCCTAAATAATTGTTTGCACAAAAGTTTAAAACTTTATCCCCTGTAGAAACAGTAATCTCTGCACCTTGTGGCGAAGTAATAATTCTCTCCTTTTTAAATAATCCGTTATCCTCTATTGACTTTAATTCATTCTGAAGATGATCTTTAATCTTTCCGTACATAATATTTTAAGTTTTAAACAATTTATACTCTTCTACAAATGTATTATATTTAAGTTCTCCCCTGTATATAGCAACACCATTTTAACGACTTCATAACCCATTTCCACTAAAGACTGTCCATAAGCCTTCACCTGGTCTTTATATTTCTCTTCTTCTTTACCTGTTTTATAATCTAATATATAAGCCTGTCTCCCTCTTACCACTACTCTATCAGGTATAGTATTACGCTGATAAGGCCCTATGATTACTCGCTCGTTAAATACAATATTATCTTCTCTAAAGAAAATCTCTAAATCAGGGTTACTCACGATACGTTGAATAATCTCTTTAAAACGCTCCTTTGCATCCTCCTGTATCAATCCCTTTTCTAGCCCTTCTCTTACCACAGCATCTACATCGCGATAATCTGTTATAAACGACATCAGTTTATGGACTAAGTTACCATACTCTATCGCTTTTTGGTTAAGAGAGTCCCACATCAAGGCTTCCCTCTGTGCAATTTTGATCGCTTCAAAATCCAATACACTCTTTACAGGAAGAATCATTTTATTCACTTCATCCGTAATGACCTCTTTACTTTTTGAAACCTTTACCTTATCTCCAAATCCATAGACTAAATCTACGTCATTATAAACACCTTCTGTCACTAAAAAATCTAAGAATAGTTTAGATAAATTATTTCTAAACTCTCCCTTACTTGTTACGTTTTTATAACTAATAATATATAACTGTTCTTCTGCCCTTGTCAATGCTACATAAAGAACATTTACATTATCCAGCAACATCTCTTGTTCTTTTTTCTCGTACAGAAGTTGAGCATACTCACCATACTCCACCACTTCCTTCTTAGAGTCAACCAAAGCTTTGGGGAACATAATCTGATCTTTATCCGTCTCTATATTCACCCATAGTTTATCACGACTAGGGCGTGTGAAATCCTCTTCTGCAAAAGGAAATATAACGATTGGAAATTCTAACCCCTTAGATTTGTGTATCGTCATAATCTGCACAGCATTTCTACCTTCAGGTGTCGGTATGCTAAACTTGTGATAGTTTGTATTCCAATACTCTAAGAAGTCACTAATTCCAAATTGATTCTTTAAAGACTTTTCTAATACCAAGTCTAAGAAATACAAAACATAAGAACTAGCACTCTTATCTGGTAAAAAAGCCAAAACAATAGCCTCAACAGCATCGTACAACGACTTCGAACGACAAGACTCAAATGAGATAGGCACATTGTGGTCTACTAACCAAGCTTCTAATTCTAACTCAGTCTCAAAAGAAAGTCCCGCTTTTATAAAGTCGTGTTTCTTTGTCAAATCACTTTGCTTACCACTTACATAGTACAGCATCATCATCTTTGCTTCTAGATCGCGCTCTGTCTTTAAGAACTTCAGTACATTAATGATTAACCTCACTTCACTAGCATTGTTAATCAATAACGAATCAGAAGAAAGTATCTCTAGACCATTCTCTGTTAAGTAATTTGCTAATAGCACACCATGGTCTCTCTTACGTGTTAGAATAACAATATCTTTCAGATCAAACCCCTGCTCTAAAACGCCTTGTATAGTATTCAGCGTAGCTTGCGCATATTGCATATTCTTCTCTTCAGCATCTTCTCCTTCATCCTTTTGTAAGAATTCAATATTTACATACCCACCAGCTTTACTATTAACTTCTTGATAACTATTATTCTCATATAGATCTTTATAATCCTCGTTAATAAAGTTGCGAGAGACATCCTTAAAAAATCTATTATTAAATTGAATGACCTCAGCATAACTTCGATAATTACGACCAAGGTTCACGGTCTGTTTATCAGGATTAGCAAAGGGATTCTCATCCTTGCTCAAAGCAATAAATTGTTCTGCCTTTCCTCCGCGCCATCTATAGATAGACTGTTTAGGGTCACCTACTATCATCAGGCTTCCCTTAGTTCCTGTATGATCTTCTCCTGCTAATGCATTATCAATCAGTGGTACCAAGTTCTGCCATTGCATTTCTGATGTATCCTGAAACTCGTCTATAAAAAAGTGATGATATCGCTCTCCTAAACGCTCATAGATAAATGGAGCTGGTTGATTCTGTATTTCATTGTGAATAATCGCATTAAACTGAGTGATCGACAATATATTTTGCTCCTCTTGAATCTTATCCATCTCCTGCCCTATAGTACTTAACAGTGATAGAGGGGTAAGGTTTTTCAAGAAAGCAGTATAAAAAGCTCTACGAGAATACAAATCATATACCTGCGCTAACACCTTTAGAAAATCTGGTATAAAAGCTTCGATTAACTCCACATCTTTAGCAGTCTTCTTTATTTTAATATCATCAAATTCGTGATAACGCTTGGTTGTACCTACAGTATCTTGAATCACATTCTCTATATGCTTGACAAAATACTGTCCTGAGAACGAAGTTTTATCCATTCCTTTAGACTCTATTAAGTCCATTATACTCTGTCCCAGAACAATGCTCTCTGCTGTAATCTTTTTAATCTCTTCGCGAAGAAAATCTCTCACTTTTACAAAGTCTTGTAAAGTATGCTCAGAGAACAACGCTATTTCTTCTCTATTATTTTCATTTAATAGCAAAGCTCCTACTTCTTTCAGCTCTCTCGTGATATCCCAGCTCTTATCATTATCTGCTTTATCAATAGAAAAATCAATCAACAAATCTGTCAATTCACTATCCACACCAGCTTTTGCGATTACTGCGTCCACCGCCTCTTGTAGTAATTCATCTGAATCTAAAGACACCTCAAAAGTCATCGGCAATTCTAAATCAAAAGCAAAAGAGCGAATAACCTTATGCGTAAACTTATCTATCGTAGAGATATCAAAAGAAGCATAGTTGTGAATAATACTTCTGATAATACGTCCTGACTTAGCTCTTATAAATCCTTCCTCTAATTCTGTTTCTTCCTGTACTTGATTAAAGATACTTGCATACTTAGGATCTAGCTCTTCTTTAGAAAAAGCATTTAGACAAGATACAACACGAGTCTTCATTTCTGCTACAGCTTTATTCGTAAAAGTAATAGCAAGTATCTTTTTATAGGCGTCATCTTGCTTATCAAGGAGTAAAATCTTAAGATATTCCTTAACTAAAGTATGGGTTTTTCCAGACCCAGCAGACGCGTTATATATTGAGAATGAAGGCTTATCAAGCATGAAGTAGGTTCTATTTATTAACTTATATTAAACATTACAAACCTTCCATATTAGGCTTTATTTGTTTAAATTTGAAATAAAATTAATATTAATCTTTAAATAATACGAATTATGGCTTTCGAATTACCAAAATTACCATATGCATACGATGCATTGGAACCACATATTGATGCACGTACGATGGAAATCCACCATACAAAACATCATAATGCTTATACTACTAACTTAAACGCAGCTATCGCTGGAACAGCTTTAGAAGGAAAAACTATCGAAGATATCCTTGCTAACTTAGACATGTCTAATGGAGCTGTTCGTAACAACGGTGGTGGTTTCTATAACCACAACTTATTCTGGACAGTAATGACTCCTAATGGAGGTGGTCAGCCAACAGGTGAGTTAGCTGATGCAATCAATACTGCTTTCGGATCTTTCGAAAACTTTAAAGATGCTTTCGCTAAAGCTGGTGCTACACAATTCGGGTCTGGATGGGCTTGGTTATGTGTTAAAGATGGTAAATTAGAAGTATGTGGTACTCCTAACCAAGACAACCCATTAATGCCTGGTGTTGCTTGTGGAGGAACTCCAATCTTAGGAATGGATGTTTGGGAACACGCTTATTACTTAAACTACCAAAACCGTCGTCCTGATTACATTAATGCTTTCTTTAATGTTATCAACTGGGCGGAAGTAGCAAGAAGATACGCAGAGGCAAAATAATTAATTTTTGCACCTCATTACAAACTATTAAAAGCTCCAGCAATGGAGCTTTTTTTATACCCTTACCTCAGATTTCTCATTAATTATATGCTATGCCATACTGGATTAAACAAAAAAAGCTCAGAACCATGTCCTGAGCTTTCTATATTGTGGAAGTACGATAATTATTGTACCTCTGATATTCTTAGTGTATTCACCATACCTTTTTCGATAATTGGCATTGCTGCTAAATTGATAACCATATCACCTGGCTCAGCTAATCCTTTATCTTTTACCATAGCATTAATATCCTCAATAGTCTCATCAGTACTCACATATTTATCGTAATAGAAAGCCTGAACTCCCCATAACAAGTTTAATTGAGTAATAATACGACGATTAGAAGAGAATACTAATATATTACTATTTGGTCTCCAAGCCGAAATTTGGAACGCTGTATAACCACTATTTGTCAATGTACAGATAGCCTTAGCTTCGATATCATTCGCCATTAAAGCAGCGTGGTAACAAATATTTTTAGTGATATAACGGTTTGTCTTGATTGTAGGTGGACTTTGTGGTACTTTAATTAATGGAGAAGTCTCAACACTTTGAATAATCTGTGTCATCTTCTCGATTACTTGTACTGGGTATGCTCCTACAGAAGTTTCTCCTGATAACATTACAGCATCAGCACCGTCCATTACAGAGTTTGCAACGTCATTTACCTCAGCTCTAGTAGGAGTAAGGCTAGAGATCATCGTCTCCATCATCTGTGTAGCGATTATTACAGGGATTCTAGCATTCTTAGCTACGTGAACTAATTCTTTTTGGATCAATGGCACCTCTTGAGCAGGAATCTCAACACCTAGATCTCCACGAGCTACCATCAGACCATCACAGTAAGCTACTAACTTCTTAATATTCTTTACTGCCTCTGGTTTTTCGATTTTAGCAATGATTGGAATCTTGTGATCAGAATGTTCTTTAATCAAGTTCTGTAAGTCCATTAAATCTTCAGGTGTACGAACGAAAGATAATGCGATCCAGTCTACTTGTAACTCACAAGCAAAAATAGCATCTCTAATATCTTTTTCCGTTAACGCTGGTAATGATACTTTCGTCATTGGTAAGTTAACCCCTTTTTTAGATTTAAGTGGTCCACCTTGTACAACTACAGTTTTTACCTCATCTTCTCCATTAGTTTCTAATACATCAAAGATAAGTTTACCATCGTCTAATAAAATTCTCTCTCCTGCGTTAACGTCAGTTGGGAATTTTTTATAATTCATGTATACGCGTTCTGCGTCACCTTTAAACTCTTCTTTCGTAGAGAATGTAATCACATCACCAGGATTCACGATAACGTCTTCAGACATCACACCTACTCTTAATTTAGGACCTTGTAAGTCACCCAAAATAGAAGTAGTATATCCAAATTCTTTATTTAGATCACGGATTATATTTACTTTCTCTTGAACATCTTTATAATCAGCATGTGAAAAGTTGATTCTAAAAACATTTACACCAGCTTTAATCATATCATGTAATACCTCTCTCGTACTAGATGCTGGTCCTAACGTTGCTACGATTTTCGTCTTTTTTTGTGCTAACATATTTTTAAAAAATTAAGTTCGTTTTATTTTTTAATATCTCTTGCTTTATCTCATAAGCTGCAGATATAATTTTTACTGAATTCAACCGATCAATGATTGTACCAATTTCGAACTGACTATCAGTTTCTTCTATCTTAATCAAATAATCGACTGACTTTAATTCGGGCAATAAATACCCTTGCTTAGTTACTGGATGATTGGCTGAGACAAATAAGGGAGAGTCTAACCCTGACTCAGGTATTAGAAAAGCTTTATTCGCTACCACCTTCCAATACACATGATGATCAAAGTCATCATACTCATAGAATGAAAAAAAAGCGTGTCCCACATCTGTAAAGATGTCTACATCCCTCTTACTTCGTTCTAGATTAATTTCAAGTATTGAATTAATAAAATACACTACTTTATAATCTTCTTTTCTGGAAGTATGTATAGCGATCAAGCGATAATCCTCACTATCAAAGTCTTCAAGCTTATATTTTATTATACCCATATAAGAAATTAGTTACACAAATATACAACTTTTATCGAGCTATATTTGTATAACCTCACCATATTAGATTATATAAACGTTAAGGAATTAACAAAAATTATTGCTTTATCTGTTCTTGAAATGCGAAGTAAGCACGTTGTGATGCCTTTTCTTCTGCTTTCTTTTTAGATGTAGCTCTCGCTTTAGCTACGAGTTTATCGTCTATAAACAGACGTACACCGAAGTACTTTAATTCTTCTGCTGTATCCTCTTCGAAAGTATCGTATTTAAACGTATGCTTTCTCTTCTGACACCATTCGATTAGCAAGCTCTTATAACTAGTTATCTTCGTTTCTAACTCTTGGATATCAGATACCTTGCTCAACAGTTGTTCGTGGATAAACTTCTCACACGCAGGGTAACCTCTATCTAGATAAATAGCACCTATAATAGCTTCTAATAAATTACCATGTATATTCTCTCCGAACTGTTGATTACCCATCTTGCTTTCTACATGTGAGATTAATTTTAAATCCTTTCCTAATTGGTTCAAATTCTCACGACTCACAATTTTAGAACGCATCTTCGTCAAATAACCCTCATCACCACTCGGAACTTCTATAAATAAATAAGAAGCAATAACAGATCCTAACATTGCATCACCTAAGAACTCTAAGCGTTCATAATTAACGGGATGACCTTCTTCATCACATCTATTCATCGATCGATGCGTGAATGCAATTTTATAATAAGATAGTTCTACTGGTTTTACACCGACTATCTCAGTCACCTTTCGACAAAAATTCCCGTCTTCATTATTGAAGGAACGGGAATTATTGAATATTCTATTTAGTAACTTTTTCATCTTTATAGGATGATTTTACTTCTCTAATTTCTTAACCAACACACAAGCATTGTGTCCTCCAAAGCCGAATGTATTACTCATTCCAACTTTAACATCTCTCTTCTGTGCTTTATTGAATGTGAAGTTTAGCTTAGAATCTATCGCTTCATCATCTGTAAAATGGTTGATTGTTGGTGGAACAATACCGTGCTCTAATGATAAAATCACAGAGATAGCCTCGATAACACCAGCAGCTCCTAATAAGTGACCTGTCATCGACTTAGTCGAGTTCAAGTTCATCTCATAAGCATGCTCTCCGAATACGTTAAGAATAGCCTTAGACTCTGCGATATCTCCTAGTGGTGTAGAAGTACCGTGCATATTTAACACATCTACATCTTTAGCCTCTAATCCAGCATCTTTAAGACAGTTGATCATCACATTAGTAGCTCCTAATCCTTCTGGATGTGGCGCTGTTAAGTGGTGAGCATCAGCTGACATACCTCCTCCACCGATCTCACAGTAGATTCTAGCACCACGTGCTACAGCATGTTCATATTCTTCTAAGATAATTGCTCCAGCTCCTTCTCCTAATACGAATCCCTCTCTGTCTTTGTCCATTGGTCTAGACGCAGTCTTAGGATCATCATTTCTAGTAGATAGTGCATGCATTGCATTAAATCCACCGATACCTGCTATCGTTACAGCAGCCTCAGAACCTCCAGTTACGAAGATATCAGCCATACCTAAACGAATATAGTTAAATGCATCGATAATAGCATTAGTAGATGATGCACATGCAGATACTGTAGTGAAGTTAGGCCCTCTCAGACCGTATTTCATAGAAATATGTCCACCAGCAAGATCCGCTATCATTTTAGGGATAAAGAAAGGATTGAACTTTGGTATTCCATTTCCTTCTACGAAGTTTGTCACCTCGTTTTGGAATGTTTCTAATCCTCCAATACCTGAACCCCAAATAACTCCTGCTCTATCTAAATCAATAGTCTCTAAATTTAATCCTGAATCTTTGATCGCTTCGTCTGCACTAACCATAGCATACTGTGCATAACGGTCCATCTTACGTGCTTCTTTTCTCTCGATAAAATCCTCTACGTTAAAATTCTTTACTTCGCACGCAAACTGAGTTTTGAAATTGGTAGCGTCAAAATATGTAATGGGTGCAGCTCCGCTTACTCCATTAATTAGGTTGTTCCAATACTCTTGAATATTATTTCCAATTGGCGTAAGGGCACCTAAACCGGTTACAACAACTCGCTTTAATTTCATAAAATAACTTATATGGTTTGTACTATAAAAAAAAATCCCAATCTTCACTTTTGTAAAAAAAGGAAACATTGGGGTGTTTGTTTGATTGTATATGTTAGATTGTTGCCAATCTGTCCTTTTTTGTTTCTTCTAAAAATCAGTCATTTTCAAAAAAATAATAACACCCGCATGTTTATGGAATAAACACGCGGGATATAGTTATTACTTTTTAGCTTCTTCTATGTAAGAGATAGCTTGTCCAACTGTAGCAATGTTTTCAGCTTGGTCATCTGGAATTTGAATATCGAATTCTTTTTCGAACTCCATGATAAGCTCAACAGTGTCTAGTGAATCAGCTCCTAAATCATTAGTGAAGCTTGCTTCTGCTACAACTTCGTTCTCGTCAACACCTAATTTGTCAACGATAATCGCTTTTACTCTTGATGCAATGTCTGACATAATCTTTAATTTTAAATTTAATTTCGTAGGCAAAAATAAAAAACTTTATTTTAAATCCTGATTTTCCATGTTAATTGTCGGTGCGAAATTATAAAAATTATTAATACTTATCGCTATTTTTCTATTTATTGTCAGTTATTATTCTTTTTTTTGTACTTATTTATTGTACTTTCAACTTCATAACACAACTAACTACATGAAAAACATAGCTCTATTCGCCTCTGGTTCAGGGACTAATGTAGAAAACATCATCAACTACTTTGAAAGCAAGTCTATTTCTAATCAATACCTTATATTGGTTAACAACCAAAATGCTAAGGTAATAGAAAAAGCTGAAAAAAGAAATCTTCCAGTTCTGATTTTTGACAGAAATATGCTAAATGATGGCGCTGTATCTCAAAAATTAGAACAATTTCAACCTGATTTAATTGTATTAGCGGGTTTCTTATGGAAATTTCCCGATGACCTTGTTAAAAAATATCCGAATAAAGTAATTAATATACATCCAGCATTATTGCCTAAATATGGCGGTAAAGGAATGTATGGTCATCACGTACACACTGCAGTCGTAGAAAATAAAGAAAAAGAGTCTGGAATCACTATTCACTATGTAAACGAAAACTACGATGAAGGAGCTGTTATATTCCAAGCTTCTACTCCGATAGAGCCTTCCTATACGCCAGAAGAAGTAGGAGCAGCTGTACTTAAACTAGAACACCTACACTTCCCACAAGTAATCGAGAAACTACTATTTTAATATTATAAATGAATTTGCCACAAGTAATACTATATACCGATGGCTCCTCTAGAGGTAACCCTGGTCCTGGTGGATACGGACTGATACTAGAGTGGGCAGGTCATAATGTCTATAAAGAAGCATCCCAAGGATATCGCAAAACTACCAATAACCGCATGGAACTACTAGCGGTGATCGTAGGCTTAGAAATGCTAAAGAACGAAGGTACTAATGTCCTAGTCGTATCGGACTCTAAGTATGTGGTAGACGCTGTAGAAAAGAGATGGGTATTCGGATGGGAGAAAAAAGCCTTTAAAGACAAAAAGAATCCTGACTTATGGCAACGCTTCTTAAAAGTATACCGCAAACACAACGTCCAGTTTAAATGGGTAAAAGGACATAACAACCACCCCATGAACGAACGATGTGACGTCCTTGCAGTAAAAGCAGCAACAGGAACTAAATTATTAATAGACGAATATTACGAGTCTGAAGAAAATTAATAAAACGACAAAGAGCATCTTTTTAAGGGATGCTCTTTGTCGTTATACTACATAAGAGAAGGTCTCTCTATATCCGAAAAATCTAAGTCACTACTAAATAACCTATCGCATAACTCACTAGCTCCATATTCTGTGAAGTATGCTAATTCATTATCTGATATTGGCATTGTTTAATGTCATTCACCTCATTTTCTTCTTACCTCGTATATAATCACTGATTATACTTTCCTTGTAACACCATCTCTCTACTATAGCACATACACTGTACTTACAGCCTCTCTCTACGAATCTCTGTTACTACTAGAGTCTCCGCTAGATTATCGTGTAAAGTCTGCTTCTGATCTGACCAGAAAAACATAAAATAACCAATACAGAATATAAAACCAGATAATAATCTAGCAAAAAATCGCCCTGTAGCTTGACCAAAAGTTACTCGCTGCCCCTTACAGTCTAGCAACATGATCTTCATCGTTTTTTGCCCTATAGTCGCTTGTCCATCATTACTCTGCATTAATGAATAATAGAGCCACCCAGCTATAAATGGAAAAAAGAGGCTTGGTATTAAAAGAATCAAACCATCTAATAACCCTGCTACAAAACGCTCTCCAAAGTCAGCGTATCGATAGTGAATTCGTTCTGTAGGCGTAGTTACAATCACATATCGATTATCCCTAGTATAAGCCAAACTAACATTTTGATTATACCCATAATTTGGCGTACTATACATCGGTCTCTGAAGATACACTTCAAACTCTCGTAGAAATCTTGCCTCTGTCCAATCATGCAATTCACTATGCCAGATTAGCGTAGTCGGAGAAATTATAAACTGTCCTAACTCAGAGAACTGATATGGCCCCTGACTTTCGCCATTAATAGAGATAAAGTATTCTTTTTTCATTAATTGTATTTTTTTAACAAAAATAAACATATTAATGATTACAAAATAAACTACATACTCTTTTTATTCTTCATCATATACTCATAAAGAGTTACAGGCGTACACAGTTCCTTATTAAGATCAGGCTTATACTGCTCTGGAACATTAAATACCCATCTTAAAATAGCGATTACAATATTAAAAGGTAACAAAACCCCATTAACCATCATCATCACACACCCCTTTAAACTATATTCAAAACCTTCGGGATAAAAATAACGGTCAAATTCAAAATATTCAAAACTCACCTCAAACTCATCTTCTAGCGAAATAAGTAAATCATCTATATCAAGACCGTATCCAAAATTATAAGCAATATCACTGTTCTCAGTAATCACCTTTTCTTGTCGACTCGTATCAGTATTCAAAAAAGATATCACATTCTCTAAAGTCAATTCCCTCATAGTATTTATCTCTCTCCTGCAGCAGCATTCATTAATAATACGATAGGCTCTTTTATAATATGTGATCCCTGTGCTAACACTAAAGAAGGCACAAGAAAACAAAATATGAACCACACTATACTTATTCCTCTCATAACTCTTCTATAGTTTTATAAATTCATCCTTATAATGCTTACTCGGCTTTATCCACGCCCTAGTTCTATCTGCATTAATAATCCAATTAAAGCGTTTCATCATATCTGCTCCAAACAGACTAAAAGGTTGATTCTTTAATTCTCCTGAGAAGTACGCCACTCTCACCTGCTGTAGTTCAGCACTACCCAAACTTACTTTAGTCACCTCAGCAGTATTCGTAATCACACTTTTGCCTGCTGAGTTCTTTAATTCTTTATGATCTATAGTAACAAGTTTATCTTTTAACCTATTCTCCTCCGCAAACTTGTCATCGTATAGTATCCCTCCCGAATAACCAGACTGAAGATAAAAAGGATGTACATACTCCTGCCCAGCTATCTCACTCAGTATATCGATAAACATCGCACCGTTTCGATAATGAATAGAAACAGGCTGATACCCTTCTACACTAGGCATACTCGTATAAGAGACTAACTCTCCCTTATCATAATTTATCTCTAATATGCTATCTTTAAACAACGCCATACCGATCTTACCATCTGACTCTAATCCGCTATACTGATTATCTACAAAAGAAATACCATCCCACACATGCCCACTAATCTCTACTGTATTAGAAGCACTATAATCTTCTTTGTCAAAAATGATATGCTCTACCTTATTCATACGCACAGGCGAGATAGCGCCATCATCCATCGCTACCTGAAACATCAGGTCTAGACTATCCTTCTGATTCACAACTGTCTTTAGTATTAGATTATTATACTTAGTCAGTCTAAAAGGAATACGTACCTGAGCACTAGCGAGAGTTCCCATAGCACACACCATTAAAAGCATTAAGCTCTTTTTCATAATTAATAAGGTTATTAGTTAGTTCGTTATCGTAAATCTAAAAAACATTTCCCTTTTTTCTATTCTATCCCCTTAAAAAACACTTTTTAGACCTATAAAAGGCTAACTACAACTCCTTATTTCTGTTTTTTGACGAGATTAGGGGGTATTTACCCTCTTTTAGCAGAAAAAACAGCACACTTTTTATACCTAATTTATTGAGAAAATAAACACAAATCACTAATTACCAACATATTAATACAAAAAAAGGCAAATCACACAATAAACCTTAACCCCCTCTAACCTTAGTATTTATAAGCAGTAGAAGCGTTTCCTTCAACACTTCTTCAACATTTCTCCAAGATTGCTCTAGCTAACAAGGCTTTTGTTGAAGGAATCTTGAAGAGGTGTTGTGGCACTCTTGAAGAAGGCGCTTTTTAGAAGCTTCTGCATAGCTATCATTATGATTATTTCACTATCTTTAAGCTAATGTATAGACTCCTGTGCATGCTGTATTATGCATCGGGTAGTTTCTAAAAAAGAAGCCAGATAAGCTTCAGAGAAAAGACTTTATAATTATTTAATTCTGTGTTAAATAACAGCATGTGATAAAGATGACGACATCATCTTTTTATAGAATAATACTGACTAAGTACTAGATAATTGCATTAAAAACAACAATCTATACTAAAACACTCAGTGTTAGCAAAATAGTTAATTATAGCTTTTAAATTTGGTAGTAAAAAGAGTATTGCC
Source organism: Myroides odoratimimus (assembly GCF_001485415.1). Classification (GTDB taxonomy): domain Bacteria; phylum Bacteroidota; class Bacteroidia; order Flavobacteriales; family Flavobacteriaceae; genus Flavobacterium; species Flavobacterium odoratimimum. The sequence continues at coordinate 68,445 of NZ_BCMQ01000009.1, forward strand.
ATATATTTGTAGCTTATTTCTTTGCAAAAAATATGAATAAATTACTGATAGTGGGGACGGTGGCCTTTGATGAAATAGAAACTCCATTCGGAAAAACAGACAAAATATTAGGTGGTGCAGCGACATACATCGGATTGTCTGCCTCACACTTTAATATTAAATCTGCTATAGTGTCTGTGGTTGGAAATGATTTCCCACAAGAGCACTTGGATCTTTTAAATAGTAGAAACATCGATACTACTGGAATAGAAGTAGTAAAAGAAGGAAAAACCTTCTTCTGGAGTGGTAGATACCATAATGATCTAAACTCTAGAGATACTTTAGATACACAACTTAATGTATTGGCTGATTTTAATCCTATCGTACCAGAAGATTTTAAAGAATCTGATGTAGTAATGCTAGGTAATCTACACCCAAACATTCAGATCAAAGTATTAGATCAATTAACCGCTAAGCCTAAACTTATCGTTCTAGACACCATGAATTTTTGGATGAATTGTGCGCTAGATGAATTAAAGGAAGTGCTAAAAAGAATCGATGTTATCACTATCAATGATGAAGAAGCACGTCAGCTATCTGGAGAGTATTCTCTAGTAAAGGCTGCTGAAGTTATTCATACCATGGGACCAAAATACGTTGTTATTAAAAAAGGTGAGCATGGTGCTTTATTATTTGCAGATAAAGACGTATTTTTCGCACCTGCATTACCGTTAAAAGAAGTGTTCGATCCGACAGGAGCTGGAGATACTTTTGCAGGTGGTTTTACAGGTTATTTGACACAGAGCAGCAATGTTTCGTTCAGAAATATGAAGAACGCTATTATATATGGTTCTAATCTTGCATCATTCTGTGTAGAAGAATTTGGAACATCAAGGATGGAAAAATTAAATGACAAAGAAGTGGTGGGAAGACTACAACAATTTAAAATGTTAACTCAATTCGATATCGAATTAAAACAATAATGTAAAATTATAAGCCTCGTTATGGGGCTTTTTTTATTCAACAACAACACACAACTAACATGAGCGACGCTTTAAAACACGAATGCGGTATAGCGGTTCTAAGACTAAAAAAACCGTTATCCTACTACAAAGAAAAGTATGGAAGTGCTTTCTACCCGATACAAAAGATGTATCTATTACTAGAAAAACAGCACAACCGAGGACAAGATGGAGCTGGACTAGCAAGTATTAAACTTGATATGGAACCTGGGGAGCGATACATTAGTCGTGTTCGTTCAAACAAAGCACAACCTATTCAGGATATCTTCATGCAGATCAATGAGCGTATCAATGAAGAGATGGAAGCACACCCTGAATACCAAAACAACGTAGATCTTCAGAAAAAACATATTCCTTATCTAGGAGAGGTTTTCTTAGGTCACGTAAGATATGGAACATTCGGAAAGAACAATATCGAGAGTGTTCACCCATTCTTGCGCCAGAATAACTGGATGCACAGAAACCTAATCGTAGCGGGTAACTTCAACCTGACTAACGTACGTGATTTATTCCAAGACTTAGTAGAACTAGGTCAGCATCCTAAAGAAATGTCTGATACCATTACAGTAATGGAGAAGATAGGACACTTCTTAGATGATGAAGTAAATGACTTATACTATAAAATAAAACAAGAAGGATATACTAAAAAGAAAGCTTCTCCACTAATCGGAGAACGTCTAGATGTAGCGCGTATCTTACGCCGTGCTTCTAAGAACTGGGATGGAGGTTTTGCGATGGCTGGTATGATCGGACATGGTGATACATTCGTATTACGTGACCCTGCTGGTATACGTCCTGCATTCTACTTCGAGAATGATGAGATCGTGGTAGTAGCTAGTGAAAGACCTGTGATACAGACTGCATTCAATGTACCTTTTGAAGAGATTAAAGAATTAGATCCTGGTAAGGCTATCATTATTCGCAAAGATGCTTCAGTAAAATTTGAACAAATCTTAGAGCCACTTCCTCTTAAAGCGTGTTCTTTTGAGAGAGTATATTTCTCTAGAGGAAATGATGCAGATATATACCAAGAGCGAAAAGATTTAGGTAAGCTAATCTTCCCTGAGGTATTAAAAGCGATAGGAGATGATACGGATAACTCTGTGTTCTCTTATATCCCGAATACTTCTGAGACGTCATTCTTCGGAATGGTAGAAGGAGCACAAGACTTCCTTAATCAACGTAAAATAAGTGATATTCTAAAGAATAAAGAAAACTTATCTGAAGCGAAGTTACAAGAGATCTTATCTGTAAAACTAAGAACAGAGAAAATCGCGGTAAAAGATGCTAAACTGAGAACATTCATCACAGATGACAGTAGTCGTGATGACTTAGTAGCTCACGTATACGATGTGACTTATGGTGTGATCAAACCTACTGATAACTTAGTGATCATCGATGATAGTATCGTACGTGGTACTACACTTAAAAAAAGCATTATCCGTATGCTGGATAGACTTAATCCTAAGCGTATCGTGGTGGTATCTGCTGCTCCACAGGTGAGATACCCTGACTGCTATGGTATCGATATGGCTAAGTTAGAGGGATTAATCGCTTTCCAAGCGGCTATAGAGTTACTAAAAGACCGCAACTTATATCATATCGTGGATGAAGTATATAAAAAGTCTAAAGCACAAGAGCACTTACAAGACAATGAAGTCATTAACTATGTAAAAGATATCTATGCGCCATTTACAGATGAAGAGATTTCTAATAAGATCGCTGTAATGGTGAAGGATGTGAACATAAAGCCTGAAGTTAAGATTGTATTCCAATCTGTAGAGAACTTACATATCGCTTGTCCTAAGAATTTAGGAGACTGGTACTTCACTGGTGAGTATCCTACTAAAGGAGGAAATAGAGTGGTAAATAGAGCTTTCATCAACTTCTACGAAGGAAGAGACGAAAAACCATACTAGGATATAAAATAAGGTATATCTCATCACGAGAGACTAAATAATAAATGGGCTGTTATCAAAAGATAACAGCCCATTTACTTTATATAGTATAACTTGTATTTAGTTATTGTAACCAAAAGAAATACGCGATAATAGCAATTAATACCGCACAGATAATATTCAATACAAAACCTGCTTTCATCATATCCTTCTGACGAATATCACCTGTACCAAATACAATGGCATTAGGTGGAGTAGCAACAGGCAACATAAAGGCACACGAAGCTCCTAGACCTATAATCATAGACAATCCTAATGGTGGTAAGCCTAACTGGTCTGATATCGTTATAAACAAAGGAACTAACAAAGCGGCACTAGCTGTATTAGAAGTAAACTCTGTCAAGAATACAATAAAGAACGATACTACTAGCCCAATAGTGAAATAACTACTATCCTTAATCACTGATACTAATAAGTCTGCTAAAACTTCACTTGCGCCAGAATCTCTAAGTACCATACTCAAAGTCAAACCTCCTCCAAATAAAAGAAGAACTCCCCAATCCACATTGTGCTGTAACTCTTTCCATCTAGAAACCTGACTCACACAGATCAGCATAAAAGCTCCTAAGGCAATAAAGGTATCAAAATTACTAAACTTACTTTCAAAGCCTACTAGGGAAGCTACTAGTGGATTTAACTGGTCACTAAAGATCCAGCATAGCGCTGTAGTAATAAATATAGCTAATGTCAACCATCTATCAGAAGTCATTGGGATTTTCTTTGTATTAGCTTTAAACTCAAAGTCTAGCTTAGGCTTGAACACAAAGTAAATCACCCCTATCATCAATGGTAATAATATCAAGACCATAGGAATCCCCATCTTCATCCACTCTGCAAAAGAAACATTTAACTGAGAAGCAACGATGGCATTAGGTGGACTACCTACTACTGTTCCCATCCCTCCGATACTAGCACTATATGCAATACCTAAGAGTACAAACACATAGGTACTTCTATACTTCTCTTTATCTAACTGACCTAATACTCCTATCACTAAAGGTAACATCATCGCTACTGTAGCAGTATTACTAATCCACATTGATAATACAGCTGTAGCTAAAAAGAGATAAAATACAGCATAAGACAACCTTCCTTTAGCGAGGTACATAATCTTATTGGCTATGATCATATCTAGTTTCTGTACATGCAGCGCTCCTGCTAATACAAAACCTCCTAAAAATAGAAATATAGTAGGGTCTGCAAAAGAGGCTAAAGCGGGCTTAGTATCCGTCAATCCAAGTCCTATGGCAAGCACAGGTACAAATACGGCTGTGGTGGTCACATGTATTGCTTCTGTCAACCATAACACAGCTACAAAGACTAAAAGAGCGAGTCCTTTATTCACTTGAGGTTCATAAGGTAAATAGTTGATAAGAAGTAATAAGGTAATAATATTAAAAAGAATAATAAGATAATTTCTCTTTGATTTTAGTGGTCGATTTTCATGCTCATAGTCTAAACGCATATTCAGTCGTGTTTAATAATTTTAACTAAAGTTAACAAAAAAATAAATTTACAATACCTATTGTTTCGAAAAATGCTTTATTATTTGATTTCTATCAGAAATAACCACTTTAGAAGGCATAAAAAAAGCCATTCATACGAATGGCTTATTCTTATTCTTATAAAACGTATTAAGCATTACCTTCCCACTCATCGTAGAACTGGCTAAGAAAAGACTCCATAAAGCGATGTCTTCCTTCTGCTAATTGTTTTCCTGTTTCGGTATTCATTAAATCCTTTAAACGAAGTAGTTTCTCATAGAAGTGATTAATCGTAGTTCCTACGTTCTTCTTATACTCTTCTTTAGACATTCCAATCTTAGGATCAATACTCGGGTCGTGAATCAAATTATTCTTATACCCTCCGTAATTAAATGTTCTAGCGATACCAATAGCACCGATAGCATCTAATCGATCTGCATCTTGTACAATGTCTAATTCTTTAGAACGAAAAGCTTGATTAAAGTTACCTCCTTTAAAAGATATATTTTCAATTCCTTTTACAACATGGTCAATAGCATCCTCATCATACCCTAAGTTTTCTAGTAATACTCTGGCTTTATTTGGGCCTACTGTTTCATCTCCATTGTGAAATTTACTATCTGCTATATCGTGCAGTAGGGCTATTAGTTTCACTATGTCTAGATTCACTTCTCCCTCTCCTTGTACGATGTTCATAGCATTCTTATAAACTCGTTCAATGTGGAACCAGTCGTGACCGCTCTCCGCTTGCTGTAACTCTTTCTTTACATAAAGGATGACTTGATCTATACGCTTGTCCATAACTATTGTATTGTGTATTTATTATTTAATAAGGGCTGGTTTAACCCACTTAAATATGTGTTCTTCTTTACCGATAGTCATACGGTCAGCTACTCTAGCCATACGCGCTGGCAACTTCATTAGATAATCTCTTGCTTTCTCTGCGTCATCAGTAAGATTATTCAACTCTGCTACTTGCCAACGGTCAATTAATTTCTGCATAATATCGATATAATCATGTGCTGTATAAACACCTATTCGCTGTGCAGAATCAGAGAACAGCTCAAAAGCATCCCCCATCTTACCTCCTGATTCACGAATTAGGTTAGCAGGCATCGTGATCTTTCTCTTCATCATATCTACAAATGCTAATAACATTTCGCTAGGATCTACTTTAAAGATACGGTCAACAAACTCACTATATGCATGGTGATGTCTCATCTCATCCCCTGCAATCAATCTACAGATCTTAGACAACTTATGGTCTCCATACTGCTTCGCTAATTTAGCTACACGATTATGAGAAATATAAGTCGCTAACTCTTGGAAACTCGTAAATACAAAGTTCTTATAAGGGTCTCTATCAGTACCTGGATCAAAACCATCATTAATCAAGTGATGAGTAGTAATCTCTATCTCTTTCATATCTACTCTACCAGATAAATATAGATACTTATTAAGAAGATCTCCGTGACGGTTCTCTTCACCAGTCCAGTGACGTAACCATTTAGCCCATCCATTACCACCTTCACCATCTTTTTGGTTCACTCCTTCTACATCCATCAACCATGATTCATACGTTGGCAATGCCTCTTCAGTGATTGTATCACCTACTAAAACAACCCAAAAATCATAAGGTAATTCTTTAGCGTATTCTCTTAATTCTTTTACCTCTTCCAAAAAGTTTTCACCTTCTGAGTCTGGTAATAAGTCTGATGGTTGCCATATTTTCTCTACGGGGATCAGATAACTTTCTACGAAGCTATCAATATTCTTTTCTAAGAATTGCATTACTTCTAGGCGAACATTCTTTATAGACATATTATTATGTTTATGTCTTTATACTACTCCTTGGTTTAGTTTGCTTGATAGTAGTAAAAGACTAGTTTATATTTAGAAACTTATTCTAGTTTTGATTTGATTTGTTCTTCACATCTCTTCATAATTTCCTCGAAAGAATACTCTTTCACAGCAAAAGGTTGATGAGCATATAAGCTTATTTTCGCTCCTAACCCATAAGGGAAGTTTCCGAAACGGAATATCTTCCAAGAATTATTAATGGTCAAAGGCACAACTAATGCATCAGGAGCAAACTTACAAAGCATTTTAACTCCATTCTCAGAGAACCTCTTCAACTTACCGTCTCTACTACGTGTCCCTTCTGGGAAGATTACTGCAGATCGGTTATGCTTAGTAATATACTGTCCTAATCCTTTAATAGCACTTAGCGCCTGCTTAGCATCCTTACGGTCTATTAATACAGAGCCTCCATGGTTAAGATTATAGGACACACTAGGGAACCCTTTTCCTAGTTCTTTTTTGCTGACAAACTTTGGGTGATTCTTTCTAAAAAACCAAATAATCATCGGAATATCAAACATACTCTGGTGATTAGATACAAATATGATCGGACGATCTGTAGGAAGCTCCTCTTCTTGACGGAACTTATAACTCGTACCAAGGATTCCTGTACAGGCCATTAGCCACCATACAAGTCCATTAACAGTAATGTTATGAGCTTTATATCCAAACAAGTTAAATGCAATCCACTGTAAGGCGTGAAATACACATAATACTATTAGCATAATAATCACAAATAGTATGGATATAGGGTAGGATATTATTTTTTGCATTAATCGATTAGTTTATCGCAAATATACACTTAAACATATATACAACAATAAACATACTTCGCAAATTAACGCTTATCTAAGTCACTATGTTTGTGAAATTACATAAAAAGTATCTGCTTAAAAAATATTTATAAACAAATTAACTAGAATCGATTAACGTACTAATAACGAAGATAGAATAAAAAAAGACCACCGTTTAGTGGTCTTCTTTCTTAACAAAATTCTTTATAAGCATCCATTAAGTTCTCTGCTATAGCATCAGCAGTATTTCCTTCAATGTGATGTCTTTCTAACATGTGAACTAATTCACCATTTTTAAACAAAGCCATAGAAGGAGATGACGGAGGGAATGGGAACATGTGCTGACGAGCAACATCTACTGCCTCTTTATCTACTCCTGCGAATACAGTGATTACATTAGTAGGTTTTTTCTCTCCTCCTAAACTCATTACTGCTGCTGGACGTGCATTACGCGCAGCACATCCACATACTGAGTTTACAACTACTAGTGTAGTTCCTTCTTTTTGTAAAGCTGCTTCTACATCAGCTCCTGTATGTAATGATTCAAATCCTGCATCAACTAATTCTTGACGCATCGGTTTTACTATTTCTTCTGGATACATAATATAAATCTAAAATTAGGTTATTAAGCAAAGTTACATTTTTTATTAAACATAAAAACATCTGAATTATAAAGAAATGTTATACTTTATTAGAAGTCCCCTTCTTCATCTTATTTATCCAGATAAAAATACCTGTTATCGGCAAACTTGTAGCTATCAAACAGACAATGAAGTAAATAACTTTAGAAAACATTCCATAGATATCTCCAAAGTGTAAAGCGCGAATAGAACTAGCTACCTTCTCTCCTACACTCTTATCACTAAACATATCTTGTCTAATAATATCACCAGAATATTGATCTATAAACACTCTGTCAGTCACAGTTTCGTTAAAACGTGCTGCTTCATTTTTACTGACTTCAAAAGATCCTGTATCTCCTTTTGGGAATGATACTGTCATCGTTCTATATTCATATGAAATGGTTTGATTAGCTCGTTGGATAACGTCTGACAAATCTAAGGTCTTAGCTCCTTCTATCAAAGTAGATTCTGGTTTGGCCTCATTGCGTCCACCGAATACCTTTGCTCCTAAAACAGAACTTAAACCATCCTTATACCATTCAAAAGACCAACACAATCCTGTCAAAGACATAATCAAAACAATAATAAGAGTATAAAAACCTAATGTATTGTGTAAGTCGTGATTAATACGTTTCCAATTTGCATTAAACTTAATTTTAAAACCTGGCTTTATACTCTTCCAACCTTTTATCTTTTTAGGGAACCATAGTATCAGACCTGATATAGAAAGAAAAACAAAAATAATAGTCGCTATCCCTACAATAGGTCTTCCTATTTTCATATCTAATAATAACCATCTATGTAGCTTAAATACAGTCATAAAAAACTCATCTGCAGGACCTCTACCTGCTCCTACTATTTCATTAGTATAAGGGTTGAGATAAACGGTTTCGTTCTTCTTATCCTTGTCTTTAAATCCTACAGAAAAAACATAAGGAGCATCCTTCTTATGGTTTATACTTACACGTTGTACTTTTCCTTGGTAAGTAGATTCAACAAAAGCCTTCATGGCATCTATAGGTATTACCTCACTCTTAACAACTGTCAGCTTATACATATCTGGTGCTAGCATTTGCTGAATCTCACTTTTAAAAGTATAGATTGTTCCTGTTAGACACACAACAAATAATATTAATGAACTGGCTATACCTAACCATAAATGTAAATCGTTCATTAATTTTCGAAAGGCATTCTTCTTTTTTGTCTTCATAAAAAGGTCTATAATCACAAAACACGACTCTACTCTGCGAGTAAAGTCGTGTTTTTATTTACTAATTCAATTGTTTTAATTAGAATCTATAAGTTAACTGAGCTGCAAAATTTCTAGGTGCAATCTCATTGATGTATCCTCCTCTATAATATGAAGTATAACCTCTATTATCAAAAATATTATTTGCGAATACTCTTAAAGTAGCATTTTTAAATGAGTAAGAAACTTGTGCATTGATTGTAGTATAATCAGGCATATCAAACGGTTCTACTCCTGCCATCGTTCCATGAGCCGCGTTAGGTGTTAAACTGTACTCATTAACTGGTCTCTTTCCTACAAAATAAGCTCCTGCTCCAACTGTTAATCCTTTCCACGATCCATCAAATTGGTAATTCACCCATCCATTAGCTGTATGTTTTGGTGCGTTCATCGGTGCTGAACCTTCATAATAAACAGGGCTATCTTTATATTGTGCATCTAGATAAGCATATCCCATCATTACTTGCAAGTTATTTGTAATCTTACCTGTCAAATCAATTTCAACTCCTTGACGATTTAAATTACCTGCTTTTTCGTAAATACCAGTAACAGCATTACCACTAGCATCATAAACTTGAGCTAATAAATTGCTGTTTTTAGCATTAAAGTATGTTACATTGAACAATAATTGTTCATTAAACCAACTTGTTTTAACTCCTGTTTCAAACTGTTTAGTATCTTGTGGACCACCAACACCACCACTAGCTAATTGATTGTTAGATTGTCTTAAACTTGTTGTAGTTGTATAAGATCCAAATACATTAATATTTTTAGTTGGCGAAACAATCAATCCAAAGATTGGATTCCATCTATCTACAGTAGCATTCTCAGTATTATTTCCATTTAGTCTACTATAGCGAACTCCTAATAAAGCACGTACATATTCTCCTACTTGGATATAATCTTGTGCCATAAAACCAATAGTAGGTGTAGTTATAACAGTTTCTTCTTTATGACCGAAAGTCACTCCATCAGGGCGATCATTAGACCAATCTCCTAAAACGTAAATTGTGTCAATGAAATCTCCTCTACCTAGTTTCTTATTATTAAAATAAGTATCATAACTATTTGAAGTAACTGTAGTTTGTCTAAAGTCAAAACCTACTTGGAAAGTGTGTTTTAATCCTCCTGTATTAAAGTCTTTACCTACTAAGTCAATTTGAACAACACTATTTTCGTCTTTTGTATTAGACTTAGACATTGATCTATTTAAATAATCATATCCAAGTTTTTTATTTTTACTAACACCAATATTTTCTTGATCATTTCTATTTACAGCAGTCACTGCAGAAACTCTTAAGCTTAACTTATCCGTTAACTCTCTTTCTACTCTTAAAGCATAAGAAAGAATATTTGTTTTTAGGTAATTATCCTTATAACCTAAGAACTTATTATGTGGCATATCATAAAGCTTATTCACATTATCAGGCCCTAAGTTAGTAGTACCTAAATCTGGTACTGCATTAGATTCCAAATAATCTAACTCAGCTGTAACTGTTGTTTTTTCATCTGGTTTATAAGTAATCGAAGGATTTAAATAATATTTATCATTTCCAGTATATGCTCTAAAGCCATCATTTCTTTCATAAGCACCATTAAAACGGAATGATACCGTTTCTTTCTTATCTAGTACCTGTTCGAAATCAACTGTAGGACGTACCTGCCCGTAACTACCAGCTCTAAAACCTATTTCTCTTTTATTTTTAAAGTTAGGAGTTTTAGTAACTACATTTATTACCCCTCCAGCTGCACCTAATCCATTACCAATACCTTGGTTGATAGCTGCAGATCCTTTGATAACTTGTACACTTTCTATTCCCTGCATATCCACAATTCCTGCAGCTGTTCTAAAATCAGAATCTAAAGCAACCCCATTCTTTAATATTGGTGTTCCTCTAAATCCACGAATAGACATACTTTCTTTCACACCTCCATAGCTAGAAAACTGAGTAACACCAGCTACGTTACGTGCCGCTTCTGTCACAGTCAAAGCTCCTTGTTCTTCAATAATAGCGTCAGAAACAATAGAAATATTTTGCACTTGATCTTGTATACCTAAAGGTAATCTTGTTAAGTTTTGAAGTTTCTTTACGTTTTTATTACTCTTCCCATAAACTGTAATATTAGAAAGAGAATTATCCACTTGTTTTAATACAAAGTTTGTTACCTCAGCATCTTTATCAACATTTAATGTTTTAGATACATTGCCAAATCCAATAAAACTAGCTCTTAGCGTTTGTTTTCCTCTCTTAAGATTATTGAAAACAAACTCTCCGTTATTATCCGTTTGAGTAGCAACATTTAATTCAACGATTTCAACTGTTGCAAAAGGAATAGGTTTGTTAGATTCATCAACTATACGTCCTTTTACCGTAGAGTTTTGAGCGATACCTACTACTACCCCAAAAATAGTAAGTACCAAAGTATTGAATAATTTCATACTATGATATATTATTTAGACTCATTTAATGAGTGCAAAAATAAATTGATTCTAAATAAGAAACAAACCTTATTAAGACTTTTTTTAAATAACTATATACCAAAAGAGTATACTCCTTACAAAATCTACATTTCAGCCTTCTAGAATCAGGCATTTTTTAGAGAATTATAATCATCCTCTATTTAGAAGAAATAAAAAGCATCCTCTATATGTTCGATATCAAAAGTTTCTCCTTTCTTATAAATACCAATAATATCAAAACGAACTTCTTCTTCTCTTTCAAATTCGGTAATAAACAGATTAGCAGCTTTAATCAGTAATTTTATCTTCCGACTATTTACAAAATCTTGAGGCAAACCAAAATCAAGAGAGCTTCTTGTCTTGACTTCAACAAAAACAAGGATATTATCTTTTAAAGCAACAATATCTAACTCTGTTTTCTCAGCAAAATAATTTCTAGTGAGAATCTCATACCCTCTTTTAATCAAATAATCAGTGGCTGCATTCTCTCCTTCTTTACCTACCTCATGATGTTTAGCCATTTTATATAAACTTTAATTGTACTTTATCTGAATCGACTTTTAAGTGAACTTGACTACCTAGATTCAATGCTAAATTACTAACCCCATGCCCTGCAGGAAAATTAAAAACAATAGGATAATCATACTCTGCTGTTATAGACAGTATAATTTGCTTTGCATCATAACCAAAAGGTATTGCGTTATCATGCATATCTGTCATGCCTCCAACAACTAAACCAACCAAACCTTCTAACATGCCATTTCGCTTTAGATTATGCATCATACGGTCAATATGATATAAATATTCATCTAAATCTTCTATGAAAAGTACTTTCCCTTTTGTATCAACTGAAGACTTAGAGCCTAAAAGACTATATAATATAGATAAGTTGCCTCCAACTAACTGCCCCTTTGCAGTACCAAGTCTATTGCTATTATCACTTTCTATTTCGTAAGCAAGCCCTTCACCAAATAAGCTTTTATATAACGAATCTCTTGACTCTACTAAAGACTTCTCTACACTAAAAGCCATAAGTCCATGTATAGTCTCTACTCCTAGATTATGAATATGGCTATGTAATACTGTAACATCACTAAAGCCTATTACCCATTTCGGATTGTCAACAAAACCACTAAAGTCAATATCATCAATAATACGCACTGTACCGTATCCACCTCTAGCACACCATATCGCTTTTATATTAGGATCTTTTAGTTGTTTTGTAAAATCACTCGCTCTTTGTTGATCTGTTCCTCCTAGTTGATAATTATCTAAACCAATAGTATCTCCTAATACTACTTCGAGTCCCCATGATTCTAACAGAGCGATTGCTTGCTTCGCTTCTTCATGACTAAACTTTCTAGCAGTACACACAATAGCTACTTTATCTCCTTTCTTTAAATATGCTGGTTTTATCATTCTTTAAACACATTAAAATTACAATCTTCAAAATACTAAAGTACCTCTCAGATTTATACAAAATTAAAAATCAAAACTTAATTGTACTGCTATAGGCTTCTTCTTTTCATCTGTATTAAGATTAGAAAGCGACACACCTATTAATCGGACAGAATCCTTTAGTTTTTCTTGATATAATAACACCTTTGCTAAATCAAGAATAATCTCTTTATCTGATACAAAATAAGGAACAGTAGTACTACGTGTTTGTTGTACAAAATCAGAGTACTTAATCTTCAATGTAATAGTCTTTCCTCCTAAGCTTTGTTTCTTTAAACGCAAACTTAGTTCTTCTACTAACATGTCAAGCTTTGTCTCAATAAAGACCTCTGAAGAAAGATTCTCATCGAACGTCCGTTCTGTACCTACTGATTTTATAGTTCGATTAGGTCTTACAGGAGAATTGCTAAGACCTCTTACAATATCATAATATATTTGTCCTGCCTTTCCGAAATGCTCTGTTAAAAACTCTACTGATTTTGCTTTTAAATCTTTACCTGTGAATATTCCCAAATGATACATTCTATCCGCAGTCTTTTTTCCAATCCCAAAGAACTTCTTTATTTCTAGTTCTTCTAAGAAATTAATCACCTCATCAGGTTCTATCGTTTTCTGTCCATTAGGCTTATTGTAATCACTTGCTATTTTTGCCAAAAACTTATTAATCGAAATACCAGCTGAAGCTGTTAAGCCTGTTCGCTCTAATATCTTCATCCTAATCTCATGGGCTATCAACGTAGCACTGGGACATCCTATCTTATTCTCTGTTACATCTAAGAATGCTTCATCTAATGCTAATGGTTCTACTAGGTCAGTATATTCATAAAAAACAGATCGAATAATACGAGACACCTCTTTATATCTTTCAAATCGAGGTTTAACAAAAATAAGGTGAGGACAATTCTTCTTTGCCATCATCGCACTCATTGCACTACGTACTCCATACTTCCTAGCTTCATAACTAGCTGCCGCGATAACACCTCTCTCTTCACTACCTCCCACAGCTAGCGCCTTCCCCCTTAGTTCAGGAAAGTCTAATTGCTCTACAGAAGCGTAGAAAGCATCCATATCGACATGTATAATCTTACGATTCATCTAATCAACTAATTATCTATTCAGACCTAAAAAACATCTTGTACAAAAATAATCTTCTTTTTTTTAAATATATTCTTAATAATCCTATTCTCTTTTTTTAATTTTGTAAGAACTATGAAAACATATAATGATAATTACATCATTATTGATTAACTAAAAAAATAGCTATACGTAATGAATGATTTTTTGGCACAAGCATTTGTCTTTCTATTTGCAGCTGTTGTATGCGTTCTAATTTCTAAGAAATTAGGAATGGGGTCTGTATTAGGATACCTTTTTGCAGGTGTACTTATTGGTCCTTTTGTACTAAAGTTTGTTGGAAATGACAGTGCTGACATCATGCATGCTACCGAATTCGGTGTTGTGATGATGCTGTTCCTTGTGGGGTTAGAACTAGACCCCAAAGAGTTTTGGAAAATTAAGAATGAGATTATTGGACTTGGTACCGCCCAGGCAGTAGGAACTACTGCTATCGTGGCAGCCATTGCCCATTGGGGGGTTGGTTTAAGTATCGGAACCTCTTTGACTATGGGGTTTGTAATCACCATGTCTTCTACGGCGATTATCTTACAGACTATATCTGAGCGGGGATTAAACCAATCCAATGCAGGTAAATCAAGTTTTGCCGTACTTCTCTTCCAAGATATTATGGTTATCCCGATGATGGCTATTATCCCACTATTAGCCGTTTCGACTAAGACACCAATTTCTACAGAGGCAAATAGCTGGTTAGATGGAGCCCCTGTTTTTATGAAAACACTAGCTATTCTTGGAGCTATATCTATTATCTTCTTAGTAGGTAATTATATTGTAAACCCTCTATTTAAATCAGTAGGTCGTTTACAGATTAGAGAAATTTATACTGCTTCAGCTTTGTTACTAGTGATTGGAGTATCACTATTAATGCAGATGGTAGGTTTATCACCAGCTCTAGGAGCCTTTATCGCAGGGGTAGTATTAGCGAATAATCCATATAAGCATCAGCTAGAAAGTGATATAGAACCCTTTAAAGCACTCCTCTTAGGAATTTTCTTTATTGCAGTAGGTTCTACTATCAACTTCCAGATTATTATCAATGAACCACTTATTATAGCTAGCTTACTAGTAGGTACTATGGCAATTAAAACTATTGTTTTACTAGCTATTGGAAAGTGGAAGAAGTTCCCAAAAGATCAGAACTTCTTATTTGCTATCTTACTATCACAAGTTGGAGAGTTCGCTTTCGTTATCTTAGCATTAGGTAAAACGATTAATCTAATCAACCAACAGTGGTATGATTACTTACTAGCTACGACAGCACTGTCTATGGTAGTGACGCCTATCTTGTTACTTCTTAATGAGAAATGGATTGCTCCTTACTTAGGATTAAGCCCTTCTACTACAGACAAACAAGAATATGACGATCTATCACATATTACTGCTGAAAAGAAAATTGTAATTGCAGGGTTCGGAGACTTTGGTAATACTATTGGGCGGCTATTGCAAGCCAATGATGTACCTACACTAGTTCTTGATAATGACGCAGAACGTGTAGACCATTTGCGCAAATTAGGCTTTAATGTTTATTATGGAGATGCTACTTCTATTAATATACTTAAATCTATTGGTGTGGATCAAGCCGATTACGTTATTGCAGCAATGGATCCTCCTGAACTAAATCAACAACTAGTAGCTGTACTTCGTAAGAACTTCCCTAATGTAGAAGTTATTGTAAGAGCGAAGAACCGTAAGAATGCTTATGAATACTTACAGGATGGTCTTACAGAAGTATATAGGGAGACTTTCTTCTCTGCTGTCTATGTAGGAGGTGTTATGTTAGAGAAACTTGGTTTCAGTCATGAAGAGGCAAATATGCAAAGTGAGCTCTTTATCAAAAGCGATAGAGCATCACTTAGAAAGCTAGCCAAAAACATACATAATTTAGAAGATTACATCAATGTCTCTCGATTAGAATTTGCAGAACAATCAGAAATGTTGAAAACTAGTTTAAAGAATACTCGAAGTCATCAAAGTCAATCTAAAACAGGAACTGATTCTAACGACATCAATTAATCAAAGAGGGGGCTATTACACGTGTAATAGCCCCTCTTATTTTATATACAAATAATTACTTTGTTTTATCTTCTTTCTTATCCCCTGTTTGCTGTGCAGATTTATCTACGATTACACTTGATGTAGGTAAAAAGAACTCCATCGGAAAACTCTTAAAATGTCTCCAAGTTGCTTTGATCAAGTCCTTAGTTTCCTTAAGAGGTATGTTACGAGATCTGAATGCTAAGAATAGAGATAAAGAGAAACTCACTAAGAAGTTCATTAATCCGATCAACCACATTCCTACAAAAGCCCAGATAAGCATATTTACAGGAGCATTAAAGCCTGATCCATACCATCCTAAAGCAATGTTACCACTTACGAATGTTATGTGGCGTATATCAATACCTAAACCTATAAACGCTCCTATCGTACCACAAGTACCCATAAAAATACCAAACCAAACATTCGAAATAATACCAGGCCATTTTGTATCTACCCAGTTTGCCAATTTCGTTGTACTAGCTACACCGATATTTCTTTTTAGCCATGGGTGCTCTTGAATTCTATAAAACACTTTATTGTGCTTATTTCTATTCGATACATTACCAGAGATAATCCCTGACATAAATAAGAACACTCCTGCTATTCCAGCATGAAATAAAGCACGTGACTCAATAGGGTCTGCATCTATTAACATTTTGTCCCAGCCATGAGAAGTGATATTTACACCAAACAACTGGTCTATTCCCCAGATCAACAAAAGTGCCACTGGGAAAGCTAGAATCACGTTACCAATGAAAGCAATAAACTGTGATCTAAACAATCTCGCGAATAGCTTAGCAAAACCAATATGCTTATCTACACTGTCTATATGTTGTTTTCTTCCATTCTCAATAGCTGTAATAATCGTAGCTGCAGTCATCGCAGGCTGTTTGGTAGCTAAAGTAAAACCTAATAAATAAATCAAACAGAAACCTAACGCATAGTTTAAACTATACAACATTGCTTCTCCGAAATTACTTACATCTGCTTCATGCGCAAAAACTTTTAAAATACACATAAAACCAACCACAATACCTGCTCCCATAGAACCGCGGAACATATGCCAGTATTCTTTACCTGTATTCGTGATATAATGTTCTCCTGTTTTAGCAGTATGTTGTGTAATCTCATAAGAGATCAACTGTGTACTCTCTTTGACTAGTCCTGTCACATTATACTTATAACAGTTATATTCTATCAGCTTACGAGCTAGTGTTATGGAATTTTGTTGTCTTTCTAATATTGTACCTTCTTTTACTACCAAGATAGAGATAAGAATATACACCCTAGCCAGCTGTTGTCTCAGTCTAAGTAAACTTTGGTTTACTTTCATAGAGATACCATACTTCGAACTATTCTTGAAGGCTTGATTTACAAATTCCTGACATTGCTTATGCAATACTACGATTTGCTTATAGTTAATATCATGCTCCAATAAGAACTTCATTTCTCCTTTATGGAAACTCTGTAATACGATAGAAAACTCTTGTTCCAAAGCTCTAAAAGGGCTTTCTAAATGAGAATACTCTGGTACCATATTGATAATCGAGCTCTCCATCGCTCTACCACTCATACGTTGAGTAATGATATCTATAGATGTCAACAGTTCATTAAGGACACCACCATCTTTCTCTTCAGTGAAGATAGTATTGAAGTTTAATAAGGTAAACAATTCTATTAACTGTTCTTCAGGGATCATATCTACCCATTCAGCATCAGTATGTTTATAGAACACCTGATTTAAAACGTATTCATACGTTTGTTTCTCTGGCTGATAAGGCAACACCTTGGCCCATAATCTCTTTTTAACCTCATCGAAGAAATCAGCATCTTGTAGTATACCAGCGTCTGATACCATACGACTAAAGTGTCGATTAGATAACAAGTCTTTTAAGTATTCCATTAAAGCAACTCTTTCTATCTCATGTGTTTTTAGATAAGCTAAGAGCGCATCAATAGATACTCTATTTATTTTTTTAGTATTCTTAGGTCTAAAAATATGCACTAAATCAACAATAAAAAGTAAATCCTCTGTAGCATAAACCTTCCCGTCAATAACATATTTATTAAATAATTCCTCTACCCCATGAGGTGAGCGCAACATATGTCGTAATTTCATTTGAAAAAAAATCTACTTTTAAATCGTTAGTAAAATAAAAACGTTTATTTTGGCATAAAATTACATTTTATTCTTAACAATCATGATCGAAATAGAAAGAAAATTTCTAGTCAACTCTCTAGAATTCATAGAGCAATCCTTTAAGTCGAATAAAATAACTCAAGGTTATCTAAACTCTCATCCAGAAAGAACTGTTCGAATCAGATTAAAAGACACTAATGCCTATATCACCATTAAAGGAAAGAGTAATGACGCAGGTACTTCTCGTCTAGAATGGGAAAAAGAAATAAACTATGATGAAGCAAATCAACTGATAGCATTATGTGAAGACTTTGTAATATCTAAAACGAGATATCTTATCCAAGTTGGTAAACACACTTACGAAGTGGATATCTTTCACGGAGATAATGAAGGTTTAATTCTTGCAGAAATAGAATTAACTGCTGAAAATGAACAATTCGATAAACCTATATGGTTAGGAGAGGAAGTGACAGGAGATCTAAAGTATTATAACTCTTATATCGCTAATCATCCTTATAAGAAATGGTAGTATTATTTAATGATTTTAATATCTACTTGTAATAATCCCTCGCCTTTGTGATCCGCTAGTTTCATGAAGGCTTTTTTAGATAGATCTATTTCGCGTCCTTTAACAAAAGGCCCTCTATCATTAATACGAACTTTTACAGATTTTTTATTACTTACGTTCGTAACTTTTACCTTCGTATTAAAAGGCAAGCTTTTATGTGCGGCTGTCATCCCCGAGTTGTGGAATTTTTCCCCACTTGCTGTACGCTTTCCATTAAACTTTTTGTGGTAATAAGAGGCCCTTACATTCGATTTATAATTACCTTTAGAAGTGTATTGTCCATTTTTTACAGAAGAACAACTTCCTAAAAACAGGGTTAATATGATTACAATAAAATAATATTTTATACTATAATTGCTCTTCATTTTCTCCTATAAACTTTTCTATTTTTACATCTAGAACACCTCGACCAACATTATCAGTTAATTCACCAAACGCTTTTTTAGAGATATCTATACTTCTACCTTTAACGAATGGTCCACGATCCGTAATAGTCAATATCACAAAGCGTTTATTCTTTAAGTTAGTCACTTTCACTTTTGTCCCAAACGGTAGTGTTTTATGGGCTGCAGTGTATTTCTGGTTGTCAAACACCTCTCCACTAGCAGTCTTTCTTCCAGTGAATTTATCGTGATAATAAGATGCTTGTGTATCATCATCTACTACGATAAAATCTTCTGTTTCTTCTTCTCCCATTACGATAGAATCGTTGTCTAACTCTAGAGAATCTGGAGTTACTTTTGTCAATGATGTTTTTACATTATTTTCTTTTACGATTCTTGTAGTCCCACCGAAACTCGATAAGAAAATTACAAAAGATATGGCTAGTAAATATTGATATGTTTTCATGTTTTATAAAATAGAACAGACGAATATTTGCAATAAGCATACCAATAAAAAAAGGACCTTCTTTCGAAGATCCTTTTTTACTCTATATTTTTATAAGCTTAAGCGAATAAACTTGGCATCCATACTTTCCATGGAAGTCTTGATAAAATCAACACTAATCCTAATGTATAGAAAATCGCAAATTTCTTAAACTTAGATTTACTATCTGTCGCTTTCTTGTGTTTAGACCATCCAATAGTAATTAATACTATCGCGATAATATTAATCAATGGGTGCTCTAAAGCATAAAGTCTTAGTGTAGAATCTTTCATTGCTACTCCAAATCCTTGAACCATTGGAGATACAAAATAAAGTACAAGACCTAATAATAACTGAATATGAGTGAATATCAATCCAAACAATCCTAATTTTCTGTCTTTGTCTTTAAACTCTTTGTTCCCTGATAATCCCATAAAAGCATTCACTGCTACTATAGCTAAGAAAATCAAGGCTAAATAAGCTACACCTGAGTGTGCCTCTTTAATAATAGTACCGAAATTCATATTGATGTTATTAGTTTAGAGGCAAATATACTTAAAACTATCGAATGCCAACGGACACAATGAAGTTTTACAATTAATTTACACTCTAACGAAAACATCATCTTTATTTATAAACATAACCTACTTGTTCTTCTAATCTAATAAATCAGTCTCTTCCTAAATTAAAATTATCTTAATTCCCTTCTAATAAATAAAAAGAGGTACATTACACCTTATTAATCTAACTACTATACATTTATGCATCCCAATATGATTATCCCTTGGAGAAACATACTATCTATACTCACCTTAAATATTATCCTAAGTATAGCGATGCGCAATGTTCTGTTTTTCTTTATCCCTATAATCACGTTAGGTCTATACAGTATCTACTTTCTGACCTTCAAGAAGAACGAACTATTCTATCACCGCAACAATCAAACACCGATTATAAAAACCTTACTCCTAACCGCTTTATGCTGTTTAGTCATCACATGTCTCATTCAATATTTATTACATGTCCTATAACCATACCCTACATATTGACAGCCTTAGCTACACGACTGATAGTAACCCAGTACTCAGGGGCATATACTTCTCTGCTTCCACAGGAGATATACTCAATATTCGTGGACGCAATGGCGCTGGTAAAAGTACATTAATGAAAATCTTATTCGGTAATACAAAACCTGATCACATCCATATCAAAGTGGATAATGAAATAATAACTAATCGCCATAAGCTTAATCAGTACTTCAGCTATAAACCACAATTCAATATCTTTCCTAAGCATCTTACAGTAAAAGATGTTGTGAAAGAAGACATGATTCGAAGCACATCCCTTCATCAATATTTAAATACTAAGATTAGTGACTTATCAACAGGTGAACAACAACTCATCCAGACGCTTTACATTCTAAACTTACCTCAGCCTATCTGTCTATTAGACGAACCCTTCGCTGGTATTTCTCCTCTGCTACAAGAGTTTATAGCAGACGCTATTAGAACTACTGCTAGACATAAAATCATCATCATCACAGACCATAATACAGATCTAGTCGACACTATCGCCACTAAATCACTACTTCTAGAGAACGGGGTATTAAAACCAATGCCCTAAGCGAACTTAGGGCATTGGTAAATCAGTTCTATTGAATCTTCTGTACTCCTAAGAAGCCTTCGTTAGAAACCATTAGTTTAAACTTCGTACCATCAGCACTAGTTAATACATTCAGTTCTAATGGTAACTCTCCAGACTCATCTGCTAAAACACCATTAATAGATCTTACTACATTTTTATCATCTAATGTAAGTCTCGCTCCTTGTAATGCAGAAACTTCTAAATTTAAGCTTCCTACACCATCTGAGGCAGTTGATATAATATTTAAAAAAGTATAATTACTTCCCATTAAGCCATAAGACACACTCCCTGTCTCTATTACATTTTCTTCAAACTTAAGAGCTTGTACAATATTACCGACTACCCTATCTGAAGTTATTGCAGTGCTAAAACTAATCGAATTATCTCCATCCTTCAACTCCTCTTCATGACTTATAACTCCAGGGGCACTAATCTGCCTATGTTTTGCATACTCACCTACCTGTTCATCTATCCCAAAGGTAGATACTATTTTTGTTTTATAATCTGATTCATTAAAAGACTCTTTTTTTAATATTTTAAAGTTCTCTCCTCCATATTCAACAATAGTTGATGTATCTCCTTTAATTTTTACTGGTTGTTCATTTGTTGACATAATTTTACTTTTTTTATTGGTTAATTAATTGATTTATACACATAGCCTCATATAACGCTCTATTCAACTATGTGCTATTTATTGATTGGTTAATATTTTATATTCTCGACTTAATGATAAAGCCTGTCATACCTAGAGCCACCAACAACATAAACCCTCTTCCCAGCCATATCTGTGTCTGTTGCCACCATGATAGACTCAGGGGTACAGCTACGGGTATTCTTGTCTCCACTACCTTTTGTTCTTTGATAAACTTATCCTTCCATTCGAAGAATAAGCGTTGAGCTTCTGACTCACAGTCCACGATTAGCTTATTATTTTGAAGCTGTACTTTTGGCGGTTGTAACACCTTGTTTTTACTGCGCTTTATATTCGCATCTTTCACAACTATTTTATTTCCTTGTACAGCTAATTCAGCCACATACTGACTCTTATCAGCAGGGATTATCAGTACTGTATCCCTCTTTACTTCTTCTACCGTTTGGGTTATCTGCTCAGTGGTGGTCGGTTGCATATTAATCGCTGTCTTGCGACTACCACAGCTCATCAATAGAAGTGCTAACAACAACACTACAAACACGAGCATATATCGATCATGCTTTTTCATATTCATATCATTTTTTGATTATGTGATTGGGTAGACTGTATAACGTCACGAGTTACTAAACACTCTAATAAATCCTTTATTGATTGTTTGGATATGACGCTTCTTCTCAGCCACGATATACCCTTCTCTACTTGCTTGGTCATTCGTATTCCCTTCTATAGTTGTGATGACATCACCATTCACAGCTATCACGATACCTGTATGACCTAATCCTTTCCCAAAGTCCATGATGAAGATATCTCCTACCTCAGGTTTCATAACACGAAGCTCTTTACTCGCATTCCATTGAGCTAAAACTCCTCCAGTTTTCTTTAAAGGATTTGACAGTTTATAATCAGTACACACCTCTTGTACACACCAGTACACAAAAGCCATACACCACGCATATCCCTCACCTAGTCCTACGCTGTTCAGATACTTTTTTACTCCAGGTCCTTTATTATTCTTGATAGGCCATTCCTGTACATGGAGTTGACTCTGAGCTTGTCTAACTAACTGTGTTCTCATTCTCTCTTGCCATTTAGCTGTTTATATTTCCTTAGTTCATCAATCAACTCCTTATTCTGTAGAGCCAATTTCTCTAATTTCTGTTCTAGATTGATGATTACCTTCTTAGCAGCAGTTAGCTCATCGATAGCCTCGCGATGCAGATTAGACGTTTTATAAAGCTCGTTGGTAGCTTCTTTTAATTTAATTCCTAAGTCATCTACTATATCTCTATAGTATTTTAGAGATTTCTCTACATTATCGAGCTCTGAGCTTTGTACCTCAGCTTTACTCTTACGTCTAGCCGCCCACCATGTCGCTAATGATGAAACGAAGCCCACTACCGTCGCTATTATTGTTTCATTCATTAGCACACTGGTTTTGGATTGGTTATACTTTACACAGTAAAATTAATTGACACACTATTTTATTCAACTCCCTTTTCATACTTTAAACGATTCACCAAAGAAATATTCTTCCCAACATATTTCTCAATATTAGGTATTCGCTCAAGTTCATTATTTATATCAAATGGATACTCTTGTGATAATCCATTTTCATAGACTACAATATAAAGTTCAGAGATAGTCTCTGGTATAGGCCCAGATGAACCAAGTACTCTTTCATCAATAATTTGAGTACCCATTTCTGAAATAGTCACCCCATTCTTTAATTGATAATTATAATAAATACCTTTACCTCCATGAAGTCTAACAAACTCCTGATACTTTTCTAATTTATCATCATAACTACCTGTATCACAACACAAGTCTTTATTGATATCTACTTTTACACTTACTAATGAATCTGCATTAGTACAATTTGTTTTTTGTTCTGTTGACATAGTTTTATTTTTTGATTGGTTAATAATTATTCTGTGATTTAAGCCACTGTTCAAAAACTGATTTATCTAGAATCATCAGTTACAATTCTTTTCATAAAGTGCAGATATACTTATCCTTGTCCACTGATTCACAGTAGATACACTTTACTAGTATTTATATTGGATTTTTAACATCTAGATGCTAGTACACATCTATTTAAAGATTTCTTTACACTGTCAACACTCTAAGCTTTATAACTAAATTTAGCTCTAACTCTTAGCATGTTCACTAATGGTAATATTAGATTTTTTCTCTATAACTTTCTTCCCATACAAAGATAGATTTCCCTATAAAATCTTCAATACTAGGAATTCTCTCTGTCTCATTATTTACACTAAAATCATAGATTTTATATTCTTGACTGTTTTCTTCATATACTTTTATATATCGTTTAGTTATTGTAATTAAACCTTCTTCATCTGGTCCATATGGGTCTGATCCTATACTTTCAATCACACCTAACTCTTTAAAAGTCACCCCATCACTCAACTGATAATTATAATAGATACCCTTTCCTCCGTGAAGTCGAATAAACTTCTGATATTTTCTAAACTCTTCTTGTGTAACGAAATCACCTGTTTGATTCCCTCCTCCACAGCATTGGTCTTTATTTACCTCTACTTTTGTAGTTACAACTACTATAGCATCATCTGATGTGCATACAGTCTCTTTTGTTTTCTGTTCTGTTGACATAATTTTATTTTTTTGATTGGTTAATATTTTTCTAAACAATAAAGACATAATTATCCTTGCTCGCTTTTTGACAGCAAGTACACTTTACTCTATTTTTATTGGATTATGAATACTGTGATGAGATTGCTCTCATCTGTAATTGAAAGAATATACTGATGGAAAGACATTGCACGTAGGCGCCAATTGTGCAAGTACTACTCCTATATTCCTAATTTTTACTTCTGCATTTCTACTCTACAAAGATCGCTCTTTTACTACCTTAACTCAACTTTCTGTTAAGTAACTGAACACTTCTGTTCAGTCTTTCGAAACACTCCTTATTGCTGTATTTCTACTCTATAAAGGTCGTTCTTTTACTACCTCAGCTCAACTTTCTGTTAAGTTACTGAACAACTCTGTTCAATCTTTCGAAACACTCTTTATTACTGCATTTCTACTCTACAAAGATCGCTCTTTTACTAACTCAGCTCAACTTTCTGTTAAGTAACTGAACAACTCTGTTCACTTCCTATAATCACTGTTGATAACCTGATTATTACGCTACAAAGATCTCACTTATCAACACCATAACCCATTTGTTGTCAAGAGACTGAACAACTCTATTCACATCTTATAAACACTGTTAATAACTCTAATCTAGGTCTTTCATGGTTGCCTCTATTTTTGCGAGTTCTTTATACACTGGCGTATTCAGCACTTCATATAGAGTCGTACGAGAGATAGGATACACAGGACAGATATATTTCTTCCACACCACTGTCACCGGGATGTCTTCTGTCTTGTATTGGTTATATAAATCCAAGATCAGTTTATATCTTCTCAACTTATTTAATTGACTACCTGCTACTCTTTTTGTCATAACTTTTATTTTTAATGATAAAACAACTTAATAATCGAAACTTTATTTATAATCACTTATTCCTTATCCACTACCTTCTATCTCTTAACCTAGCTATTTTTTCTTCCAACTCACTAGATATTTGATAAGGTTTTAGTTCTTCTTCTCCACCTACGCTTAGGTGATACCCTCTCTCTTGGTTTATACAGATACGCTCCCCTGAGGTAAAGTATCCAGTACCATTAGTTCTGTATAAGGCGCTGTATAGATACAGTTCACGCTCTATGCTTTGTTTCTCTTTTAAAGTCAGAATAGCTGGTTCTCCTGCTTCAAATACGGTTGATGTACTCATCACTGCTTTCATAACAATTTATTTTTGGTATTGATATATCGAACAAGACATACCCAAAATATAAACATCGTTCGTATTATAAAGGAGATTTTTACTGCTTATCTAGAATATCTTACTTGTATCTGTCGAAGTATTCTACCGCTATTATTTCAGTTTATCCCTTTAAAATTAGCTACCTATGCTTTTTTTGACTAATTTTGTTCCTATTACTTTTACAAATATACAAACAAAGTTTCGATTATAAAAACAATTAGAAACAAAGTTTTTTAAATATCATTACTATTATGGATAGAATTCAACGCGTAAACGATGCCATCAAGTGGATTTTCTTTGAGGGATTAGCGAAGAACCAAACAGATCTAGCACAAAAACTAGGGTATACTAAGTCTTCTTTCTCTCAGATAGTAAATGGACGTGTAAACATCAGCGATAACTTTATAGAGAATCTAACCAAATTTGCCCTAAGCTTGAGCAAACATTGGTTACTAACAGGAGAAGGAAGTATGTTATTAACATCACATACATCTCCAGCGATACAAGAACTAACTGGAGATACTCCTACTCAGGAGCTATATAACTTCGAAGCGACTAATATCACGAAGGATACTGTACCAGAGATTATGTATAATAACCACGGAAACAAGTTTACCTTCTACCCTGATGGGCGTATCTATATAGAGGTACTGAAGATCCCTTCATCAGCTCATGCTTCTTATATTACCTGCTATCAGGATGACGCACAGCTTATACAAGAGTTTGACACAGTACAGTTCAGAGTAGATAAGTTTGGGCTTGGTCATTACAAGGCCTTTGATGTAGTAGGAGACTCTATGAATGGAGGGAACATAGAAGATACCCCTGATGGAGCAGAAGTACTAGGACGTGAAGTAGGACGTCACCTATGGGAAGGCGGTTTTAGAAACACGACTTATGGGTTTATCGTCATCACTAAGGATGCTACCTTCTTAAAAGACATTACGAACTATGACGAGAAAAAAGGTGTCATCACCTTATCTAGCCGTAATAAAATATACGAACCATTTGAATACCCTATTAATAGCGTATACCAAATATTCCACGTGATTAAACGTATTTTCTAGATAGATACATTACATAAAATAATAAAGCCCAAGCTTAAAATTAGACTTGGGCTTTTTTTATTCTTAATTTATAATAGCTAGTTACATTGAGTATCGTACTTATCTACTAATTGTTTTAATCCTTCTAGGCTAAACAAATCAATTCCTTCTAAATTAATTGATTCACATCCTAGATAAGCTTTAATAGCTGCTATAAGTTTATCTTGATCACTTCTAGTTGTCGCAAAACCATTCTTAACATCTTTTAATTTTATAGTATAAAACTTCTCTGTAGGGCTGTAGAATAATTCGAGTTTATTATTTCCATATATATGTTTAAAGAAAGTAGCCCCACTAGCTAATTTATTTAAAAATCCCATAGTCTTATTTGCAATGTCATAATTAAATCCTTCATAGCGCTCTACTTTACCATCTTTAGCTAAAGTAACTTCAAACTTAACATTATCACTAGCCTTATAACTAGTTGACTTAAACTTACCTTTTGCATTTTCAGCATAAACGAAAACTTTATTACCATAGCTTGAAATATCAGCTATATTACCAGATCCACCAAAAATATCATTCTCCAGCATATCAGTATTATCAAAAGCGATAGAAATCTCACCCTCTACTCTCTCACCTTTTCCATCGATTAAGAATCCTTTCTCTCTTCTAATATTTACATCATTTTCTTTAGCTATTCTCTTTTCTTCTGCTAACTTATCACTTAAAACTTTAATAGTTTCATCACTTACATTTTCAAAGTCAATACCATTAGCATACATAATAGCTAATAATTCTTGAGAAAAAGGTGTTTTTACACCATTATTAGACATCTGATATACTCTGAAACGTTGATTATCATAAGTAAATAACATATATGCAGGACTCTCAGCTCTATACAAATCCCCCATATTAATTTTTTCTTTAAAGCTTGACCAATATCCAATAGTTGTTTTTGTCTTTTTATTAAAGAATGCATAGATAGTCCCATTATCTTTGGTTGTCTTAAAAACCACATTCCCTATTTCCGTATTATCACTAAAAATCTTATTGTCAGCAGCTATTCTAATTTTCTTTTCTGCCATGATAGCAATCCCCTTATCAATAACAGCTTGTACTGAGTCATTAATCATATTAACTCTACTCATCACATCTTGTTTAGGTTCATCCATTAAAGCGTCTAAAACAGTATAGTCTATTCCTTTGTCATTAATCAACTTATATTGTCCTTTAGAAATTAATGCAAATAATACAGTCTCATTACCAAAAGCAAAAGATAAACTCTCAAAAGGTATATTATTACTCTTATTATTACGTAAGTCTGTCACATTCACTACATGAAATGAAGTAGCTACTCTAGTATTTACATTAATATCCTCCAACTTAAATACATTTTCTCCTTGAGGGTTCTTATATATATAGGTATTACTATCTACCTTCTCAATACTCGCTAAAGGATCAGTAGTTTTATCTACATAAACAACACTTTTCTTAATCACTAATTTCTGAGCAAAGGCTCCTGCCATTGTCGCAAGTGATAGACACATTACAAGTAAATTTCTTTTCATATTAAAATATTTTAATGCAAATATAATAAAGAAAAATAAGTTTAATTAACATAACATTAATACTATTTATATTAAAAAAATTAACCTCATCATATTGATGAGGTTAATTACTCGCTAACATAATCTTATATAAGAATCTCACTTAAGGTTTTACACGTATTAGGATAACACCTTCTCTTCCTTCTTCACCATATTTTTCGACTGCTGCATCACCTTTAAATACATCCATTGACACCATTTTATCTGTGCGTATATTTTTTAGATCTTCAGCAGACTTTTTCACACCATTAACATATACTAGTCCTTTATAGTCGCTATTCTGTACTTGAGTCATATCCTTGATGACTTTTTCTTTATATTTTTTAGTTAAGGCTTCTACTCTAGCTTCATTCGCACGATCCTCATCTGTCATTAATGTAAAGCCATACACAGAACCATTACCCGTATAGCCCAGTTCGTCAGCTGCAGCTGCTCTACTATAAACACGTATACCTTTAGTACCATACTTCTCTATTAATGCTTCTGCTTCATGTTTATTACTCTCATCATACAGCTTTCCGTTTACATAATACACAAACTCCCCTTTACTGCGCTTACCTGATTTAATGATAACTACATTCTTACCATCTATTACCGCGTCTTCAGACAACTTCTTTCTGCGTTCTTCCAAACGAAAATCTAGATCACCTTTTGCTGCTTCCCTTTCCTTTCTCTCTTCTAGCATTCTAGAGCGAGCAGCTTCCACTTTAGCTAGGCTTTCTTCTCGTGTTTTTAAAGCTACTTTTCGTGCTTCTTTTGCTTTAGCTAACTCTTCTTCTCGTACTTCTAAAACTACTTTTCGTGCTTTAGCTAACTCTTCTTTTCGTATTTCTTCCGCCTTAGCTAGAATTACTTTTCTCTCTTCTAGTATCACTTTGCTTACGCGCTCAGCCTCTTCTCTTATACGCTCACTTTCATCCACTAGTCTAGACGCTTCCTCTCCTATTCTTATAGCTTCTTCCGCTATTGCTGCCATATCATCATGACTAGGAGCCTTCTTTTTACCAGATTGATCTAGTTGATCCTCTTCTGCGTCAGTAGTCATACTTGTATACTCATCTAATAAAATGTCTTCTACATGATCTTCTTCAAAAGCTGGACTCTCTATATATTTTGCTTTTACCTCTATCTGAAAAAGGAAAAAGAACCCTGCTAATACAGGAGTGATTAATAATAATTTTAAACGTTTCATATTAGTTGATTTTGGGTTGTTAAGCATTAATATACGCTTCTTCAGATCTGAAGAGCCAAAAGTATTCACCACAGGTACACACGCTATCTTATTAGACTCGTATAGTACGAGAGCGCGTTGATACGTATAGCTATCCTCTCGTTTCGCAATCTCTTGATCTACGATATACTCCAGATTTAGGTTTACCTCTTTCTGTAGTAGTCGTATCATCGGATTAAACCAGAATGCGTGTTTTAACCCCTCTAAGAGGATAAGATCTAAACTGTGCTTCTGATGGACGTGTACTTCCTCATGGAGTAGTACTACCTCTAGCTGGCTCAGCTCTTCATAATCCTTTGGCAACACGATATAGTGTAGAAAAGAATAAGCATCACTACTCGATCTATCTACTCGTATATTCTGATGAATAGCTGTCTTAGGCATATTACTAATACGTCTAGTTAACTTAATCAGTTTATACCCAAACCACAAAAGACTCAACAGCGTGATCGTTAAATAAAGATAAGATGTGTATTGGTACACCTCATTCATCGTCCATAGACTCTTCTCTTGTACTAGCTCCACATCCTCCATTACATCCATAATCGGGAGGGACATTGGCGCTAAGTTTATCGTTTCTACCTTCGTATAAGTTAGCAAAGGCAATATTAAACTCAAAAAGATCCCGCTTATAAAGTACAATCGATTCGTCTTGACATAGGTCTCTTTCTGTAAAAACAGTTTATAGCATAAATACACTACCAGCAGTAGTCCATTTACCTTCAATATATATATAAGAATAGGTGTCATAATTCAGTTGATTGGTTGGTTGATAATCAAACTATTTTTTATTCTTTTCTATAATATCCATTAGCTCTTCTAGCTCTGTCTTAGATAATTTCTTATCCTTCACGAAGAAACTCACTAGATTACTAAACGAATTATCAAAGTACTTCTCCATAGTCTCTTCCATAAACATCTTTCGATAATCCTCTTTCTTTACCAGAGGATAATACTGATGTGACTTGCCATAAGCTTTATAAGACACTACCCCTTTTTCTTCTAATATACGAACTAGCGTAGAGAGTGTATTATAATGTGGCTTAGGCTCTGGCATGTGCTCTAGAATATCATTCACAAATCCCTTTTCTAACTTCCAAAGGATGCACATAATCTCTTCTTCTTTATTGGTCAATTTTTCCATAATCCTGATTTGATATACACAAACATATAACTATTTTATTAGTTATCAAACTAAATGTTTAGTTTTTAATTAAAATAATAAAGGTATATAAGCTAATCTGAATACCTAAACAGTCTTTATCCCTTATCAACAAAGCGATGCACTCAATCTCTTCTTAATTTAGATTAAGTGTACTTGACTAAGTATCAATGTATTTTTGATACAGAAAATTAATTAAAATATAAATTACCATGAACAAGTTAACACGTATCAACGCAGACGACGTAGCATTTTTATTAATCGATCACCAGAGTGGATTATTCCAAACGGTAAAAGATATCGAGGTAGCTACACTTAGAGAAAATGTAAAAGTATTAGCAGAAATCGCAGCTGTAGAGAGCATCCCAGTAATCACAACAGCATCTGAGCCAAAAGGACCTAATGGGCCACTAATGCCAGAGATTCACCAACTAGCTCCTCATGCACAATACATAGGGAGAAATGGAGAAGTAAACGCATGGGATACGAAGGAGTTTGCAGATGCAGTAAGAGCTACAGGAAAGAAAAAACTAGTGATCGCAGGAGTATTGACAAGTGTATGTGTAGCATTCCCAGCTATCTCAGCTGCTGCAGAAGGGTTTGAAGTATTCGCTGTTATTGATGCTTCTGGCGATATGAGTCCAATGTCTACACAAGTAACGATGAATAGACTGATGATGGCTGGAGTAATTCCTATCACAACTACTGCTGTACTAAGCGAAATCCTAAAAACATGGAGACATAAAGATGCGGCTGTATATGCTAAGGGAATGTCTTCTGTAATGCCTAACTACCAAGCATTAATAGAAAGCTATGTAAAAGCACAAGAAGTAGCTTTAGAAAAATAATAATAAACCGAGTTCTATATAAAGGAGTGATGCTTGTCACTCCTTTTTTTGTTTTCTAAAGCCCTTGTCGATATGATCAATGCCTTATCTACTCTATATTATATACACTAGTAAACTCCTACCTCATACAATATTCATTAATCTCAATAAAAAAACAACATTTCCAATCCTATTAAACCCTACAAAACGATCAAAAAATAGTCTTTTTTATGTTTTTAAATAGGGTGGTCGGCTTTTGGTCGGCTTGTGATGGGCATTTGGTCGGCTTAAAAACACCATAAATAAGCCGACCACTAGCCTAGCACATCGAAATCAAATCGAAATCAACTATACCATAATCGCTTTATGTAAGCAAGAAAGCAAAAAGAGAATTAGGAGTAATACCTATTATACAGTGTACAGCATATCTAACATTACTAAACAAAAAAAGGCCTTACACAGTGGTATACTGTGTAAGGCCTGCAACATAATTCTAACTAACTATGTATCTAATACAAATGTATACGCACAGATGTACTAGTACTGCAACTATTAAATCGCCAATACATATACGCTTAACGTTCTGTACTGCATCTAGTCTTATTATTCTAAATACTAAGAAGGTTTTATAGCATTCAGTAGTTTATACATATCATTAGATCGTACATACGCAAAATGTCTATACATGATCTCTAGTTTCTCATTGAGAAATATAACAGCTGGATAAGCATTAGACTGAGCTAATTCTTTTGCTAACTCGTGCTGCTTCGCATGGACACCAGTCTTTCTCAGCTCATAGCGCTTTCCTTTATACTCTATAGCTTCTTCTTGTTCTGCGTTAAAAGAGATGAAATAAAAGTCTTCATCTAACTTCTGCATCACTTTATCATTGTTCAACGTCTTCTTTTCCATCAGAGCACAATAGCTACACCAGTCTGTATGCATAAATACGACAACGGGTTTAGGGTCAGTAGCCATCACTTGCTCTAACTCCGAAAACATTATCTCTTTGGGTTGAGCATGGAGTGCTAACCCAAAGAAATAACTAAACATGAAAAAAAAATAAAATCTCGTCATTCTGCTTATGTGCTAACTAAAAAATGTTATATCTCACTCCTAAGAATCCTCTTATCCCTTGCAATGGAGTATAACTATAATCGTTTGGTTCGAAGATTACATCATTTCTACCTGGAGGTGGTACTACACCATTACCTGGCTCTCCGAATGGATCCCACCATCTAGAGATAGGATCTTCTTTTGGTAGCGTGTTGAATAAGTTCTTCACTCCGCCATATACTTCGAATCCGTTGTTAAACTTCTTAGTCACTTGGATATTCGCTAATACTGTCCATGGTGAGTACTCTGGTCGATAGTCATTCTCTACACGTGGCAATCTCATCGGTCCCTTCCAGTCTGATGTCAAATCTGCTGTAAATCCACTACCGAAGTTATAACTTGCGATAAAGTTACCTGACCATTTAGGAGAATGATAGATTTGCTCACGTACTCCATCTTCTTTTCTGAATACATCCATATAAGTAGCTCCTGCCATCAACTTCAGTGGGAAGTCAAATGTCACATCTACGTTAAGAGAGACCCCTTTAGAGATAGCATGCCCATCTAGGTTAGCATAGATAATCTTAGTCTGGTCTGTATCTGTATCTGCATCAATCTTATTCGTGAAATAAGTATAGAACCCGTTCAAATCGAAATTAAACACTCCGAAATTAGAAGGTACTTTCACTGTATAGTTGATATTAGCATTGTATGATTTCTCTGGGTCTAGTTTCTCAGCGAATACTACTTCTCTAGCTCCTGATAACGCTCTGTGATCTTCTGTGAAGACATTCACTACACGGAATCCTGTACCAAAACTCCCTCTTAAGGTATGGTGCGGATGAGGTGTGTACTTATATCCTACTCGTGGAGAGTGAATCCCTTTATGGGTCTTATCATAGTCAAAACGGTATCCTAATAATAATTTATTCTTTTTATTAAGCGTCCATTCATCTTGGATGAAGATACCTGGTATCGGAGTTTCTTCTGGTTGATTCTTTACTAATCCATTCTCATCATAGATACCCGTAGCACGAGTATTGTCATCATAATAAGTGTACTTAAATGACGAACCTAGTAAAAAACTGTGATTTCCTAAGGTCTTATCCCAATAAGCTTGAGCGAAAGCTACTTGTTGTTTCGCATCATAAGACTCTGGTCCATACATAGAGTTCTGCTTGTGATAGATATAAGAGAACTGTGTATAGATATTCTCTGTAGTCGGTAGCTGGTACATCCCTATCGCTTCAAAGCGGTTAGTGAAGATGCTCTCTGCATATACGTCTTCTCCTCCGCGGTGTTGTTTGCGCTTCCAATTAGTCTCTCCTCCCCATCTGTCTTCATATACATAGCGCAGTGCAAGACTAGCTACTTTATCATCCTTTCTCTTTAGAGATACTTTATTGAATAGAGATACTCTGTCTTGCTGAGTTACGTCTGTAAAACCATCCCCGTTTTTATCTTTTCGTTCTCCGAACTTAAAGTAGTTCCCTCCAAAAAGTCCTTTTACTTTATTCCCTAGTTTATAACTAGCTCCTAAATCTATATTGTTTTCTAACCAAGTCGTGCTAAAAGCATCTACGCTTAACTTCGCTGCGTGCTCTGGATCTTTAGTAATCACGTTGATAATACCACCCATCGCTTCTGTTCCGTATAGTGAAGAGGCTGGTCCCTTAACTACTTCTACTCTCTCGATCATATTCGTCGGGATACCGAATAGCCCGTATACAGTCGATAGAGAAGATACGATAGGCATACCATCGATCAGGATCATAGTATACGGCCCTTCCATACCATTGATATGGATGTCTCCTGTATTACATACATTACAGTTTAGCTGAGGTTGTACTCCGTTAATCATCTGTACAGCGTCAAATAAACTAGCAGTAGGATTCTTCTCAAAGAATGCTGGCGTATATATCTCTACAGGTACTACTGCTTCTGACTTTAGCACAGGCTTCAGTGTACCCGAGATAACGATCTCATCTAGATTAGCATCTTCTTTTAGGTCGAAAGATACTGTACTGGTCTGAGTTCCTTTTACAGTTACCTTTTTAGTCTGAGCTGCAAAACCTACGAAGTCTGCCTTCACAGTATAGGTTCCTTCTTTTACTGACTCGAAAGTAAAACCACCTTGCTCATCAGTGACTACTCCCTTATCTGTCCCTACTAAGGTAACTGTAGCATAAGAAAGCACAGTACCATTAGAAAGAACTTTTCCTTTGATATTTTGAGCATAGGAATTCAATGCAAAAAAGAGACAAAGAAAAATATTTATTGTTACAAGTTTAAAAATACTTTTACACATGGCTTTTAATTAAATTTAGGCAAAGCTAAAAATTAATTTGTAATTAAAAAAACACTAACTTTGTATTTAAACAAAAAAACAATCCATGCTTACCTATTCAGAAGAGAATTATTTAAAAACTATATTCCATTTATCACTAGGGCAAACTCAAGGAATTTCGACTAATGCTATTGCTGCAAAAATCGAAACTAAAGCCTCATCTGTGACAGATATGATAAAGAAGCTAAATGATAAGGAGCTGATTAAATATCAAAAGTATCAAGGAGTTACACTTACTCCTAAGGGAGTTATGGCTGCTAAGATGATCGTGAGAAAGCACAGACTATGGGAGGTATTCTTAGTGGATAAACTTGGATTTAATTGGGATGAAGTTCACGATGTCGCAGAAGAACTAGAACATATAAAGTCAGAAAAGTTAATTAATAAACTAGATGCATTTCTAGGATTCCCAACAGAAGATCCTCATGGAGACCCTATTCCTAATGAAAAAGGAGAAATAAAACAGATAGATAAGAAGTTATTATCTGAAGTAGAGGCTAATAAAGAAGTGGTATGTGTAGGGGTGAAAGATTCTTCTACAGAGTTCTTACAATACTTGGATAAACAGAAAATATCGTTAGGATCAAAACTAGAGATATTAGATATAGAGCCTTTTGATCAGTCTTATACTATCAAAGTTGATAATCACACCATCACAATCACAAAAAAAATAGCAAGTAATCTGTTCGTTAAAAAACAATAGACATAAAAAAAGCTTCTCTTTCGAGAAGCTTTTTACTTTATTATTTGTACGCTTTCATTACTTCATCTAACATAATGTTTAGAGAGATATACCCTCCTCCTGCTAGATACCATGCATTTGGATCTAGATAAACAATCTTGCCATTCTTATACGCATTAGTCTTTTGGATCAATGGGTTCTCTACTTCTTTCTTATCCGCATTTACATTTTCCATTACAGCACCTCTATCGATGATAAAGATAATATCAGGGTTGTGCTCTAGTACGAACTCACTAGATACTACATTACCGTGATCGCTTCCCCCCATTAGACCAGCAGCTGCAGACTTCACTCCTAGATCATTAAAGATATATCCATAGCGAGAGTCCTCTCCGAAGGCACTATAACTCTTATTGTTATACAGGATTAATAACGCTTTAGCATCGCTCTTATTAATCACTTCTTTCATCTCAGCTACTTTTGTATCAATATTTTCGATCAATTTATCTGCCTTATCTTCTACTTGAAAAACAGAACCAATTGTTTTAAGATTGTCTTTTGTACTTGCTAAATAATTACTTCCTGAGATACCTAAAGAGATTGTAGGTGCTATTTTAGCGAACTCTGGGTAATCTTTATCAAACCAGTTACTCATAATGATCAGGTCTGGATCTACAGAACTTACTAACTCATAGTTAGGCTGCATAAAAGATCCTACGTTCACAATACTCTCATCATCTGCATATTTAGAAAGGAAGTTAGGACTGTATACCTTAGCCATTCCCTTAAATGGAATACCTAACTCTGCCATATTCTCCATCGCTCCCACGTCGAACACAACTACATTCTCTAGTTTTTTATTAAAACTAACTGATCTACCCATGTTCTCTATCGTAATCGTCTCTTCAGAAGAAGCTTTAGTGTTTTCTTTCTTACAACCTACAAAAAGCAAGGCTGCTAGTACTGTGCTAGTAATAACCTTAGAAGTCATTCTCATTATATCTTTATTTAAATTAATTATAAATAACAAATATAGGGTTACTTGAGAAGAACTCCTCAAATTATTGTAACTTTTATTGCTGAAAATATCTTTTAGGACAAAAGACCTTCTATTCTATTTTGGATTTAATAATTTTGCACCACCAAACAACACACAAATTATGAAAACTCTATTTTCTCCTTTAAAACTAAGGGACAACACTTTACACAACAAAATCATTGTTTCACCTATGTGTCAGTATTCTGCAAAAGATGGTTTTGCGAGTGATTGGCACCTTGTACACTATGGTCAATTTGCGATAGGAAAAGCTGCTGCCATTGTACAAGAAGCGACTGCTGTGACTCCTGAAGGTAGAATAACCTATGCTGATTTAGGAATATGGTCTGATGAACATATAGTGAAACTAAAGCAGATAACGGAGTTTATAAAAAGTCAAGCTACTGTACCTGGTATACAGTTAGCCCATGCAGGAAGAAAGGCAAGCTGTGACAAGCCTTGGATAAATAGAGCACAGATAGCTCCCAATAATGAGAACGGGTGGCAAACTATAGCTCCATCAGCTATTGCCTTCAACGAAGCAGAAAACCTTCCGATAGCAATGGATACTGCAGAGATAAAGAGAATAATAGATGCTTTTAGACAAGGGGCTGAACGCGCTGTAAAAGCAGGCTATGAAATCATAGAGCTACACGGTGCTCATGGTTACTTACTACATCAGTTCTTATCTCCCTTAACCAATCTGCGTACAGATGAGTATGGAGGAACTTTTGAGAATAGAATCAGATTAGTCTTAGAAGTCATAGAGGCTGTTAAATCTGTCTTGACTACACAAAGTCTGTGGTTAAGAATATCAGCCACTGACTGGGCTGATGGAGGTTGGACTCTAGAAGAAAGTATAGAACTCGCTAAAATAGTATATGATAAAGGGGTAGAACTTATAGATGTGAGTACAGGAGGGCTAGTAAGACATCAACAAATAAAAGTTGAGGTTAATTATCAGGTTCCTTTTGCTGAAGCTATAAAACAACAGTCCAATATATTAGTAGGAACAGTAGGTCTAATCAAAACAGGACAACAGGCAGAAGATATCCTGAAGGCCAATCAAGCTGACTGTATCTTACTCGGTAGAGAATTTCTAAGAGATCCTCACTTCGTCATGAGAGCGGCTAATGAACTAGGTGTAAGTCTAGCATGGGCAAATCAATACGAAAGAGGAAAAGAAACATTATAATAGTACATAAAATCAAACTCAGTAAAACAACAATGAACAAAAGTTTAATAGCATTAGCTGTAGGTGGGCTAGCCATCGGAATGACAGAATTCTCAATGATGGGACTACTACCTGACATCGCTAAAGACTTACAAATAAGCATACCTAAAGCGGGTAACTTCATCTCTACTTATGCATTAGGGGTAGTAGTAGGGGCTCCATTATTGGTCATGTCTTCTAATAAATATGCTCCTCATAAAGTATTGATAGCATTAATGGTGATGTTCTCATTCTTTCACTTACTATTCGTATTGTCTCCAAGTTATACAACATTAATTATTTCTCGTTTTATGTCAGGACTTCCTCATGGAGCATTCTTTGGGGTAGGGTCTGTGGTAGCAACACGATTAGCTCAAAAAGGAAAAGAGGCTCAAGCAGTAGCCATCATGTTCGCAGGGCTTACTACCGCTAATCTAGTAGGAGTGCCATTGAGTACCTACATCGGACAAGAGTATTCATGGAGAACAGCCTATATGTTAATCGCTTCTTTAGGAATCGTATCTGCTATCACTATCGCATTTTGGATACCTAAGTTAGAAGCAGACAAAGAGACAAATCTAAAGAAACAAACCGCTTTCTTTAAAACACCTATTGCATGGGTATTGGTAGCCTTAATCTCTATAGGTACAGGAGGACTATTTGCTTGGATCAGTTATATCGCACCGATGATGACTAATATCGCTTTAATATCAGAAGCAAAAATACCTTTAGTCATGACCCTAGTAGGGTTAGGTATGTTCTTAGGAAACTTCGTAGGAGGAAAATTAGCCGATACCTTCCCGCCTGCTAAAGCCGTTATTTTCTCTTTCTGTGCAATGGCAACTTGTTTAATTATTGTATATTACACAGTACATATTCAATGGATGGCTTATGCGATGTCTCTTATCACTGGATTAGTTGCTTTCACAATCGGTTCTCCTTTACAGATGTTATTAATCAACAATGCGAAAGGTTCTGAAATGTTAGCTGCTTCAGCTGGACAAGCATCCTTCAATATTGGTAATGCATTAGGAGCCTCATTAGGAGGACTACCTATCACCATGGGGTTAGGATACAACTCTCCTGAATGGGTAGGGGCAGGATTAGCACTATGTGGGGCGATATTGGCTTATGTATTTATCAAAATAAAAAAAGGGAAATAGCTTAAAAATAGATATTTATAAAATCTAAGACATATTGTTTTGGCTTTTATTCTATCATTCATAATAAGTTTATAAATTTGTAGGAAATAATTTTTAGCAATGTACAGAACGCATAATTGCGGAGCCTTAAGAGCTTCGGATATAAATACAGAAGTTACCCTATCAGGATGGGTAAGCAAGCATCGCGATAAAGGTTTTATGATTTGGGTTGATTTACGTGACCGTTACGGGATTACACAATTAATCTTTGATGCAGAGAGAACTGATAAAGCAGTATTCGAAGCAGCTAAAAACCTAGGACGAGAGTTTGTAATTCAAGTAAAAGGACAAGTAATCGAACGCGCTTCTAAAAACCCAAATATCCTTACTGGAGATATTGAGATTTTAGTAGATACGCTAACAGTATTAAACGAATCTGCTGTTCCTCCATTTACTATCGAAGATGATACTGATGGTGGAGAAGATATCCGTATGAAATACCGTTACTTAGATATCCGTAGAAATCCAGTGAAGAACAATTTATTGTTTAGACACAAGGTAGCTCAAGAGGTAAGAAATTATCTTTCTGCTCAAGATTTCTGTGAGGTAGAAACTCCTTACTTAATTAGCTCTACTCCTGAAGGAGCACGTGACTTCGTAGTGCCTTCTCGTATGAATGCTGGAGAATTCTACGCTTTACCACAATCACCACAAACATTCAAACAGCTGTTAATGGTAGGTGGTATGGATAGATACTTCCAAATAGTAAAGTGTTTCCGTGACGAGGATTTACGTGCTGATAGACAGCCTGAGTTTACTCAGATAGACTGTGAAATGGCATTCGTAAACCAAGAAGATGTTATGGATACATTCGAAGGAATGACTAGACATTTATTAAAATCAGTTCATGGAATTGAAGTTGATAAGTTCCCTCGTATGACTTTCGAAGAAGCAATGCGCAAATATGGTAATGACAAACCAGATATCCGTTTTGGGATGGAGTTCGGTGAGTTAAATGCTGTAGCTCAACATAAAGAATTCGGTGTATTTAATAGTGCAGAGTTAGTAGTAGGTATCGCTGTACCTGGTGCTGCTTCATACACTCGTAAAGAGATAGATGCTCTTATTGATTGGGTAAAACGCCCACAAGTAGGTGCTTCTGGTATGGTGTACTGTAAATGTGAAGCTGATGGATCATATAAATCTTCTGTAGATAAATTCTATGATCAAGAAGATCTTAAGCAATGGGCTGAGGTGACAGGTGCTAAAGCTGGTGACTTAATCTTAGTACTTTCAGGTCCTGCGAATAAAACAAGAGCTCAATTAAGTGCTCTACGTATGGAATTAGGTAATCGTATGGGATTAAGAAAGTCTGATGAGTTCGCACCATTATGGGTTATCGACTTCCCTCTATTCGAATATGATGAAGAAGCTGGACGTTACTTCGCTATGCACCACCCATTTACTTCACCTAAAGTAGAAGATATTCCATTATTAGATACTGACCCAGGTAAAGTACGTGCTAATGCTTATGATATGGTATTAAACGGTAACGAAATCGGAGGAGGTTCTATTCGTATTCACGATAAGGCTACTCAAGAGTTAATGTTTAAACACCTTGGATTTAGCAAAGAAGAAGCTGAAAAACAATTTGGTTTCTTAATGAATGCATTCCAATATGGAGCACCACCTCATGGAGGTTTAGCTTTTGGTTTAGATAGATTAGTAGCTATCTTAGGGGGTCAAGAGACGATTAGAGACTTCATCGCATTCCCTAAAAACAACTCTGGTAGAGATGTAATGATTGACGCTCCGTCAACTATCACTCCAGAACAATTAGAAGAATTACATATCAACGTGGTAAAACCACAGGTATAATGATAAAAAAAGGAGTTACTCAATGAGTAACTCCTTTTTTACTTTATAAGCTCTACTTAATCTACTTTCCGTTATAAGTATTCATAGCATTATTCAATCCTCCCAAAGCAAACTCTTGTACGGCTTTAGAAGCCATTTTAAGACGCTCTGGCAACTGTTCTTTCTCTTTCTCATCCCATACCCCTAAAACATAATCAACTTGCTGTCCTTTCTTAAATTCATCGCTGATACCAAATCTAAAACGAGGATATGCAGCAGAGTTTAAAGTACCTTGAATACTTTTTAATCCATTGTGTCCGCCATCAGATCCTTTTGGTTTGATTCTTATTGTTCCAAAAGCAAGATTTAAATCATCTGTAATCACTAAAATATTCTCTACTGGTATCTTTTCTTTCTCCATCCAATACTGAACT
Source organism: Myroides odoratimimus (assembly GCF_001485415.1). Taxonomy (GTDB): domain Bacteria; phylum Bacteroidota; class Bacteroidia; order Flavobacteriales; family Flavobacteriaceae; genus Flavobacterium; species Flavobacterium odoratimimum. The sequence continues at coordinate 109,872 of NZ_BCMQ01000009.1, forward strand.
GCCTTACCACTTAAATTCATATATGTATTAGGCTTTAATAATAAAAGTGTTCTTCCTTTTATCTTTACTTCAGCTAAGCTTCCTAATTTCACAGTTTGCCAATCACCTCCAAGCTCATTAGCTATTTCGTCTACAACTTTAAAACCGATATTATGACGTGTGTTGATATACTCAGCACCAATATTCCCAAGTCCTATAATTAAAAATTTCTTCATCCTTCTATTAATGACATAATTAATTGCGTTACAAAAGTACATTAAAGCAAAGAAGTAACCTTATTTTAAGGCACAAAAAAAGCACCTGTGTAAACACAGGTGCTTCTAATAAATATCTTCTCAAAAGAATTATTTTTTCTTTGGAGTAGCTTTTGCTGCTTTTGCTGCTTCTTGAGCTGCTTTCATAGCTGCACGAGAAATTCTTACTTGACAGATTACAGTGTTATCAGTGTGTAACAATTTGTAATTGTTAACAGGTACATCAGTAACATATAATTTGTTCCCCATTTCTAAGTTAGAAATGTTTACTTCTACGAAGTCAGGTAAGTTAGCTGGTAAAGCCTTAACTTTTAATTTACGTAAGTTTAGGTTTAATACCCCTCCAGCCATTACTCCTTTAGAGTTTCCAGTGATTTTAACTGGTACGTCTAATGTAATTTCTTTATCGTCATGTAATTGATAGAAATCGATGTGTAAGATTTTATCGCTTACTGGGTGGAATTGGATATCTTGTAAGATAGCGTTGAATTTTTTTCCACCTTCCAACTCAATTACCACTGTGTGTACGTTTGGAGTGTAAACTAAATTTTTGAATGCTTTTTCTTCAGCAGAAAAATGCACAGCTGCTTCAGTTCCTCCGTATAACACGCAAGGTACCATTCCAGCATTACGTAAGGCTTTAGTTGATACTTTACCTACGCTTTCTCTTTCAGATCCTTTAATCGTAATTGATTTCATTTAAATATATTTAAAAAATTAATAAATTCTAAACTACAAAAGTCTTACTAATAGACTCGTTAGCATGTACATTGTGCATTACTTCTGCAAATAATGGAGCACAACTTAATACTCTTATTTTATCACAAGGCTTCTTCAGTGGAATTGAATCTGTAACGATTAATTCTTGAATAGCTGATTGTTCTATTTTCTCATAAGCACTTCCTGATAAAATAGCATGTGTGCATATAGCTCTAACACTTAATGCTCCACGCTCCATCATCATATCAGCTGCTTTAGCTAAAGTACCTCCTGTATCAATCATATCGTCAACTAAGATTACGTTACGTCCTGTAACATCTCCTATTAACTCCATTTTATCTATAACATTAGCTTGCTTACGTTGTTTATAACAAATTACTACATCTGATTCTAAGAACTTAGAATAAGCATATGCTCTCTTAGATCCTCCCATATCAGGAGACGCAATTGTTAAATTATCAAGTTTCAAACTTTTTACATACGGTAAAAAGATTGTAGATGCATATAAATGATCCACTGGTTTTTCAAAGAATCCTTGGATTTGATCAGCATGTAAATCCATTGTCATGATACGTGTTGCCCCTGCTGATTCAAGCAATTTAGCAACTAATTTCGCTCCAATCGGAACCCTTGGTTTGTCCTTTCTATCCTGTCTAGCCCATCCAAAATAAGGAATTACAGCTGTAATATGTCTTGCTGATGCACGTTTAGCAGCATCACACATTAGTAACAATTCCATCAGGTTATCTGATGACGGGAATGTAGAACATACTAAGAAAACTCTTCGTCCTCTAATTGATTCTTCAAAAGAAGGTTGAAACTCCCCATCACTGTAATGTGATAGAGTTACTTTTCCTAATTCTACTCCGTATGCTTTTGCAATTTTCTCAGCAAGCTCAACGCTCTGAGCACATGCAAAAATCTTAGCGTCTGGTTCGAAATATGACATTATATAATTAGTTGTTATGTTGCGAGTTAGAGCTTAACTGTTTTTATTAAGCGGTGCAAATTTATAAAATATAAATTGAGAAAACGATTTTTTTTATATTTTTTCTTTGTACCTAATTTTTTTTATCTACATTTGCACTCACAAACAATAAGTCATCAGCCCGGATGGCGGAATTGGTAGACGCGCACGACTCAAACTCGTGTTCTTCGGAGTGTGGGTTCGATTCCCACTCCGGGCACAAAAAAAGCCTAACTCATTGAGTTAGGCTTTTTTAATTTATATAATTTATTTAACATCATCAGCTGAAGGTCCATACATTCCTGGAATAGCTACATCTAATAAACGCAAATAAACTGATAATTGTCCTCTATGGTGATAAATATGGTTATTTACAATAAATCGATTAGCTCCAACCTTTGGCATAGCAACGATTATATGATCTCCTGACTTTAACTTCCATTCAGACATCCACTTTTCCTCATCAAACATATTTAAAGCTGATATAACAGCCTTTTCATACTTGTCTAAAAGAACCAACAACTCTTCTGTAGTTTGTGCTTCTAAAGGCTTGTAATCTATTTGAAAATCCAAACTATCCTTTGTTAGGATATTCTCAGTCCAAATTGTTAATTCTACAATATGCTTTGCCAAATCACCTAAGTTCATAGACTTTTCATGAGGCTTCCAGCCCCATTTATCATTAGGTACACAAGCTACTATCTTCTTTGTACTATTTAACTCATGTCCTAACTCTAACAAATAACTCTTAGTTATACTCATAATTTTTATTTTAAATATACGACTATTACAAATAGATTTTACTGTACCAACTGTTAAATATGCAATCACTTACTATTAGTCGATAATAAATCAATTTGCTATCTCGAAGCTTATTTTACAAGCTACTAGCATTAAAAACCAATAATGATTTATTAAATTTGAGGTTACATAAATTTAATATGATAGTACTTAAAGAAAGACTAATGTAAAATAGCATGAAAAAATTACAACTTCAAGAAATAGAAAGGGTAAAATCTATCTCTGAAAAAGATTTTATTGAAAAATATTTTAAAAAACAGATTCCTGTTGTAATAGAAAACTTAACTGAAGATTGGCCTGCTTACAAAAAATGGCGTTTAAACTATATAAAGGAAATAGCAGGTGAAAAATTAGTACCACTTTATGATGATAGACCTGTTTCTCATAAAGATGGTTTTAATGAAGCACATGCAACAATGAAGATGGCTGATTATATAGATTTACTTAACAAAGAACCAACAAACTACAGAATCTTTCTTTATAATATAATGAAAGAAGTTCCTAGTCTTAAGAGTGATTTCAAATGGCCAAAACTAGGACTCCGTCTAGTAAAACAACTTCCAATGTTATTTTTTGGAGGAACAAATTCAAAAGTCTTCATGCATTTTGATATTGATTATTCTAATATATTACATTTCAATTTTAATGGAGAAAAGCAATGTATGCTATTTTCACCAGACCAAACAAAATATATGTATAAAATACCGCATGCATTAATATCCAGAGAAGACATTGATTTTGACAATCCTGATTTTGATAAATGGCCTGCTTTAAAATATGCAAAAGGATATATCTGTAATCTAAAACATGGAGAAATGCTTTATATGCCTGAAGGTTATTGGCACTATATGAAATACCTTACGCCAAGTATATCTATGAGTCTAAGAGCATTCCCTTCTAAATATAGTAACCTTGGAAAAGCAATCTATAATATTACTGTAATGAGATATTTTGATAACTTCATGAGAAGATTAAAAGGACAGGATTGGATTGATTATAAAAATAAAAAAGCTATAATCAATACTCATAAAAGCCTAGGAATAAAGTAAATTGAAAAAGAACAAAAATATGTCCTTAACACTAGAACAAGCAAAAAGTAAATTAGAACATTTTTGTGCTTATCAAGACAGATGTCATACTGAAGTTATATCCAAATTATACAATTTAAAAGTTTCCTCTGATCTACACGATGAAATACTAGTTTATTTAATTAACAATAAATTTCTAAACGAAGAACGCTTTGCTCGTAGTTTTGCAAGAGGTAAACATAGAATCAGTGGATGGGGAAAAAATAGAATACTTGGAGAACTTAAAATCAGAAAAATATCAGCTAACCTAATAAAAATAGCACTAACTGAAATAGATGATAATATGTACTTCGAAACCCTAAATAAACTAGCTGAACAACGTTGGCAATCATTAACAGATCAAGACATAAATAAAAAAACACAAAAACTAATTGGGTTCCTACATAGAAAAGGATATGAAATGGAATACATACTCGATAAAGTAAATGATCTTCAAAAAGAATAAAAGCCTATTAGGGCTCTTTTTTATAGTCTTAGAACAAGTTTTAAAAGTTGTTATAAACAACGATACTTTTTCCAGTAAAACGTTTATAAGTACAAAATACACCTACCTATATAAACAAAAAAATCCCCAACCTCATACGAGATTGGGGATTCTATAAAGAAAGGCGGCGACATAC
>NZ_BCMQ01000010.1 GCF_001485415.1 Myroides odoratimimus
CGCTTTCTTCTCTGCTACTTTCTGTCCATAAGTACTAATACCTACGAAAAGCAACATTGTCAATAAGCTTATTTTCAATAGCTGTTTTTTCATACTTGTTTTCTTAAGTCCTCTTTTATTAGAAGAAACGAGGAGCATTAATTGTACTACGACGGTTAAATAATTCGAATCTTAAGAAGATCTCGTGTGAACCTGAGTTATAACGTTGAAGCGCAGTAGTCTCAAAGTCATAAGAATATCCTACAAATAAATTATCATTTACCTGGAATCCTGCCAAGGCGCTCACTGAAGCATCCCAACGATAAGCCGCTCCTAAAGTAAACTTGTCATACATCAAAAAGTTAGCTGTCAAATCTACTTGTAATGGTGCACCACTTACTGCCTTAACTAAAGCGGCTGGCTTAAATAATAAGTTCTCACTCACATCGAATACATATCCTCCCATTAAATAGAAGTGCATCTTCTGACGCATCGTCGTGATATCATTATCATCGTAGCGATCTGTAGTCAAGAAGTTCGGAACTGATAACCCTACATAAGCTTTGTCAGAGTATAGATAAACCCCTGCTCCAATATTTGGATTAAACTTGTTGTTTAGATTCTCTTGGCTTACAGGATCAGTAGGATTGTGGATATTAAGCTTGGTATAATCAACACTTAATAGGTTAGCAGTCGCTTTTAACCCGAATGCTAATTTATAATCAGCATTTAAGTCAATAGCATAAGCTAAATCTACAGAGATATTATTCTCATCCATCGCTCCTAGTCGATCATTGGTAAAGTTCACTCCTAGTCCTAATCCACTTTCTCCAAGAGGTGTAGACACAGATACATTCGCTGTCTTAGGTGCTCCATCTAGTCCTACCCACTGTGTTCTGTACATCCCAAACACGTTCAGTGTTCCTCTACTACCTGCATAAGCAGGGTTGATCATATTAGCATTATACATATACTGTGTATACTGTGGATCTTGTTGAGCTTGCATTTGAGAAAAGCAGCCTAAGGCGAATAGGCTGATTCCGATTTTCTTTATGTTTTGTTGAATATTCATATATTCTCTTACTTATTGCTTTCTAAATGTAGGTAACCCGATTTCTTAATCATACGCGAACCGCTAGCGTCTTTATACTCATAACTCACGATGTAGAAATAAGTACCTGTAGGTAATTTCTCACCTTTATTTACAGTAACACGTCCATCAGAGTATCCTCTAAACACATTACCTGCACTGTCATAACTCTTCGTATCAAATACCTTAACTCCCCAACGGTTATAAATCTCTACTGTATTATTAGGGAATCTGTTGATATTATCTATGATGAAGTAATCATTCTTACCATCTCCATCAGGAGAAACAAGGTTGTAAATAACGATATCTCCGTCTAAGATTAAGTCTGTATTCACAGTAGCTAATGTAAAGAATCCGTACCCCTTCACACTAGTAGGTGTTGTGATCTCTTTTTTCTCCACATCCACTACTCCTCCTTCGTCTACCCAAAGCTGTTGCTTAGCATCCCAGCGTACGATGTGTAATTCTTTCTCTGGGTTCACTAATAACTCTTTAGGTGTCGTACGCTCATCCCAACTCAGTGTCAGCATGATGTCTCCTTTACTATTATCACTTCCTTTATCTACTGTCCAGTACTCGCGCTCATCTAGTAAGTTAATCACTCCTGACTTAGCACTACGCGCTCTAAAGAAGTTCTTATCATCTAAGTTATACTTTCCTTCATACGCATCCTTTACATGATCTGGAGCAGTGATTCTAGCATAACGGTATAGTCCTTTATCTCCTTTAGGATATTGGAACTCCTCATTACCTATCTTCTCTACATATCCTTCTGCGTGGCTTCTGTCTGTAGGCTTAAGTGCTTTCGCTCCTTGGTGGAAGGTTAGCATCCCTGCTAGTGAGTCTACCTTAATAATACCATCTTTAAAGTCTACACTACCTCTTACGTTAGCCTCGTTCTTTAGGTCAAAGGCCATATCTTTAGTAGAGTTGTCTAGTACTACATCAAAGAAATTAGAAGGTTGGCTTCCAGTGATATGCTGAGCTCCTTTTGCTTCTTCAAAAGGAGTGAACACAGCTTTAGAACCTTTGGCGTTAGTGCTGTGATCATAAATATTGTCATTGTTAAAGTTGCTGTAGTAATAAACCGTTCCATCATTCTTTACATACCCTTCTTTTGTATTGTCAAAATCATAGATAGTAGACATTACACCACCTTCTGCTACTGAAATCTTTCCTTGGTTTACCATTACTTGGTCTTTCTTAGCTTGCTGTGCTACTACTGTAGCTGGCAATGCCAAACCTAATAAGGCAACTGATTTATATATTTTTTTTGATTGCATAGTTTTCAGTTTTTAAATACTGTGCTAGTGCGAGACTAGCACAGTTATTATTCTATTATCTCACTTTTTGATAAATCATAGGATTCGTTATCAATAATCCATTCCCTTTTAAAGGTACATAAGTATGAAATTCTTTAGTAGCATCCCATCCTTCGTCACCTTCTTTATATGGTGTTGGATCTGTTGAAAGTTCCTTAACATTACGTGTTGATTTAGACAATCTACCAACTCCTGTTACAGTTGCACGGTTGTAAACCCCTTTCGTTTCGAATACATCAGCTTCCGTTACTTTATAAGATACTGTGAACGTCCAAGTCTCATTTCTATTTAAAATACCATTATTATTTTTATCACCTGAGAAAGTCACTCCCTCTTGTATTGGTAAATGAGTGCGCTCATCTAGCTTAATAGTAAATCCAAACAATGGATCAATAATCTCAATATCCTCTATATCCATATCACCAGCATTTTTCACATCGAAAGTATATAAGATTGTTTCTCCTACTTGTGCATATCCATCTTTACTCTCATCTGTAAACACCCCTTCTTTCTCTATAGTACAAGTTTCACACTCTTTTTGCTGTTGACCATAACCAAAACCATACATCATCGTTTGACCAATTACATTTTGAGTTACATCTACTTTATTGATATCTGTACCTGTTCCTTCTGAAATCCAATGTACTACTTGCAACGGTACCGCTACATTTCCATTAGATCTATCATACACTTCCAATTCTTCTAATGAATCATCCGTAGTTCTTTTTCCCCATAATGTTACATTCCCCCATTTATCAATATTAACACGGATAACTGGTGAAGGATTATTAAATCGATCATTCAGATCAATATGTTTATTATCACTTTCATCACCATTAGGGTTTTTATTTACATTCCAAACAGCACTAGTTCCTGTCTCTCCAAATCTTTTTCCATCAGACTTAAAACGCACATTTCTATTTGCATGTCCTGTTTCAAACTCTAATTCTTCTTTATAAAGAGGCACTCCATTAATAACCATATTAAAAGAATTGTCTAATCGATAAATATCTACAACAAATCCTCCATCTGTAGCAGGTTGTTCAAACTTCTCAACCACATTGCTACCTCCTGGTTTTTCTCCAGCACTATAAAACCATCCAAAACCTTTACCTACGATGTCTTGATAACACTCATCTGCACAAGTAATATTAGAGACATGGATTCCACAACTTGGATCCTGAATACGCTTAGAGAATGTAATATTATCTATCAGAGTATGTCCAAAACCTTTTCCAGTTTCTAAAGCTCTATCCTGACTTCCTCGAATAGCAATCTTCACATTTTTACTTACTACATCATCACATGCAGCTTCAGCAAATGTAAAACTAGCTGTCAACGGTACCCATCCTAAACTAAATCCTTCTGGCTTAGCTCCTTCTGGCAATCCAACACCTCCATACTTCAATGGAACTGATGCATAGATATGACCAGTCTCTTTATCTAACACATCCATGATCATATAATCTTTATCATGGTAAGTCACATAAGAATAGATATCTAAAGTATAAACTCTGTCTTTCTCTATTTTTTCTGCTAATTCAAACTCATAAAACGGTTTAATACTTTGCGCAGCTGAAGCAGCTCCTCTTACTAAGAATGCTGAACCATTTACTGCTCCAGACATATCTCTTATCGCTTTAGCATTATCCCAAGCTGGAGTCCAGTCAAAATTACTATTTGCTTCAGTTGGATCATTACTTGGTGCATTCTCTACCCATATTCCTTCATGCCAAGAATCTGCTGTAGGGATACCCATCTGTACATACCCAGGAGGATTTACAGAGTAATATCCATTTTTGATACGTGCTACAGAGATAGTTTCACTATGAGGATTTCTATTCGCACCTGCATAACGACTATCGTTAACACCTGGTGCAAAAAGATAAGATGCTGTCGCTCCTCCTCTAGGGCCTTGTCTTTTTATCGAACCATCCTGATTTCTCAATATCTCTCCATTCGCTCCTATACTAATAGAAGCTCGTTGACTCCAATCCGTTCTTCCAGAATTCACATTCCAATATCCACGATCAAAATCTTCAAAATACAATATCTTATCTACACATTCTCCAAGTGCCATAAAGACAACTTCATTGATATTGTTACATCCTATTGATCCATTTCCTCCAGGTAAATTACCTGAATCATTATTATAACATTCATAATGTGGATTCGTTGGTTTCACATTTGGGTCTCCATTTGTTGCATCTGGATCAGAAACATCAGCAGGTCTCATAATCGTTGATTCTGCAATCATTGATCCTGTCATACCGTTTAACACTCCCGTGATTTTATACTCAACTGTACATCCATTAGGTATTTGTAATTCTGAACGGAATGTACGCGTTAGAGGATCATAAGTAAGTGCTACTGATTCTTTAGCATTTCCATTCGCACATTTAAAAGTTGCTTTTACTCCTTTTGGATTGATTACATCCACTCCTGGAGGTACTGTAAATGTAAAAGGGGCACCATGAATTCCTTTACTAGCATCTGCTATAATATCAGAAGGTCCTTTATTACCTGCTGTCACTACATAATCTACTGTATCTCCTTTATGTCCTTTACTAGTACCACCTACTTTATAAGTAATATTCGTATAAAGGTCAGCCTCTTTTATAACAACCTCTGTCTTAATCTCTTTTTTATTTCCAACTCTGAACGTCCAAGTATCCATTGACTTTTTATCACCAAATGTACCAATAGCACCTGTACCATTTGCTCCCCACTTATGTCCATTAATATTACTACTAATTCCTTTATTCCCTAGAATTAAATGTGTATTTTTTATAGGATTAACTTTATCACCTACTGTATAATCCATCCATACATCACGATTCCAACGATCTTTTGTCCAAAAACCTTCTGTAATATCACTATCATCCCAAAATACTAAATCTGATAGAACATTATTATAATTATGATAATCTAATAATTCGATAGCTATACCTCCTATATTATATTCCATATCAAAGAAAGGGAAGTGAACTTCAGCACCTTGTAATTGTACATTTAGATCAACCGGAACTACACCTTTTAGCTTCGTTTTTCCATCTGTTCCTACTCCATCCCAATAAATTTTATTGTGTCCTTCTTTAGTATTTCCTTCTAATTTTTTAAATACAAATCCATTATTTATGATATCAATCGTAAACTGCTGTCCACTTATAGGAGCGTCAAACTCTATGTACCCACCTTTATGTCCAAAAACACCTACTGTCCCTTCAGCACCTACTATCTTCACATTAGATACTTCTGGCTCTATAACTGTAGGATTTAACCATGTAGTCAAACCATAAGATGAACTATTAATAGCAACTTTTGCCTTATTAGGCATATCTTCCGCAGGTAATGTATAGTAGATCTTATGGGTAATATTACTATCATCATCTGGAGTATTAGGATTATGAATATTATGAATAACTTGACTAGCTTCACTATTCATACTCTTATATAAAGAGTTCTTTGTGTAATAATCAAAAAAACCATTGTTATTCACAAAAAATGCCCATACAATACCTGAAGACCCCTTATGAGTCACTCTATACGTAAACCCATCATTAGTACGAACAAAAAAACGTCCATTAAAATTAACATTTTGATACGCAACAGCATTATCATTCCCATTAGTAAAATTCAGATTTGTAGTATAAACACGTCCCTCAATAAACTTAGTTTTACCCTTATTAATCACTGACACATCCCATGCTGCAATAGCTGCATTATTACCTTGAATCCAATTACCATTAGCACTAACTATAGCACTAGATGCAGATGTACTTCTAGAAGCAAATTCTACACGATAAATTCCCTCTCCTCCTTTTGGAACTTCATAATAAATAGGAGTATATCCACCTTGACTAGTAGCTGATAACCTAGGCCCTGCCAATTCAGCAGAACGACTTGGAATTTGTCCTTCTATTTGATTATTAATAACTTCAATACCAACAGGATTAAATAAATTAATTCCTCCCTTAGCATCCCAACGTCCATTTCCTTGGGCAGAAGATGCCATTGTGATGATTTCTCCTTCTTTAGCATACACGTAATGTGCTCCTTCATTTGGAAAAGGTATTGCTTCAGGTGAAGCATATCCCTTACCTAATAAAAAAGCACGATGTCCACTCACACCACTAGGGTATAGATTTCTAGAACCATCTGCCAACATAGTGGTACTTACTCCTAAGACTAAACTTAGAGTAAGTACTACTTTGATTGTTATCTTATTTATAATTTTATATATCATATTATATTTGTAATTATAATTTAGTTTAATAAGTATCTTAAGCTAAAGATACCTAACTATTTTTCGTTATTTGATTACAAAAACGATATTCATATATGAGGCAGGTGTCGCATTACCAATGATGTCATAAGTAAGCTTACCATCTTTATCTATACTCAAATTAGCAAATACTTTTGTGTCATAATAAGTCACATAGTAATGAAGCTCTCCTTTATCAAATACAGCTATATCTGCTGGAGCATCAGTACTCCCTACTATTCCTCCTGTATAAGGCATTGTATATCCACCTGCACCATGAGCAATAGGATATTCCGCATTTCCTACTCCTACTTTTCCTCCTGTAAACTGATCTACATACTCTTTATATAAATCTCTACTTAATTTAGTCCCTTTTGACTTTGTATCAAAAATAACTGCTGGCATATAGAAGAACTGAGGAGCTACTTTATTTTGATTTTTCCAAGTTGGAACTCCAGAACTATCAGTAACTAATACTTGATTCTTGCCAGCTTTAGCGACATCCTCTGGTTTAATAGTACCATTTTTAATTTCTTTAGAAGTAATTGACTCTTCTTTTACTCTTAAACTTGTCTCAACTAATACAGCTTTTAATCCACCATTTACAACTTCAATTGTTGCAGCATCTCCATCTGCAGCAGTTAAATTCTTACCATCAGTAACGTTGTCAACTCCTACATTTGGTGTACCTGGTTCCCAAGTATTTGTAGTTGTATTATAAACTAAAGTTTGTCCAGCAGCTGGTTTAGTTTCACTTACAGGCGTACCTTGAATACCACCTACAACTGTTTCACCATTCTTTAATACTACATCACCTGCTAAAGTTAATTCTGCTTTTTGATTGTTAACTGTTGTTACAATATTTGTTCCATCAGTCTTAATAGCATTAGTAGTTGTAGGAACTATTTCAGATTGTGCTACCCAAGTAGCTTTACCTTCTTTAGTAACCATTACTTGTCCATTAGTACCCGCTTTTATTTCTAAAGTAACATCTTTAAATGTAGAACCTACACTTCCTTTATCATCATTAACAACAATTGAAGAAGAAGTAACATTACCTGTTGCTAATTCTTTTTTAGCTGTATCGTAATTTACTGTTAAAGTTCCATCAGTAGCAACATCTAATCCCTTTCCTGGTTTTACTACCCCTGCTACATCTTTAGTAGCTGTTGGAACATCTAAAGTGTACTCATGAGAGTCTGTAGCTTTAGTTGCAGTAATATTTGTTCCTCCTTTAATAGTAGTAACTGTTTCGTTAGCTTTAACGATATCTTTTTGAGATACCCATTTAGTTACTTCTTTCTCACCATCATTTACAGTAACTAATACCTCTCCATTTTTACCTGGTTTGATCTTTTCTGTTGTTACAGCACCATCAGTAATTTGTGTATTAGTTACCTGACCTCCAATATTCTGTAGGCTTAGTTCTTTTTCTACTACATCAACAGTATACTCTGTATTTTTATCTTTTGTACCTGCTCCTGTAGTTACAACAGTAACTTTATCAGAACCATTTTTAACTGATGTTGTTTTTTGTCCTGCTTCGATAGCTGGTGTTAAGTCTAATCCTTCTCCTGATTTACCATTAACTGTAGTAACTAACTTATTATCTTTATCTAAAGTGTTTTCAATTGTATTTACAATATTAGCTGTTTCAGAAACACCATTAACATTAGATGTAAGTGTGTTTCCATTAGATATTAACTCGTTAGTTGTAGTAGGAACTAAAGTTGATTGATCTACCCAAGTAGTTCCATTTCCATCAGCATTAGTTACCATCACTTGATTAGCTTCACCGTGTGTAATCGAAAGAGTTACCTCTTTTAATACTGATCCTGCTCCATTATCTGTACCTCCTACAGTAATCCCAGTACCTGTAATTCCTTTTGAACTTGTCAGGTTATTTTCTGTTAAGCTTACCGCTTTCCATTTTCCTTCTGTTACATCATAAGTTAATACCTGATTAGCAGTTGGAGCAACATCTGAAATACTTGTTCCTTGAATAGCTACAACTTTTGTATCTCCTGTTTTACCTGTTACATCACCTTTTAATTCTATCTCAGTAATCTCAGATTGTTTAGCAAAACGAGCCCAACGATCTATATCCCAGTAGTAATAACCTGGAGTAACATCATTAGTTCCACTTGTTGTAGTTGCTTGATTATATACCATCAATGACTGAGCTGGACTATCGATAGTCACAGCATCAACAGTTGATTTTAAATTCACACGTGGTATCAACAATCCTCTTTTTGAGGATTGTATATCTACTGCTGCTGATTTATTTGGTTTATCTGTTCCGAATCCTTGTTGTGCTTGAACTGTTTGAGTTCCTAATAAAAGTAATAAACTAAGTCCGGCAAATCCTATGTATGTCTTTTTCATCTTTTGTATTCTATTTTTTATTAGTTACGTCCAACAACGATCCATTTCGTTCCATTAGACTTAATAATCCATCCTTGGAATGGCATAGCTCCATAAGCTAAAACATCGCTTCCTGATTTGATATTTAAATAACCATTGTGCTTTTCATCAGCATTTACAATCTTAACGCTGATTGTTTGTCCTTCTGTACCGTTAACAGCTGGTAGGCTAAGATTAGTATCTGTAGCGCCTAAAGTAACTTCGATAACAATCTCTTCCATTGAAGGGTGATAGTTATTTACTACTGAATTATTTCCTCCAATAGTAACATCTCCCTCTTTATTAATTGTAACGTTACCAACTCCTTTATCAATTGTAGCTAATTTACCATCTGTATCTACTACAACTACTTTTGTTGTTTTATCTTTAGCTGGAGAATCTAATCCAGTAATTGCTAAAGAACCACCTTTAGTATTATCAATCGCTAAAACAGTTTTTTTATCAACTATTCCACCTAATTGAATATCGTTACCTTCTTTAGTTAAACCATTACTAGCTGTAACTGTATTTCCTAAAGCAGAAGCATCAACCCATTCAGTAGTAGTTCCTGTAACTGTTCCTTCAGCATCTTTAACTTCTTTAGTAACTAATACTTGACCTGCAGTAGTACCTCCTTTTATTTCTATTGATGTCTCATCTAATAAAGCTTTTGCTCCTCCTGTTACAACAATTGATTCAGATTTTAATGCTTTACCATTTAACAACTCTCCTGTTACTTGTTGGTAAGTTACTCCTCCATTACCATCTGCTACAGGTATTTGTCCTTCTCCTGCTGGAGTAGCTGTTCCATTAGCTGTAGTATTAGAAGTCATTTTATCTGCTGATACAGCTCCGCTACCTAAGTCAACATTTGCTATTGTACCATCAAGAATCTCTGTAGATGTAATACTTCCTTCTTTAATACTTAGTTGAGTAGCTACTAAAACAGCATTATCTAATTTATCTAAAGTAGATTTATTATCACCAATAACAATTTTACCATCAGTAGTTAATGTTTTAGCAGTTAACCCTCCTTTATCTACAGCATCTTCAATTAAGTTCTTAGCTGATGTTTGTTTTAACACACCATCTTTATCTGCGATAACAAGTTTATCACTTCCTGAATCTAATTTATTTCCAGTAGTAGCTTCTTTGCCTACTAGCTCTTCTAATCCTTTAATAGCAATATCACCCGCTTTATCACCTTTAGTATCTGTTAAGTCAATAATAGCACCTGGTGTAGTACCATCATTTTTAATCTTACCTCCTAAGTTAACAGTGTTGTCATCTTTAACTGTAATACCTTGACCAGACTTTACTGTATTACCTAAAGCAGATGCATCAACCCATTCTGTTACATGAGTAACTTTACCTTCGCTATCTGTAATTTCTTTAGTAACTAATACTTGACCTGCTTTCTCTCCTCCTTTAACTTCGATATTCACATCTTTTAAAAGAGCTGTAGCAACTGCATCTCCTTTGATTTCAATAGATTTCCCAGTAGATGTTAATGCTTTTCCATTAATAGCACCTTTATCTATAGCATCTTCTACTAAATCTTTAGCTGATACATTCTTTAAGATACCGTCAGATCCCATTACTACGATATTATGTCCAGCTACATTGTCTTTTGTTAATAATTCAAGTCCTTTTATCGCTAATTCTTTATCTTTCCCAGTATTTAAAACTGTTTTCTCTGTTAAATCTCCACCTAGTTTTACAACGGTATTAATAACATTTCCTTTATCATCTTTAACAACCTCTGTTTTCACACCATTAGTTCCTGCTACTATATCTTTTAAAAACACCTCAGGATTAACCCATTCTGAAACAAATGTGTCACCTTCTTTTTTAGTAACTAATACTTGGTTAGGAGCAGTTCCTGCTTTTACACTTACATTATAATCGATATCGTGTCCGTTTGCATCTGGTTTTGGTGTAACTGTCACATTATCTCCTGCAGAAACTGTTACTGAACTACCTGAGTTAGAAGATACGAAACGTACCCATCTACCTTTAGATCCGCCTTCGTGTTTAAAATTTGCATCCCAGTAATAAAAACCAGCTGGTGTTTTCGATCCAATATTATATACCATTAAAGCATTAGCAGGATTAATTACTGGAGTACCTTGGTCTAAATTTGGAATATCAAATCTAGGAATCAATAAACCACGTTTACCCGAAACGATATCTACAGCAGATGATCTATCTGGTGTATTAGTTCCGAATCCTTGTTGAGCGTATATATTTGAAGTTGTTAAAACTGTGAAAGCTACTGTAGCTGATAATATTAATTTTTTCATTTTGATTTCTAATTAAGTAAGGTGATTAAAATTTGTTAACGATTTGCCATTGAGTACCATCAGATACTAGGTCCCATCCAGAGTAAGGTAAGCCTGTTTCTAGCTTTTTACCACTTTCTACTCCTGCTACGTTTCCTTCAATAACTACATAACCGTCTTCATTCTTGTCAAGTTTTTTAATAGTGTATTTTTTTCCTCTATTTTCTTCACTTGCAGTTGGCAGAGTAATAACTATCCCATCTGTTGTAGCTGCATTAGCATCTACTAGGATTATAGCATCTTCTGCTACTAAAGATGTTGCCGAAGTAACCGTTTTAACAGCATTTGCAACATCTACTTTCCAGATAGTTTCATTTGGTTTAGCTACATCTACTCGACTAGAAACAGTTGTATTTGTACCATTTTCTAAAACAACTGTCTTTTGAGTGTTTTGAACCTGCGTCTCTAAATCTTGGTAGATTACATCTCCATTTTTATCAGCAATACCAACTCTAGGAGCATCTGATGTACTTGTTCCAGCATCTAATTTACCTGCTGTTATTGCTTTATCAGCAATACCTAAAGTCACATCTTTTAATAGAGAACTAGCTACTGAAGTATCAGTTCCTTCAACACCACCAGCTGTTACCGTAATTCCTACTCCTTTTAATGTCTTTGCTTCTAAATTACCTGCTTCAACAGCGTCTTCAATTAAGTTCTTAGCAGAAGTTTGTTTTAATACACCTTCTTTATCAGCGATAACTAGATTGTTACCAGCAGTTACTGGCTTCTCAACATTAGCTAATCCCTCTATAGCCAAAACATTTTTATCTGTAGTTGTAATACTAGTTTTAGGCTCTGTTAAAGCACCTCCTAATTTGAACTCACTATTACCGTCTTTATCATTTACTACAGTAATACCATTCTTTGCTGTTACAGTTCCTGACACAAATTCTTTAGGATCTACCCATTCTGTAACTTTATGAGTTTCTTTCTTATCTGTACCGTCAGCATTTTTACCAACAACTATTTCTTTTGTTTTTGTAACTAACACTTGACCATCTTTCTCTCCACCTAGAACTTCGATAACAGTTCCATCTAAAAGAGCTTTTTCTCCACCAAATACTGAGATAGAACCTGAAGTAAGAGCTTTACCTTGTGTTTTTGCTATATTTTCAACATTAACAGACGCTACACCATCTTTAAATAAAATAGTTGGATCTACTTCTGCTTGTTTAGTAACACCAGCTGTAGTACCATTCGCATCAGCAATCTGAATCACATAATCTTTACCTCCAGTTGTATTAGTTGAACCTTCTACAATACTAATTGGAGCATTTCCTGTGAAAGTATCTTTATTATTTAAAGTTGATTGATCAATCCACTGTACTTGACCATCAGCTCCAGTAACTAATACTTTAGATTTTCCAGCTGATTCCATATCTTCAGGCTTAATCGTACCATCTAATATCTCGTCAGACGTTACAGCACCTGTAGCAATATGATCTGCAGTTATTTTATCTTTTCCTATGTTTAATTTTACATCAGCTAATAATGAATTATCTGCTAAAACAGTAGTTGATGTACTATCAGTACCTATCACAATAACTCCATCTGTAGTTAAAGCTTTTGCTTCTAAATTACCTGCTTCAACAGCGTCTTCAATTAAGTTCTTAGCAGAAGTTTGTTTTAACACACCATTAGCATCAGCAATAACTAGATTGTTACCAGCAGTTACTGGTTTATCAATATTAGCTAATCCCTCTATTGCTAAAACATTTTTATCTGTAGTTGTAATACTAGTTTTAGGCTCTGTTAAAGTACCACCTAAACCTAATTTAATAGTTCCATCATCACCAGTAATCTTTTGAATACCATTAGTAACTTCTACACCTACCTTATCAGCATTTACCCATTTAGTGATATATACTCCTTTACCATTCTCATCAACTACAGGTTGTCCGTTAGCATCAAGTTCTGGTGTAGACACTAATACTTGTCCTTCAGATGTACCTCCTTTAATCTCAAGATTAGTATCTTTTAATAAAGAATTCTCTCCTCCTTTAACGATAATAGATTGAGAAGTTAAGTCCTTAGCTTCAAGTTTACCATCTGTGATAACATCCTCAATCAAGTTCTTAGCAGAAGTTTGTTTTAACACACCATTAGCATCAGCAATAACTAGATTGTTCTCTAATACTTTTCCTTTCTCTACTAAATCCATATTAGCGATAGCTAATGTGTTCTCTTTAGTATCGATAACAGTTGCTTCTGTTAAGTAACCTCCTAATTTAAACTCACTACTACCATCTGTTGCGTTATTTACAACTGTAATACCATTCTTAGCATTTACAGTACCTGACACAAATTCTTTAGGATCTACCCATTCAGTAACTTTATGAGTTTCTTTCTTATCTGTACCGTCAGCATTTTTACCAACAACTATTTCTTTTGTTTTTGTAATTAACACTTGACCATCTTTCTCTCCACCTAGAACTTCGATAACAGTTCCATCTAAAAGAGCTTTTTCTCCACCAAATACTGAGATAGAACCTGAAGTAAGAGCTTTACCTTTAAGAGTCTCACCTGAGATTTCTTTATAAGCAACTCCTCCTTTACCATCAGCTACAGGGATTTGTCCTTCTGCTACAGGATTAGTAGTTCCATTTTCTGAAGTAAAAGAAGTCATCTTATCCGCTGATACAGACTTTTCACCTAACTTCTCGTTAGTAACTGCTTTATCGTCTAATTTCTCAGTAGAGATTCCTTTATTTGCTACTTGGATATTAGCATCTGCTAATAATGCTTTAACTCCAGTTGTTTTAGCAATAAATTCAAGACCACCTGATACCACTAAATCACCACTAGTACCTTCTACTGTAGTAATTTTTTCTAATAACTTCTCTATCGCTCCTTGAACATTTGTTGCTCCTAACTGAGTTGAATTGTCATTATATACAATACCACCAGCATTCGCATCAATCTCACCAACTACATCACCCTTTGAGTTTTTGAACTCATACACATTCTTTGTGGTATTTAAAGCAACAGATACTTCTTTTGGATCAATAGTTACTCCTGTCTCACCTGTTAATGGTAGACCATCTGCACCTATTTGTTTCTCATTATAATAAGTATAAGTACCATCTACGTTTTTTACTAATGTAGTAACAGTCTCATTTTCTTTAACAATAGTGCTAAACTTAGAGTTGTCTACATTAACCCATTCTTTCTTAGTTTCATTCCATTCTTGGAATACTACATCTCCTTCTTTATTGTAAACAATCTTCGTGAATCCACCTTTTGTTTCAGTTACATATTTAATATATTCATCAACATTAGTGAATGTACGTCCATCAACTGTTACAGGTTGTTTAACAATAGTCTCAAATTGCTTAACTACACTTGATGGAATATCAATAATAGTTTCTGTTCCATTCTCACTTGTGTAAGTATAGGTACCATTATTATTGTTTTTTAGCGTAGTTACAGTTTCGTTCTTCTCAACAAAATCTTTTAAATACTCCTCTACTGTAGTATATGTATTTCCATTAACTGTAATCGGTCCTCCATTGATAATTTTATCAAACTGGTTAATTACAGATTGTGGAACATCAATAGTAACATCTTTACCATTACCATTAGTAAATGTATAAGTACCATTAGTGTTATCTATTAACCCTGCTTTATTAACTGTTCCTAATACAGTACCATCTTTTGATACTACTGAGAAACTTCCGTTATTATTATCTTTAATAGACACATCTGCACCAGATCCTAAAGATTTCACGATTTCATCGATAGCACTTTGTACATCTTTAGAGCTTAATCCTGAATCAGTATTATCATAACCTATAGCTTTAGCATTGGTATCAATAGCAGTAATCACTCCACCTTTACCGTCTTTGAATGTGTAAACACCATTCTGTGTTTCAACAGTTGTTTTATTGCTATCAAATGATACTGTCTTCCCTTTCTCATCAGTATACTCTAAAGTACCATCTCCTTTATCTATCAATGTAGTCAAAGTCTCATTACCTTTAACAATAGTGTTAAACTTAGAGTTATCTACATTCACATATTTTTGAGTAGTTTCATCCCATTCTTGGAATATAACATCCCCTGTAGATTGATCATAAACAATCTTAGTAAACCCACCTTTAGACTCTGTTAGGTAAGTAATATAATCATTCACTGTTTTGAATGTACGTCCATCAACAGTAACAGGTCCGTTATTTACTATCTCTTCTAAGTTATTTACAACACCTCCAACTACATCAATAGCATATATTCCTTTTGGTAAATTAGCTGCATCTACTGTAGTTGGCACTACACCTTTATTAGCTACTAGATACTCTTCAGAAACGTAATATTGCTTTTTATTTACAGAGATAATAGCAGTCTTACTTTCATTAGCAGTAATAACTTGATTAATAGAAACTTCTTTTGTCTCACCACCTTTAGTTACATAAGTAAGCTTATCACCATCATAATAAACATTTCCACCTACATGAGTTCCATCTAAGTAATTAGTAATGTGCTCTTGAACAGTGTTATTATTGATGATATCACCAAACTTATTGATAACTGTCTCTTTTACTTTAATGCGAATACCTTCACCAATGATTTTGCCATTGCGATCTACAGCATTCTCATTGTAATAAATATAGTCTCCAGTAACTTCATCATACACGATAGAAGTCAATTTATCTTTTATCTCTTGTTTTACAACTTTGTCACCATCTTTAGTGAACGTATAAAACTTATCACCTTCATAGATAACATTACCTTCTGTATTCTTAACGATGTTCTTGATGATATTCTGTACTTTATCACCATCTTTATTTACAATCTCTTGGAAATTATTCACTACTATCTGAGGTATATCTTTATCCGCTGTTAAACGAACCCATTTGTTAATATCCCAATAGTAGTACCCTGGAGTAATATCTTTCTTCTCAGAAATTTTTGTAGCATAAACCATCAAGCTTTGAACATTACCATTTGTGATAGTTGTTCTGTCAGTAGCACTAGTTAATGCAACATTAGGAATCAATAAACCCCTATTACTTGACTCGATTAATAATTCTGCAGATTTATTAGGTGTTGCTGTACCAATACCTACTTGGGCATTAGTAGCAAAAGTTCCTAATAAAAGTGCAACAGGAAGTAATCTTTTTTTCATAACAATAATGATTAATATCTTATTTTAAAAAAATGCTACTGAAGAAAGTTCTAGTCAAATGAATCTTAGATCAAGTAGTCTTTTATAATTAAATTATTAACAATGCCTAGTTTTGTTTTTATTAGCATCATTTTACACGCATACACCTTAATTCTATACGCGCATTATTTATGCTACAAATTTCTCTTAAAAGGAGAGATAAAATGTTCCAAAACATTAGCTCGAAAGACGTACCAACAAAATGAAACATGAAACAAAAAACCATTAACACCACGCTAACAGACACTTACAAAAACAATAAGTATTTCTCATTAAAAAAAAGGCAAACACCTGAAAGAAATAAAAAACAGTCTCAAAAACACACTTTTGAAACAGCAAAAATCGTTTTTTGAATCACAAATACTACAATAAAAAAAGTAAATCTTACAACTAGAGTCCCCTCTCATATTTACCAAAAAAGAACACAGATACCACTGATATTTTTATGATATCGTGGCAGTATTTCAACACTCTTAACGCACAAAATAGAAAGTAAAATATCATTATATAGAACAAAACAGATCTGCTTAAAACAAAAAAAAGTCACAACATTGGCGAAACGTTGTGACTTTTTTGTAGCGATTGATTCTACACTGGCTATGTAAAATCGAGGTAATTAATTATTGTTGTTTGTCGTTCTGACTTGTTGATTCTCAATATACTCTGAAGGAGATACTCCTACATATTTTTTAAATGCTCTAAAGAAAGATGTTCTTGAGTTAAAACCACATTCTTCTCCTAATTCACTAACAGAAACATTGTATTCTCTAGCTTTCAATGTCTCTTTAGCATATTCTACTCGCAACTCATTGATATAAGTATTGAAATTCTTACCGTATTCAGTAGAGAAGAACTGTGACAGATGATGTCTCTGTATACGTGTTAATTTCTCTACTAAATCCAATGAACAGTTTGTTTTTAAAAACAATTGATCTTTAAGAATTACTTTTTCTATTTTCTCTTTATACTCATCTACAAATTCGTTTGCAAACTTAGATTTCTCATACTTGTTTAGCTCTACATCAACTATATCTCCAGACTTCTCCTCTTCCCTTTGGTTAATATAAACCTCATCGCTTTTCAATTTTTCTACATAATAGAAAAAAATAGTCATTGCTAAACACAGCACCCCTAGATATAATACATTACCATCATTATTAGGAATTGCATTGTACAATACTAATCCTATTGAAACAATTCCCACAAAAACCATAATCCAAATAACACGCAATACTAATAAGCGTACAGAATTAGATATATTTAACTTACTGACTGCTAAATAACCAAAAATGGCATAAAGAATTAGCTGACTTCCTAATACTACATAATTAACTAAATAGTAGTAAATCAAAAATTCTACATCAACACTGCCTAAATTAAATAAGGTAATGATATATCCAATAAAAAAAAGAACACCTGGTACAAAGTGAATATAGTCATCTTTAAAAAATACTATCGCACTTTTACCTGTATCAGCATTTTCTTTAACCTCTTTTACAAACGTTTTAAAACAACAGTAAAAATATGGTGCATAAAATATTCCAAACGGCATCCCTAAATAAACAAATGTTTCTTCTTCAAAAAAGAATCGCACTAGAATAGTTACTGTACAATGAAGAATCATAAATAGTAAAAACCAATTTAAAATTCTCTGAGAACTTCTTTTACTAACTAATCTATTATTTATAAAGTAAGATATACATGCGAAAACGATTGCTGCTGATAAAATAAGTATGTATAAATATTCTTCCATAACTTATCCTTACGCTACCAAACTTCTATAACCTGATGGTGTCTGACCAACGAAATATTTAAAATATTTATTAAAAGTTGACTTACTACTGAATCCGCACTCATCTACTATTGCTTCAATAGTCAAGTTCTGTTTCTTTTCTATTAAAAATTTCGCATGGTTTATTCTATACTTTGCTAACAACTGATAGAAACTAGTATTCATATCGTGATTGATAACTTCTGACAAGTGATGTTTACTCATCTCAACTTCTTTAGCCAAATGATCTAAAGAGAAATTAGTATCCAAATACTCTTCTGAGTTTTCAAAGTATTGAATAATGCTCTCTACTTGACCACTCATTTCTTTCTCTAATGCATCAGTAACAACAACATTCAACACTGGAGCATCTATAATCTTATTTGTTACCTCCTTAATTTCATTTTCAACAGTTTCTTCTGAACGACTAACAATCAAAGTAAGTGTCGAAAACAAAATAGCAAAGAAATCTATTCCACCAAATAAGAAAGAACTTGTTACTCCATAGCTCTTATCAAATAAATCCATTAGGAAATAGAAAAAACAAATTACAGTACCAGCAACAGCATAAAAACTAAAAAAGCTAATAAAGTTAAATGCCTTATAACTTAAGTTCTTTGCGTGTACTGAGTTTATATTTTTACAAATAGCAAATAGATATCCTACCAAAAAAAGTAGGTTAACAATCTCATATAGCATTGTCATTTCACTAAAAGCTAATAATAGTACTCCTAAAGTACCTACAAAATGTAATTGTAATTTATTAAAGATATTGACCTCTGTACGGTCATATTTTATCATAACGTATATGATAGGTAGGATGAAGTATCCAAACGTAATATTAATATTGATTAGCGATAATAAAAACTGCAAAGCCACTAATACAATAGTTAGCTGCACTATCGTTTCGAAGATAGCTTTATCACTTTTTGCGTTATAAGGATTACTCAAAAATCTCATGCGTTAGATGGTGTTAATGCAATGCTTTGGAAGCTGCCCTCAACGCACAAGATCATACGCCACATATTGATACAATATGTGGTACATGCCTAGATAAGTGGGGACTTAAATATAAATATTCGCATATTCATATTTTTCTCTAAAGCAGTGCAAATTTATTACTTATTTCTTACTTAAAAACATTTTTTAACAATGCAAGATCAGTTTTGTGAAAATCATATATATAAACTTAAAATGACGAACAAAAAACAACCATTACACAATAAATTATTAAACTTTATTCACCATTCATGTTTAAGTAAAGAAAATAATAAACCAAATTACCCTTATTTTGTAAATATTACTAAAAATATTATCGCAAAATCCGATTATTAGGTAATTCAAGCTCCTATTTTTGTTACATGATATATATCATACTTTATTTTTTAGATATATTATATACCTTATAAGTATACTTTACACAAAAATGAATGGTTAACTTCTGTAAATAAGACAACAAGACATCTAAAAAGTCACATATTTAAAAACATGAAACAAGAATATTTCGCATACAGTCACACAGCACAATACACACAAACATAAACAACTATCATTAATCAATATTTTTTAACCTAAAAAACAAACTTACAATCATAAAAACAACCAAAAGAAAGTAAAAAACACAATAGTCATAAAAAACATATTCTTTTTAAAATACTTCATTTATGCTTCCTTTTAACCTATTTCTTCACATTTAATGAAACAAAAAAACAGCCATATATAGCTATATTAACTATACATGACTGTTCATGTTTCATTTTATTAGAACATCGTACTGATACGTCGTTTTAACTTATTTAGTACCTTACTAGGTACCTTTCTTAGTTTACTGTTTTAATTTTTTCCACCCAAGTATTCCATAATTGTTGAGCGACCTTGTCTAAATCAGGGTGTTTCCCTCCACCATAGACTTCATAATCATTAGAAGTCTCTTCATCATCTTCATAGAAGTAATAATAAGTATAAACTTCTTTTGCCCAAATCTTTTTTGAGATTAACCCTAATAGCTTCCTTACTTTCTCTTCGCGTTCATCTATATTAAAACGAATAGTATAATTTCCTTCTTTAAAATAAAAATCTAATGATGTATCATAAATAACCTCTTTAGTATTTTCTCTTAAATTCCTAGGGCATACTTTTAAATGATATTCTTCACTTACCCAATATTCAGCAGGTGTCTCTTGTCCCTGTTGTACATAATCAACGATATCAGTCAAATACTTAATATTCGCTGTATGGTCCATTAAAGAATAATTCTGTGTAACATTAACCTCTACTTGTGCCAAATGCCATAATCGATTAACAGCTTCACGTTCCTCACTAGGTAACTTGTATTCTTGAGGAATTTCATCTACTGTACTCTGATAGCGCCCATGTCCATCAAAAGCATCGACTATCATATCAAAATACTTACTTGCATTATTTCTATCATTTAACCCATGATAAGACCAAGCTAAACTAAACCAATAATTAAACTTCGCTACCTCATCTACTAAATCAAAATACATAGGGTTACTGAAGAACTCTTCTGTTAATTCAATAGTTTTATAAAAATCGTGCTTCTTATATCTCACATAAGTAAAGAAGTCTGCTGCCATATAGATCATCTCTGATACAATGTCCTCATCCTCTATTTCTTTTTGTTCAAATCGCTCTTTTAAGCTGTAATAAAATAACTCTGCCTCCTCATATTGATCAGCATTAATATAATTCTTTAAAATACGTCCTTGAACAGACATCCACTCACTGCTAAACTCATCGTGATACGTTAATAGTTCTTGAGAGAAATACTCAACTTCTCTAAACTCTTCTAATGTTTCTGCTAAAAACAAACCATTGTCTAAGTTCTCTATAAATGGAGACAACTCATACCCTTTGCGATGAAGGGTTAAGGCATATCTACAGTCATCAGTCTCATAAGTATCTTCCTTTAATTTAGATACATTTCTGATCGCTATTCCCAGGTTATTACACAGCATCGCATAGCCATGACTATTATTATTCACCTTTGGGCCTTCTCCTCTATCAAAATAAGCATCAAGTTGAGGGATGACTAATCCTCCTATTTCTTTTGCCTGTTCATAGTACTTTAATGCCCTTTCATTATCTTCTCCTTTTAGTTCTCCAGCTTTTTCTAGAAAACGAGTCATCAAGTTGTACCCATAAAAACTATCACATCGAATAGGATAATCCTCTATTGACACACCAAATTTCTCTGCTAATTCATAATAAGTAAAAAATAGAGAACTAGTCACTTCCTTTACCACTGAATAATACTTACCTAAAGTTTCGAAAGCCTTCTTTGAATTTTTTTCTACTACGAGATAGTAACGTATTTTCATACGAAGTACTATTTCATTCTCAGGGTTAGTTTTTAACTCTTCCTCTATTATATCAGCGAACCTCATTCCATATTCACGTGTATTCTTCGCTCCGAATTCTTCAGGATAATCAATACCGATATGATATAATAAAGAGATTAAATTCCAATACCCCTCTAATTTACCTGCTTTATACAGTTCTTCTATTTCTTTTCCAAAATTGACACTATACTCATTTCCATGAAAGATATAGAAAGAGTTTAATAGTTCATAAGCCTCATTATACTCCCCTCTTTCTAAAAATAATCGTCCTCCTTGATAAGTAGCATAATAGTGATCTGGGAAGTGATCATAAGCTAACTTATAAAAAGATACTGCTGTACTATAATCTTCTAACTCACGATATAGATAAGCTATCATATAATAAGTCTCTCCGAACTCTTTATCTTGCAGACTATAATCGTCTTTTACTAATGATATTTCGATTAACTTATCATGTAGTACTTCAATTGATTTCTCTTTAAGTTCTAATTTAGTCTCATAGATCCAAGACAACCAATCAAAAGCACTAAACACAGCTTTTTTATCAGTAGGTAGTCGCTCAATAATCTCTTGCGCTGTAGACATCATCACAGACACATCGTCGTAATAGGGGCCATTATAGATGCGTATCTTCCAGAAAAGAGCTTCTTTATTTAAAGCATCTTCCCTTAAGATTTCTTCTATAATAGACAATATTTGTTCGGATACCTCCTGATTCTTATGGTATAATTCTATTTTTTGCTCTTCATTGGCATTAGACAAATCATCTCCCATCACCAACTGATCATATAATTCTTTTATTTCGTCTAATCGTTTATCTTTTTGCTCCATAAAGCACATCTTTCCTTTTTTGTATAAATAAACGATAAAGATAATACTTTAACCTATTCCCTAAAAAGACGCCTAAACATTTTACCCTAAACCCTAAACAAAAAAAGACGAACTATCGTTCGTCTTTTTTATAATATCTATAAGTTCTTTTTTCATTTAATGCCTTCTCCTCTTCTATAAATTCTTCTGGAATCACTTTCAAGAAAGAAGGGTGTTGCTCTATCGCCATCTCTACTTTTTCTACGATTTGCTCTATAGTATCATTCTCGTAGTCGATATCTAAAGGCTCTTTAATCACCATAGATTGAAGAATTCCTTTTTTCTTAAGGTGTAATCCTTTTTTATCAAAAGATCTTCTAAATCCATCGATAACAATAGGCACTACGATAGGCTTATAATTCTTAATAATATGAGCCGTTCCTTTTCTAATAGGTTTAAAAGACTTAGTAGTCCCTTGCGGGAAAGTGATTACCCATCCATCATCTAGAGCTACTTTAATATTCTCTACCTGATCTTGATTCACCTCTCTTTTCTCTTCTAACTCTTTTCCCTGGCTTCTCCACGTTCTATCTACTGTTACAGCCCCTACATAAGCTAATATACGCGGTAGCCATCCGGCCTTCATTGTTTCAGATGCAGCTACATAATACAGATTCAACTTTGGCTTCCAGATATAAAATATATTCTTGATAGAATCTTCACGTCCTTTAAGACTTGCATTAAATACATGGTACATTGCTACCACATCAGCAAAGTAAGTTTGGTGATTTGAAATAAATAATACATGCCTATCTGGCAATTGCCTAAGCACTTCAGAGCCTTCTATTTGTAAGCTATTAAAGCCACGGAAACGCTGATGCGTTGCAAATCCAAAAACTCTAATTATCCACTTCTTTAAAAATAAAATATGACCAAATGGATTTCTTTTAAACAATCCCATAATTCACACACATTGGTTCGAACTACAAAATTACAACTTTTACTCCTCTACTTTGTTAATTAAATGAAATAAGTCATACTTCTAAATACTAAATAGTATTAAATAAACACTAATATACTGAATAACAGAACAGATAAAGAATCAATATTTTTTTTATAACCTACTTATATATCTGCTTAATTGTCTCCTTTAACTCACTTAACATCATCGCCGTAGCTCCCCAAATCGTAAAATCTTTGTATACATACGCTGGCACATCTATAAACTTAGCATAACTAGTTTGTAGCCCTACCTCTTTGACAATGCTGTCGTCTAACAGAGTCTTGAGTGGCATCTCTATCACACTAGCTACCTCATCTACACTTAATGTCATTTTAGGCGTATGGTCTATCACTCCTAAATAAGGTTGTACGATAAAATTACTAGGAGGTATATACACCCTCGTAAACGCTTTTAGCACTTGTATTTTACTAGGAGACACTCCTATTTCTTCATCCGTTTCTCTTAGCGCTGTCCTCTCTAATGACAAGTCTTCTTCCTCATACTTCCCTCCTGGGAATCCTATTTGTCCTGAATGCACTCCACCACAGCTAGCTCTTTCGATTAATAAGATAGAAGTATCCTCTCCTTTAGGGTATAAAAGCATCATCACAGCAGAATATCTCGGATCCTTCTTAATGAAATCATCTACAGCTAAGTAAGGGCGCCTTTCTTCAGGCACCATCAGTTGCTGTGCTTCTACTCCTAGTAGATTAACACTTTTAATTTCAGGTATTCTATGTAAAAGAGAATCAAAAGTCATATTTTTGTACACGTATAAATTACAACTACTAAAATTACAATTTTATTATCTATGTTTAGCAAAGAAGAAGCACAACGAATAAAAAAAGAATTCTGGATAACTTTTGCAGATGAATATCCTCGCAAATGGTTATTACACAATACTAAGATTAAAGATTTCTCTTTTAAATTCTACGCTGATAACAAAAAAGCACAAGTTTTATTAGACATAGAACACAAAGACGAAGAAAAAAGAAAAATCTATTTCGAAAAGATTGAATCTCTAAAAACAATCTTACTTGAAGAATATCTTCCTGAAGCTATTTTTGAAAGAAACTTCTACCTAGAAAACGGTAAATTAATCAGCCGTATTTGGATAGAACAACCTAATGTTTGTATCAATAACAGAAAAACCTGGAATGAGATCTATGATTTCTTTAATGATAAAATGAACCTTTTTGAATTATTTTTCTACGAACACGAAGATTATATAAGAGATTTAGAAATAAACACGTAATTTTAGCGTTATACATCTAAGTTTCTAAACAAGAATGCGTTATCTAAGCTTTTTTATTATCTTATTTACACTATGCTTTACAGCTAGTAATGCACAAGAAAATCAACCTTATCAGAAAGATTCTTTGTCTTATGTTAAGGTGCATTACTCTGAACATGAAGCACCTAAGTTAATAGAGAGAGACACCACTCGAATTTTTAAAAACTTCGAACAAAAAAGTAAAAAAACAAAAGTAGGACGTTTTTTCAACAAACTTGTTTATAAGAATAACAAGAAGCTTATAGCGAATGCTCCCGATATAAAAACAAACCAACACCTAGAATTAGGCGAAGGAAAAGTTATACGCAATATCTATATCAAGACATTAGACCCTTTTGGGTTTTCTGATACGGACTCTCTAAAGACACCTAAAAACAAAGTAGAGGAAATAGGAAATAAGCTCCACTTCAAAACAAAAAGCTTTACCATCAAGAACTTTCTAATCTTCAAAGAAGGAGAGCGTTTCGACTCTTTAAAGATTAAAGAAAGTGAGCGTCTTTTGCGTACCCAGAGCTTTGTGAGAAAAGTAACAATGTATCCTATTCCTACATCACATCCAGATTCTGTAGATGTCCTCATAAGGGAGTTAGACTCTTGGAGTATATACCCAACCGGCTCTATCTCTACTTCATCTTATAGGATAAAACTACGTGACAGAAACTTTGCTGGTCTAGGACATGACGTGATTCTTCAGTATACGAATAGATACAAAGAAAAAAAACAAGGGGTATACTTCGATTATACGGTTAACAATATTCAGAATACCTTCATAAGAGCTAATCTATTATATAATAAACAAGTTTGGGGAGACTATGTAAAAGGTATTGTAGTAGACAGACCTTTTTACTCTCCTTATGCTAAATGGGCAGGAGGCGTGACCTTATCTCAGCATTTTAGAAGAGATTCTCTACCTGATATTAATAATAATTACAGTTACGAATCACGCAAGTATAATACAGTAGATACGTGGGCAGGATATTCTATTCCTTTGTTTAAAAGCTATAAGGACAAACCTGTTATTACCAATCTTAGAACCTCATTGCGATATATAAAACAAAATTACACAGAGAGCCCACAAGAGCAATATGATCCATATGGATTCTATAGAGACCAGAGTACCTATTTAGCTTCTGTTAGTTTAAGTTCCATCAACTACGTCCAAGATCAATACATTTTTAACTATAATATTATTGAGGACGTCCAAGTCGGTAAAGTATTCGCACTGACTGGAGGTATGAGAGATCAGTATGGCAAGCGAAGAGCCTACTATGGAGCTAAACTAGCAATGGGAGGATATACTAGACTTGGCTATTTCTCCGGCAATGTCGAATGGGGAAGTTACTTCTATGGCAGTGATTCAGAACAAGGGGCTTTACGATTAGAAGGAACCTATTTCACTAAGCTATTTATTATGGGTAACTGGCGTTTTAGACACTTCTTTACTCCTCAATTTATCTATGGATATAATCGTTATGATCACATCGGAGATGAACTTAGATTAGATAATGTAATCCAAGGAATACGTGCCCAGAAAGTAACAGGATCAAAACGTCTAGCCTTCGCTTACCAATGGCAGTCTTACGCACCTTATGAGTGGAAAGGATTCCGTTTTAACCCTTATTTCAGTTTCGAAGGTGCCTTTATTACGAATAAGAGCGAAAACTTATTTGATTCTAAATTCTATTCGAGATTCAGCATCGGACTTGTTGCTTATAATGATTATCTAGTTTTTAGTAAAGTAGCACTCTCTCTTGTTTTCTACCCTACTATGCCTGACACAGGGTCTAGTGTCATCAGAGCTAACTCTAGACAGTACAATATGAATCTACCAGACTTTAACTACGATAGGCCTCGTACCGTATCGTATTATTAATAAAAATCCCCAAAGCAGTTAGTCTACTTTGGGGATTATTTTATCTACTCTTAAGATATTGTTGAAATCTATAAATCTCTGTTTCTGCTGCTACATTATGCATGATTTCCTCATCTACAGGAGTTAATTCTACATGTCGTCTAGCCATCACTATTTTCATCGTTTCTAGAGCTTTCTCTACCTTATACGTTTCAGAAGACTCTCCTCCTCCCCAAGTAAAACTTGGTAAAAACGTCTTAGGGAATCCTCCTCCGAAGATACTACATCCCACCCCCACTACAGTTCCTGTATTGAACATAGTATTAATACCACTCTTACTGTGATCTCCCATCATTAAACCACAGAACTGCAAACCTGTATTTTCATACGATTGAGTCTCATAGCTCCATAATTTCACAGGACTATAGTTATTCTTTAGATTAGAGTTATTTGTATCTGCACCTAGATTACACCATTCACCTAGTACTGAGTTACCTAAGAATCCGTCATGCCCTTTATTAGAATATCCAAACATCACAGAGTTACTTACTTCTCCACCTACTCTACAGTGAGGTCCTACAGTAGTAGCTCCATAAATCTTAGTTGCTAATTTCACCTGTGCTTCTTCACATAGTGCAAATGGCCCTCTAATAACCGAACCTTCCATGATCTCAGCATTCTTACCGATATAGATAGGCCCTGTAGAAGCATTTAATGTTACAAATGCTAACTTAGCTCCTTCTTCTATAAATACATTCTCTGGAGCGATTACATTTACACTCTTCGGAATGTCTTCTGATATTCTATCTTCTGTAATTAAAGCAAAATCTGCACGAATAGCAGCGTCGTTCTTCTCGAATATATCCCATTTGTGCTCTATCTTCATCAATTCACTCTCACATACCAATAACTCATAGTCATCGAAGTTCACTTCCTCTTGAGAATCTTGAGTATAGAACGCCACTATATCTTCATTATAGATAACAGCCTGCATAGGCTGTAACTCCTTGATTAAGTCAGCCACCTCTTGATTAGGTAGATAAGCTGCATTAATCATAACATTATTCTCCACCTCTATCATTGGATACTTAGTAGATAAATATTCCTCTGTCAGAGTTGTAGTTGTATAACGCAGGTAATTCTCCCATTTTTCGCGGATAGTCAATATTCCTACACGAATATCTGCTACTGGTCTAGTAAACGTAAACGGCAATAAGGCTGTTCTTACGTCTCCATCGAATAAGATATAGTTCATAGTATATAATTCAAGATTTTAAAGGTTTAAAGTTAACGAATCTACAGTAAAAAACAGTGATAACAATCAATTAAATAATACTCTATTCATACATAACAAATTCACTCCACAACCTATCTACTTCAAAATAAATCCTTTATCTTTAAAATAAAAAATATTATGAAAAAACTATTGCTATTATTCGGTCTCGTCCTATGTACACTATTAATTAGCTGTAGTGGCTCTGATACTTATCAAGGTGAATGGAAGGCTACAGATGAAAACAATAAACACTTCACCATCACGTTCGAAAAAAGAAAATATACTATCACCAGTGAAGATGGACAAGTCAGCACACATAACTACACCGAATTTGAACATCACACTATAAATAGTATTGAGACCTACGGTATCAGGATGATAGAAGAAGGAAAAGAACTATACATACACTTCCCGATCAAGAACAATAATGTTATTGCCTTTATACAAACCAAAGGAAAGCAAGTATTATACACACTCTCTAGAGATGCATATCTCAACACGTCAGATGTATATAAACTATAAAAAAAGCCTCTCAATCACTTGAGAGGCTTTCGTATATGATAAGCTAAAATTATTTACCAAATTTAGCGTATTTGTTTTTGAATTTGTCAATACGTCCTGCAGTATCGATAAGTTTAGATTTACCTGTGTAGAATGGGTGAGATGTACGAGAGATCTCCATTTTGTACACTGGGTATTCTACTCCGTCAACTTCGATTGTTTCTTTAGTCTCTACTGTTGATTTTGTGATGAATACGTCATCATTTGACATATCTTTAAATGCTACTAATCTGTAATTTTCTGGGTGAATACCTTTTCTCATGATAAATTCTATTTTAAATTGTGAGCTACCTTCCATTTCGAAGCTTTCTATTTTCAAGAAAGGTGTAAACTTCCGATAACTTTTTAGTTATACTTATGTATTTTATTTCAGATTGCAAATGTACAATATAATTTGAAAAATCAAATAACTATTTTACTTTATTTACTGATTTTATCAATCCCTTATAATATCCTATTCGTTATCAACTAATAAGCTTAGACACTATCTCCCAATCCTTATCCTCTTCTATCTCTATATGTATATCTATAGTATCTTCTATAGTATCACAATATCCTCCTATAGCCTCTCCATCTACATCATCACTCGCTAAATAACAAAAGATATCTCTTACCCCCCTACGCGTCATTTTACCTACATATTGTATATCTGACTGAGTTCTTCTTAAGATATCTATGATATTATTCTCTATCTCTTCTAATCGTTCGTTTTCTTCCCATGTAGGGTACTCTCGCTCTGTCTCTACAAGTGATAATTCTATAACAAATGCATAAGGATATTTATCCTTGTCGCTAAAGTTAGCATAAGACATATTAATCACTCCAGTAGCTTTAAAGCCGCCTACCTCTAAAACACGAATACTCATACTTTGATCGCTCATAACTCTTTTAATTTTGAAACTAAATATACAAAATTTTTCGCATTTTAACATTTTTATATTTTAGTGAAGCTTTAACAATCCTATCTTTGAAAACACTAACCCTATTTAAGACTAAAACATTATGTTTAAAAAATTAATCACACTCGTATTCTTGTTGATTACAGTGTTGGCAGTCGCACACCCTGATCAAAAAAAAGTAGAACAGGCCCTGTACAACTTAAAGAATGTAACATTCAAACAACTAGAGTCTAAAGATGACTCATATCTATTGTATGAACTTAGAGTAAGACAACTAGTAGATCACACAGATCCTTCTAAAGGTTACTTCTATCAAAAGGTACACTTCTATCACAAGGATTTTGATCACCCTATGATTATGGAGACTAACGGTTATGATCTATATGTACGTGCTAGCGAAATGGTAAACTATCTACAGAGTAACTACTTAAATATAGAACACAGATTCTTCGGAGAGTCTATCCCTGAAGGTAAACCATGGCAGTATCTTACTATGGAACAAGTAACAGCTGACTTACATGAGATCAACCAACTGTTTAAAGAAATCTATACAAACAATAAATGGATCAGTACAGGTATTAGCAAAGGTGGACAGACTAGCATCTACTATAAATACTTCTATCCTAATGACGTAGATGTAGCGATTCCGTATGTAGCTCCATTTAACCAAGCGTTAGAAGAGCCTCGTATATATCCATTTTTAGCAAATGTGGGAGACAAATCATGTAGAGACAAAATCTACAATATCCAGGTAAAACTATTTGAAAATAAAACACAGATTCTAGAAAAGCTTAAATGGTATGCTAAAGGAGCTAGACTGTCTTTTAACTATTTAGGTTCTTTAGAAAAAGCTTTTGAATACGCAGTATTAGAATACAGCTTCGGATTCTGGCAAAGTGGTCACTCATGTACTACATTCCCAAATACAAAAAACATTGATGAACTAACAGAACACTTCCTTAGCGTGAGTAATATAGACTTCTTTAGTGATCAAACGATCAAGCGATACGAATCTCACTATTATCAGTCAGGAACACAGCTAGGATACTACGGATATGACATCACTCCATTCAAGAAATACGTGAGCTTTACGTCTAACCCGTTAGCTACCTTTATGCCTGAAGGAACTACATATAACAACTTTAACGATGCACTAATCCAAAAAGTAAAAACATGGTTAGAGAATGATGCGAATAACATTATCTATGTATATGGCGAGACAGATACATGGAGTGCCTCTATGGTAGTACCTAGTGCTAAGGTCAACTCTAAAGCTTACGTACTTCCTAAAAAAGATCATGGACAAGCGCGTGTGAAGAATATGACTCCTGAGATGAGAACGCAGTTCTTCTCTACGTTAGAAAAAATGACAGGACTAAAACCCCTAAAATAACTTGAAGAAATAAAGCCAAAAGCGCCTTTCTCTATTGAATAGAGAAAGGCGCTTTTGGTTTCTAACACTCCTTATAGATAAATATTATATAAGTCTCTTCTTTATTTTTTATAAGCGAAATAGAATCCTATACCTATCAAAATAAAGAGTATAGAAAAACAGATATTCAAAAACTTAGCTACTTTAACTCCAAAGGTATTTCGTATCCAAGCCATATTAAAAACAGGTCCACCTGTCTGATCATACATGTGCTCATATCCTTTAATAGAACAGAATAAAAGCACACCCCCTATCAATACAAGTCCTATACCTCCATACTCTGGATGTTCTCTAAAAAGAGTATGAAAATACTCTGAAAGTGAATCTAACATACTTCATCATTTTTACGCTTCACATCCCTCTATATTATTCTTTTGCATAAACATTTTATATAAAAATAGAATACTAAAATACAATATAAAAACACATCAAAAAAACACTTTTCAAACAAACTTATACCCTAACTATACATCCTTTATACTTCATTCTATTTAAGTGACCCTTTACTCAAAATTAAATTACTCAACCTATAATTCTCTCCACACAGAACCCAAATTTTAGATTAATCGTAGATCCCCTATCAATACAAGAATCATTCTTCGACTAATGACCTCTCTACTCCACCATTCTCGGCTCATTCTCCATGAATTGTCGAGCAAATAAGAACCAACACTAGTGTTTGCAAGGGATTACAAGGGGGTATCATATTAGGTACATCATATCATTATTTGTATCAATATAGTCTCTATCCCTTATAAATAAAGAGATTAGCAGTAAATATCTCTTTTTAGCATTCTAAAAAAAATAGGATGATTTTTTTATTAAAAGGGGCAAAAACAGCGTTTCGAACCGAAAATTTTAAAAAAAACAGAAGATTATAGCTCAAATAAGGAGGTACACATCAACATTTTAGATCAAAACAAAAAAACTGGATTATGAATTTTAATTCCCATTGATAAAAAGACGCTCCACATACTCACTTTCAATATGCTTATAAATTATTAGATTAGATATCCTTCTAGTATAGAAAGAACCAATAAATGAAAGCACGACAAGACCTTCTGCATCTTCACAACTTTACTGTTTTATAAAAAGAATAGATAAATAAGATGATTAGTGCACATTCTGTTAACAAACTCCCATTACATACCGTTCTAAAAGGGTTATTTTATTATATTTGTAAATCATATTTATAGATAACCAATGAAGAACCCAGTAAATAAAGTAGGTATTACTTTCGGAATCATATTAGCCATCTATTACACACTATTTAACAGTGTAATATTTTTTACAGACAAAGCCCTATTTGCCAATACTTTCGCTGGTTTTTTTAATATGGGTGTGATGGTTATCTTAGGGATACTGACTATCTATTTTGCTCGTAAAAAAGCAGGAGGATATGTTACATTCAGAGAAGGTTTTACTCCATTCTTCTTGATGGTCATCATCGGAGTGACTGCGAATATTATCATTTATAATATTCTTTTTAATATCGTGGATCCTTCTGCTAAGGAGGAAATCAGCAAATCTCTTTATGATATGTTAATCAAAACATTAGACGGGTCTGGACTTCCACAAGAACAAATCAATGAACAATTAGAAAAAGCTAGAAATATCAACCAATTTGCTCCTAAATCACAATTGTTTTTATGGGCAGGTAGTGTACTTAGAAATTCAATACTAGGGATATTATTAGCTGCTATATTTAAAAATAAATCAGAATTCGTAAACCCACATCCTGAAATTAATCACGATGTAGATACTGATTTTAATAAAGATCATAAATAATCTAGATGAATCTATCAATAGTAATTCCTCTGCTAAACGAAGCAGAGTCTCTGCCAGAACTACATACGTGGATAACTAAAGTTATGCAGGAGAACGGCTTTACCTATGAGATTCTCTTTATCGATGATGGTAGTAAAGACAAATCGTGGAATATAATCACTGCACTAGCTGCTAGAGATACTCAGGTCAAAGGAATACGCTTCCAACGCAACTTTGGTAAATCACAGGCTTTACATGCTGGATTTGCACAGGCACTAGGAGATGTAGTTATCACTATGGATGCTGACCTCCAAGATAGCCCTGATGAGATACCAGCACTGTATGATATGATCACTAAAGAGGGGTATGATATGGTATCTGGTTGGAAAAAGAAACGATATGACTCTGTCGTATCTAAAAACCTTCCTTCTAAACTATTTAACTGGGCTGCGAGAAAGACTTCTGGTGTTCAGTTAAACGACTTTAACTGTGGACTAAAGGCCTATAAAAACGAGGTCATTAAAAATATAGAGGTATCTGGTGAGATGCACCGCTACATCCCTGTCCTAGCCAAAAATGAAGGCTATGACAAAATAGGTGAAAAAGTAGTCATCCACCAAGCACGTAAATACGGTACTACCAAGTTTGGGATGAGTAGATTTATCTACGGTTTTCTAGATTTGATTACCATTTGGTTCCTCTCTAAATTTGGCAAAAGACCGATGCACTTATTCGGATCACTTGGGGTTATCACCTTTGGGATTGGGTTCTGTGCTGCCTTCTTTATTGGAGCGAATAAGCTGTATAAGCTTTATTATGGATTACCTGCTATCCGAGTGACTCAAGATCCGTGGTTCTATATATCACTGACAACGATGATCATCGGAACACAGTTATTCTTAGCGGGATTCTTAGGAGAACTTATACTTAAAACAAAGACAAACATTAGTAGATATAAAATCGCTGAACAAAGCGGTTTTTAATCCACACTAAATATCAATATTATGCAAATAGAAAAAGAAATCTTAGCAAAAGCTGAATTATGGTTAAAAGAACCTTTTGATGCTGAAACACAGGCTTCTGTTCAAAAAATGATGGATACTGATCCTGCAACTCTTAAAGACAGTTTTTATAAAAACTTAGAGTTCGGTACAGGAGGTATGCGCGGTATAATGGGAATTGGTACAAATCGTATCAACAAATATACACTAGGTAAAAATACACAAGGATTATCAAACTATATCAAACAATCATTCCCTAACCAAGAATGGAAAGTAGCTATCAACTTTGACTGTCGTCACAACAGTCAAGAGTTAGCGAAAGTAGTAGCTGATGTATTCACTGCTAACGGTATTAAAGTATACTTATTCGCAGAGATGCGCCCTACTCCTGAGTTATCTTTCGCGGTAAGACACTACGGATGTAATGCTGGTATCGTATTAACTGCATCACACAACCCACCAGAATACAATGGATATAAAGTATACTGGCAAGATGGTGGACAAATCGTTCCTCCTAATGATGCGGCTGTTATAGACGAAATCAACAGATTAACCTATAATGAAGTAAACTTCAAAGGGGATGATAACCTGATTACTTATGTAGGAGAAGAACTAGATGCTGCGTTTATCCAATCAACTGTAGAGAATGCAAGCTTTGATACTCCACAGTCTGTAAAAGATCAGTTAAAAATAGCGTATACTTCTCTACACGGTACTTCTATCAAACTTATCCCTAGAGCATTCGAAGCTGCTGGATATAAGAATGTATTCATCGTAAAAGAACAAGCAGAACCAGATGGGGACTTCCCTACTGTAAAATCTCCTAATCCTGAAGAACCAGAAGCATTGACTATGGCACTTCAGTTAGCAGATGAGACAGGTGCAGATATCGTGATCGGTACTGACCCTGATTCTGACCGTATCGGTATAGGTGTACGTGACTTAGATGGTAATATGATTCTGTTAAATGGTAACCAAACGATGGTGATGATGACAGGTTTCTTACTAGAACAGTACAAACGCAATATCGGTTTTAAAGGAAATGAATTTATTGGTTCTACTATCGTTTCTACTCCTATGATGCTAGACTTAGCAGAAAGCTATGGTGTAGAGTGTAAAGTAGGATTAACAGGATTTAAATGGATAGCTAAGTTTATCAATGAATGTCCTACTCAGAAATTTATCGGTGGTGGTGAAGAGAGTTTTGGATATATGGTAGGTGATGCTGTACGTGATAAAGACGCTGTAGCTTCTGCTCTATTAGTATGTGAGATTGCAGCTGTAGCTAAAGCTGCAGGTAGTTCTTTCTATAGAGAGTTAATGAATCTATATATCGACAATAAGTTCTATAAAGAATACCTTATTTCTCTAGTGAAAAAAGGAATTTCTGGAGCTGAAGAGATTAAACAAATGATGATCGAATTAAGAGAAAATCCACTTACTGAAATCATCGGACAGAGAGTAGTATGTGTAGAAGACTATCAGTCTAGTGAAGCGAAAAACTTATTCACTAATGAAATAGAACCTATCCATGTGCCTAAATCTAATGTACTAATCTATTATCTAGAAGATGGTACGAAGATAGCTGCTCGTCCTAGTGGTACTGAACCGAAGATTAAATTCTACTTTAGTGTAAACGAACCATTACACGATATCGCTGAAGTGAAGGCAACGGAGAAAGTATTAGACCAAAAAATTCAAGATATCATCAACGAAATGAAGTTGAATTAGAACATATAAGAAAGACTGGTAGTACTACCAGTCTTTTTTTCTTTATTTTTGCTTTTTACATTATAACAAATATGAACGAATACTTTAAGAAGATACTTCACTTTGGTAAGCCATATAAGACCTATGCTTACTTAAACGTTTTTTTTAATATACTATACGCTTTATTCAGTGCGCTATCTTTTGTGGCATTGATCCCGATGTTGACAGTGCTTTTTGGTGATGCCAAAAAAGTTACAGAGAAACCTATCTATACAGGTATAGGACATATCAAGAATTACTTAGAAGACTATATGTCTTACTTCATCACACAGTATACTGCAGAGCATGGAGCTCAAGATACCTTGATGGTAATGGCTGCTGTAATTATCTCGTTGTTTTTATTAAAAAACTTATTCAACTATTGGGCGATGTACTTTATTACCTTCCTGAGAAATGGGGTATTAAAAGATATTCGTAATGCGATGTATAAAAAGTCATTAGAATTACCACTATCGTTCTTCTCTGAAAAAAGAAAAGGGGATGTGATCTCTCGAATCACTTCTGATGTGCTAGAGATACAACACTCTTTCTTATCTATCTTAGAAGTAGTGGTAAGAGAGCCTCTAACCATCGTATTTACTATTGTAGCTATGTTTGCAATCAGTACTGAACTAACTTTATTCGTATTTATATTTGTTCCTATCTCAGGTGTGATCATTTCTAAAGTAGGGAAGACCTTAAAGAAAAGTTCACAAAAGGCTTCTGAAGAACAAGGGTACTTCTTATCTATTATAGAAGAATCTCTATCTGGGCTAAAAGTGATCAAAAGCTTTAACTCAGAAAAAAACTTCAATAAAAAGTTTCAAGACTCTACACATAGTTTCTATGAACTAAACAATACTATCCTTAATCGTCAGAACTTATCTTCTCCACTTAGTGAATTCTTAGGTATCGTGACTATCGCTGTATTATTAGTATACGGTGGTCACTTAGTACTAGGTGAAGGTACACTGACAGGGGCTGCATTTATTGCTTATATCGGTATGGCTTATAATATCCTTACACCTGCTAAGGCTATGTCTAAGGCCTCATACTCATTAAAACGTGGTAATGCTGCTGCAGAGCGTGTGTTACAAATATTAGAAGAAAATAATCCTATCGAAAGCAAAGAAAATGCAATAGCGAAGTCTAGCTTCGAGGATAAAATAGAGGTAGATAATATCTCGTTTAAATACGAAGAAGAGTACGTATTAAAAGACTTTACCCTTACAGTACCAAAAGGAAAATCAGTAGCACTAGTAGGTCAGTCTGGTAGTGGTAAGAGTACGATAGCAAACTTATTGACTCGATTCTGGGATATCAATGAAGGAGCAATTAAAATAGATAACGAAGATATTCGTAACTTAGAACTGAGCGATCTACGTGATCTTATCGGACTAGTAACTCAAGATAGTATCTTATTCAATGATACGATCAAGAACAACCTTAAGCTAGGTAAAGAAGATGCTACGGATGAAGAAATCATGCAAGCACTTAAAATAGCTAATGCGTATGAGTTCGTCAAAGATCTACCTCATGGTATAGATACCAATATCGGTGATGCTGGAAACAAATTATCTGGAGGACAGAAACAACGTCTGTCTATCGCAAGAGCAGTGCTTAAGAATCCTCCGATCATGATATTAGACGAAGCGACGTCTGCATTAGATACAGAAAGCGAAAAACTAGTACAGGTAGCACTAGATAATATGATGCAAAACAGAACGTCTATTATCATAGCTCACCGCCTATCTACGATCCAAAAGGCAGACTTAATCGTAGTCATGCAAAAAGGTAAAATAGTAGAACAAGGTACTCATGAAGAGCTAATCCAGTTAAATGGTACTTACTCTAAATTAGTTTCACTACAATCATTAGAATAAATGTATAAAGACGGTAAAAATATAACACTCCCTAGCGATCCGAATACTGTTGTATGGAAGTACTTAGACTTATCTAAGTTTTTAGATTTATTACTGTCTAATAAACTATTCATGTCTAGATCTGACAAATTTGAAGATCAGTATGAAGGGACATTTAGCGAGCCTACTTTTGAAGAGATAAAAAGAATCAGCCAAGACAATCCTGATTTCTTACATCACTATAAACAGAAAAGAAAGAATATAGTTATCAGTAGTTGGCACCTTAATGAATGTGAGTCTTTCGCGATGTGGCAGATATTCACAAAAAACAAAGAAGGTATCGCTATTCAATCTACGCTAGAACGACTGCAAAAAGCGGTCTCTGTAGAAAACCGAATAGATCAGTACATTGGAGAAGTAAACTATATCGATTACAAAAGAGAGTTTATTCCTTTTGACGATGAGTTCTTCCCTTTCTTGTTCAAAAGACAAAGTTTTCAATACGAAAAAGAGGTTCGTATTATCTCAGATGTTAGCCCTCTGGGTATAGAAGTCAATGAGGGTATTAAAATACACGTGGATATCGAACAATTAATAGAAAAAATTTATATTCATCCTAAGTCAGAGAATTGGTATAAAAACTTAGTATTAGAGCTAATGCATAAGTTAAACTTCAAATTTCATGTGGAGAAATCTGACTTAGAAAGTGATATATTAATCTAAAAAACTATGGAAGCAATGAACACTAACCAAGTTATCGTATCTATATTAGATAACGATTTCTATAAGTTTACGATGCAGTACGCTGCTATTAAACAATTCCCTTATGCTAAAGCGTCCTATATCTTCATCAATAGAGGACAACATAAATACCCCCCAGGTTTTGCTGAAGCACTGCGCTCTGCCGTAGATGAAATGGCTAAACTAAAACTAACAAAAGCAGAGAAGATATTCTTAGAAAAGACTTGTCCTTACTTAGACCCTACTTATCTAGACTTCTTACAAGGGTATCACTATGATCCATCAGAAATAGAAATATCACAAGATGGACCAGACCTAGAAGTACATATTAAAGGATATTGGTATAGAACTATCTTATGGGAGGTACCTCTAATGTCTATTATCTGTGAGCTATATTATAAAATGACTAATTCTGAAAGAGACTCTTCAGAAAAGGTGATTGCGAATACGCGTAACAAAATAGAGAAATACAAAGAATTAGGGATTACTATTGCTGAATTTGGTACAAGAAGAAGACACTCTTATGCAGTACACCAATTAGTGGTAGATACCTTAAAACAATATGGTGATGGCAGTTTCATCGGAACGAGTAATGTGCACTTAGCGATGAAGTATAACACTAAACCTATTGGAACACATGCTCATGAATGGTTTATGTTCCACGCAGCTAAGTATGGTTTCAAAATGGCAAACTCAATGGGATTAGAACATTGGGTAGATACTTATAGAGGAGATCTAGGAATCGCGCTAACGGATACGTATACAAGTAAAGTTTTCTTTGAACAGTTTGATAAGAAATTTGCTAAGTTATTTGACGGAGTTAGACATGACAGTGGAGATCCACTAGACTTCGCTGATCAAGTCATCGCACATTACAAATCATTAAATATCGATCCTACTCAGAAGACTATTATCTTCTCTGATGGATTGAACCCTGAAAAAGTAGAGCGCATCGCTAATCACTGTAAAGGAAGAATAGGAATGTCATTTGGTATCGGTACAGACTTTACTAATGATGTGGGGCTAGACGCTATGAATATCGTAATCAAGATGTCTCAAGCTCTTCCAGAGGGAGGATATTGGACTGATGTAGTGAAATTA
Organism: Myroides odoratimimus; assembly: GCF_001485415.1. Classification (GTDB taxonomy): domain Bacteria; phylum Bacteroidota; class Bacteroidia; order Flavobacteriales; family Flavobacteriaceae; genus Flavobacterium; species Flavobacterium odoratimimum. The sequence goes on from NZ_BCMQ01000010.1 coordinate 39,046, forward strand.
TCAGATGAGCCTAAAAAGCACACAGGAACTCCTGAGATGATAGAATTAGCACAGAGATTATTAGAGATTCCTGTTTCTAAATAAAAGTGATTTAAACCACACTTTTTTATAAATATTATCACTTTTGTAATATTTAAAAGACTATTTTTGCAATAAATTAAATTTAAGAATAATGGCAACGAACAGAACTTTTACAATGATTAAACCTGATGCTGTAGAAGCAGGTAACATCGGTGGAATCATCAACATGATTACTGAAGGAGGATTTAAAATCGTTTCAATGAAGTTAACTCAATTAACTGTAAGAGACGCTCAAAAATTCTATGAAGTACACAGTGAAAGACCTTTCTACGGAGAATTAGTTGAATTCATGTCTAGAGGTCCAATCGTAGCAGCTATCTTAGAAAAAGAGAACGCTGTAGAAGATTTCAGAAAATTAATCGGTGCTACTAACCCAGCTGAAGCTGCTGAAGGTACTATCCGTAAAAAATATGCAAAATCAATCGGTGAAAACGCAGTACATGGATCTGATAGCGACGAGAACGCTGCTATCGAGTCTGCTTTCCACTTCTCAGGAAGAGAGCAATTCTAAGAATTTGCAATAGATTATTTGCACCCAAAAAGAAAGCCAACTGATAACAGTTGGCTTTTTCTATTTACAAGTACTTATTCTTATCTATTAAAAGATACTAAGGTTTAATTCATTTACTAGATCTAAGATCATGTGATACCCTACTACAGAGTTACCCTGTGTATCTAATCCTGGGCTGAAAGTCCCTATTCCGATTCTATTCGGCACAGAAACAACAATACCTCCTCCTACTCCAGACTTACTAGGCAAACCTACTGTACGAGCATACTCTCCACTAAACTCATACATCCCCGCGATTAACATCTGTGACTGTACTAACTTAGACATCTCTGAGTTTTTATACTTCGTATCTCCATCAAAACGAGTACACTGATTAGCAAAGAAATAACCAATCTTAGCTAAATCTTCTGCTGTAACTTCTATAGAACATTGTTTAAAATAATTATCTAATCTATTCTCTTCTCCTTCGATCAGACCATTATTCTTTAATAAATGGAATATACCTCTGTTTCTATGTCCTGTTTCTCTCTCAGACATATATACAGAGTGGCTATAACCTATCGCTTCGTTCTTCGTGATATAACGAACCATGTCTAAAATCTTCTGAAATGCTTCATCATTATCCCCACCTAACAAGGCAGTAGTAAGTATAGCACCAGCATTCATTAAAGGATTTAAGGGCTTTCCTTTAGTCTCTAAATTAGCGTAATGATTAAAAGGCTTGTCAGTTCCATAATACCCTGCTTTAGAAAACACTTCTTTCTCTCCTAACTCCTCTACAGCTACCATCAGAGCTATTACTTTAGAAATACTCTGAATCGTAAACTTCTGTGATACATCCCCTACATTAACAACTTCTCCATTCTGCTTCACTACAGAAAATGCGATAGCGCTGGCATTAACCTTGCTCAGTTCGGGGATATAGTCTGCGACTTTTCCTTCTCCTACATGTATTCTATTTTTCTCTAAAATACGTTCTAACATCTCATTGGTAATTAGATTGGTATTATCACCATTTCTAATTATCTTCTTAGCATAAGCAGTTCCTCCAAAAGAAACTAAACATGCTACAACCCAGCTTAGGATAATGTTACTTACACTATTCTTCTTCATGTTATTAATCTAGTTTATTGAATATTCTTCTTTCTTATTATTTTGCCTGTTTCTGTCTCTTCGAACTTAGAAACAAACTGTACTTCACGAGGTTTCTCATATTTACCAAGCTCCACGTATATATCATCAGGTAAAGTATACTGCTCACTTTCAATAACTAACACTAGTTTATTACCTAAGTAAGTATCTTCTTTACTCGCCACAAAGAAACGATAAGGAATCCTCTTTGACAACTTTTCTTCTATTTGCTCAGGAAAAAGTTTTACTCCACCACTATTAATGACATTATCTACCCTTCCAAGCCATTTAAACTCCTTATTATTAATAATTTCTACTAAATCATTAGTAATAACTAATTCTGGATTAACAGTCGGGGCAGAGATTACTAAACACCCTCTATCATCTTGACTAACTGTCGCATGAGAAAGCACTGAGAAAGATGCTACACCTACTCGTTTAGCAGCTATATGAGTGATTGTTTCAGTCATCCCATAAGTCTCATATACCTTAGTAGTAACTTGTTTTAACTTATCTGCTAAACCTTGATTCACTTTAGCACCTCCAATAATAAGAGTCTTTACTTTATTTAACTCCTCTATCGAGTTCTCTACTTGCATAGGTACCATCGCTACAAAGTCATATAACTTTGTATTTTGCTCCAAAGGTCTTGCTGTAGGTTCTTTAACATCTAAAGACCATCCAACAATTAAAGATCTAATAAACATCAACTTACCACCTACAAACTTCGTAGACATACATAAAAGAGCAGTACTACCAGTAGTTATTTCAAAAAAAGAAGCAGTAGCCTTTGCTGAACAGATCATAGCTTCTTTCTTTAAATGTATAATCTTAGGAGGTCCAGTAGTACCTGATGTAGTCAAACTTACATAATCATTCGTATCAAACCATTCTATAATAAGCCTTCCTAAATCGACCAAATATTCTTGAGTTCCTAGTTCCCATTCTTTAGCCAATGTAATCAACTCCTCTATCGTATAAGAGTTACCATTCAATCTAAAGTTAGGATGTATATAATTTAATTCCATAATTTGTTCTTTTATCTTACTCTTCCTAATAACTGGTGTTTCCAATTCTTCCATTTATACTTTCTAGCGAAAACAAAAACCACTAGAGGTAATACAACGCCGACTTGGATAATATATTCCCAAGGTGAAATAACACTTTCCGAATTAACATTGGTAAAAATAGAGTTTGTCTGAAAGGCAGTCCAATCAGAAGTGACTAATAGCACTCCTATTAAGTTATTCGCAGCATGGAAACCTAAAGCTAACTCTACACCATCATCCATTAAAGTAATAATCCCTAGAAAGAGTCCTGTTCCGATATAATAAATCATAATAGAGAATCCTATCTTCTCTACTTCAGGATTTGCTAGGTGCATTAAGCCAAATAAAATAGACGTTGTAAACAAAGCTACTGCTCTACTGCGCGTAGCTAGACCTATTCCTTGCATTAAATAAGAGCGCATAAAGTATTCTTCAAAACTAGTCTGTAAAGGGATTAAAACAATCGCAAATAGAAAGAATACTAAAAAAGGCCACAGTTTAAACGAAAACACATAATCTTCTGGAGAAGTTATATATCCATAGATAAAGAACGCTATAATCACAGAACTCCATAGAGAAAAAGCAAATAATACTCTCTTCCAATCTACCTTAACCCTAGAGGTAGTAAGGCTTAGCAGACTCTGCTTATGAACTACTAATACCCAAGCTATTAGAAACACAAACATGAATACTAATGGCCCTATAGTTATCAAAAAATTGATATTTTTACCAAATTTATCAATATTCATTTTTATGATTTCATTAGTAGATAGGGCTGAATATCTTAAAGAAATCCAATTCAGGAACATAATCCCTAAAAAAAATAACGAAAAAGGTAAATAATGCCAAAGTTTCTGACTTTTGTTTATTCTCAATAGCTGTTCAATAATTCCCATATCTCAAAAAATGTACTATATTTGGTATAAAATTCCTTATTTATGATCACAATTTATCACAATCCGCGTTGTAGCAAATCACGCGAAAGTATTGCTTTCATGGAAGAGCAAGGTGTAGCATACAAAATTATAAAATATTTGGATGCAGACCTTACTGAAAATGATGTAAAGACAATACTAACAAAACTCAATTACAATCCAATCGATTTAGTTCGTACAAAAGATGCATTTTGGAAAGATACTTTTGGAAGTAATACATTGAGCGATGACGAGATAATCGAAGCTATGGTTTTAAACCCAAAGCTGATTGAAAGACCTATTGTTGTTAATGGCCCTAAAGCTGTTATTGCAAGACCTACAGAAAAGATTCATGAAATCCTGTAAGACTAATTAACAATTTATTAACCATTTTGTTTTTAAACCTTCACCGCAAATTATAGTCTAATAGATATAAAACTAACGACTATAATGAAAAGATTAAAAACTACAAAAGTTCTTCTAATGCTGTTAACTCTAATGTTCGGGGTAACAGCATTAGCACAGAACTCTAAAAAAAGTACTGTAACAGGTACTGTAGTAGAAGCTGCTACAAATCTTCCCTTAGAATATGCGAGTGTATTCGCACAAAATGAGAACAATGCTAATATTGTCTCAGGAGGTATGACCGACTCAAAAGGACAATACTCTTTTGAAGTACCTGACGGGTCATACTTAATTCGTATAGAATACTTAGGTTTTAAAACTATTGAACTACGCAAAGTAGCTGTCAATGGAAATACTAATATAGGTATTAAGAAAGTCACAGATGACGCTCAAATGCTAGACGAAGTACTAGTCATTGCAGAAAAATCTACTGTAGATATTAAGCTTGACAAAAAAGTTTACAATGTAGGTGAAGATATGATTGTAAAAGGAGGTACTGCAGGAGATGTATTAGACAACGTTCCTTCAGTAACTGTAGATAGTGAAGGTGCTGTTAGTTTACGTGGTAACGAGAATGTAAAAGTACTTATCGATGGTAAACCTACTGGTCTTGCTAATAATATCCAAGAAGCAATGCGTATTCTATCTGCTGAATCAATCGAAAAAGTAGAAGTAATCACTAATCCATCAGCTAGATATGAAGCTGAAGGAGGTGCTGGTATTATTAATATCGTCCTTAAGAAAGGTAAAGCACAAGGTATTAATGGAAATATCACGGGTACAATAGGAGATCCTCGCAACTATGAATTAAATGGTAATGTAAATATTCGTGGAGAGAAATATAACTTCTATACGACCTTATCTTATAGAGATACTAAAACAAAAGGATATAACGTTAACAACAACCAATATCTAGATCACGATGGTAATCCTATACAGTACATCGATGAATATAAAGACAACAATAGAGAAAGACAAGGCTACAACGGTATGTTCGGTCTAGACTACTATATTACTCCTTCTCTAACTTGGTCTAATAGTGTGAATGTACGTAGAAGTAATGGTACCTCTCCTAACTCTGTTGATTACCAATATTACGATGGTAACCACAACTTAGACTATAATAGATATAGAGAAGAAAGACGTAAGTCAAACTATAACAGTGTAGAATATACAACATCATTTGAAAAGAAATTCGCTAAAGAAGATCACAAGTTAACAGTAGAGGCTAGTATCTCTAAAGACACTAGTGATGACGATGCTAATATCTCTGACATTAATGATAAGCATAACCTAATGACTTACGAAAGAACTCTTAGTGATGACAAATATAAGTCAGGTCTAGTAAAAGTAGATTACACATTACCTTTAGGAGAGAGTGGAAACTTTGAAGCAGGTTACTTAGGTACATTTAAATCGACAACTAATAACTTTGGATTATATAATCTAACTAATAATGAATGGATTAACAACACTAGAGTTTCTAACGTACTAGAATACAAAGAACAAGTTAATGCATTCTATGCTCAATATGGAGATAAAATAACTGACAAACTTAACTATATGGTTGGGTTCCGTTGGGAAAAAAGTAATATTGACGTAAATCAATTAACTAGCAACGATTACAACAACAAGAAATATGATGACTTCTTCCCTAGTTTATTTTTAAACTATGAATTGGATGAATCTAGTAATGTGAGTATTAGTTATAGTAAACGTATTATGCGTCCTAGAGGGCGTTTCTTAAACCCTTTCTCTAATTATACGAGTGACATCAACTTCTTTCAAGGAAACCCTGATTTAAACCCTGCTAAAACAAATGCATTTGATTTAGGGTATTTGAAGAGATGGAGTGGATTCACTCTTAGTGCATCTGCTTACTTAAATAAAACGGATGACACATTCCAATTCGTAAGAAGAGAAGCGGGTACAAATGCAAGTGGTACAACTATTATTGTTAGTTCACCAATTAACTTAGCTACAGAATACAGATATGGATTTGATTTCACCTTAAACTATACTCCATTTAAATGGTGGAAATTAAATGGTAACTTCAACTTCTTTAGAACAGAAACAAAAGGAGACTATACTTTCACTAAACTAGATGGAACAGTAGAAACGCAAAACTTTGACCAAAACTCTTATGCTTGGTTTACTAGATTATCATCTAAGATATCATTGCCTTATAAAATAGATTGGCAAGTAAACGGAATGTATAGAGCACCTTATGATACGTCACAAGGAAAAGCATTAGGAAACTTATCAGCTAATACCTCTATAAGTAAAGATATCTTAAAAGACAAAGCTACCATTACATTAAATGTTAGTGATATCTTCGACTCTAGAAAAAGAGAAACAGACACTTATTTACCAACATCTATTTCACATAGTGAAATGCAGTGGAGAGGAAGACAAGTAAACTTATCATTTACTTATCGTTTTAACCAAACTAAAATGGACAGACAGAAACAACAAAGAAATGCTGGTGGTGGCGAAGAACAAGGAGAAGGAGAAATGATGTAATCAAACAAAGAAACCTTTACTAAACTATTATAAATTTATTATTTGTTAGGGGACTACCATTGGGTAGTCCCTTTTTTTATCTCCATATTTTTCGAATCTATCAACCCTCATAAATAGGCATAAAAAAAGAGCCATAATACATATTATGACTCTTTATTTCTTAAACCAAATACTAGATCTGATTGTCTTCTAATTGCTGTCTTTTAGCTTTCTTCTCTTTGATTAGTTCTCTAGCTCCACCTACTGCCCAGTAAGATACGAAACCAACTAAGAACATCATAAGCCAAAATGCCATAGTAACTACAGTCATGGCAACGATGAAACCTAAATACTGTTGAAATTCAAACATGTTTTCTCCGGATTAATTTTTGTATATACGCCGTAAATATACTCACTTTTATTTTTTCTACCTAGTCTACCTTAACTTTTAATCTTTCTTTAGAATGAAACTAAATAATTCTCCTTATCTTTAGGGTACAATCATTCTAAATAAATTAATAATGGAATACAGAATAGAAAAAGACACTATAGGAGAAATAAAAGTTGCTAAAGACAAATATTGGGGAGCACAAACGGAACGCTCTAAAAACAACTTTAAAATAGGTCCTGAGGCATCTATGCCACACGAAATCATAGAAGCTTTTGCTTATCTTAAAAAAGCAGCAGCTTTTACGAATGCTGATTTAAATGTTTTACCTTCAGAAAAAAGAGATCACATCGCTAAAGTATGTGACGAAATACTAGAAGGCAAACTAGATGATCATTTTCCCTTAGTTATTTGGCAAACAGGTTCTGGTACACAGTCTAATATGAATGTGAATGAAGTAATTGCTAATAGAGCTCAAGTATTAGCTGGTCTTCAAATAGGTGAAGGCGAACCAGTACTTAAAGCAAATGATGATGTAAACAAATCTCAATCCTCTAATGATACCTACCCTACTGCAATGCACATTGCTGCTTATAAAGCTGTCGTAGAATATACTATCCCAGGTGTGACTGCATTGAGAAACACATTAGACAAAAAAGCTAAAGAACTAAAAGATGTAGTAAAGATAGGCCGTACACACCTTATGGATGCTACCCCTCTTACACTAGGTCAAGAAATATCAGGTTACGTCGCACAATTAGATTATGGACTAAAAGCATTAAATCACACTTTACCTCATCTTGCTGAATTAGCTCTAGGAGGTACTGCTGTAGGTACAGGCTTAAATACTCCTAAAGGATATGATGTAAAAGTAGCAGAGTATATTGCTAAATTCACGAAACTACCTTTTGTAACGGCTCCAAACAAATTTGAAGCTCTAGCCGCTCATGATGCAATTGTAGAAACACATGGAGCATTAAAACAACTTGCTGTTTCTCTTTATAAAATAGCTAATGATATCAGACTACTAGCTTCTGGACCACGCTCTGGAATTGGCGAAATCATTATTCCTGCAAATGAACCAGGGTCTTCTATTATGCCTGGTAAAGTAAACCCTACACAATGTGAAGCACTTACTATGGTAGCTGCACAAGTGATAGGTAATGATACTACAATATCTTTTGCTGGTACTCAGGGTCATTTCGAACTAAACGTATTCAAACCTGTTATGGCAGCCAACTTCTTACAATCTGCTAGACTGATAGGAGAAGCTTGTATTTCTTTTGATGAGCATTGTGCACAAGGAATTGAAGCAAACGACAAACGTATTAAAGAATTACTAGATAGTTCATTAATGCTAGTAACTGCTTTAAATACCAAAATTGGTTATTACAAAGCAGCCGAAATAGCGCAAACTGCTCATGCTAATGGCACAACGCTAAAAGAAGAAGCTGTTCGCTTAGGATATGTTACACCTGAAGATTTTGACAAGTGGGTTGATCCTAAGTTAATGATTGGAAATATCGAAGATTAAAACATACTGAACCTTAAATAGAAAAGCCAATAGCATATAATATGTTATTGGCTTTTTACCTTTTAAACAGTTCTCTTCAGATAACAATTCTTAAATACATACCTTATCTATTTTAGAAGTTAAAATAACTGCGATAATTATCTAAATCTTTATCTCCTCTTCCTGATAAATTGATCACAACAATATCCTCTGGTTTAAATTTACGTTGTTCTAATACTGCTAAAGCATGAGAACTTTCTATCGCAGGGATAATTCCTTCTACTTTACACAAGGCTAATCCAGCTGTCATTGCCTCATCATCTTTAATAGCATAAAACTCTGCTCTTCCCAATTCTTTCATATGTGCATACAAAGGACCGAAACCAGGGTAATCTAATCCTGCTGATACTGAATATGCTTCTAGAGGTTCTCCATTTTCATCTTGCATAAACAACGTTTTACTTCCGTGTAGCACTCCTTCTTTTCCTACAAAAGAAGTAGCCGCTGTTTTTGGACTATCAGCTCCTTCTCCTCCACCTTCTGCTACAATTAACTTCACTTGTTCATCTTCTAAGAAATGGTAAAAAGCTCCTACTGCATTACTACCTCCACCAACACAAGCTACTATATAATCAGGTTCTTCTCTTCCTTCTTTTGCTAATAGTTGTTTTCTAATTTCTTTAGATATAATAGATTGGAATCTACTCACCATATCAGGATAAGGGTGTGGACCTACTGCTGATCCTATCAAATAGAATGTATCATCAGGGTTCTCTATCCAGTATAATAAAGCCTCATCTACAGCCTCTTTTAATGTCTTTGCACCAGACTCCGCTGCTCTCACCTCAGCACCTAGCATTTTCATACGTGCCACGTTAGGCGCTTGTCTTTCTATATCTAAAGCTCCCATATATACGATACACTCCATGCCCATAAGAGCACATACTGTAGCGGTAGCTACTCCATGTTGTCCTGCGCCTGTCTCTGCTACTATTTTATTCTTTCCTAAGCGTTTTGCTAATAATATCTGACCGATAGTGTTATTAATCTTATGAGCTCCTGTATGACATAGATCTTCTCTTTTTAAATACACTTTAGTATTATACTTCTCTGATAACCCCTTTGCAAAATATAAAGGAGTAGGACGACCTACATAATCTTCTAATAACTGATTCATTTCTTGTTGAAAATCCTCTTGTTCAATAATGGTGATATACTCGCTCTGTAATTGGCCAATAATTGGAGCTAATGCTTCAGGAATAAATGCTCCTCCATAATTCCCATAATAACCGTCTTGATTAACTTGATATTTCATTTTATATATTGTTTTAAATTTTACTTTCGATAAGGCACAAAAAAAAGAGGCTTGTCGTTTGACAAGCCTCTTCTAGGTATTATATATTATTTCTCTTAATTCATATATACATAGCAAGGACTGCTCACGACATTCGACGTAAGTTTAGTCCACCACCAAGTATTTGTTAGAATTAAATTCATTTCGTTTTTCTACTTATTGAATTGCAAATGTAGAAACTTATTTTCAATAAACAATAAAAAAAGGATACCATTTTTTAAATGATATCCTTTAAGTTTTTCTTTTCTAAAGAGTTATAGCATCACTACAGCATCTTTCTCTGCTGTAATATCAGATACATCGTATCCACTAAAACTTTTTAGATATGTACGTATCGAAGTACCGTATCCATCTTGGAAACCGTTTGCTCCATTACTGTTCAAGAATTTCTTTACAGAACCTGCTCCACCTAAGTGAGCTGCTGCTAAGATTCCTGACTCTGTAATTGCAATTCCTCCGATGCGTTTACCATCAAATTTTTCAATCTCTTTTCTCAAGATCCATTTGTTTTTTGCAACCAAAGCATCAAAAGCTTTCTCTTGCATTAGTGGATCATGTAAAAAATTAGTCGTATCCGTTACTCCTATTGAACGTAATGCCACTTTACCAAACTGGTATTTGCCCATGTAACCATATGAATTTACTATTCTGTACAATCCATAAGATTCGCGTACTGCCAATGCCTGTTTAAAACCGACATAAGTCTTTCCGATAAATGGTATTGCTAATAACTCTCCTGACTCCTCCATAGCTAAATCGCTATATGGAAAATCATAAGATAGGGGGCCTTCAGGAACTATTTTATACTCCTCTAAAAGCATAGTTTCATACTGTTTAAAACCTGAAACTCCTACCCCTGTTAATAGGACAATACCAATAAAAAAAGAACATTTTTTTCTCATTAAAACTAATTTCTCAAGCCCTGTCACCACTTGAAATTTCTGTCTGCAAAGTTACTTCATTTTTCACATTCTCCTATTTTTTTAATATCACTTTTCAAATTTTAACACCAACACACAATATAAAATATTAAAAATCAACCATTTAAAAAATAAACAATTAACTTTTTCAATCTTGTTTGTTTCATAAATAAATCCTAAATTAAAGGAGCTCACATCACTAAAATAGGCTATTAAACGAAAAAAAGGTACAATATTGCTCAATATTGCACCTTTCTTATTTTTCTTAATTATGGTGTTTTTTATTCTTCCATTTTAGAAGAAAGTTCAAACCATTTCTCTTCTCTATCCTCTAATTCTACTAACACTTTCTGTAGTTCATTTGCTTTAGATTCGATCTCATCATCTCCTACTTTTCCTTCAGAAAATAATTTCTCTATTTCTACTTTCTTTTGCTCCAGATTAGCAATCTCTCTTTCTATTTTTTGAAACTCTTTTTGCTCCTGAAATGTCAATCCTTTTTTAACTTGACTTTCTTTCCAGTTTACCTTCTCTTTTGCTGACTCTTCTTTTACTGGTTCTATACTATCTTCATACGTTCTAAAGTCAGAATAGTTACCTGGGAAATCCTCTATTTCTCCTTCTCCTCTAAATACGAATAAGTGATCCACAATCTTATCCATAAAGTATCTATCGTGAGAAACTACCACTAAACAACCTGGATAGTCTAATAAGAAGCTTTCTAAGACATTTAAAGTCACGATATCCAAATCATTCGTAGGCTCATCCAGAATCAAGAAATTAGGGTTCTGAATCAATACTGTACATAAATAAAGACGTTTTAGCTCCCCTCCACTTAATTTCTCTACGAAGTCATGTTGTTTCTTTCTATCAAATAAGAAACGCTCTAGAAGCTGTCCTGCCGATATAGATCTACCTTTAGCCAATGGAATATACTCACCGAACTCTTTAATCACATCGATTACCTTCTGTTCTGGTTTTATATTAATCCCTCCTTGTGTATAGTATCCTATTTTTATAGTTTCTCCTACCACTACTTTACCAGCATCTGGTAGTATACCTTGAGTAAGGATATTTAAGAAAGTAGACTTTCCACTACCATTCTTTCCGATAATACCTATACGTTCACCTTTATTGAAATTATAACTAAAGTCATTTAAGATGACCTTATCCTTAAACTTCTTATGTAGTTTATGAAGCTCCACGATCTTACTACCGATACGCTCCATATTGATTTCTAACTCTACTTGGTGTTCACGTCTTCTACTATGTGCTTTTTCTTTAATTACATAGAAGTCATCAATACGAGACTTAGACTTAGTTGTACGTGCTTTAGGCTGTCTTCTCATCCAAGACAACTCTTTTACAAACAAGTTCTGCGCCTTGTCTATACTTGCATTCTCTATCGCTAGACGTTCCTCTTTTTTCTCTAGATAATAAGAGTAGTTTCCTTTATACTGATAAATCTTACCATTATCTAGTTCAATAATTTCATTACAAACCCTTTCTAAAAAGAAACGGTCGTGCGTCACCATAAACAACGTAATATTTTCCTTAGCGAAGTAATTCTCTAACCATTCGATCATCTCTAGATCTAAGTGGTTAGTAGGCTCATCTAGGATTAACAAGTCTGGTCTATTAATTAAGATAATAGCTAATGCTAACCTTTTGCGTTGTCCTCCTGATAGTGTTTTTACTTTTATCTTCAGATCTTCTAACTTCAGCTTAAACAAGATTTGTTTATACTGTGTCTCGAAATCCCAAGCATTATGAGCATCCATCTTCTCGAATGCCTTCTGATAAGCATCTACATCTTCTGGATTTTCTAATGCTTTTTCGTATTCTTCTATGATTTTTAAAGTATCATTGTCGGAAGCAAAAATACTTTCTTCTATTGTCAATTCATCTTGCAGTACAGGCTCCTGAGGCAAAAAGGCCATACGGATACCTTTGCGCATGACTACTTGTCCTGCATCTGGAAAGTCTTCTCCTGTCAGGATTTTTAAAATGGTTGTTTTACCTGTTCCATTCTTTGCTACGAAAGCAATTTTCTGATCTTTATTAATTCCAAATGATACATCCTCGAACAATGTTCTCGCACCAAATGATTTCGCTATATTCTCAACCGATAAGTAATTCACAATCTAATATTTTTTTACAAAAATAGCCTTTATTTTATTATATTCCTTGTACTCTGATTACGACGTATTCTGACACAGTACCTATTCTATATCTACCTCCCCATATTCCTACACCAGAACTGACATAGATATGTGTATCCTCTTTCTTTAGATACCCATGCGAATTCTCAAATAACCGATCTGTTATCCAAGACACAGGCCACATCTGTCCTCTATGTGTATGTCCAGAACACTGTAGATCCACTCTATTGTTCACCGCATTTTCTAAGGCGTAAGGTTGATGATCTAATAGAATATTCAGTTTGTCACCATCTATGTTCTCCATCAGTTCACCTAACTCTTTACGATGTCTATTCGTCTTATCATCTCGTCCTATCAGATTCACGTTTATATCTTCTAGTACCTTGACCTGATCTCGTAATATATTTATACCTGCTGATTTTAAGAACGTAACGCTTCCTTCTACCCCTGCCAGATATTCGTGATTACCTAGACAGGCATATGTACCATACTCACTCTTAAACTGCTTTAATACCTCATCTAACTTATAATATTGTAATGGTATCAGACTTACATCTATCACATCTCCTGCGATAAGTACAGCATCAGCATGCTCTGCATTGACAGTATCTACCCATTTATTTAACTCTTTGTGTTCTATAGCATACCCAAGATGCAAATCTGTTAACAAAACAAAACGAAGCTCTTTAGGCAACTTCTTATTCACCTTGATCACTACTTCTTTTCTCTTCTTTTTAAGATAGGTAATATGTCCTATAAACGCAATTACTAATGTCAACAGTATCAATAGAGAACCACGTGCAGAAGAGTAATGATCATAAATAAACAAGGTAGACTGCTGTGTAAAATGATTAATCAATGCTCCTATATCAAAAAGTAAACACAGCATAAAAGCGTATATACTCAACATAAGCCAACCCGTACCTATTCTATAGAAATATGATGCTAAATATACAGGCATTCTCTTCCCTACACCATAGAATATAAGTATGCTTAACGACATCGTCAATGCTATAGCACCAAATAACACCTTTATACTAAAATCACTATCTCTAACTAATGCACTATAATTAAAAAACACATATACATTAGACAGCATATACATAATGAATATGCCTAAAAAAAGAAATCTCTTCATTGATTACTTTAAAACATTTTTTAATACTATTCTCACTAATGTTCCTTCGCTATCATGCTTGATGATTAAGTCATCATCTAGATACGATTGGATTAGTGAGATTCTCTCTTTCACGATAGCCATACCTTTAGACTCATGTTTCTTATTATTCACAGCAGTATTTCCTACTCCATTGTCCTTTATTTCTATAGCTAAATACTCTTCTTCTGTTTTATAAATACGAATCACAATACGAGGACTCTTTATATGCTGAGGAAAAGCATGTACTAAACTATTCTCTACGAAAGGCTGTAGTAATAAAGGAGGAACTAATATACCTCTTAGATCTACTCCCTTTGCATCTATCTCGAAACTCACCCTTCCGTCTAATCGCATATTTTCAATCTCGACGTATGTGCTCAGGTACTCGCATTCCTCATTTAAGGTAATGCGTTCTCTGGTAGACATATCTAATGTTGTCCTAATCAATTGAGCAAAACGCTCTAAATAAAAGAGTGCATCATCTACCTCTTCTTTTATAATATAGTACTGAATAGAACTCAATACATTAAAGATAAAGTGAGAGTTCATTTGACTACGTACAGACTGTAATTTTACCTCTGCTAATCTCTTTTGATATTCTAGCCTTTTACGTTCTGCTATTTGAACTTTTCTCAACTGTTTAAACCTAAATAAATAGAACAAAGAAGAAACAGTTAATAGTAGAATAGCACATAATATAATAAACCAAGCCTTTGCATAAAACGGTTTATCTACCTCTACTAATAAGAGTGGGTATATTAGTTCATTTCCACTGTCATAGTCATACACCTTAATATCGATAGGATATAGTCCTGACTCTAGATAATGTAAATCTAGCCTATTCTCTTTTACACTGATCCAATTCTCGCCTAACTTTAAGCGGTACTGAAACTCTAATTTGCCTGGAAACTTCGTTCCTAATACTTCGAAGCCTATCTGAATATTATTCTCTCTGCTATCTAATTCTAACTTTCGTATATGATGATAGACCTCACCATTTTTTTCTAATTCATGTCCATTGACTGTAATCTCCGAAATATTGACCTCATACTGAACATTTCTTCTTTTAAAATAAGTGATATCTAACGTATACACCCCATCTACTGTCCCTATGAATAGCAAATTATCCTTTAACTCATAAGATAGGATCTCTTCATTGCCAAAGCCTTGTTCCTTATTAAATTGAAACTTGTGATTATCATCTATAACGGTTAGCCCTTTACTCGTTCCTATTAAGATCTTTTGTCCTATACACTTGAGCAAGGTTATATTGGCTCCTACAATATCTTTATTTGAGATAAAGTCCTTCACCATATACTTTCCGCTCTGCGTCTCTAGTATATAAATGTCATTAAAGTCCGTAGCTACGTAAAGCGTATTATTAGCTCCTCTCTCTATCTTCTTTAATCTATTCTCAGGAAACAGATTGCGCTTAGACAAGGACATAAAGTTCTTTCCATCGAAAGTATACAATCCATCTAGAGCTCCTGCCAAAAACATCTTGTCTCCTACATACTCTATATCTACGATATCTCTTGGTATATCCTCACTATCTACCCTAAAGTGGTACTGATAGTCCATCTTATTCAAATCCTGATACACCCTTACTCCTCCAAAAGGATTAGTCTCAATAAATCTGTTTTGATAAAAGCCAAACTGGTAGGTATGAATAGAATGATAAGATAAAATATACCCGTTATACCCTATCTGAAACACACCTATACTACTACTAACCCAAATCGCACCATTATACTCTACTGCGGAGTAGAATATAATCTTATCTACAGGCACCGTATAATCAATCTCAAAAAAGTGATTGCTTTTCGTAGTTATAGCTAAATGTTTGCGATAATGCTGTTCTTGATAATGCTTAAATGCTGATAGAGGTATAGTCCCTACTTCCTCATCTTTATTCTGTATCAACACTCCTTTTTGAGTAAAGAAGAACACTCTGTCTTTCAACTTTTTTATAACAGATACTCCTCCGTGTGAGCTATCATAACTCAGAGGAGAGAATAAATCGATCTGAAATACCCCTTGAGATTTAGTCCCTATATATAAGAAGTCATTCTTTTCATCATATCCCACAGAATAGAAGTCCGTAGAAGCTACTCCTAAGTACTCTGTGATATTATCTAATGAGACTCCATCCCATCTATACAGTCGCCCATTATTATCATCTACTCCACCACTGACGATATACAGCTGATTATTTGCTTTCTTTATATCCTTGACTGGTGGAATATCATACTTGGCTATCACTTTTTTAGTAGATAAATCTTTGACTACTAAGCCATCCTGACCTCCGATAAACACCTTATCGTCAAAACCAATAGCAGCAAATATTCTTCCCTCTTTTTCTACTAGAACTAACTCATTATTTATGAGCTTAAATATTCCATCATTAATCGTAGCTACATATACCTCTCCTCGATACTCAAAGAAATCACTTACCTCAAATGGGTGATGCTTATTCGTAACAAAACTAGGAGTAATAACTGAGAAGTCTTTTTTAGAGATCAGAGACACCCCATCAGAGGTAGCTACATAGATATAATCACCATTGTGATATAATCGCCTTATTCTATTAGAGATAAGTCCCTGCTGTACACTGATGATACGCACCTCACCTTTACCTCTATATAAGATACCTTGTCCATAACTCCCTACCCAGATACCCTGCTTATCATCCTCTATGATATCTGTTATATTAGTATATCGGTATCGAGCAGCATCCTCATTCGCTTTTACTATACCTTGTATTTTTTGTGCTAGACCAGATCGAGACCCTATCCATACTATCCCTTTAGAATCCACACATAGCGCACGTACATCATTAGCCATCAGACCATTCTCTATGGTATACTGCTTCGTGATAATCCCCTGCCCGAATCCTATAAAGTAAAAGAATACAAAAAATACAGTTAGTAAATATCTCATATATTAAGGCTATTAAGCTCCTTCATCATAGCAGAAGCCACCGTAATCACATTATCCACCTCTTCATGATTCACTACCATCTGTTCTTTAAAACAAATCACATTCGTATCCTTATCGATATAATCGATATGATCTACATTCACTAAATAAGAGCGATTTACACGTTTAAAGTTTTTATGCTTTATTTTATCTTCCACATTCTTTAATGTCTTAGACACTAAATATTTCTGATCTTTTAAATAAATCTCGCAGTAGTTATCCGCAGCCTTACAGTACACGATGTCTTCTACTCGTACGATATAGCGCTTCTGATTATTCTTTATAATCTTATAAAAGTAGTGATATCCCTCTAGTTCTTTATATTTGTCGAATACGTTCTGTACATCCTGTATCCCTATCGGCTTCAGTAGATACTTCAGACAGTCATACTTATTAATGGCCTCTATAGCATACTGGTCATACGCTGTAGTAAACACCACTTCGAAAGTACTTTTATCTACATAATTAAATAACTCAAATCCATCCTCTTCAGGCATGTGAATATCTAAGAATACAATATCAGGTAATATAGCATTAACTTCTTTTACAGCTTCTTGCACAGAATGGGCAGTATGTACGACTATTCGTTCGTGGTATACTACTTTTTTCTCTATAATCGTTTTGAGTACTTCAGCTACTTTAGGTTCATCATCTACAACTAAAACAACTAGTTCATTCATCATGTTCGTAAGGTATTTATTTTATAATAATGGTGGTATACGCAAAAATAAACAATACATCCATATCCTCACTACATCTACTGATATAAATAGGCAATAATATTCATCCTACTGGTACTTACAGCTGATGACTCACTTATGTTTTACTTGATGAAATACAATCAAAACACGACACTATTCTAATGCATTTCTGATTTATGTGATACATTCAAAACTACAACACTGATTCTCAATTCCTACAAACCTGTAAGATGTATTCAAAATTAATTAGTTTACTTTTTTATTTTTCAGCTAGTATAAAGACTTATAAAGACTAAAAAAGTCACTTCTATCTCTCTTTTTTTATCCTTCTCCCCCAAAAAACCTGCTAAACAGAGTAATTAATAAAAAAACAATCTCATTTTTTTCACAACCTCAAAACAATCAAAACACTATATATCAACACATTAAACACAAAACACCTAATTATACACTTCCTCTTAAAATGCCCACAACCCCTATAAACATTAACGATATCTGCAAATCCCTCGACAATACATGGACAATACCTCGAGAATGGTGGAGCTAGAGCCTTGTTTGTCGAACAATGCTTCTTTTGTATTCCACCTATTCTCCTCTAATGAGCTTATCTGGATAATGGTAAACAACTTCGAAACTTCTCTAAACAGTCTCCTACTACCTATTCATAAATAAATACAAGACTTATACACTCCTAAAAACAAAAAAGTCAGCCCACACAAGATCGTGTGAACTGACTTTTTGTATTCTTATCCCACAGTAGGTACTGCGGCGGGACTATATTATTCTTTGTAAACTCTCTTTAAAAATAAATTGTTCATAGGGTTAATTCCTAGTCCTTTTACATTCTGATGAGAGAACCTCGCTGCTCTGTCGTAAAACAAGATGATAGCGGGTACCTCATCTGCTATAATCTGATCCATCTGTTGATAGATACTATTTCGCTTCTCTTCTGACACTTCTTTAAAAGCTTGTTCATAGAGCTGATCAAACTTTTGATTAGTGAAGCGAGTATAGTTAGGCCCATTAGGAGCCTTGTTCTTTGAATAAAATAACGAAAGGTAATTCTCTGCATCAGGATAGTCTGCTATCCAACTTCCTCTGAAGAATGACACCTTACCTGATGCCATACCCTGACGTAGAGAAGCAGGCGGTGTCACATCTACTATTACTTCTATCCCTAGTTTTTTCCACTCGCGTTGTAGGTATTCTGCGATATCGAGATAGTTAGCATTCGTAGACAAGGTGATCTCTACCTTACTCTCTTTACTCGTCTTCTTATAATCATCCACTAGTGCTTTAGCCTCTTCTGGATTATAGAGTTTATCAGTACTAAAGTGCCCTCCGAGACCCTGTGGTATAATTCCTCCTACTGCTCCATCTCCCATACCACTACGCAGATACAACAACATCTTGTTTCGGTCAAACCCCATATTTAGGGCTTTGCGTATTCTTACATCTTGTATAGCACCTGGTGCCTCTAAGTTAAAGCCTAGGTACTCTGTATTTAGATAAGGGCCTGTCACCATCTGCACCTTCTCCTTATACTTCGGATTTAACTCTCCATTCTCTGTGATAATATCATCCTTATAAGATGGATCTAAGCCGGATATAAAGTCTAGATTACCTTGCAAAAACTGTAAAAAACCACTCTGCTTATCTGGCAAGAATGTTATGGCTACTGCCTCTAGATAAGGCAATGCATTGCCTTGTTCATCTCTTTCGAAGTAGTTTGGATTTTTGCGAAGGACTAACTTAATGTTCTCTTCCCAAAATTTAAAATAGAAAGGCCCTGTACCGATGGGATGAGAACGAAAGTCTATCGTCTTATCCTCTACTATCTCTCTCGGTACTACAGAAGCATACCTCATCGACAGCAATCCTAAAAAGGCAGGAAAAGCTTCTTTTAATTCGATGCGAAAGACGGTATCATTGATTGCCTTAAAATTCTTTACCTTCTGGAATATCCACGCTCCTGGCGAAACCACATCTGCATCTAATACCCTGTTAAAGCTGTATTCGAAATCACTAGCTACTACTGCACGAGTACTATCTGCCCCAAAGTGGCTATGCTTGTGAAAATAGACATCCCTTCTCAGCATAAAGTCATACTGCTTACCGTCTTCACTGATCGTCCATGACTTGGCGATATCTGCTTGTATATGCAAGCTATCGTCTAACTGCACTAATCCGTTAAAGAGTTGATTACACGGCCAGATGATAGCCATATTTCTTGCGAAAGCAGGGTCTAGTGTCTGAATATTAGCATTCTCGTTATATCTAAAAACTAAATTTTTATCCTGATTAGCTGTTTTTTTCTGACAAGAAAACGTCAGTGCACAGACACAAAATATTGAAACGTAATGAATTATTGATTTCATCAAACCGATTTTTGTACGTAAATTTGCAAACCTTTTCAATATTGAAAAAGTAAATATAATTCAAAGTTACTACTTAGTAAGTAATCATTATGGAAAATAGAAAAAAAGTAGCTTTTTATACATTAGGTTGTAAGCTTAACTTCTCAGAAACTTCCACTATCGCTAGAAATTTTGCAGAGGAAGGATTCGATAGAGTAGATTTCGAAGAAGTGGCTGATATATATGTTATCAATACATGTTCTGTAACAGAAAATGCAGATAAACAATTTAAGCAAATAGTAAAAAAGGCTCAGAAGAAAAACGATAAAGCTTTCGTAGCTGCAGTAGGATGCTATGCTCAATTAAAACCAGAAGAACTAGCTTCTGTAGATGGTGTAGACTTAGTATTAGGAGCAACAGAGAAGTTTAAAATAACAGATTACATCAATGACTTGTCTAAAAATGAAATGGGACAAGTGCATTCATGCGAAATTTCAGAGGCTGACTTCTACGTAGGGAGTTATTCTATAGGTGACAGAACACGTGCTTTCCTTAAAGTACAAGATGGATGTGATTATAAATGTACATACTGTACCATCCCATTAGCTCGTGGTATCTCACGTAGTGATACTATGGATAATGTATTGAAAAATGCAGCTGAGATCTCTGCTCAGAATATAAAAGAGATCGTACTGACAGGAGTGAATATCGGTGACTATGGTAAAGGAGAGTTTGGGAATAAGAAACACGAACACACTTTCTTAGAACTAGTACAAGAATTAGATAAAGTAGAGGGTATAGAGAGACTTCGTATCTCTTCTATCGAGCCTAACTTATTAAAGAATGAGACAATAGACTTCGTATCGAAGAGTAGAACATTCGTTCCTCACTTCCACATTCCATTACAGTCTGGATGTAACGACATTCTTAAAAAAATGAAACGTCGTTACCTACGTGAGTTATATGTAGAGAGAGTAGAGAAGATCAGAGAAGTGATGCCAGACTGCTGTATCGGTGTGGATGTGATCGTAGGATTCCCTGGTGAGTCTGATGAGAAATTCTTAGAGACGTATAATTTCTTAAGTGATTTAGACATTTCGTACCTACACGTATTTACATACTCAGAGCGCGATAATACAGAGGCTGTAGATATGGATGAAGTGGTACCTATGAATGTACGTAATAAGAGAAGTAAAATGCTAAGAGGACTTTCTGTAAAGAAACGCCGTGCGTTCTATGAGTCTCAAATCGGGAAAGAGAAAACAGTTCTGTTTGAAGGTGAGAATAAAGAAGGATATATCCACGGATTCACAGAGAACTATGTGAAGGTAAAAACACCATGGGATCCAGCCTTAGTAAATACGTTACACGCAGTGAAATTAACGAAGATAGATGAGGATGGTATCGTAAGGTTAGAGTTTATCTAACACAAGTTTATACACGACATCAATAGACCGTCACAGATTAGAAATCTGATACAATATAGAAATATAAAAAAGCCTGTTTAGAATCTTCTAAACAGGCTTTTTTATATCATTACTTTTTAGTCCTTATTATTTTAAAAGGCTATAAAGTGTATAATATTACTTAGATACGGATACCAGGAGGTAACATCTCTTTATACGTAGGGTTCTTTCTAAAGAAAGAAACAATCTTAGGATGTGTAGGTACTACTCTTAATCTCTTCTCTCTCAACATCTCCAAAATACCTTTTAAAAAGTCAGACGCTTGTGTTGGTAAAGCTTCTTCTAATCCAGTAAGTTTTGTAAGAAAAATCTTTCTTTCTTGTAGTGAATACTCTACACTAAGCAACCCTTGCTCAGTCTCATACTCGAACTGACGTAGTAACTCATTGTCTTTAATTTCCATTATATCTCCAAGTTTTATGATTACAAAACAAATTATAATAACTGCAGTGCTTCCTAAACTAATTAGGAGGGTAAGTGTATACTCCTACTCTCTAACGACCAACTAATACACTATAGCATATAACAGTACCTCAGGTATGCTAAATGATTATCTCTAATCACTAATATACCTCATGATGTATATGCGATAAATCTGCTCTTATTGGATTATTTCTCGTTAAAACTGTAGTAAAAAATAAAATATCTAGTATTTCTTTTTTTAAGTTACTATAATCTCTATATTTAGCAAAGTTCGGGATTTTTTTCCACATAACCTTATAAAAACGATTTAAAATATTTATAATGAGCAAAATACCTATTTATTTCTTTCCAGGTATGTCCTCTACTTCTTTGATTTTTGAACATCTTAGTTTGAATCAAGAAAAGTTTGAAATTGTCTTTTTAGAATGGTTACCTATAAATAAATCTGAATCACTAGAACAATACGTAAAGCGTTATCTTCCCCTAATCACACATGATAATCCTATCTTAATAGGCGTTTCTTTTGGAGGAATTATAGCTCAAGAAATAAGTAAATTAATTTCTGTAAGAAAGACAATTATTATTTCGAGTGTACGTTCTAATAAAGAGTTCCCTAAACGCTATCGTATCGCTAGAAAAACAGGACTCTATAAATGGTTGCCTACATCTCTTATCCCTACTCTTTGGAACGTTATCAAAAAAACAGCTTCAGAGAAAAAGAAGAAAAGATTAGCACTATATGATCGCTATCTCCCGATAAGAGATAAGGAATATGTAGACTGGTGTATCAGAGAAGTACTGCATTGGAAACAAGACAAACCATTAGCTAATGTAGTACACATACACGGGACTAACGATGAGATATTCCCTTACAAGAATATACAATCTGCCATCGAGGTAAAAGGAGGTACTCATGCGATGATTATCATCAAGCACAAATGGTTTAATGAAAATTTAGAAACGATTATACTTAAGAAAAATAATGAAAAAGACACTTAGAACTGTATTTGTAACCGCTGCTATTATAGCAGTAGCTTCTTCGTTTATGTTTGCTACTACTATAGCTAGCTCTACGGAGGATCATAATGAAGCTGCCTTACACGCTCATCCTCTACCGCTATCTGCTAACTTCGCTGGAGAAAAAGCTCCTTTAGACAAGATAGATGTAAAAGAAAGATTTGACCGAGAGATGATCATCAATACGAATCTTCACGGTACGACCATAACAACGATAAAAAGAGCGCATAGGTTCTTCCCTATCATCGAACCAATCTTAAAAAAGAATGGTATTCCTGATGACTTTAAGTACTTATGTGTGATAGAGAGCGGACTAGCTAATGCGGTATCTCCTGCTGGAGCTAGTGGATTCTGGCAGTTCATGAAAGGAACATCTAAGGACTTTAACTTATACATAGATGAATACGTAGACGAACGATACGACTTAATCAAAGTAACAGAAGCTGCGTGCAGATACTTCCAAAGTGCCAAAAACCGTTTCGGTAGCTGGACAATGGCTGCTGCATCTTATAATAGAGGAATGGCTGGTATGTCACGCGCTATGGAAAGTCAATATGTAGAGGACTACTATGACTTATTCTTAAACCAAGAGACTTCTAGATACGTATTCAGAATATTAGCCTTAAAAGAGATTATGTCTAACCCTGTAAAATACGGTTTTGACGTTCCGGAATCTGAAAAATATCCAATAGTACCTACTAAAAAAGTGAGTGTATCTTATGATATAGATGACTTAGCTTTATTCGCAAAAGAACAAGGTATCAACTACAAATTACTAAAACTATACAACCCATGGTTAGTAAACACTAGTTTAAAAGTAAAAGGCAAAGTATATGAAATAGAGATTCCAACTAAAGGAATCTAATCTAGATATAAAGCCAAAACAAAGAGCGCTTATTTAATACATTAAATAAGCGCTCTTTGTTTTTTTAATGCTTCTGAATTCTGTGTACCTTTGTACTCTAATTACATCTGTAGAATCATGGATAAACAACAATACATCAACAACGCATTCGAAATTATTCTTTCTAAGAATCTAAGTACACCTTTTCACCTAGACCCTGGAAGTACCGTAACTGATCTAAACAAATACTTAGAAAGCTTAAAGAGCGCTTATTTGAGTAGTGTTGACCCAAGACTAGAGAAACTATTCTATGACAAAATAGAAGCGCTAAAAGCACTGTAATTATATGTTCTTTTGAAAGAACGATACTATAACTTCTAGTGTTTGCTCTTTTATCTCTTTATGCGGAGTATGCCCTACATTAGGAAAAATAACCTTCTCTGCAATTCCTTGAGCCTTCGCTATTGTTTTCTCTACTTGGTCTAGACTACCATACTCGTCTTGATCTCCTTGTATAAATAACAATGGAGACAGTATTCCTTTCATCTCCTCTTCTACTGTCCAATCTTGGTATTCTGAAGATAACCAAGTATCTACCCATGCTCGGACTACATCATCTACCTTAGTTCCGTGATATTTCACCAAGCGCTCGGCTAAATCTGTAGTCTCATAAGCAGTCTTAGCAGCTTGCACTCCTTCTAAAGTTACTTTCTCTACAAAGATATGTGCTGCCTCAGCTACTAAGGCTAAAGTGTGATCTGGATACATTGCTGCAAATAATAGAGCAATAGACGCACCATCACTATGCCCAAATAAAGCGACACGCTCTAACTCTAATTCTTCCAATAAGTCTTTTAAGAATACTGCTTCTTGCTTTAGATAGTCTTTTCCTCTCTTCGTAGTATCCATCTTATCTGATAGCCCGTACCCTACTCTGTCATATACTACTACATCACACTGCAACCGTTCTACTAACAATTCTGGCCAATCTCTCCACAGGGTAACACAGCCTAATGAATCATGTAATAATACTAGCGTGTACTTACTCTCTCCTTGATAAAAAAAGTGTTTATAAAAAATATTCTTTTGATTGACTAAGACACAATCTTGAATAGCTGTAATCATTTACGGTAAGTTTTATTGTCGTTAGTCTCAAAAATAAAAAGGATATCTGGGGTGTGCAAATAAGATTCTGTAGGATATTCTTATTCTATCAGACCTAGATTATAGGATAGATTTGATTTTACCTAGTGACAAAATATTGACACCACTTCTAGATTTAACTATTCTCCCTCCTAACAAGACACATTACTGTAAAAAAGAAAAGAACTAAAAACTACTGTTATGAAGAATAAAATAAGCATTCCATTTGAACGCAAAAAGACAAATAATCTCTTATATATTCTATACTTAATAATAAGCTTTTAAATACTCATGAAACTGCTTTTTATCAAAACCTAAATGCCGAAGAATCTGCTTAACAATAAACTCAGGCACAGGATCTATATGTGATTGTATAATAATCGGTCTAGTCAAGTCTTTTCTTACATATTTTTTATGCCCACCTATTCCTCCGACATCCTTACATCCATTATGTTCTATAAACCAACACATTGTTTTGAGAGGAATGTTACTGAGCTTATAGGTATTCATACGTAGTTATTAAATAGGGATTACTACTTCTTTACTTGAGGTTTGTAAAGATTGATTATTCAATAAATCCGCTAAATAATCATTTTTTATTATCAACTGACTCAATAGAGGAGCTGATATTTTTTTTGGCTTTTTCTCACTCCCTTTTATAAGTTTCCAACCTAAATCAGATAAAGTCTTATACAAAGTATTTTTATTAGTTGTATAGTCTAGAAACATCTCTAGCGAATTCTCGAAAGAATTTAGGGCTTCTTCATAAGTATTACCATATCCACTTATATCTAATTGAGGAGTATACACTATGAATGTATTATCTTCTTTAAAAGACAACACAGAAATACTAGCAACTACACTTCCTGCTTTATTTGTAAACCTTAAAGACACTTGTTTACCCATAATTAGATATTATTCAATTATTTAGTTTATATAAAGATATAACATTTAAGCTTTTATAGAATAAAATAAATGTTATTATTCTGTTTAAAGAAATCAACTAAAACAATTTAAAAACAAAAAAGCCTCAACTTACGTTGAGGCTTCTGTGATCCAATCAGGATTCGAACCTGAGACCTACTGCTTAGAAGGCAGTTGCTCTATCCAGCTGAGCTATTGGACCTAACCAAAAAACATTAGATGTTTTTCTTTCGTCGGGGTGGCAGGATTCGAACCTGCGACCTCCTGCTCCCAAAGCAGGCGCGATGACCGGGCTACGCTACACCCCGAAAGAAGCGGAGAGACAGGGACTCGAACCCTGGCATCGGTTACCCGATGACAGATTAGCAATCTGCTCCGTTACCACTCCGGCACCTCTCCGTTGCTAAGAGAATTACTTCTCTAATGCGGATGCAAACTTAGCACTACTTTTGGTTCTATGCAAGCTTTTGAAAGAAAAAAACAACAAAAAATTACCACATAAAAACAAACCTATTCATAGTCAAGGAAGTAAACACAAATAAAAAAAACATTATTTTTTTATTTCTTAGATAATTATCCAAAATCAAGATATTTTATGTATTTTCCCACATCTTTATTGAGCCTTACAGAAGGTCTAAAGTTTTAAAACAAAAATCAAACTTAATTAATTCTATAAATTATGAGTAAAAAAGTAGTTATTGTTTCTGCTGCTAGAACACCAATAGGAAGTTTCTTAGGAAGTTTATCAACTGTACCAGCTACAGTATTAGGTGCTACTGCTATTAAAGGGGCGCTAGATAAGATCAACCTTGATACTAATCTAGTAGATGAAGTATTGATGGGGAATGTAGTTCAAGCAGGAGAAGGACAAGCACCTGCACGTCAAGCGGCTTTAAAAGCAGGTTTGTCTAAAGAGGTAGCTTGTACTACAATAAATAAAGTTTGTGCATCAGGTATGAAAGCGATTATGCAAGGGACACAAGCTATTATGGCAGGTGATGCAGAAATAGTTGTAGCGGGTGGAATGGAGAATATGAGTATGATTCCTCATTATGTTCACATGCGTAATGGTAACAAATTTGGTCCTGCAACTATCATTGATGGTTTACAAAATGACGGTCTAGTAGATGCTTATGACAATAATGCTATGGGAGTATCTGCTGACTTATGCGCTAGTACACATAATATCTCAAGAGAAGAACAAGATAACTTCGCTATTAAATCTTATGAGCGTTCTGCAAAAGCATGGGATGCTGGTAAGTTTAACAACGAGGTAGTTCCTGTATCTGTACCTCAACGAAGAGGAGATGCTATCGTAGTTTCTAAGGATGAGGAATACACAAATGTAAAATTAGATAAGATTACTTCTTTACGCCCTGCTTTTACAAAAGAAGGAACGGTGACTGCTGCTAATGCTTCTACTATCAATGATGGAGCTGCTGCTGTAGTAATCATGAGTGAAGAAAAAGCTTTAAGCTTAGGATTAAAACCTCTAGCTTATATCAAAGGATATGCGGATGCTGCTCAAGAGCCTGAGTGGTTTACTACTGCTCCTGCTAAAGCATTGCCTAAAGCGCTTAAAAAAGCGAATGTAGCTATCGAAGATGTGGACTTCTTCGAATTTAACGAAGCGTTCTCTGTAGTTGGTATTGCAAATACTAAATTACTTAATATCGATCCAGAAAAGGTAAACGTAAACGGTGGAGCTGTTTCTTTAGGTCACCCTCTAGGATGTTCTGGTGCTCGTATCATCGTAACATTATTAAGTGTATTAGAACAAAACAATGCAAAAATAGGAGCTGCTGCTATCTGTAATGGTGGTGGTGGTGCATCAGCATTAGTTATCGAAAGAGCTTAATTTTTAATAATATATTCAAGATGAGTTTGATTAGTTCAAACTCATCTTTTATTTTTGTACTTTAATTCAAACCTATATTATGTTTGCATATTGCAACCTTGCCATTGTACCCTTAAGACTTGAACCAAGCGACAGAAGCGAAATGGTCTCTCAAGTCCTTTTCGGTGAACACTTTACTATTTTAGAAAGAACAGAGAAGTGGTCGAAAATAGAATTAGCTTTCGACAAGTACCAAGGTTGGATAGATAATAAACAATATCAAGAAATCTCTGAAGAAGATTATAAATACCTTCAAAACACATCTGTTATTCACTCTGCGGAGTTAGTAGACTTTATTTCTTCTAACAACAATCACTTAATGGCAGTACCTCTTGGTAGTTGTCTTACAGGATTAAAAAAGAACAGCATCAATACAGATAACTTCACTTATGAAGGACTGACTATCACTGGTCAATTTACAAAACAAACTTTTCTAAAGACTGCGTTTATGTACTTAAATACTCCTTACTTATGGGGAGGGAAAACGCCTTTCGGAATAGACTGTTCTGGTTTTACACAAATGGTTTACAGAATCAATGGATATAGAATTCCTCGTGATGCCTCACAACAAGCAGCTATAGGAGAAGCCTTAAGCTTCATCGAAGAAAGCGAAATAGGTGACTTAGCTTTCTTTGACAATGCTGAGGGTAATATCATCCATGTAGGGATAATCATGGAGAACAACTATATCATACATGCTCATGGAAAAGTCCGTATAGACAGACTAGATCACTTAGGAATTTATAATATCGATTCTGGTAGACATACTCATAAACTAAGAGTAATCAAGAAAATCATTTAAGTCTATAGTAAGTTTAGGTCTCCACTTTTCTAATGGGAGCACAATTCATTACAAGGACTTATGTAATTGTTTTTTTATTAGCTATTTTATCCTATTTAGCTCAAAAACTATTCGTTAAGACAATAGAAACTATTTGATATTGCAAAAAAAATAAACGTATCTTTGCTGCAAATATCGACATATATGAATACTTTCGAGCAATTTAATCTACCGAAAGCCCTTGAAAAAGCTCTTAATGAGCTTAATATTATTTCACCAACTCCTATACAAGCTAAATCATTTCCAGTTATTCTTTCTGGAAGAGATATGATGGGTATTGCCCAAACAGGTACAGGAAAGACATTTGCCTACCTTCTACCTATCTTAAAACAATGGAAGTTTAGCCATGCTGAATCTCCTAGAGTAGTGATACTAGTACCTACACGTGAACTTGTAGTACAAGTAGTAGATGAAGTAGAAAAGCTTACAGCCTATATGTCTGTAAGAACATTAGGGGTATATGGTGGTACCAATATCAATACACAACGAAAAGCTGTCTATGAAGGTGTAGATATCCTAGTAGGTACACCTGGACGTATGATGGACTTAGCTCTAGATGGAGTATTGCGTTTTGATAATTTACAGAAGTTAGTCATTGATGAATTTGATGAAATACTAAACTTAGGGTTTAGAACACAGCTTACATCTATTCTTACAATGATGAAAGGAAAACGTCAAAATATCTTATTCTCTGCTACTATGACAGAAGAAGTAGACGAAGTACTTGACGAATATTTTGACTTCCCTGAAGAAGTATCTCTTGCTCCTTCTGGAACTCCGTTAGAGAATATAGATCAACAGATATATAATGTACCTAACTTCAACACGAAGTTAAATCTATTAATGCACTTACTTAGCAATAAAGAAGAGTTTAATAGAGTACTTATCTTTATCAACAGTAAACGTCTTGCAGATGTTGTAATGGAAAAGCTAGACGCAGCCTTTCCTGAAGAGTTCACTGTAATTCACTCTAACAAATCTCAGAACTTCCGTATGAGATCTATGGCTGAGTTCCAAGCGAATGAATTAAGAGGTCTTCTAACTACAGATATAATGGCTCGTGGACTTGATATCTCTGATATTAGCCACGTAATCAACTTACAGTTCACTGACTCTCCAGAACAGTATATTCACCGAATAGGACGTACAGGACGTGCTGATAAAAAAGGTACGGCTATCTCTATCGTAGACCCTAAAGAGGAAGAAGTAAAATTAGCTGCAGAGATTCTAATGGAGAAAGAACTTAGAGCAATGACAATCCCAGAAGAAGTAGTCATCTCTGAGTCACTTATGGAGTTTGAAAAATCTAAGTTAAAGTCTAAACAACTTGCTAAGGTTAAAAAGCCAATAGAAAAAGGAGCTGCTTTCCACGAGAAAAAAGACAAAAACCAAAAGGTAAATCTTGGAGGTCCTGGTAAACGTAACCCACGTAAAACTAAACCTCGTAACAGAGCAGTAGAAGCCAAAAGAGCTGCTAAACGCAAGAACAAATAAGATAATCGAACCATAAAAAAGCGTGCTAAATCAAGATTTAGCACGCTTTTTTTATATCTAAAAATATTCTCTTAAAAGAAAGAATACATATTTACTCTTTTATGTTTTCTTCTACAGCCTGTGGATTGTGTTTATACTTAAATATAATAGCAAACAATATAGTTACTACTAAAGCATATCCTGCGAATATAAGCCATGAATGTCTCCAACCTTCTAACTGTAAAGTAACATCTTCTTGGCTATATACAAAGTGATTCACAATGTACTGAGCGATAAGCATACCTATTGTTGCTCCAAAACCGTTAGTCATCATCATAAATACTCCTTGTGCAGAAGAACGAATATCTTCACTTGTCTCATTATCTACATATAGAGAACCTGATACATTAAAGAAGTCAAATGCAATTCCATAAACAATCATAGACAATATAAACATCCATACTCCATTTCCTGGATCACCTATACCAAAGAATCCAAAACGAAGAACCCAAGCAAACATTGACATCAACATTACTACTTTAATACCAAATTTTCTAAGAACAAATGGAATTAACAAGATACACAAGGTTTCTGAAACTTGTGATAACGAGATTAACGCATTAGCATTATGTGCTCCCCAAGAGTCAGCGTATTCTGGTACTTTAGAGAAACTCGTAATAAAAGGATTCGCATACCCATTCGTAATCTGTAATGACACTCCTAGCAACATTGAGAAGATAAAGAATACTGCCATCTTCTTCTCTTTAAACAAACTGAATGCCTTTAGTCCAAAAGCATCTGCTAAACTCTGCTTCTCATTAGATTTATTAATAGGGCAATTAGGCAATACGAAACTGTATAAGAAAAGAACTATTCCTAAAACACCTGATACAAAGAATTGATAATAATTAGATTGAAAACTCTCAAAAGCGATATCTCCACCAAAGTTAAACCCTAAAGAACCATCACTGTGGAACCCAAAAAAGTTAACAAACAACATCGCACAGATAAATCCTACTGTACCAAAAGTACGTATAGGCGGAAAGGCCTTAATCGTATCGAGGTGATTCTGTTTTAATATTGCATAAGAAGTTGAATTAGATAAAGCGATTGTAGGCATAAAGAAAGCTACACTACAAGTGTAAAGTGTAAAGATCGTTGTAAAGTCTACATCCCCTCCTGCTATAAAACCGTAATAACCTGTAGCAATCATAAAAATAGCTGCGGCTAAGTGATTCAATCCTAACAACCTCTGAACTGGTATCCATCTATCAGCTACTATTCCCATGATAGCAGGCATAAAAATAGATACTATACCTTGCATGGCATAAAAAAGACCAATCTTAGGCCCTAGCCCAACTGATCCTAAATAGTTCCCCATAGATGTTAAATAAGCCCCCCAAACAGCAAATTCGAGGTAACTCATCAACGTCAATTTTGCTTTTACATTCATTACGTGTGATATTATTTCTGTGTTATTAGTTTAAGAGTTTATGCCCTTAAACCTCGTTTTATAAGTGTGTTTATAATAATTTATTTAATTCTTTTTTGCGCTAAATCCAGAATTAAATTAAACTGTTCTTCTATAGTTAAATTAGAATTATCTACCTCTACAGCATCATCTGCCTTTACTAGTGGTGAATCTGCTCTGCTTGTATCTATTTTATCCCTTTCTACTACATTGTGAAACACTGCATCATAACTCACATTAGGGTCTTTATCTTTCAATTCATCAAAGCGTCTTTGAGCACGTATTTCTGGAGAGGCAGTCATAAATATCTTTAACTCTGCATCAGGAAACACAACTGTTCCTATATCTCTTCCATCCATTACTACCCCCTTAGACTTACCTAAATTTTGTTGTTGTTCTACCAACTTTCTTCTTACCTCAGGTACTTCTGCTATCTGACTTACAAACTGTGATACCTCTAAACTGCGTATCACACCTTCTACATTCTCTTGGTTTAAGAACACTTCTGCAAATCCTTTCTCTGGATTGTACTCAAAGTGTAGTTCTACTGATGGTAATGACTCTATTAACCCTTCTCTATTGAAGTAATTTTCTTTTATCAAACCTTTTCTCATTGCAGACAAAGTAACCGCTCTATACATAGCTCCTGTGTCTATATATACATAGCTAAGAGACTTCGCTAATGATTTCGCTAATGTACTTTTCCCGGTAGAGGAAAAACCATCAATCGCTATAGTAATCTTTTTCAAATTGAAAAATTTAAAATTAGTTTAAAACTCATTGATTTGTCAAATATAGTAGTATTTATAAGCTTTCGTATCTTTTTAAAAACACTTTATAAATAGCTATTTCTAATCAAAACACCTTTTTAAAACACTCATTGTAAAACAAATACTAAAAAAGCACCTTAAAAATACGACTATTTTCTACAATAATGGCTAGCAAAAGTAAGTTAATCTGTAAAAATTCCCATCATTTTAAGGTCACAAAATACAGCCAAGAACCTCTTATAACTAAAAAAGCCTCACTTTTATAAAAGTGAGGCTTTCTCTATCCTATCTAATAAGTTTTACTTTTTAGCTACTTCTAGCTTCTTAGCATTCTTTACCTTCTGATTTGTAATTGCGATCTCTAAGACTTCTTCCATTTTATCTACATAATGGAAAGTCAATCCTTTAAGATACTCTTCTTTAATATCATCGATGTCTTTTCTATTATCTTTACACAAGATGATCTCTTTCACATTAGCACGCTTAGCTGCAAGAATCTTCTCTTTAATACCTCCTACAGGAAGCACCTTTCCTCTTAAAGTTATCTCACCTGTCATCGCTAAGTTCTTTTTCACCTTGCGTTGAGTAAATGACGATACCATAGAGGTTAACATCGTAATACCTGCACTAGGTCCGTCCTTAGGCGTTGCCCCTTCTGGTACGTGGATATGTATCTTATAATTATCAAATACTTCTTGAGCTATATCTAACTCTTCTGCATGAGCCTTAATATACTCTAATGCGATAGTAGCAGACTCTTTCATCACTGTACCTAAGTTACCCGTGATAGATAGTTCTCCTTTACCTTTAGAGATAATTGATTCTATATATAGAATATCTCCTCCTACACTAGTCCACGCTAATCCTGTTACTACACCAGCCACATCATTATTCTCATACTTATCATTTTCAAAACGTGGTGTACCTAAGATCTTTTTGATATCCTCTTCTGTCATCTTCACATTATACTCCTCTTCCATCACGATATTCTTAGCCACACCTCTAGCGATGTGTGCTAGTTGTTTATCTAAGCCACGTACTCCAGACTCTCTTGTATAATTCGTGATGATAAACTCCATCTGTTTTTTACCAATCACTACATCTTTAGAAGTTACTCCATGTGCCTTTAATTGTTTTTCTAACAGGTGCTGTTTTCCTATCTCTACTTTTTCTTCTATCGTATACCCTGTCATCTCGATAATCTCCATACGGTCTCTTAATGCAGGTTGTATAGTGCTTAGACTATTAGATGTCGCGATGAACATCACCTTAGACAAGTCATACCCCATCTCTAAGAAGTTGTCATAGAACTCGTGATTTTGTTCTGGATCTAATACTTCTAACAGTGCAGAAGAAGGATCACCATTATGACTAGAAGACAGCTTATCTATCTCATCTAATAAAAACACAGGATTAGATGTCTTTGCTTTCTTTAGACTCTGAATAATACGTCCAGGCATAGCCCCGATATATGTCTTTCTATGCCCTCTGATCTCTGCCTCATCGCGTAACCCTCCTAGAGAAATACGTACATACTCACGACCTAATGCATCTGCTATAGATCTACCGATAGAGGTCTTACCTACCCCTGGAGGTCCATATAGACATAGAATAGGAGACTTAAGATCGTTTCTTAACTTCAGAACAGCCATGTGCTCTAAGACACGCTTCTTCACCTCTTCTATTCCATAATGATCTTTATCTAACTGCTTCTGAGCATTCTTTAAATTAAAGACATCCTTAGAATAGTGATTCCAAGGCAACTCTAAAAACAACTCTAAATAGTTTCGTTGAATACCAAACTCAGCTACTTGAGGGTTCATTCTTTGGAACTTCATTAACTCCTTATCGAAGCGCTCCTGTACTTCCTTAGACCACTTTTTATTAGCAGCTTTCTTACGCATTTCTTCAAACTCCTCTTCATTTGAGAAACCACCCAATTCTTCTTGGATTGTTTTCATTTGTTGGTGTAAGAAATACTCTTTTTGCTGCTGGTCTAAATCAACTCTAACTTTCGTTTGAATATCATTGCGCAACTGAAGTTTTTGTAACTCTAAAGTCATCATCTTTAGAGCTTCTAATCCTCTAGCATTTAGATCATCTATATTAAGTAATCGTTGCTTATCAGCAATATCCATACTCATATTAGAAGACACGAAGTTAATTAAGAAAGATTCACTAGAAATATTCTCAATAGCAAATGCTGCATCTGATGGTATATTAGGATTCTCTTTGATAATTTCTAAAGCAGTCTCCTTAATAGAATCTACAATAGCTGAGAACTCTTTATTCTTCTTGCTAGGGCGCTTCTCTTCACGAGCCACCACATTAGCCTTCATATAAGGTTCTTCTTGTGTTAGTTCTGTAATCTCAAAACGTTTTTTACCCTGTAAGATAACTGTGATATTTCCGTCAGGCAACTTTAATAACTTGATAATACGAGCCACTGTCCCTGTATGGTATATCTCATTGATACCAGGATCATCAGTACCCTCATCTATCTGCGCTACTACACCTATCGTTTTATCTCCTTTATTTGCTCTATTTAATAATTCAATAGACTTATCTCTACCTGCTGTAATAGGAATCACTACACCTGGGAATAATACCATGTTTCGCAATGGTAATATCGGAAGTGAAGTAGGTAACTCTTCTTTATTCATTTCTTCTTCATCTTCACTCGAAAAAATTGGAATAAACTCTGAATCACCATCTCCTAAATCTTGTAACGACAAGTTGTCAAATGTTATTATTTTTTGATTTGCCATATGTATTTTTACGTCATTTTGTCAGTTAACAGTTTTTTTTCGACATAGCCTAACTACAACCACACCCATAACCTACTGATTACCAACAAAAACATTAATTTTTAATTGTTCTACCTATATAATATTTCAATCTTTATGCCACAAAAAAATCCTTACTCTTATGGCAAGGATTTTTTCTCTTTTATGTTAAAATACAAAATATTATTTACTCGGCGAAGAAATAATTATAACAGAAAAATCTCCATAAGTGATTTTTACTCTTTTATCTTGGTCTTCTTCTTCCACTCCTACTAAAGTAGCTTCAAATCTACCTTTTAATAAAAACTTATTAGGATCATCTTTATCTTTCTCTGCATAATCAAAACGCAAGAAACCTTCACTCTCTGCCATATCTTTAGACGTGTACTTAACTCCATAAGGAGAAGTATACTCTACGTTAAACCATCCTAATTTCTTAAAATCTTTAGGATCATTCGATACAACGATATCATTATTATAAGGAAAATCTAATACTATCTTCTGTGTCTTCTCTACACCATCTATACTAGATACGTATGCTCTTCCTGCTTTTACTTCTACAGACTCCTCAGGATTAGTAAAAGGTTCATTATCTGCAAACGCTTCTAAGTACGTAGCCTCTTTTCTAACAAAAGGGATATCTACAAAGTTTCCACTAATAGGAAATGACTTTAAGTTAGGGTCATCTTGTATACTTGGCATCATGCGCTTAATATCAAAATCACCAGACAATACTCTTGCCTTTCTATTAATATTACCTATAGACATAATCCCTGTCACAATATTAGGACGCAATGTGTCCTTCGTAGTATACAGAAGCTTATTCTCCCAAGAATAGTAATTACTCTCATTCACATTAGTAGGAAAGTTACCTGACTGAAACTTTAAAGTTCTAAGGATCAGTTCGTCATTTTCATAATTCTCACTTCCTGTTAACTTCACTTTTATTTCTAAACGTCCGTTTTTATCTAACTCAGCTACTATTCCTTCTCTCATTAAGATAGTCTCTCCCTGATTATGAATAGTCATAATCGGCTTACCTACTCCCTGCTCACCTTCTATGATAGAGTCATAAGATTCATTATCACACGAAGCTACGGTCATAGCTGTGATAGAAAATAAACTAATCGCTAATATTCTAAATGTCTTTTTCATATTATATCTTACTATTCGTAAAGTAATCAATTTTTAAAAATATTTCAATAACAAAAATACAATCTTATTTCTTTTTTAATACTAATTCTATCTTTTATTAGGTATTCTTAATAGTAGAACGAAACCTACAGCAAAAAATAAGATTAAAAACAATATAGCATTCTGCATCTTACCTGTTATATCACTGACTAGCCCATACATAGACATCCCTAGTACAATACCTAACTTCTCTGTCACATCATAAAAACTAAAGAATGAAGTAGTATCTGTGGTCTCTGGTAGTAGTTTAGAATAAGTAGATCGAGACAACGATTGTATTCCTCCCATTACTAATCCCACAAAACTAGCTGCCACATAGAACTCATTAGGTGTGATTATAGTATATGCATATAGACATATTATAATCCATAACGCATTTAATACACATAACGTATAAATATTGCCAATTTTTTTTGACAATAGAGAAGTCAGATAAGCTCCTAGTACAGCTACTAACTGTATCATCAGTATACTTAATATTAAGCCTGTCGTACGCTGAGTATCGTTTTCCCATGCGATTTCTTTTTCTCCAAAATAGGCTGCTATAATCATCACAGTCTGCACAGCCATACTGTAAACAAAAAAAGCAACTAAATACCTCTTTAGCGCAACATACTCTTTTAGCTCTCCCCAAACTCTTTTTAACTCTCTAAATCCTTTAAAAAATAACGATTTAGTAATTTTCTTCTCATTTTTAAAATCTGGTAAATACCTAAAAGTATAAAGGCTAAACCCTATCCACCATAACCCTACTAATATAAAGGAGAAACGCATCGCTGTCATCGCTGTTGTAAAACCAAAGAAGTCATACTTCATGACTAACAATAAGTTTAATAATAACAGTATCACACTCCCGATATATCCTAGTGCATATCCTTTTGCACTTATTCTATCTTGTTGTTCAGTAAATGCTATATCAGGAAGATATGAATTATAAAAAACCAAACTTCCCCAAAAACCAATTAACCCAAACATATAGATCAATAAGCTCAATAGCATATAGTCTAGACTAAAAAAATAAAGAAGCATACACGATATAGACCCTATACCACAGAACAACTTCATAAAGAACTTTTTAGTCCCTAGATAATCTGCTATTCCTGATAATATAGGCGATAGTATACATACTATTAAGAATCCTATCGCAGTGATATAACTAATAATTGACTCACTCTTAATAGAGGTTCCCCAAAAGTCAAAACTATCAATGTTCAACTCTCTAAATAAAGATCCATAATACAACGGAAAGATAGATGACGAAATAACTAAAGCATATACAGAATTAGCCCAATCATAAAACGCCCATGCATTTAAAAGTTTTTTATCCCCTTTTACAAAACTTTTCATAGTCTAGTCTATTTAAAAAAATAAGCTACCCAAAGGTAGCTTACTCTATTTTTATCTTCCGAAAGATACACCAAATTTTGCTGCTTCAGCTTTCGCTTCAGGAATTAATTTCTTCAAATTAGCAATACGCTCTTGATTACTAGGGTGTGTGCTCATCCATGAGCTCCCACCTCCACTTCCATCTCTGGCAGCCATTCTACTCCAAAAACTAACTGCTTCTTCTGGATTATACCCAGCGATAGCCATTAGTGTCAGGCCTATCTTATCAGCCTCAGTCTCATGTGATCTACTGAAGGGCAACATTCCTGCCACATTACTACCATACCCATATAGTCCTGCGCTTAACTGTTTAGTCGTAGCGCTAGACTTAGCAGTAGCTGCATCTATTGCCACAGCTCCTGCCTGCTGTAACATACCTGCACTCATGCGCTGTTGTCCGTGATTAGCTAATGCGTGAGCGACTTCATGCCCCATCACTACAGCTATTCCTGCATCTG
This sequence comes from Myroides odoratimimus, assembly GCF_001485415.1. Lineage (GTDB taxonomy): Bacteria > Bacteroidota > Bacteroidia > Flavobacteriales > Flavobacteriaceae > Flavobacterium > Flavobacterium odoratimimum. The sequence goes on from NZ_BCMQ01000010.1 coordinate 77,265, forward strand.
TCTGACAATATGGCAAAATACCTGTGTAGAACACAATCTTACCTCCAGGCATACACCACGCATTCACTTCCTTATCATCTACTAAGTTATACTCCCACTTATAGTCATTAAGATAACTCCCATACCCATTAGCCGTCAACCAAACCTCTGCTGCTTTCTTAATTTTTACACCTACGTCAGCTACACGTTGTGCATCTTTTGTCCCTTTTATCACCTTATGTTCCTTTAAGAAAGTATCATATTGTGAAAAAGACATTGGAAACAACTCAGCATTAGAAGTAAATGCCATCGTTTTTTTTCCTGTAAAAGGATTTGTTGCACAAGCAGTTAACAACAAAAAAGTTCCGATAGAGAATACGATTTTTTTCATTATTTTTTATTTTCAAAATTAATAGGAATTCGCATAATTCAAAAACTTTTACTTTTATAATAATTCTTTTAGATTCTTTTATTTTGTAATTTTACCTCCTTAGAACATTATTATAATGCAAAGTCAAAAACCAAAACAATCGCTTGAAATACCAAAAAGCATAATAGTAATAGGAAAAACATTACAATTATTTTCAAATAACCTAGCGACTAGATTTGCTCAGAACTTATTCATCACTCCTCTTAAATTTAAACCACCAAAAAGAGAGAAGGAGATGTTTGATAAAAGTGTTGTCACTAAAATAACCGTGCCAGCTCTGCGCAAAGACATCGTAGTATACCAATATGGAACCAATAAAGCTGCTGATAAAAAAGCACTTCTTATACACGGATGGAACGGTAGAGGTACACAGCTAGTGACTATTGCTAATATGCTCATGAGGTCTGGATATGACGTCGTTAGCTTCGATGCACCTGGTCATGGCAAGTCTCCTAAGACGAAGACGAATATGACAGAATTTATTGCTTCTGCATTCGAAGTAGAGAAACAGTTCGGTCCATTCGAACTCGTTATCGGTCACTCACTAGGAGGAATGACTACCATGAATGCGCTTAGAGATGGTCTAAAAGCTAAAAAAGCTGTCATACTAGGAAGTGGAGACGTGGTAAAGGATGTAATAGATGACTTCGTCAAACAAATAGAACTAAAACCTATTATCTCTAAAAAGATTCAAGAACGATTCGAAACTCAGTTTAACCAAACTATGGAGAGCTACACTGTACACTTAGCAGCAGAAGAAATAGACATTCCGCTTCTAATTATGCATGATGAAGATGATGTAGACGTTAATGTAAGAGCAGCTTATGCGATTAAAAAACACAGCAAGAATGCAGAGATTATGATCACATCAGGTCTTGGACACCGCAAGATCTTAGGAGATAAAAAAATAATAGAACGCATCAAAGCTTTCATAGAACAATAGATAAATGAAAATAGTTGTATTCGGTTGTATCATTCTAAGTATATTAGCCTGTAAAGATGTAAACTATCAAAAGATACCAAAGATGAAAAAAGATAAAACAACAACAGAACAAGAATGGCAACAAGCCCTTACCCCTGCTGAGTACTATGTACTACGAGAAAAAGGGACTGAACGTCCATTCACTGGAGAATACAACGACTTTAACGAAAAAGGGACATATCACTGTGCAGGATGTGGACAACTATTGTTCAGCTCTGATACTAAATTTGATGCACACTGTGGCTGGCCATCATTTGACAAAGCGATAGAAGGTTCTGTGACTTACATAGAAGACCTATCTCATGGAATGAAGAGAATCGAAGTGACCTGTTCTAACTGTAATGGACATCTAGGACATATCTTCCCAGATGGACCTACTGAGACTACAGGTATGAGATACTGTATGAACTCCATCTCATTAAAATTCAAAAAACAAGAATAACTATAGATAAAGAGAATAATGATTTAATTATTCTCTTTTTTTGTTTGTATACTTCCTATTTCACTTCACTCATATTTCTATCTAGCAGCGAATGAGTCCGTAGTGAGTCCGTTATGAGTCCGTAGTGAGTCCGTTAAAACATCTAATATAACGGAGTCAACACAGACAAACCATACTATGATTAAGTACGCATCACTTACAAGTATAAAACAAGATATAAAGGAAAGAGAAAGAAGACACACTAAACACAACACTACAGCATAACTATATCATACTACTTTATCACAATAAGTGATAAGATACTAAATCTACTGGCAGTACAGCCCTTAAGAAGGGCTCTTCCTTCCTGAGCAGTTATCAGTATAATAACTTCACTTGTTTAATATCAAATAGCGCTACACTATCATCTTCTTTTTTCACACTGAGTAGTCCATTCTTAGTCACCCCTAGTATAATTCCCATAAAACGAATACCACTAGGCAGTTCAAAAACACTAGGAACATTAATACGGTATAGACTTCGATGATATTCTTCCCATATAAATGTGCTACCAGAAGCTAGATACTTCTGACAGTATACTGTCAGCGACTCTAGTATGCTATGCATAAGTTCATCCTTATTTACTTTATCACCACATAATTTGAATAATGACGTGGCTTGTGGTAAATGATCGAAGTTTTCTTGGTTAGCATTTATACCTATACCTACTATTGACAAGGTTTCTCCGGAAGCTTTGATAATATTTTCGATCAAAATGCCACCTATTTTCTTATTATATGACAATATGTCGTTTGGCCACTTTATACTAAATGGCAGATTGTATAACTTTTTAAGACTAGAATATACACTTAAAGCAACTAGAATATTTAGATCAAAAACGTGCTCAGGGGTCTCTAACAATTCTTTCACTAACACACTAAACGTTAAGCTACTACCTACTTCCCCCTTCCATACACTTCCTCTCTGACCTTTGCCCTGAAACTGGTTTTCAGTAACGACAACAGTAAAGTTTTCTAGATTCGAATGCGTTAATATTTCCTTCAAATAAGTATTCGTTGACCCTATGGCATCGAGTTTGATAATATTCATGTAAAATAATTATAGACTAATCTGATCGATTTCATTATATTTGAATCCAAAATTAGCAAACATTACATTTAAACTAGAATAAAATAAGACAAAAAATAAATGGCAGACAAAAATATTAATAACGACGAATTGATTGCAAACATTGTAAAAGGGATAGAATCAGTTAAAGGTGAGAACATTACAATAATCGATTTAAGAGAAATAGACAACACTCCTTGCGATTACTTTATCATAGCTGATGGTAACTCTAACACTCAAGTTAATGCCATTTCAGGTTCTGTACAAAAATTAGTCTCTAAAGAATTACGTGATAAACCTTGGCACGTAGAAGGTGAAGATAATGCAGAATGGATTTTAATGGACTACGTAAACGTTGTTGTACACGTGTTTCAAAAACACATCCGTGAATTCTACAACATTGAAAGCTTATGGGGAGACGCTAAAATCACGACTATTGACAGCCAGTATTAACCACTAAACCAAAATTTCATGTCGGAAAATATGAAACCTAACCAAAATAAATCAAGATTTAATCCATGGGTATTATATGGTAGTATCTTGGTAATTATATTGGTGATAAATTTCCTTACTAATGGAAGCAGCTTTGGAAACTCAAGACAACTGGGACTTTCTAAGCTATATGAATATGTAGATAAAGGATATGTTGAAAGAATTGACTTTAGCCGTTCTGTTGCTAAAGTATATTTAACACCAGAAGCTCAAAAGAGCAAAGAATTTGAAGATTTAAACAAAAATAATATTCTTGGAAGAGAAAACGCAGGACCTCAATTCTTAACTGATATTGGAGATTCTAAATTGTTTCAAGAAAAACTAGACAAAGCTACTACTGAAGGAAAGATTAAAGAATATAAATCTGAACCAGAAAGCAACTGGGGAGATATCTTAATCAGCTTCTTACCTATCATCATCATCATCGGATTCTGGTTATTCATGATGAGAAGAATGACTGGTGGCGGAGGAGCTGGTGGTGGAGGTCAAATCTTCTCTATCGGTAAATCTAAAGCAAAGTTATTTGACGAGAAAAACGACATTAAAGTTAGCTTTAAAGATGTAGCTGGATTAGAGGGTGCGAAAGAAGAAATCGTTGAAATCGTTGAATTCTTAAAGAACCCTGAAAAATATACTTCTATCGGAGGTAAGATACCTAAAGGAGCACTATTAGTAGGGCCTCCAGGTACAGGTAAGACTTTATTAGCTAAGGCTGTTGCTGGTGAGGCTCAAGTTCCTTTCTTCTCTCTATCGGGATCTGATTTCGTAGAGATGTTTGTAGGAGTAGGTGCTTCTCGTGTAAGAGACTTATTTAAACAAGCGAAAGAGAAATCTCCTGCAATTATCTTTATTGATGAGATTGATGCTGTAGGACGTGCTCGTGGTAAGAGTAACTTCTCTGGTTCTAACGACGAAAGAGAAAACACTTTAAACCAATTACTAACAGAGATGGATGGTTTTGGTTCTAATACTAACGTGATTGTATTAGCCGCTACTAACCGTGCTGAGATATTAGATAAAGCATTACTAAGAGCTGGACGTTTTGACAGACAGATCTATGTAGACTTACCAGACGTTAAAGAACGTGAGGCTATCTTTAAGGTACACTTACGCAACATTAAGAAAGTAGATAACCTAGATATCGACTTCTTATCTAAGCAAACACCTGGTTTCTCTGGTGCTGATATCGCTAACGTATGTAACGAGGCTGCATTAACAGCTGCTCGTAAAGATAAAAAAGAGGTGGATATGCAAGACTTCTTAGACGCTGTAGATAGAATCATCGGTGGTCTAGAGAAGAAAAATAAAATCATCTCTCCTGAAGAGAAATATGCTATCGCTATACATGAGGCAGGTCACGCTACAGTAAGCTGGATGTGTGAGCACGCTTCTCCACTAGTGAAAGTAACTATCGTTCCTAGAGGACAGAGTTTAGGAGCTGCATGGTACTTACCTACAGAAAGACAAATCGTGAGAACAGAACAAATGTTAGACGAGATGTGTGCTACTATGGGTGGACGTGCTGCTGAGAAGATAATCTTCGATAAGATATCTACTGGTGCATTAAGCGATCTAGAGAAAGTAACTAAACAAGCTAAGGCTATGGTTACTATTTACGGTCTAAACGAAAAACTAGGTAATATTACTTATTATGATTCGTCTGGACAAAGTGAATACAGTTTCGCTAAACCGTACTCAGAAGAAACTGCTCGTGTAATAGACCAAGAGATATCTTCTCTGATAGAAGGTCAATACGCAAGAGCTATTTCTATCTTGTCAGAGAACAAAGAAAAACTAGTACAACTAGCAGATTTACTTTGTGAAAAAGAAGTAATTTTCAAACAAGATTTAGAGAACATCTTCGGTCCTAGACCCTTTGATAAAGAAGGAGCAGTAGAACTTAATCTAACTACTGAAACAAAAACTGAAGATAACATAGAATAATAGAGGTTCAAGCTCTATAAACATTAAAAATCTTAACCTAAAGGCAACTTTAAGTTAAGATTTTTTTTATCTTTGAATACTTAATCAATTTATTTCATCGGAGTTTATTTTAATATGAGTTTTTTCAAGAAGTTATTAAAAGTATTTCAACCTTCTGACCCAGTAGAGGAAAGCCCTGCTGTGCATAAAAGTCAATACTTACCTGAAGAAAAACTTCCTGTGGATGAACTTTTTACTTTAAACTTTAAAGAGAATGGCGGCAAGTTTCTATACTGTGAAACGCTAGATGAACTAAATGAATCTTTTATCAATATTCTCGTAGAGAATGATTGGTTTGAAACTGAAGCACAAACGTATGAAAGTCCTCTGTACTCAATGTTACAAGAGAACAATATAAAATATGGCGAAGTAAAGAACCCAACTTTCTTTTTCTCTGGGTGCGAAAACTTAATAGCCGAAGACGGTTCTATTCTATTTTGTGATAAACAAATCAAGAATAACAAAGCACACGATTTACCTGATAATATTGTAGTCCTAGCTAAGACTAGTCAAATGACAAGAACAAAAAGTGATGGCTTAAGAGAAATCAAGAGAAAATATGGTAGTGCACTACCTAGTAACATTACAACATTTAATTGCTTTAAACAATCTACCAATGAAAGCGATTTTTTAAGTTATGGTAGAACTCCCAAGAATTTGTATTTATTACTTTTAGAAGATCTATAATATGTCAGAAACAGTTACTCGAGCAATATCAGGCGTTGTATACATTGCGCTTTTGATTGGAGCAACGTTGTACTCACCTACTAGCTTTGAAATTCTTTTCGGAGCATTTATGTTCATTGCATCATACGAATTTGCAAAACTAATCAAGCTACCAAAATCATTAGCCATGATTATCTCTCTTATGGCTTCTGCATGTCTTGCGTGGTATAGAGATATATTACCTATTAACGCGATAGCTATATTCGCAGCAGTAGTACTTCTTGCATTATTAGCAGAACTATTCACTACAAAAAAACCTAATCGATCATTTCCTATCAAAATGATTATATTCTTAGGTTATGTAATATCATCATTTGTGACACTTCAGTACTTACCGTTTGTTAATGATGGTAATCAGCCTGTATATGTTCCTCAAATCATTATTGGTATTTTAATAATGATCTGGACTAATGATACTTTTGCTTATATCACAGGAAAGAAATTTGGTAAAAATAAATTATTCGAAAGAATATCACCTAAGAAAACAATAGAAGGTTTTTTAGGGGGAATGTTGTTTACAATTATTGCAGGAACAATCTTAAGTCAATATTTCGACTTTTTTAATATTGTAATTTGGATAAGTAGTGCTATTTTTGTCAGCATTTTTGGAACGATCGGGGATTTAGTAGAATCTCATTTCAAAAGAGAGGCTGGTGTAAAAGACAGCGGTGCTATCATGCCAGGGCATGGTGGGATCTTAGATCGACTAGACAGTGTTATATTTGTAGCACCATTTTTGTATTTAATATATCAAATTTTATAACTATGTTTCACAAAGAAGGAACTAAAATCATTTTCTTTTCATTAGTAATAGCTGCTGTATTAGTAGTTTTAGCTGATGTACTATGTGCTAGTATTCCATGGCTAAGAGTAGTCCTGCAATCAATAGTATTAATCTTTTTAATTCTAATATTACAATTCTTTAGAAACCCTGACAGAACTGTTACGGCTGATGATAATAAAATCTTAGCTCCCGTAGACGGTAAAGTTGTTGTTATAGAAGAAGTTTACGAACCAGAATACTTTAAAGAAAAAAGATTAATGGTATCTGTGTTCATGTCCCCTATCAATGTACACGTAACACGTTATGCTTTAAGCGGACTTATCAAATACAGCCAATACCACGCTGGTAAATACTTAGTAGCTTGGCATCCAAAAGCTAGTGAAGAGAACGAGCGTACTACTGTAGTAGTAGAAAATCCTGTTTTCGGAGAAGTAATGTACAGACAAATCGCTGGAGCATTAGCTAAACGTATTGTTAACTATGCTAAACCAGGTATGCAAGTAGTACAAGGTACTGATGCTGGATTTATTAAATTCGGTTCAAGAGTAGACTTATATTTACCATTAGGCACAAAAGTTGATGTGGTATTAAATCAAAAAGCAATTGGTAATAAAACTGTTATTGCGCACAAATAAATAATGAGCAATTTAGATTTAGATTTTACAGAAGCATACGAGCGAATTTCAAGAGAGGCTAAGAACCTTCCTCCTGATGTAATGTTGCGCATCTATGCTTTTTACAAACAAGCTACAAATGGATTAAGCCACCAAGATTTCGAAGATATGTCTAGTGATCTTAAACGTGCTTTTAAATTTAATGCTTGGACACAAGTAAGTCATTTAACAATAGAAGAAGCTAAATTAGAATACATTAAGTTAGCGAAAGAAATATTAGATAATGAAAAAGCTTAAGGTAACATTAATCACTGTAATCACTCTGAACTTTGTTCTACTTACTTCTTGTAATAACAAGGAAGAACTAACAGAAGTACAGATACCAGAAAGGGAATCTTTTATCACTAAAAATTCTAACTTTCCGGATCCTAATACTATCAAAACTAAACAAGGACCATTCGAAATGCAAGGTATTGGTCATGGTTTTGGTGATTATGTTGATATATTAAAACCTGAAAGCGTTTATATACATTACGACAAATACCATCTAAGCTATACTAATAAATTAAACACCTCTGTACATGGTACTCCATTTGAAAGAGATAGTATATCTGGCTTAGTGGCTAAAATTGATAATAATTACCCTAAACTAAAGAATTTCTCAGGAGCATATTACAATCATAATATCTACTGGCGTTCTATTTCTCCATTAGAAGAAAAAACTCCTAATGAGAGCCTTAAAAATGCTATAACAGAATCCTTTGGTTCTATGGCAGAGTTTAAGAAAGAGTTTATAACGCAAGGAAATGCTCTAATTGGGTCTGGCTGGCTATGGTTAGTACAGGTTAACGGAACATTACAAGTCATTACAACTGTAAACAACGACTCTCCTACAATGCCTGAAGTAGCTAAAGGAAGTCCTCTTCTGGGAATAGACTTATGGGAACATGCCTATTACCCTACTTACGAAGAAGACATTACAGCCTATTTAGAAATGTGTTTTAAACATTTGAATTGGGATTATGCTAACAAACTTTATAGACCTAAAGTTATTACTACAACTCCTATTACACAAGTTCAATAATAAGATATCATCTATACAAAAAAACGCCTACTTTATAAAGTAGGCGTTTTTTGTATATTTAGTTAAAAAGGAACATCATCATCATTCTGATAGCCCCCTTGGTAACTACCTTGACTAGGAGCTGAACCAAATACAGAATCACCAGATGGTAAATTCCCTACAAAGTTCTGTCTATAATCTCCTCCCTCTTGATTATTCATTGCAGATGAGAATGTATTACCAAATCCAATCATATCATCATCTAAATTATCAAACTTACCGAACTGCCCTAAGAACTTAAGACGAATATTATCTAATCCACCATTTCTGTGTTTCGCTACGATAAATTCTGCTTGTCCTGCAGTTGGACTTCTTTCCTCATCATCCCATTCTTCAATTTTATAGTACTCTGGACGATAAATAAACGATACAATATCCGCATCCTGCTCAATCGCTCCAGACTCCCTTAAATCGGATAATAAAGGCCTTTTAGAAGCACCTCGTGTCTCTACCGCACGAGATAACTGAGATAAGGCAATAACAGGCACGTCTAATTCTTTTGCCAATGCCTTAAGCGTTCTTGAGATAGTTGAAATCTCTTGCTCACGGTTCCCTCCCCCTTTAGAGTTCCCACCAGCTGTCATTAACTGTAAATAATCGATAATAATCAATTTAATTCCGTGCTGAGAAGCTAAACGACGAGCTTTAGCTCTTAAGTCAAAAATAGATAAAGACGGAGTATCATCTATATACAATGGTGCACGCTCTAAGTCTTTTACTTTTACGTTTAATTGTTCCCACTCATGTGTTTCTAATTTTCCTGTACGCAGTTTTTCTGATGAAAGTCCTGTCTCCGAAGAAATAAGACGTGTAATCAACTGTACAGAAGACATCTCTAATGAGAAAACCGCAACACCAGCACCTGTCTCAATAGCAATATTTCTAGCCATAGATAATACAAAGGCTGTCTTCCCCATACCAGGACGAGCTGCTATAATAATCAAGTCACTTGGTTGCCATCCAGACGTAAGCTCATCTAACTTATGGAAACCTGTTGCTAATCCACTTAGTCCTTCTTTAGTACTGATTTCCTCAATTCTTTTCTTTGCTTGCGCAACTAAAGACTGAGCTGTCTCCGAACTTTTCTTTATATTTCCTTGTGTAACTTCATATAATCTAGATTCAGCTTTATCTAATAAGTCAAATACATCACTTGTCTCATCATAAGCATCTTCAATTATCTCATTCGAAATACGTATCAAACTACGTTGAATGAATTTCTGTAAAATAATGCGTGAATGGAATTCAATATGCGCAGAAGAAGTAATCTTTTGTGTAAGACTAACCAGGTAATAATCACCACCAACTTGATCTAATTTACCATTCTTACGCAATTGCGTAGATACAGTTAATAAATCTATAGGTTGATTACTTACGAATAATTGATCGATTGCTTCAAATATATGTTTGTGAGCATCTTTATAGAAAGCATCAGGTTGTAATATATCAATAACCTCATCAATACCTTTCTTATCAATCATCATGGCTCCCAATACAGCCTCTTCTAAGTCAATAGCCTGTGGTGGAAGTTTTCCTTTCTCTAAAGACACAACTTCTCTAGAAAAAGATTGCTTTGGTCTAAATTCTTTTGCTTGTTCCATAATGCGAAATTAATCCTTTTTGACGATAACTCAATCCTTATTTATACAATTAGCTTGTTAATAAGATAACTAATAATTAGTGAAAAAAAAATCCGAGATAGACTCTCGGATTTTAGTATTTCTATATATTCAGAACTAGTCTTTATACTCACCCATTTCGAAGTATTTCTCCATGCGTTTTTCTATTAACTTATCTGTTGATAACTTAGCTAAGCTACTATATGTATCTACGATATATTTCTTAACAGTAGCGAAAGTTTCTTCTCTATTAGTATGTGCTCCTCCAAGTGGTTCTGGAATGATATCATCAACTAATTTGTTTTTCTTCATATCATAAGAAGTCAACTTTAAAGCATCTGCTGCTCTTTCTTTATACTCCCAACTTCTCCATAAAATAGAAGAACATGATTCTGGTGAAATTACAGAATACCAAGTATTCTCTAACATCGTTACTTTATCACCAACACCAATACCTAAGGCACCTCCTGAAGCTCCTTCACCTACGATAATACAGATGATAGGCACTTTAATACGGAACATTTCATAGATATTACGAGCGATAGCTTCACCTTGTCCTCTTTCTTCTGCTTCTAAACCTGGGTATGCACCTGGAGTATCAATCAAAGTGACAATAGGAATATTAAACTTCTCTGCCATTTGCATTAAACGCAAAGCTTTTCTATATCCTTCTGGATTAGCCATACCGAAGTTTCTATACTGTCTAGTCTTAGTATTATATCCTTTTTGTTGACCAACGAACATAAAACTTTGATCACCAATCTTACCAAGACCACCTACCATTGCTTTGTCGTCTTTTACATTTCTATCACCAAAAAGCTCTAGGAAAGTATCTCCACATAAAGCCTTAATATAATCTAATGTATAAGGTCTATTAGGGTGTCTAGACAATTGAACTCTCTGCCAAGCAGTCAAGTTTTTGTATATATTCTTCTTAGTTTCTTCTAATTTCTTCTCAATTTGCTTACAAGTTGCTGACACATCAACATCAGATTCTTCACCGATCAAAGCACATTTATTCAGCTGTTCTTCAAGCTCTTTAATTGGAAGTTCAAAATCTAAATATTCCATTTATGATTAAGTTTTAGTTTCAATTACGAATGACAAAGATAAAACAATACTCGGATAGATAAGCTATCTAGTACTAAGTTTTCTCTTTTTTCTATTTTTAACAATACCATTTAGTACCACTGTACTCAAAATCAACAGGGCTCCTATATAAAACTCCAAGGTCATTTTCTCACTGTCTTTAAAGATGGCCACAGCTAATAAAATACCATACACAGGTTCTAGGTTAATAGTCAGCATCACTGTAAAAGGTGTTAAATAGCGCATAATATAGACTGAACCTAAAAAAGCAAATGCTGTACATACTGTACCTAAAAGTAAAAGCCACATCCAATCATTTAGACTAACCTCAAAAAATTCTATAGTAAAACCTCCTGTAATCAATAATACTAAGGAAAGAACTATAAGTCCTCCTAACATTTCGTAAAATGTAATAACTGGAGCAGCAGTATGCACGATTAGTTTACTATTAATAATAGAAAACAAAGCTGACAAACAAGCTGCAATTAGTCCTAAGAGTATTCCTTCTATATACTCTCCACTCACACTAAAGATTAAAGTCAAAGCACATATAACTACAAAGCCAAAGAACACTTCATAGCTTACTACCTTTCTCTTTAAAATTAATGGTTCTAAAATGGAGGCAAAAAAGGCTCCTGTGGACAAACAAGCTAATGTGATAGAAATATTAGAAACCTTTATGGCTAAAAAGAAAGTTAGCCAGTGTAGCGCAATAACTACACCTGCTCCTAAAAACTGTATAATACGATGTTTGGGCGCTTTTATAGATTGCTTTGTAAAAACATAAAATACTAATAATGTAATTACTGCTATTAAAATTCGATACCATACTAATGGCAGAGCTTCTAGAGAAATTAATTGTCCTAGAATTGCTGTAAATCCCCATATAAAAACAATTAAATGGAGATATATCTGACTTTTTATATTATCTGCGAGCATTTCGAAGTAAGAATATTGCTAGAATACCAAAAACAACATTAGGTAGCCATACCGCTACTAAAGGTGGAATACTAGACGCTTCTGCCAATGTACCAAATATCTTATCAAAGAAGACATAGATAAATGCTAAAGCAATCCCTATGGCTAAGTTCATTCCCATCCCTCCTCTTCTCTTCATAGAAGAAACAGATACCGCAATAATCGTTAGAATAAACGCTGATACAGGTACACTATATTTTTTATACAAAACGACTAAATATACATTAATATTAGAAGACCCTCTCATTTGCTCCTTTTCTATGAATCGTTTTAAAGGCCCTAATTGCATTGTTTCTGCAGCGTATACTACAGGAGTAAGATCATCTATATCGAAGTCAAGCTTCATTTCTTTCTCATCAGCTCTTTCAAAATGATCTTCAGTTTCACCTATCTCTCTATTAAAATAACTAAATAACGTATAGGTCTCTGTCTCAGGATTCCATACAATACGGTTAGCCGTCGTTTTTGAAGTCATCTTATTTCCATCGAATACTTCTAATGAAAAGTTATATCCTGTCTTACTATTGTAGTTAAAGTTACTTACATAAATAAACTCAGTAGGGCTAATTTGTCGATATACGTTCTGGCTCTCCCGTACCTCTGTACTCTTCATATACTTATAACGGAAATCATTATACCCTTGACTAGCTTTAGGTACAATAAAAACAGACATTACTAAAGCAAAAATAGAAATGAAAGTAGCCCCGATAATATAAGGTCGTAAAAAACGAGTAAAGGAAATTCCCGAACTAAGTATTGCTACAATTTCTGTATTATTAGCTAGCTTAGAAGTAAACCAGATAATAGAGATAAATAACAATATAGGAAACAACATATTAGCAAAATAGATTGTAAAGTCCAAGTAGTACATTAGTACTGCTGGCAAGGGTACCTTATTTGCTAATATCTTGTTTATTTTTTCAGAAACATCAATTATGATTCCTATAGGCACAAAAAGCAATAATAACACAAAGAACGTTACTAAGTATCTTTTGAGTATATACCAATCTAATATTTTCATATAATTACTATTTGATGCTTCTTTATATTTTGATTAAATTATAAACGGTTATCCATTTGTTTCACCATCTTATTTTTCCACTCTGTAAAAGTACCTGCTAAAATCTGACGACGAGCTTCACGTACTAACCATAAATAGAATCCTAAGTTGTGTATCGTTGCGATTTGTTTACCTAATGATTCATTAGCTGCAAACAAGTGACGTAAATAAGCTTTTGAATAAGCTGTATCTACCCATGTATATCCATTCTCATCAATAGGAGAGAAATCATCTTCCCATTTCTTATTTTTCATATTCATAGATCCATGAGCTGTGAATAACATACCATTACGAGCATTACGCGTTGGCATTACACAGTCAAACATATCTACTCCTAAAGCAATATTCTCTAGAATATTAATAGGAGTACCTACTCCCATTAAATAACGAGGTTTGTCCTTTGGTAAAATATTAGTTACTAATTCTGTCATTGCATACATTTCTTCTGCTGGCTCACCTACTGATAACCCTCCAATGGCATTACCATCAGCACCTATATTAGCAATATACTCTGCAGACTGTTCACGTAAATCCTTAAAAGTACTTCCTTGTACAATAGGGAATAACGTTTGAGAATACCCATACATCTCTGGTACTTTAGTTAAATGATCTACACATCTATCTAACCATCTATGTGTACGATGCATAGATCTCTTAGCATATCTATAATCACATGGATAAGGAGTACACTCATCAAAAGCCATAATAATATCAGCCCCGATAGTACGTTGAATCTCCATTACGCTCTCTGGTGAAAAGAAATGATAAGAACCATCAATATGAGACTTAAACTTCACCCCTTCTTCTTTAATCTTTCTATTAGATGATAAAGAATATACCTGAAATCCTCCACTATCTGTTAAGATATTACGATCCCAGTTCATAAACTTGTGTAACCCTCCTGCCTGTTTAAGAATCTCCATTTTAGGTCTTAAATAAAGGTGATAAGTATTACCTAAAATAATGTCAGGATTAATCTCTTCTGATAATTCACGTTGATGAACTCCTTTAACAGAAGCTACAGTACCAACTGGCATAAAAATAGGTGTCTCAATAACACCGTGATCAAGCGTAATCTTCCCAGCACGTGCACGAGAATTTACGTCTGTATGTAATAAATCGAACTTCATAATTATTATTTACAACTCGCAAAGATAAAGCAAAACTATGGATGCTTTTAATTTTTAATATTTTTTTCTATTCTACTCTCAAACGAACTCTTACTGAACTTTTCTTCTTAAAATAAGCCATATTACAATAGGCGCTCCGAATATAGAAGTAACAGCATTAATAGGCAACAAGAACTGCTCTCCTTTTATTTGGGTAAGCATATCACATATCAACATTAAGACTCCTCCTAATAAAGCTGTAGTAATAATCAAATAGCGATGACTACTCACTTTTAATATAAGTCTCGCTATATGAGGCACTGCTAATCCGATAAACGCAATAGGTCCTACTAATGCAGTCGATATCCCTGCTAGAAGACTAGTGACTAAAATAATCATATTACGCGCCTTCTTAACATTAATCCCCATAGAAGATGCGTAATTATCACCCAATAACATTGCGTCTAAAGCTCTAATAAGTAACATACTTCCTAATACTCCTATCCCAACAACAATAGCAAAAAGAGTAATACTTTCCCAACTCAAGTTACCTAAACTTCCCAATGACCAAAACGCAAAACGCTTTAACTGCTCTGCAGAACTAAAATAGGTCAATATACCAACTATCGCATTAGCAAAGCTTCCAAACATTAATCCTACAATTAGAACAGTAACTGTATTTCGGACAGAATTAGAAACTAATAACACTAAAAAAAGTAAACCTAAGCTTCCTAAAATAGATACAAGAGCGATACCATAAGTAGAAGTAAAAATAGAAACAACAGTTGTTGGTAAAAAAGATACACCTAATATCAATATAGCAACACCTAAGCTCGCTCCAGAACTTATTCCTAACACATAACTTTCTGCCATAGGGTTCCGAAACAGCGTCTGCATAAGCAGCCCACTTATAGAAAGGGCTACTCCTACCAGAACAGCTACAATGGCTTTAGGCAATCTATAATTAAGAATAATATAACGCCATGTCTCTTTCACCTCTTCCTCTCCTAGTAGCACACTTATCACTTTACTAAAAGGAATATGTATACTACCCATAGATATATTGAAAATAAACAGGATTAACAAAGCTATCACTAAACCTATGATACCAAATTTTTTACTCATAATTACTTTAGTTGTTCAAAAAACACAGGTTGGTAATTAGGTATAGATATCTCTGGATGTAAAATATAGATCAAATCTTTTAATACTAAATCAGGGCGTGTCGGTCCTAATTCATAGAATAGACTTCCTCCTGTCTCTCCTTTTCTTGGAGAGAATGAATATACATTCTTATTTTTAAAAGCATTAAACTTAGCATAGTGCGGATTAGCATCTACTAACTGTTGAAGAGTTTCATATTGGGCTGGGTTAATCCAGAAAGATGCATCTATAGCTTTATCAAGTACCACCTCTAATGACAGAGATAAACTCCCCGTACCTTCTGTTTCTTTCCATAAATAGTCAGACTTAGCATCTTTAAAATATATAGCCATCCAGCTTTGCCCTTGAGGAGTGTACCATACATCTTGATACATAGCACCACTCATCACAGTCGGGTTATTTTTAGCATCTTTCACTAAAGCTTGTGCTTCCTTATAATCTTGAACTATTTTATCAAAAAAGATCTTCGCTTCCTTCTCTTTACCATATAAAGCCCCAAATAGTTTAATCCACTCCGCTTTACCTAAAGGTGTCTGTTCTACCCAATCACCATTATATACTACAGGTATCCCGCTCTTTTCTATTAATTGTAAAGCTTGATTAGAACCATCCATAGCGAATGCTACAATAACTGAAGGATTTAAATCTAATAATAACTCTGTATTTAATTGTTCATTTTGTCCAACTTCCTTAATATGATTATCATTTATTAACTTTCTAATTGAAGGAGATGATACATAATTTAACCCCGGAAAACCTTTCAATGACTTTTCTTCTTCTAACACTACTAATGAAGGAAGGTGTGTAGTTGAAGTAACTACTATAGACTGAACAGGTACTTTAAGACTAGGAAGTGTTCTTAACGAATCAGGAATAACCTCTTTACCTTCTTTATATAACACATATTTAAAACTTTTATCTGCACCTACCCAAGCCTGCTTTACATTTACCACCGAGTATTGATCATAAGCTTCTATAGTAAATCCTTTTGCATATTCTATTGTATTAGTATCATCAGAAGTAATTACAGTATTACTCTCTTTTTTACAAGAGACAAATACAGTCGTTACTAAGAATAGTATAGAATAAATCTTCCAGTTTTTCATAATTATCTTATTGGTTTAAATACAAAAATAGAACATTATTAAATATTAAAAATATAAATCGACTACCTCAGTAATAGATTGATCAAATACGATTTTCGAAAACTACGTAGGAATTATTCAAAAACTTATTTACATTTATATTATGTTTGTACATATAGATCAATATAAATGAAGAAAAAGACATCTATTAAAAACTTACTTTTCTTTGGAGCACTAGTATTAGGAGCTATTATGACTTTTATATACTTCCCAACCAAAAGTGACACCAAACCTACTTTAAAACAAAATGAGTATGGAACTTTTAATAATCCAGAAGTGGCTTATAAAGAATGTCAAAAATTACTAATTCAACTTTCTAATGACCTGAATAAAGGGATCCCTACTAACAAAACAAAGTAACCATGAAAAATACAGTAAAAGCAATATTTATCTTTTTATTTACCTTGAGCACTATTAACACCTTTGCTCAAGATGAATTTCAAGCATTCGAAAAGAACAAACAAGTAAATGCTGTAGTTGTAAATCAAAAGATGTTTGAAATGATGGCCAATGTAAAGGTAGAACCTACAAGCCAAGAAGAAAAAGCATATTTAAATCTAATCAAAAAATTAACTTCATTAAGGGTATTTAATACAGCTTCGGCTTCTTTAAAAGAAGAAATGAAAGCAGCAGTATCTAAGCATGTCTCTTCTGCTTCTTTAAAAGAGTTCTCTAGCAATAAAGATAATGGTGGTAATATTACGATATATATCAATCAAAATGGTTCTGCTAACAACATCAATAACCTACTTCTTTTCAACGAAAACAGTAAAGAGAATATAGTAATGATCTTGACAGGACAGTTCTCACTAAATGAGATATCGTCTTTAACATCTAAAATGAATTTAGGATCAACGTTAAAAGTTGGGGAGGAAAGTGTAAAATAATATCTTTGTGCTATGATGGATAGC
>NZ_BCMQ01000011.1 GCF_001485415.1 Myroides odoratimimus
AAAGTATTAACTACTAATGCTACAGGTGGAGTAGAGTGGGCACTTAAAAGTGATATTAAACCAACAAAAGCTGATTTAACTACTGATGGTATTATCGTGGTAGGGGATGCTACAACAGGAACTCAGCTAGCCACAGGAGCACTTCTTGAAGGAGTAAATTTGTCGATTAAAAAAGAATCTATTGATAATGATAAGATAGCACCTAGTACTCTTACAATAGATAAATTAGCTACTGTTCCTGAGAAAAAGAATATGCATTTAGTAACAGATATAAATGGTAAACCACAATGGGAAACTTTGAAAGGTAGCGATATAAAAATTACTACTAAACCAATAGCGACCAATGAAACTGTTGAGGGACAAAGAGTTTATACTGTTAGAATTATAAATGGAGAAGTAGAAACCCCTCCAGGGACAAGCTTAACGTATAATTCAGAAATAAAGGCTATTCCATTGAGTAATATAGATTATTTATTAACAGCTCATATTTATGATAGTAGTAATAAATTATGAATTAATGGTGTAACTAATAGTAAAAATACATCTGTTAAATTCCGTTTTGGTAGTGGTAATTTTTATAACACTTTGCCAGTGGCTAAAAATTATATTGTTGTACTAAAATATGTATCTACAGAAATAGTTACTCCTTAAATATACAAGTAAGAGAAATAAAAAAAAGCAATAAGAAGAATTCTTCTTATTGCTTTTTTTATTTAGAAACAAATAGCAGGTAAGGGTTTAAAACAAATAATAGGATTTCATTTATCTCTATATGCATACCATTTATGGTATGATTTTTGGCTTTTTAATAGTAGATCTTTTTAAGATTTGATTAATCGTTAATATACCTAATCTGTGCTGTATCTATATTGATATTTGCTTAAATTAATACGATATGGGTATAAAAGTTTTAAAAATCAAATATTTTTAAAACTAAAAATTAGAAGTAGCTAAACGAAAGTTGATAGTTAAATTTTAAGATTTAATAAATTAATAAAAAAAGTATTCTATAAACAGTGTAATTGTTGTTAATTATTAAAATCGAATCTTGTAACGATTGTGAAAACGATATTTAATTGCTGTAAAAATTGTTAATAATTGAGTACTTTTAGGCTAGTTTATAACAAAGAGATATGAAAAAAAAGGTAATTACTATTGGAGTTTTAATGATGAGTGGATTAGCTTTTTCACAAGTTGGTATTGGGATAAGAGCACCGCACAAATCAGCATTATTAGAGTTAAAAGCAGATGCAGGTGAGTATAGAGGGGTATTGATTCCGCGTATTCCTTTAAAAGACTTAACCGATAAATCACTTATAAACAAAGGGGATGTAGAGACTAGCTTATTGGTGTTTAATACAACAGAGAATAGTGTGGTTACTTCTGGGTTTTACTATTGGAAAGGAAAAGAATGGGTTAGATTAGTAAATAATCAGGACGTTATTGATAATATAGACAATTTTCCTCGAAATAAAGTATTAGGTGTTAAAGGGGATGACTTAGTATTAGAAGATACTAAAGGAGGAAAAGTGAACACTCCTATTAAAGACTTGAATATCATTACCACTATTAAGGAAGGTGCAAATGGTATATATACGTATACGAATGAGGCAGGTGTAGCACAGGTTATCGATGTGACAGGCAGTGTTATTAATAATATTACAGAGATACTGAAAGACGAACAAGTCGTTAATGAAATATATACTAATGTAGCTAATAATGGGAAGGCAGCTACTCCAGCAGATACTTCTATCAAGATCGATAATGGAGGGAAGGCTGTATTAAACCCAATGCAAGTCTCTGTAGCTGAGAAAGGTATTACACCTAATAAAATAGCACCTGGTGCAATAGGTACTTTTTTAATTACGGCTAAGAATGGAGATGTACAGTGGGTAAGTGCTACGGATGATTCTATAAAAGAAATCTTGTCACTGAACCAAGCAATTACGCTGTTAAAAGATAATGGTAATGGTACTTTGACATATTATAACGAAGCTTGTTTTGACAAAGACGGAAAATTTATAGAGGGATCTGTAGGAGAATCTTTTGATTCTAATACCCTACGTATCGAATCGACTAAAGATGGAAAGTATCTTTTCTTCGATGGAAGAAGTAAGGATATACCAGTGGCTACTATAGATGTGAAGCAGACTGTAGTAGAGAATATCACAGAGATATTAAAAGAGAATACTGTAAAAGAAGAAATATATAATACTGTAGCTGCACAAGGGAAAAAGGCAACAGGTGTAGATGCTGTGGATATCGTAGGAGGGGATAAGGCTGAGGTCTACTATACTATTGAAGGGGATAATCGAAGTAATGGAAAAAGAGGTAAGTCTCGTCCTACAGCTATTACTATTGATGGTATTGCTTGTGGAGCTATAGCTAATCCCCAAATTAGCACTAAAAGTAATCAATAATAATGATTTATAAAGAAATAAAATATAGAAGAAGGAAGCTTATAGTTTCCTTTTTTTATTGATAATAATATGCTCATTTGATATGCTTTGAGTCTGTTTTTGATCTTTATTATAAGCAATTATAGCCTCATAACTTTAAAGAGGTTATTTGACATGTAAAAGGATGTGGAATATTGATGAAAATCCTGCAAAATATTCTAAAAAAATGCCAATACTCTCTTCGATAAAAGCTTTTGAAACCTCTTGAATTATCAAATCTGTAAAAGTGCATATTAACAGTGAATTGGCTTAAAAAAACACCTTTTTGTGTGTTGATTTTTTTGTCTTGTAAATTATATTTGTGTACTTTTTATTTGTTAATGTATGGGTGATTTTGAATTAAATCCATTTTATGAGTTAATAATAGACGATTTAGTGAATCGTAAATACTCGGTGGTTGACTGTTTTTTTTCGGAAGAAGAGATCAACTTGTTAAGAGCAAATTTGCTTTTAAAACAAGACTTACACAGTTTTAAAAAAGCAGCTATAGGGCAGGCAAGTAGCGAACAAATAGTAGAAGAAATTAGAGGAGACTCTATCTTATGGTTAGATGAGAAAGAACCTGATGAAGTAGAGCAGATGTATTTCAATAAAGTGAATCACTTCTTAGAATATGTAAACAGAACTTGCTATCTAGGTATTCAAGAAGGAGAGTTTCACTATGCGTGTTATCCTCCAGGTACTTGTTATAAGCGTCATTTAGATATTTTCCAATCAGATAGCCGTAGAACGCTGTCTGTAGTGTTATATTTGAATGATCAAGAATGGACTCCAGCTTATGGCGGAGAGTTAGCACTTTACCTACAAGACGAACATGGAAATGAAAGAGAAGAGATTGTACATGCCTTACCAGGACGCCTTGTCGTGTTTGACAGTAAGAGTATAGAACACGAGGTGAAGATGGTAAATCATACTCGTTATAGCATTACAGGATGGTTAAAGACTAGATAAGTAAAAAGCCTTTATATGTTTTATCATATAAAGGCTTTTTCGATTTATAGAAATAATGAGTAAACTATTCTACTGCTGTATTTAATTTTTTCTCTTGCTTATCTTTGACTAGTTTCCACGAGTATAGTGTGATAAGTGGAACGATGATCCAGAATAAATCAATAAGCAGGATATCAGAATAACCTTTAACCCAACTTACCCATATCCAGTTACCTGTCATGACACCATTAAAGATAGGAATAGTAAGACCAATAATACTTCCGACTAATAAACAGTCTCTATTGGTTTTATAAATATTCTTTCTGATGCTTAATAAGATCGTGATAGCTAACCAAGTCCAGAAATAAAAGGAGTAAACAAAGTTTTGCCCTCCTGTTGGGTTTAGTTTTACTGCTATAAAAGCTAATGCCGTTACAGGATACATAGATAAGCAGATAGCCATATAGATATTTGCTAGCCAGAAGTTAAACTTGCGTTTGTGTTCAGGAACATTCTTTTTATCTCTGGCCACTAACCAGATCAGTACTCCAGATATAATGACTATACATCCAGCTATCCCTACTAAGAAGTAAACGATACGAGTCGCTAAACCTCCGAAAGAACCAAAGTGAAGTAAATAAACTAAGTTAGAGAATATATAACTATATCCAGGATTTTCATTAGGATTACTTATCTCTTCTACTTCTCCTGAATGAATGTGATATTTTATTTCTCCACGACTATTTAACTGTTTTTCATTATGCGCTCTACCACTGATGGCTACAGTCATACTTTCATCCCCATAATTAAGTATAGAGATATTAGAGATATATGGATCATCCCATTTTTCTACTGTTTGAAGAATATAGGCGTTTAGATCTATTTCTTTATCAATGGCTTTATGTTGGTATACGATCTCTTTAGCTCCTCTATCTTGTGTGGTATCACTGCTAAATTTGTCTGCATCACCACCATATCCTAATGCAATGATAGTAGCTGCGACTATTCGATAGTTTAATAAGAAATAAGCTCCCGTGATAGCAAAGATTAATTGGAAAGGAAAGGTAATAACACCTAATGCTGTATGTAGGTCAGTCCATACGGTTTTTAGCTTTTCCCAAGGTCTAAATACATAGAAGTTAGATACTATCTTTTGCCAGTGTACAAGTAAGCCTGTAATAAGTGCAAAAATGTAAATGAAAGAAACTAACCCAGCTACAAAGTAACCAAATGGAGAGATATGGATATTAACTAGACCATTTAATTGTGCTAAAAAGTGAAGTCTGTATAAGAATCCTCCTAAAGAATACGATTCTTCATATCCGTGTTTTTCTTCTGTAGCAGTGTCATATAGACCGAAGTCACGTTCTTTCGCTTTAGGTAACAAGGTGTCTTGTGAAGTAGAGATATTATAGCTCATGACTCTACTTCTATCATTCATTCGGAAGTAAATATTTCTACCCTGTAATCCTATTTGATTGTCTAATGAGTCTAATAAGGTATTGTAGTTGATAGATTGAACAGCTATTTTTTCTTGTGGTTTATTACTTTGCCAATTCGCTATTTCATTTTTAAAGAAAGAGAAAGAACCTGCGAAGAAGATAATGTATAGTAATACTGTAATAATAATCCCACTTATCGTATGTAGGTGGAAGTATTTATTATAATTTCTAATATTCATAATAGTGATGTGTCTTGTGTTTAGGTATGTATTGGAGCGATTAAATAAGGTGAATAAAAAACCAGTGTTAGCACGATATAGGCTAACCATATTTTATATCCGTTGCCAATGATAAAGGCCATAATGAATAAGATGGTCCATAATACATATCCTGTGACGAACATCGTTGTATAAATAGGATGAGAAGGGAAAAAGTACATTAGAAACATGTGAAATGTTGTACTTACTAAGAATCCTCCGAATAGACCTGCAGTTATCTTCAGTATACGTTGTATAATTGAACTTTCTAAATGCTTTTTATTTGCGGGCATAATTAAAATATTAGTAGTTCTAGAAATAATCCTAACCCTATAAAACTAACGATGTGTTTAGTCTTAAATGATAACATAGGATATAATGTTAGAATAGCAGAACCAATAAACATTAAGAAGATAAAGAACGTTAAGCTTCCTACTCCTAGACCTTCATAAATAGACTCTGTTGTTAAGGCTATTATTAATAGTGAGTAAGCGATAATCTTGGATAATTTAGTGTTTGACCTAATCCAGGTAGTTAATGTACATTTCTTCTCATATTTTACTTTCTGAGAAGTGTTATATAGCATAAAGAAAGCAAATGCTGTAATTGAAAATAATAAGGTATGCATTTTATTTAGATTGAGTATAAACAAATGTATGACATATTTTATAGTTTTCAATAACAAAATATTAAACTTTTTGATATGATAACGTTGTGTTGTTATTGATTGTTTATTAGGGGTTTAGTGTTTGGTTAACATGCATTATGAGAATTAAAAAGACTAATTGTATGGGCAATTAGTCTTAGTTGTTTTTATAATTAACACTTATTAAATGGTCTGAGTCTAAATTACTTTGTTTTGATAACCCCATTTCGATATAGGTTTAAGGCTTCTTGTAGAACATCTATTATAGCATCAATAGGTAAATCAGCATTGGCATCTATACTTAATGTTTTCATGCGCTTTCTACTTCCTATTTCTAATAAAGGATGTTCTATACGCATTCCTTCTACTATTAATAGATAAGGTGTTTTAGGTTCTTTAGTCAAAGCGAGAAAACAGAACATACGATTCTTATAGCTAAAACAAGGAGTCCCCCACTTTAACGACTCTGTGACATGATCATCTAACTGCAAGATAATGTTTCTTAATGCCTGTAAGCAACCTCTATTGGGTTCTTCTTGTCGTAAATAGTATTGTTCTGTTTCTTTCATAATTGTTATTTTATAGCTACATAAATGCTTACTTCAGCATCCTGTGGGTTCATGGATTTTTCGTCATATATTTCAAAATCAGCTGTGTATTTTCTATCCCACTGTTGTTCCCATATTTGAAACCACTCATTGATAACCAACCCTTTTGTTAGATCTCCAGTAGCAGTTATTTTATTATAAGTACTTGCTTCTATAGTATGCCCTGTCATTCCTTCTGGGATATTAGATAGGTCAGATACTTCACAGCCTATTATTGTAGTATAGGGCATCGTATGGTCCCCTTCATAATTCGTGTACATGGAGTAGACAGCAGTACATACTTTATTTGGTATACGGTTTAGCACATCTTCTTTCCAAAAGCGTTCCCATAGTAAGGGAATATCATTAGCTGCTTTGTTTTGTTCATTGGTAGTGCGTACTTCTATTCCGATGATGTGGAATTTCTTTAAGGTTACTTGATTCATAATACATGAGTTTAAGATTATGTAGCAAAGTTAGGTTCCCCTTATGACATAGGTATGTCAGGGGTGTTGTCTTGTGGGTAATATTTTTCTCTACACGCTTTTAAGTATTGCTCCATTGTGATTTGATGAGGTTCGAATGTTTGCAAGGTATCTTTTAAGTGTTGGATACAGTCTAGTCTAAAGGCTCTAAAGTCTAGTCTCAATCTACAGTAGGCTATTAATATCCAGTTGTCCTGTGTAGTATAGATAGCAAAGGGTTCTATGTCTCGCTGACTCTTTTGGTTTTCTAAAGACAAATAATCAATAACAAGCACCTGATGATTGACAATAGCAGTCTGTATTTGTATTAAGTAATCACTCGTCTGTGCTTTATCAGGATTATCTCTTACGATTATTCTTTGAGAGAGCAGATCAGCTTTATCTTTTTGGGTGTAGCGCAGTACAGCTTTTAGTTTGAGAATAGCATTTTGATATTGTTTGATTAGAGAAGCATCTTTATTCTTTAATATCAGTTGCTCAGCAGTGATAAGAGCATTCGCCTCTTCTTGTGTAAACATGACAGGAGGTAGAGCATACCCATCTACCAGAGAGTATCCTTTACCTTCTTCTGTATAAATTGGAATACCAGATTGTTCTAACGTTCTGATATCTCTATACACCGTACGTATACTTACATTGTGTTTTTCGGCTATCTCAGTAGCGGTTACGATACGCTTAGATTGTAACTGGGTCACTATAGCTGTTAATCGGTTTAGACGAGGTTTACTTTCTGACATAAGACTACAGAGAATTAGATTTATTGACAAAGATAACATTTCGATAAGCCCAGAATAAGAGATAGACATATAAATGAAAAGGAATTATACAAATAGGACTGAATTAATGATCAAAGCATATTATAGTGTGGTTTTAGAGCTAATGAAATAGATATGAAGTAGAATTGCTTTGTAATATTTGGTCAATGCTTAATCTAGGATAAGTATATTTACACCTTCTAAATATTCGCACTATGGCAGAACCAGTAGGAGTCTTTGCTCAAATACACCTAACAGAGGTTAATTATAAAGCATTTTTTAAAACCAAAGCAATCACTGTGATTAGTGAAGAGATGCACCAATGTATCCTTTATAATTGTCAAGATAACTATTGTTATCAGTACAATAAAAAGAAAGAAGAACTACTGTGTTTAGCTTTTTATAACCATGGTAATAGAGAGACTATCAGAGGAGATTTTTATCTAAGTATTCAGACCATTGCACCTTTTGCAAAAGAGGGAAGAACAGGTGTAATAGCACTGACATTAGATGCTTATAATTGGCAGGAAATAGAATGCTATGAGGTGTTAGTAGATAACCAATGGGAGGTGCAGGCCATCAGTGCTGTAGAGTTAGAAGCATTACGAGTTTTAGTCTTTAGTTGTTTAGAACACTTTGATCAGCCTTTTGCGCAGAAAGTGTTTGATTCAAAAATGGTAGATAGTAATGTAGTCAAAAAAATAGCTACACTACAAGGGAAGAACCGCTTGGCTAACTTAACCGTTTTTGCAAAAGAGGCAACGCCTTTAAACCCGATTCACTTATTCGGAGCTTTTTATTATAATGGCAAGGTGGTGTTTAGTTGTAAAGAGGGAGGGATAGTGTACCCTCAGATTGATTTAGCTACTTTTAAGCCAATGGTATATGGGGCTTGTGATCAAGAGCATGTTATTTTTAATGGCAAGTGTATCAAGACCAATCCTAAGAAGTTTAAAAGAGTAGCGAAGTATGAGACGGTCTATTATTTATCTGAAGAAGGAGTATTAGATGAGAAGGGCGAATGGATAGAGGGAAGCGATGCTACTACCTTTAAGCTGACAGAAGACTACTTAGCAGAAGACAGTATTCATCTGTACTATTGGGGACATGTAGTTTCTAAATCTTCTTTTTCAACTTACAGAGTGGAGAGTTATCCCTATCACACAGACTTTTTGATCACAGATACAGCAGTGTATTATACTCAATATAAGCTAGAGGTAGATGCTCAGAGCTTTCGTTTTTTAAAGAGGTTAGAAGGTTTAGCCTATTCTTATACTGGTTTTGTAGGAGAGGATAAGGAGGGGCTGTTTGTGTACTTGATAGAAGATAATAAAGGTCAAGTTATTCGTTCAACAGGATTGTCTATTGATCAATTGTTACAATTATTTCAAGATAAGTATGGCAATAAATATTGGCGAATGGAAGAGGATGAACGTATCTGCCTAGAGAAACCAAGTGCTGCATATTATAAGGAGTTTGCTAAAAAGTGTAAGACTCCATGGGTATTTTATCAAATAAAGGAATTGCGTGACTATGCTAAATTGATTGTTCAGAAATATGAGGATAAGAAGGACAAGGAAGAGTTAATTCCGTTTTGGAAGATCTATAGTCTAGTAGAACCTTATTTATGGATAGAAGCAGATAGTTATAAATATGTGATACTGATGTATTGTATAGAAGGAAAACAAGAACATGCATTAGATACTCTGAGAAAAGCGATTATGTATGGAGCATTTGATATGGAAGAGTTCTTTGACCATCCTTTATTAAGCACTATCCAAGAGCATGAGTACTTTTTAGAATTAAAGGAATATGCTACACAGAATAAGCCAATAGGCTATAAAATCCCAATGCAATTAGAGATTTTAGAGAAGCTCTTAGCTCTTCCTCAGTCGATGTATACAGATGGGACGATACTGTGGAAGTATCACTTATACGATAATGTCGATATAGAAGAAGCTATGCGTGAGCATCCACAGTTGACAGATTATTATACGCGTTATATCACTTTAAATACAGAATTGTTTAATCGATTCTTTAAGCGTTATAATCTGATAGATATGGATTATACTCCTTATGAAGAATATCACTGTATGCCGATAGAAGCTTCTATCATTATGCTTAAGTATTATATGCGTATGGCTGATATACCATCGGGAAGTGTAGCTTATTTTATCCCACAATTAATACAACGTATGGATAAGATAAAAGAGAGAATTCATCGATTAGCAGGAGAAGAACATACTCACTACCAAACAGTGTATAATAATAATGAAGTTGTTCAAATATTAGAGCAGTATTTCTAAAAGTAAACAAAGATTATGTTTCTTACTTTTTTGTTAGTAAATATATTAGATGAAAATATATTAGATGAAAATATATAAAAAAATGAAGAAACTAATTGTTTTGTTAATGTTATTACTGCCATTGTTGATGACTGCGCAGAAAGAAAATGAGTACAAGAGTAGATTCTATATACAGACTAGTTTTTTAGGAGTAGATGCAGGAAGAGATTTTTTGATAGGTGAGAATATATTCGTTCAGACGGGTATGGGGATAGGCGCAGGTTATGATGTATGGAATAATAGTATGTCAGTTGTATTTACCTTTAAGAAGCCAATTCCTTATCTGAGAGGGGGACTAGATTGGTATTATAATAAGAATAAGAGAATAGAGAAGAATCGTACTTTAGACAATAATTCAGGTAATTATGTAGGGTTTCAAGCTAAGTATAGTTTTGGTACAGATAGTGAAGAATATATGAATTCCTTAAATAGTGTTCTAGTAAGTGAAGTACATTGGGGAATAAAACGCAAGTTAGTAGGACCAATGTATTATAAAGTACAGTTAGGTGTAGGACACTTTAATGATTATGATGCGAAGTGCTCAGAAGTATATCCTGTAGTAGGTGTGTTTTTAGGTGCTACGTTCTAAGAAATAATATAACGATACTTAAAAAGATAAGGCTGTTCAAAAAGGACAGCCTTATTTTTATTAAAGTATCTCATACTTTCCAGCAGAAGTTAATATCTTTTGTACTTCTTCTTTCGTCACTTCAGGAGTTTTAACCTCTATACTATGTGTATCTAGAGTGACTGTAGCTTCTATATTAGGGTACTTTTTTAGTTCTTCTTGAATCTTTCCGACACAACTACTGCATCCCATTCCTTTAATTTGATATACTGTTGCCATTTCTTTTTTGTTTAATAATTTATATTACAAATGTAGGATAGTGTGTCATTATCGTTGTTATACGATTTTAAGGAGTTGTTATATAATTCTTTTAAAGAGTAAGATGAAGTCTTTTTTTTCATCTATGTGATGATCCGTATTCTTTGCTTATGAAGAAATAAAGGAATCCTTTTTTTGTTTTCAAGTCTTTTTTTCTTTAAATCAAGGAAAATAAACTTTTAAAATCTGTTTTTTTTCTAAATCAGGAGGATATAAGTCTATTTAGGGGATTATTTTAAAAAAACATAGATACTTTTTTTAAATAGGTTTTATTGTAAAGTGTTGATATTTAAGTTGTTATTTGTTTTTGACTTTTTTTTAGCCAATATGGATATTGCCTTAACCCCAGTAAAATAGGGCACTTGACTAGAATCCCTCGACAATTCATGGAGAATACCCCATACATAGTGGAGCAGAGAAGATGTTTGTCGAACAATGCTTCTTCTATTCTCCATGTATTCTCCTTCTAATAATGTACATGCTAAAATAAAGAAGGGTATAGTACATACGAGTGAATATGTCTATGAAAAAGAGTCATTATAACGAGGGATGAGTTGAGTAGATAATATTTAAGAAATTATCTCCGATGGGGATTAGAAGAGGTATTCTATTTATAGAAAATAAGCAGTAAAACAGAACTCAATATACTCATCCATAAAGGTGATAAGTCCTGCTTACTGCTTAGTTAAAGATTTGTCTAATGAAGAAATATTATCTGTAAGATTACGGATTAGGATATCTTACTAAAAGCGTCTTCACACTGTAATACCATAGTGTCTATAATAGGTATTTTAATATCAAGTGAATTAAATACTAAAGGCAATTCTGTACAACCCAGAATCACTCCTTCTACAGAGGAATAATTTTCTATTAATGTCATAAAGAATGAACGCATCTCTTCTGTGATGGCTCCTGTAGCGAGTATAGATTGGAATTGACCTATTTGGGCTATTTCTTCAGTGTTAGGAATGATTACTTCTATCCCTGCTTGCTGTAAAGGAGATTTAAAATAATCATCTTCCATCGTGAAGGGTGTACCTAGCAGAAGTACTTTCTTCATATTATGCGTTAGTATATGTTTTTTGGTCAGTTCTATACTGTGTGAGATTGGAATATTAGTTAGTATTTCCTGTTTGATCTCATCATAAGCTTTGTGTAAGGTGTTGTTTGCTATCAAGAAACAATTTGGTTGTAGCGATAGTAGGATTTCGATTTCGTGTTTTAAGATATTAGGTACTTCATCCCATTGATTAGCATATCTAGTTTTGATATTGTGATAATCTATACTGTATAAGAGGATAGGGCATGAGTGATATCCACCCCATTTTTCATTTGCCATTTTGTTTAATAGCGTGTAGTATAACGCTGTAGAAGGGTATGCTGTACCACCTAGTATTCCTATTCGTTTCATTGAGTTTGTTTTTTAGTTTTATGGATTGACTTTGTCTAAAAAGGACAGTCAAATATAGGTATAAGTCAGATTTTATCTCTGTGTAAATAGTATAAAATACCCATATTAATTCATTAATTTTGTTGTTTAGGGAAAGAGGAGATGTTAAGAGAGAATTACTTCTATGATAAAAAAGAGATGATATGTTTGACTTTAGATTAAAGGTGTTTTATACAGTAGCGAAGAGAGGGAGCTTCACGAAGGCTTCTAAGGAATTGTTGATTTCTCAGCCTGCTGTGACGAAGCATATCCAAGAGATAGAGGCTAGCTATCAGACTAAACTTTTTGTACGTGACGGGATGAAGATACACTTGACAGAAGCAGGTGAACTACTCTATACGTATGCAGAAGAGATATTCTCTATCTATCGCAATCTTGAGTTCGATATACACGCACTGAATGCTAAAATGGACGGAAGCCTTAGAGTAGGAGCGAGTACTACTATATCACAGTATGTATTACCTCCCTTATTAGCAGAGTTTAGAAAGAAGGTAAATGATCTGCATCTAGACGTAGTATCTGATAATACGAATGCTATCGAGAATCTTCTGCTGAACAAAACAATAGATGTAGGTCTAGTAGAAGGGTATTCTAAAAATCCTCAGATAAAGTATATTGACTTTATCAAAGACGAAATCGTCTTGGTGTGTAGTAGCAATAATGAATTAGCCAAAAGAGGAAGTATTAAACCTCAAGAGCTAAAGGAGTTGTCTTTTTTATTAAGAGAAACGGGGTCAGGGACACTAGATGTCGTGGATACTACACTTAAAGAGATCGGTATAACTTTAAGTGATTTGACTAATGAAATGAACTTCTCTAGTACAGAGAGTATTAAGATGTATTTAATGCACTCAGATAGTGTTGCATTCTTATCCGTACACGCTATTCTAAAAGAGTTGAGGTATAATGAGTTGAGCATTGTAGATATAGAGGGATTAGATATCAGTAGAACTTTCTCTTTAATACAGCGTCAAGGACAAGAAAGCGCTTTGGTAGAACTGTTCATTCGCTTTGTACAGAATCATAACTTAAAGTTATAGGTTATAACAATTATGTATTTTCTTTTCCTTAGTGTATGAAGGAAATTTGTATCTGTAAATAATGATACAAATGACAACAGAAAATAACACTCGTGAGACAATAGGTAAAGTGCTTCTAGTAGGACTCGCTTTGCTTAGTTTATTTCCATTTATTTCATCCGCAGTAGCACTAGTGATAGGGATAGTATATGCACAGCTATTTGAGAACCCGTATGCAAAACAGACTAAGAAGGCAACAGGGCTATTGTTAAAAGTAGCTGTGATAGGGCTTGGTTTTGGTATGAATGTGTATAGCGCAATATCTGCAGGTAAGGATGGTTTTATACTTACTATCTTCTCTATCTTTTTGACTCTAGCACTAGGATTCTTATTAGGAAAAGTGTTGAAAATAGACAAAAAAATATCGTATTTGGTTTCTTCAGGTACTGCAATCTGTGGAGGTAGTGCTATCGCTGCGGTTTCCCCTGTTATTAAAGCAGATGAGAAGCAGATATCAGTAGCTTTAGGAATCGTGTTTATCTTAAACTCTGTAGCTTTAATTATATTTCCGCCTATAGGACATGCCTTAGGATTAAGTCAAGTAGATTTCGGGCTATGGTCTGCTATTGCGATACACGATACGAGTTCGGTAGTAGGAGCTGCGGCTAAGTATGGTGACCAAGCTCTAGAAGTAGCTACTACTGTGAAGCTAGCTCGTGCATTATGGGTGATCCCTGTAGCATTCTTATCTATGGTATTCTTTAACAATAAAGGAGGTAAAGTGAAGTTGCCTTACTTTATCGGGTTATTCGTATTAGCAATGCTAGCGAACTCTTATATCCCAGCAGTACAGTCTATCGGACCATATATCGTAGAAGCTTCTAAAGCAGCATTGACCTTGACCTTATTCTTAATCGGTACATCTTTATCTTATCGCACCGTGAAATCTGTAGGATTTAAACCTCTATTAGAAGGAGTAGGACTGTGGATATTTATTTCTGTGACTTCACTGCTTTATATTATGTATGTGAATTAAAATAGATAGGAAACAATGTGTTTAAATTGAAAATCACACTAAATTGGACAAAAGAAATTATCTTTATAGTTTATCAGCAATAAATAGTTAACACTTATCATGAATATAAGTACGTATATCGCTTACTACACTAAAGGGTTAAAAGATAGATTAGAAGTAGTAAGACCTACTATGATAGATAGTTTATGTAGTTTATTTGTAAGGGAATATATACCTTTAGTTGATCCATGTACTGTTAGAGATGTAGATACATTTTATTTTGAATATGACTATGAAACACTTGATATTGTAGTTTGGGCAGAGGATAAGGCAGAGCAAGTTATTTCAAGTATATCAATGGGTATTCCAGAGAACTTAAGTGATAATTTGTTTCCAAGAGAATTGTACTTTTCTTTACACGATTTAGAAGAATCATGGACAGAGACTGAAGATGGAGAAGAAATGTATGACGAGTTAATGCAAACTCTATCTGAGCAACAAGAACGAATACTTGAATTTTGGTTTACTCAATGTTGGTTAGAGGCAAAGACTAAAACAGGTGTATCAATAAAAGGTAAGTTTAGCATACACGATACAACTTATAGAACAGAGCTTCCATAATGAAAAGGAGAAACTCTCAAATAATAAAAAGGGCTTTCAAATACATTGAAAGCCCTTTTAAGGTTTTTATTATACTTGAATAACTCCTAAGTTAAACGGTTTTTCGATAGGAGCGTGATTTGCAGCTTCAATACCCATAGAGATCCACTTACGCGTATCTAATGGATCGATAATAGCATCTGTCCATAGACGAGCTGCTGCGTAATAAGGCGAAACTTGATTGTCGTATCTCGCTTTAATTTTATTGAATAATTCTTCTTCTTGTTCTTTAGTTAGTTCTTCCCCTTTTGCTTTAAGAGATGAAGCTTCTATTTGTAATAATACTTTTGCTGCCTGAGCACCTCCCATTACAGCAAGCTCAGCACTAGGCCATGCAAAGATAAGTCTAGGGTCATAAGCCTTACCACACATCGCATAGTTACCTGCTCCATAAGAGTTTCCTACTACTACAGTGAATTTAGGTACTACAGAGTTAGATACAGCATTAACCATCTTAGCACCATCTTTAATAATACCTCCGTGCTCAGACTTAGACCCTACCATAAATCCTGTTACATCTTGTAAGAATACTAGTGGTATTTTCTTTTGATTACAGTTCGCTATAAAACGAGTAGCTTTATCTGCAGAGTCAGAGTATATCACTCCTCCGAATTGCATTTCGCCTTTTTTAGTTTTTACTACTTTGCGTTGGTTCGCTACGATACCTACAGCCCATCCATCGATACGAGCGTATCCTGTGATGATCGATTGTCCGTACCCTTCTTTGTACTCTTCGAATTCTGAGTTATCTACTAGACGTTTGATAATCTCCATCATATCGTACTGCTCATTACGAGCCTTTGGTAAGATACCATAGATGTCTTCTTGAGCTAAAGTAGGTTTGGCAGCTTTGATACGGTTATATCCTGCTTTGTCAAAGTCTCCTATTTTATCAATGATATTTTTGATTGTGTCAAGGGCATCTTTGTCATCTTTAGCTTTATAATCAGTTACACCTGATATTTCGCAGTGCGTAGTTGCTCCACCTAAAGTTTCGTTGTCAATGCTCTCTCCGATAGCTGCTTTTACTAAATAACTACCTGCTAAGAAGATACTTCCTGTCTTGTCTACGATAAGTGCTTCATCACTCATAATAGGAAGGTAAGCACCACCGGCTACACAGCTACCCATGACAGCAGCTATCTGTGTGATACCCATACTGCTCATGACAGCATTATTTCTGAATATACGTCCGAAGTGTTCTTTATCAGGGAAGATTTCGTCTTGTAGAGGTAGATAAACACCTGCACTGTCTACTAGGTAGATGATAGGTAGTTTATTTTCTATTGCTATTTCTTGGGCTCTTAGATTCTTTTTTCCTGTAATCGGGAACCAAGCACCTGCTTTTACAGTAGCGTCATTTGCTACTACGATACACTGTTTTCCTTTTACATAACCTATTTTAACCACTACACCTCCAGAAGGACATCCTCCATGCTCTTCATACATCCCGTCTCCTGCGAAGGCACCGATCTCTATACTATTGGTCTTATCATCTAGTAAATAGTCGATACGTTCTCTAGCAGTCATTTTGCCTTGCTCGTGTAGTTTAGCTATTCTTTTTTCGCCACCACCTTGTTTTACTTTTACTAATTTTCTTTTTAAATCAGAAAGCAAAAGCTTATTGTGGTCTTCGTTTTTATTGAAGTTTATATCCATAGTTTGTTGGGTTGATTCACTGTTGTCTGTGGTTTAGTATAAGTTATATTTAGAGAGTAAATAGTGTACTAATCCTTGATCGTTTTCGCTAAAATACAAAATATACTAGAATTTTGACTATCCAAAAATGAGGAGATGCGATTTTTAGCATGATACCTATTTTCTTTTGTTCATTTTATTAATATTTATAATGACAGTTGTTGAAGTAAAAGGAGGTTTAGATTCAGGAGAATAGTTGATAAATGTGTATAATTTGGTGATTTATAAAAGTGTAGTTCTGTAGATTGATGAGTAAGATATAATAATGAAATGAAGAGGGATAAAAGTGAGTTAGGTAATGAGGTTATAGTATTGTCTTCTTTTAAAATTATATATCAGGAATGGTGAATAATGAGATAAAAAGAAGTGAGGGTGTGATGAATTGTAATTAATGAGGGTAATTGTCGTCGCTAAATAAGAATATAAGGGGGAAAGTGTACTTTTATTACATAACATTAAATTAATATAGGGAAATAGGTTTATATTTGTAATTCAGATAGTTATGTTTTTATCGTAAAGTAATAGTATTAATAAAGTCGTAAAAATTAACGTTAAGGAAACATTGAGCTAACTTAAAAGGTTTACTTTTGCGCCCGATTATTATCATTTATAAGATGTCATTAAACAATATTTTTCAGTTTTTAGTGCCTAAGGATAAAGTGTTTTATCCATTATTTGAAAAGGCAGCAGGTAAGATTAAGAAAATTTCAGAAACTTTAAACGAAGCAGTAAATGCTCCAGCTAAAGAAAGAGATCAGTTATTAAAGAATGTAGAAGTATTAAAACAAGAGATAGAAGCAATCGCTCAAACTACACGTGTAGAACTTGGAAAAAACTTCATCACACCTTTTGACCGTGAGGATATCCACAATTTGATTACAGCTGTAGATGATATAGCGGATCACTTATCGGATGCTGCATCTCGTATGAGATTATATCAAATCGATAAAGTAACAAAACCTTTGCGCAAATTAACTGAGGCTAATTTAGAAGCTTGTAGTGAAGTGGCTAAGGGGCTTTTAATCTTAAAAGACAATAAAAATTTTACAGCATTAGCAGAAATCAGTAAAAATATCTCTCGTTTAGAGCGTAAAGCAGATAAAGTATTTGATAAAGCTGTTGCGGACATCTTTGAGAATGAAAGCAATGCTATTGAGATTATTAAATATAAAGAGGTAATGATGGCTCTAGAAACAGCAACAGATAGTTGTAAAGACGTTGCTAATGTACTTGAGACAATTACAGTAAAATACGCTTAATTAATCAGAAACATTATTTATGGATTTTTTCTTAGGAATGTTTACTAATCAAGCTGGTATTATGCTGATGATCATTATCGTCTTAGCATTAGGGTTTGATTATATTAACGGTTTTCACGATGCAGCAAACTCTATTGCGACCATTGTGACTACAAAGGTGTTGACACCATTCCAAGCTGTATTATGGGCAGCAGCATTTAACTTTGCTGCTTATTTTATCTCTCTTTATATTATTGGAGAGTTTAAAATTGGTAATACGATAGCCAAGTCAGTGAATGAAAACTTTATTAGTTTAGAGGTGATATTCGCTGGATTAGTAGCTGCTATTATTTGGAACTTATTGACTTGGAAGTTGGGTATTCCTTCTTCTTCTTCGCATACTTTAATTGGAGGATTTATTGGAGCAGCAGTAGCTCATGCAGGTGGTTTTGCACCTGGAGGAGAGGATGTTATTGTATATTCTAAAGTAATTCCAATTTTCTTATTTATCTTCGGAGCTCCGTTTTTAGGTATGATATTAGCCTATTTTATAACGGTGGGTATTATGTGGATTTGTAGAAATGGTAATTCTCATAAATGTGATACATGGTTTAAACGTTTGCAGTTAGTGTCATCTGCAATGTTCTCTTTAGGACATGGTGGTAACGATGCTCAGAAAGTAATGGGTATTATCGGTGCAGCTGTTATCTTCTATCATGTTAATATAGATATGGATGAAGCTTATCTAGTGGATGGAGTAGATACATTTAAAGTATTCGTAGAGCACTGGTGGTGGGTTCCGTTAGCATCATTTATATTCATTGGTCTAGGTACTTTATCAGGAGGATGGAAGATCGTGAAGACTATGGGATCTAAGATTACTAAAGTAACTCCATTAGAAGGGGTGGCTGCTGAGACAGCTGGTGCTGTTGCGTTATATGTGACTGAGCATTTAGGTATCCCAGTATCGACTACGCATACGATCACAGGTTCTATCATCGGGGTAGGAGTTACTAAACGTATCTCTGCTGTTAGATGGGGAGTGACTATTAATCTATTATGGGCTTGGATATTAACTATACCTGTATCAGCTATTATAGCAATGGTAGTATATTATTTGATTACATTCTTTATGTAAGCATATAGTTTAAAAGATATATAGAGTGGTACAGCGATGTGCCACTTTTTTTATTGCGGGAAGTTGATGTGTTAATGAAGCAAAAAAGGAGCTGCTAGCTCCTTTTTTTATTCTTCTTCTTTTTGTCCCATCATCATTAGATATGCTTTTAAGAAGTTGTCAATCTCTCCATTCATTACAGAATCTACATCAGTAGTTTCGAATTGTGTACGGACATCTTTAACTAGTTTATAAGGATGCATCACGTAGTTACGGATTTGCGAACCCCATTCTATTTTCTTCTTATTTGCTTCTATTTCATCACGCATTGCTTGTTTCTTCTTAAGCTCAATTTCATATAATTGAGACTTTAAAAGTTGCATTGCTTTTGTTTTGTTGTCTAATTGAGAACGCGTTTCAGAGTTCTCAATAATAATACCAGTAGGGTGGTGACGCAATCGTACTGCTGTCTCTACTTTATTAACGTTCTGTCCACCTGCACCACTAGATCGCATAGTCTCCCAAGAGATATCTGATGGGCTAATTTCGATTTCGATAGTATCATCTGCTAATGGATAAACATAAACAGATACGAATGAGGTATGACGCTTAGCATTGCTGTCAAATGGTGAGATACGCACTAAACGGTGAACTCCGTTTTCGCCTTTTAAGTATCCGAACGCAAATTCTCCATCGAACTCTAAGGTTACTGTTTTTACACCAGCAACTTCTCCTTCTTGGTAGTTTAGTTCTTTTACATTAACGCCGTTCTTCTCTCCCCACATGATGTACATACGCATCAGCATAGCTGCCCAATCGCAACTCTCTGTACCTCCTGCACCTGCCGTAATCTGTAGTACAGCACTCATATTATCTCCTTCGTCAGAAAGCATGTTTTTAAACTCTAGTTCTTCTATAATCTGAAGCGTTTTTTCATACTGTTCTACTACTTCTTCTTCTGTGTATTCACCTTCTGCATAGAATTCTAAAAGAATCTTTAATTCCTCTAGGTTAGATATAGCAGATTCATAGCCTTCTACCCATTTCTTTTTGGACTTCAGGGCTTTAACGATAACTTCTGCTTCTTTAGGATTATTCCAAAAGTCTGGAGCAAAAGTTTTTTCTTCCTCGTTTGTTATTTCGATAAGCTTCTTATCGATGTCAAAGATACCTCCTTAACGCACCAAGGCGATCAATAATATCCTTCTGTTGTTCTGTGGTTACCATAATTTTTAATACTTTTATAGCACAAAAATACTTATTCCTATCAATTTATGGAAATTAATTTAATCAGTGATACAATCACTAAGCCTACACCTGAAATGTTGAATTACATGATGAAAGCGAGGGTAGGAGATGATGTTTACAAGCAAGATGGAAGTACCAATGAATTAGAAATTGCTGTTGCTGAGTTGTTTGGGATGGAAGCAGCCCTTTTTTTTCCTTCAGGAACAATGGCAAATCAAGTCGCTATAAAATTGCATACTCAACCTGGAGATCATTTAATTTGTGATAAAAGTTCTCATATCAATATGTTTGAAGGGGGAGGGATAGCAGTGCACAGTGGAGTGAGTTGTGCATTAATAGATGGAGATAGAGGACGTATTACAGCAGAGCAAGTCTTGGAAAACTATAATGACCCCAATAATATTCACTTGCCAATCACTAAATTAGTTTGTATAGAAAATACGACAAATTTAGGTGGAGGAGCTTGTTATGAGCTAAGTGAGATAGAGCGTATTCGTGAGGTGTGTAATGAAAAGGGATTAAAGATGCACTTAGACGGAGCTAGATTATGGAATGCATTGGTGGCTAAATCACAACATCCAAGTCAGTTCGGTGCTTTATTTAATACGATATCAGTGTGTTTCTCTAAAGGACTTGGAGCTCCAGTGGGTTCTGTGTTGTTAGGATCGAAAGAAGATATCAAAAAAGCTATTCGCCTACGTAAATTAATGGGGGGAGGAATGCGTCAGATTGGGTATTTAACTTCGGCTGCTTTGTTCGCTTTAAAAAATAATGTTGGTCGCCTGCAAAGAGATCATTTCAGAGCGAAGCAAATAGAGATGGTTTTAAGTAAGAAAATATGGGTTAAGGAGGTTTTGCCTGTTCAAACTAATATCGTCGTTTTTAGGCTGCAAGAAATAGCTCAAAACAAAGTCTTTATAGATAAGTTGAAACAAAAGAATATATTTATCAGTGATATGGGAGGGGGATGGCTTCGTATGGTGACACATTTAGATTATCGCGAAGTAATGCATGAATATGTAATAGAAGCTCTTACTAAACTAGAATTGTAGAGGTAGAGGTAAGACGATGTAAATCGTTTATTTAGTAATATTTATGTTTTTAGATCAGGGAAATTGACTTACCTTTGTTTAGATTTAAATTAAATAATGGAAAAATTAAAACAACGTTGGGGTATTACATCAAATTGGCAAATGGGTGTAATCTTATTAGTTTTTGCAATTACAGGTTCTACTGCAGCTTACATATCGAAACCTATTTTAACTAGCATAGGGCTAGACAGAGCTACAACTAATCCGTTTATATATTGGGTTCTGTATATTGTGCTAATTCTGCCCGTTTATAAAGTTATTTTGATTTGTGTGGGTACTATATTTGGACAACATCGCTTTTTTTGGAATTTCGTGATGAAAATGCTAAGAAGAATGGGTTTTGGTTCTTTAGTGCCAAAAGATAAATAAGAAGTTTACCAATTATTATATTTATAAAAAAGCTGAAAGTATTAGTTAATACTTTCAGCTTTTTTTGTTCTATTTAGTTCTTGTGAATGATAAAGATACAAGGTCTTTTGTGTAAGTCTTCTTTTGTGTTTTTCCATTGAGAAGCTGGTTTAGTCTGTATAAACTCTGTCTCTAAGGTTATATCACAAGCTACGCAGATAAGAGTGTTTGGATTTAATATCTGTACCATATCTTGTAACAGTTGATTATTTCTATATGGAGTTTCTATAAATAACTGTGATTGGTTTTTCTCTTGAGAAGTTCTCTCTAAAGCTTTAAGAGCACTCTTTTTATCACTTTTATCTATAGGTAGGTATCCATTGAAAGCAAAGCTTTGTCCGTTCATTCCTGAAGCCATAACGGATAATAAGATAGAAGAGGGACCTACTAAAGGAGTTACTTTAATATTTCTTTTATGAGCTATGTCTACAATAACTGCTCCAGGGTCTGCGACACCAGGACAACCTGCTTCACTCATTACACCAACGCTTTTGCCTTCTAATAATGGTTTAATATATTCTTTGTATTCACTTACTTCAGTGTGTTTATTTAAAGGAAAAAGAATAAGTTCTGATTGTTTTTTTTCAGGACATATGCTTTTAATAAAATGTCTTGCTGTTTTTTCATTTTCAACTATGAATATGTCAAGCATTTCGATAGCGCGTTTTACAGTTTGTGGCAAAACGTCTATAGGATTTGTAGTGTCTCCTAGGGTGATAGGGATTAGGTATAGTGTACCTGTAGGTATATTATTTGTCATTTGTCAAATTTCTCTCAAATAGAGTACAAAGGTAAAGATAAAGTATAGTACAAAAAAGAAAAGGAAGAAAATGACTTTCTTCCTTTTACTTACATATATCTAAGATTTTAAATCTTTGGCTATTACATTACAAACTTCATCTAAAAGATGAAAAACATGTTCAAAACCATCATCTCCTCCAAAATATGGATCAGGTACTTCTAGGTTTTGACCAGGTGTGTTCTCATTAAGAATTAACTTTACTTTATTTTTAGCTTCTTGATTAGGTGCTAACTTAATTACATTTTCGTAATTAGATTTGTCCATCACATAGATGCGATCAAAATTAGTAAAGTCACTTACTTTAAACTGTCTTGCTCGTTGTGTAGTTAAATCAATATTGTATTTTTTAGCAACAGCTATTGATCGTTTGTCTGGTTGACTACCTATATGCCAATCTCCAGTACCAGCTGA
Source organism: Myroides odoratimimus (assembly GCF_001485415.1). Classification (GTDB taxonomy): domain Bacteria; phylum Bacteroidota; class Bacteroidia; order Flavobacteriales; family Flavobacteriaceae; genus Flavobacterium; species Flavobacterium odoratimimum. The sequence goes on from NZ_BCMQ01000011.1 coordinate 22,950, forward strand.
ATCAACAAAAAAACTTTCTGTAGAAAGCTTTGATTGTAATATCCCTTTTGCTAAAGGCGAACGGCAAATATTGCCTAAACAAACCATCAATACTTTTGTCATTACATACTGAATTTAATATTTATATCATCGTGGAATTTCTTAAACTCCTTATCCGTTTCTAATAAATTATCCACAGTTTTGCAAGCGTGTAATACTGTAGCGTGATCTCTATCTCCTATTTGTGAACCAATAGAAGCTAAAGAAGCTTTAGTGTATTTTTTAGCAAAGAACATCGCTAGTTGTCTAGCTTGAACTATGTTTCTTTTTCTTGTCTTAGAACGCAATGTTTCTGTGTCCATTTGGAAATAATCAGAAACAATTTTTTGAATATAATCGATAGAGATTTCTCTCTTCACACTCTTCACAAATTTCTCAACAACTTGTCTTGCTAAGTCAATTGTTACTTCACGCTTATTAAATGAAGATTGAGCGATTAATGAAATGATAGCTCCTTCTAATTCTCTAATATTAGAGTTTACATTTTTAGCTACATATTCGATTATTTCTTTTGGCATATCTACTCCATCACGGAATAATATTCCTTCAACAATTTTTACTCTTGTTTCAAAATCTGGGTGTGATATCTCTGCAGATAATCCCCATTTAAAACGAGATAAAAGACGTTGTTCGATATCTTGAATATCTACTGGTGCTTTATCAGAAGTAAGAATTACTTGTTTACCATTTTGGTGTAAATGGTTGAAGATATGGAAAAACACATCTTGTGTACCTGATTTACCTGATAAGAATTGAATATCATCGACGATAAGTACATCTATTAATTGATAGAAGTAGATAAAGTCATTACGCGTATTCTTACGTACAGAGTCGATATACTGTTGAGTAAAGACTTCTGCAGAAATGTACAAGACAGTTTTTTCTGGATAAAGATCTTTAATTTCAACACCGATAGCGTGTGCTAAGTGAGTCTTTCCTAATCCAACTCCTCCAAAAATAAGAAGTGGGTTAAAAGAAGTACCACCTGGTTTATTCGCAACAGCCATACCAGCAGAACGTGCCAATCTATTTGAATCACCTTCTAAGAAGTTATCAAATGAATAGTTTGAATTTAACTGAGATTCGATTTTTACGTTTCTGATTCCAGGAATTACAAAAGGGTTTTTTAATTCTGGATTCTTGTTTTGAATAGGTACATCTAACTCTTGAGGTTTTACTGGACCTCTTTGTGTACTTGGTAATTGTTCTGTATAAGGTTGTTTGTTTCCAGAAGGAGTTTCCATCTGAATCTTATACAATAACTTTGCTTCAGCTCCTAACTGTTTTGTTAGGGCTACTTTTAGGATTTTTACATAGTGTTCTTCCAACCACTCGTAAAAAAACTTACTAGGCACCTGAATATAAAGAGCATTCTCTGTAAGCTCAATAGCCTTAATAGGCATGAACCATGTCTTGAATGCTTGTTCTTGGATGTTATCCTTTATGAATTCAAGACAATTATTCCATACAGATTCTGCTGTCTTAATTGTATTATCGTGCATTTTAGGTTAGAATTATAAAAACAGTTACTACTTTTGAGGGATTTTCAAGGGGAGAAAATGACCTCTTATTTCAGTGGCAAATATGTGAACAATTTTTGGGATAAAAAAACCTTTTTGTCATTGCAAAGTATAAAATAATTTGTTAAGTATAAGAAAAAAAATAACTCACAAGTTTATTAGAAAGATTATGAAATATTTTGATTATAAGGTTCGCGTACGTTATGCGGAGACAGATAAAATGGGCGTTGTATATCACGGTAACTATGCGCAATACTTTGAAATTGGGAGAGTTGAGTGGTTGAGGAACTTAGGTATATCGTATAAGAAAATGGAGGAACTTGGTGTTATGTTACCTGTGGTATCGTTAACTATGAATTATAAGAAATCAGCCTTCTACGATGACGATTTAACCATACGTACAATCTTTAAAAAACTTAGTTCTGTGAAGATAGAATTTGATTATGAACTATATAACGAAAAAGGCGATTTATTAACAACAGGTAATTCCGTTTTAGTGTTTGTGAATATGGAAACAGGAAGACCAATGGCTGCACCAGATTATGTTGTTGATAAAATACAAATGTTAGAAAAATAGCAGTCATTTTAGAGTGAATAAAAATAATCTAGTTGAACAATTGTTTTTGTTAGTTGTCTTTTAATGGTAAAAAAGACAAATTAGGTACAGCATTACTTAAAACAAATATTTATATTTACACAAAAGATTATAAATTATGAAACCAATATATTGGCTGATGAGCCTAGGTACACTTTTATCAATAGGGACGTATGCACAAGAACCAAAGTTGTTAGATGGTCGTGTACGTTTATATGATGGAAATGTAGTTCCTGTTACTATTGAAAATAAAAGAAGTAAAGAAGTGACTAAAGCTGATGGACGTGGGTATTTTATCATGGATGCAGCTGTAGGGGATACTATTCGTTTTTCTGATAAGAAGTTAGCTTCTGTTAATTATATCATTGGCAAAGAAGATTTGAATGCCAGTAGGTTTAATGTACTAATGACTAAAAAAGGGCAGTCCTTAGATGAGATTATCATTGTTCGCAAAGATTTTGGTGATGACTTCTTTGAAGGTGTTCCTAATAAAAACCTTACAGCAGCAGAGAAACGTTATAAAAAGAATAATACTGTTTTTTCCTCAACATCTAACTATGGAATGGGAATTAGTTTAGATGCCTTAGTTAATATGATATCTGGTCAAAAGAAAAGAGATAAACAGGCGATTCTTTATGAAAAATTAGATATAAAAGTGCAGCAGTTCTTAGATGACTACACTAGAGAAGAACTGTTAGAGGATTTTAAAATTCCTGAAGAACGTTTAGAGGCATTTCTTTACTACGTAGTAGCTCAGCCTAGTTTTGAAAAAATAAAAGTAGAGCGCACAGAAGGTTTTAAACTTTATTTAGCTCAAGAATATATTGATTTCTTAGGGTTTATGGATTTAGAAGAATAATGATTTTAATGTAGAATCATATCATGATATTATTATAGAAACTGAGTAATAGTACGCTATTATTCAGTTTTTTTATTGGTCTTAAGTATAAAAGTAGAGATATCAAATAAAGCATCTTTACTATAAGCTTTACGACCTTGGAAGACAAATAACCACTTTTTCCATTCAGGCCATTGCGCATCTAATTGATAGTTGAATAACTTTGCATTTAGTAGACCATGTGTACTTCTTGGATATACTTTGATAGTGGTAGTGTCTGATTCTCTATTAGAAGTATATTGTTGATAAAGTTGAGCATTGGTACCAGCAGGGACATTAAGATCATCACTTCCCCATAAGGCTAATAGAGGACCTTGCATATTTTGTAAATCAACAGAAGAATCAGCTTTGAGATTTCTAGCAATGAATAAGAATCTATCTTTTTCTATTTCTGATTCTTTAATTGTACAATCATTAAAATCAGTGAATAGTTTATAATCTGCTTGCTGTATAGAGTCTGCTTTTCGTTTTATTTCTTGTTCTGAGTATCCTTCTTCCTCTAAGCGTTTAGTTGTATAGTAATAACCTTGATCCATCCAATTAACGGCTCCTCCGATGATAACAGAGAAAGCAGGCTTAGTAAGGATAGCTGCTTTTGGAATGACCCAGCCTCCTTGAGAGAAACCTAGATATCCAATTCTATTCGGAGCAATTCCTTTGTCATGTACTAGAAAGTCAAAAGCATCTTTAGCTTCTACAGCTCTGTCCGTGATGGATTGGTTTAACCAATTTCCTTTGCTTTTATCTATACCTTTCTTGTCCCAGGTAAATACAGCAATTCCTTGATCTACTAGATGATGTATTAAAGGAAGGTAGCCTGAGTTAGAGGTCTTGTTTTGTGGGCCATCTCCATGAATAAAAATAGCGATAGGAGCAGTTTTAAAAAACTCTTTTTTAGGTAGAAATAAAGTGGCAGACAATTCCTCTCCTTGTGAAGTAAAGATTACTTCCTTTTGTGTAATCGTCGTGTCATCAAAATCTTGACTTCCTAAGAAGAAAAAATAAAGAAAAATAATGAGAAAGGTAGTAAAGATTGCTGCAAGTATTTTCCAAAGCATAGCTGTATTTTTAGCCAAATATAAGCAGGTACGCGAATAGAAAAATAATATATTTAACTCAACAGTATTTTTTCAGTACTGAAACTACAAATAAAGGAGAAAAAGCTAATTGTATCTAAAATAGACTATTGAGTGAAAGTAAAGAACGAAACTAATATGCTTCGTCCGTTTCTTCGACAACTTTTACTTCATAAAATGGAACAAAAGCAGCTAGCGCTTGTTCATATTCATTTTTGCGTATAGATAACTCTATTTCACAGCTCATTTCCATTTTTTGACTTAGAATGTTTAAGTCTTTTTCTTTGATTACACGCATGACATTGTTCATGTCTTTGTATTCAAAGCGAACTTTAAACTTCTTATCAATTGTTTTTTCTATAATTTCCGCTTCTTCCATGGCCATCTGAGCTGCTGCACGATAGGCAGTGATGAGTCCTCCTACGCCCAGCTTTATACCACCGAAATAACGTACCACTACGATTAGAATATCTGTGACCTCATAAGATTGTATTTGTCCATAGATAGGAGCGCCTGCAGTATTACTAGGTTCTCCATCATCATTAGCACGATAGTATACCTGTTCTGCTCCAAGTTGAAAGGCATAGCACCAGTGGCGCGCATTATAATGCTCTTTCTTGATGCGATCGATGATTTCTTTTACTTCTTCTTCGCGTTGAATAGGAAAAGCATAGCCAAAAAACTTACTATTCTTTTCTTTATACAATACTTCTTCTGTCGGTTTACTTATTGTTTTATATGAATCTAATGCTTCTGCCATTATTTGCGATATACTATTCTTAATTCGTTGTCTAAAATACGATGTTTTACTACTTTATCAAATCCTGAAAGATGTGGAGAAGGGATACCTTCTGTTATTGGAGTACTTCCAATAAATACTCTTGCTTCATCCCATAACTCTGCATCAATAAAATGCTGAAGTGTATGCGTACCACCTTCTACTACAACAGACATAATCTGATGTCTGTATAAAATATCTAGAATCTGTGGTACTAGAGATTGACTAAAATCTGCATGCTCATAGATTAGATTATCAGTAGAGACTAAGTCTTGATTAGCCGTGATACAGATTGTTTTGACATTATTATCTTTAATGCTAAAGGAATTGTCTATTTTGCCAATTCTATCAATAAATACACGGATAGGGCTTTTGCCGTACCAATCTCTTGTAGTAAGAGAAGGATTATCACTAAGAACTGTTTGTGTACCTACTAAGAAAGCCATTTCTTCACTTCTCCATTGATGTACTAATTGTTTAGAATAGGCATTCGATATCCAGAAAGGTCTATTAGTAGTTCTTTGTATAGGAGCGATAAAGTGATCTATAGACTCAGCCCATTTTAGGATAATATAAGGGCGTTTTTGATTGTGAAATGTAAAAAAACGCTTGTTACTATCTTGGCATTCTTTTTCTAATACACCTACTATTACTTCTATTCCTGCATCACGCATTTTTTGAATTCCTCTGCCACATACTTTTGCAAAGGGATCTACAGTACCGATAACGACTTTAGGTATCTTCTTTTCGATTACCAAGTCACAGCACGGAGGAGTCTTACCAAAGTGACTACATGGCTCTAGACTGACATATAAAGTACTTTCTTTAAGGAGCTCTTGATTCTGAACAGATGCTATTGCATTAGGCTCAGCATGAGGACCTCCATAAGGAGAAGTGAAGCCTTCTCCGATAATGCGATTGTTGTGTACTACCACAGCTCCTACAGAAGGATTAGGCATAGCAGCATAAGTTCCTTGTAGTGCTAACTGAATACAGCGAGAAATATATAATTCGTGTCTTTCCAAAATTGATAATAATGTATCTTTGAACAAAATTAAACTAAAACATTTGTTTTTAAAGAATATTATGCAGATAAAGTACTACCAATCCTATTTTAAAGAGAGTTTAACTCCTATTTATGATGCTGTGGAAGCGGAGCAATTATTTTTGATTGCTTTAGAAGAAATAGAAGGGAAGACTAGAATTGATCTAGTTATGAATCCAACGATGCAGACAGATAAGGTAGCAGTATGGGAATCTGTATTAGAAGAATTAAAACAAGAAAAACCAATTCAATATATCTTTGGGCAAGCCTATTTTTACGGATTGACCTTTAAGGTGAATGAATTTACTCTTATTCCAAGGGCAGAAACAGAAGAATTAGTAGAATGGATAATAAATAGTGTCAATCCATCTAAACCTGTTAGAATATTAGACATCGGAACAGGAAGTGGATGTATAGGGATAACACTAGCGAATGAATTACCTCTAGCTAGAGTTACTTTAATGGATGTTTCTGATAAAGCTTTAGAGATAGCAAAACAGAATGCAGTAAGTAATGGAGTGGCTGTAGAAACGGTATTACAAGATGTATTACAACTAGAGAAGTTGAAGAGTCAGTACGATATTATAGTGTCTAATCCTCCTTATGTACGCAACTTAGAAAAAGTAGAAATAAAAAAGAATGTATTAGATTATGAACCTCATCTAGCTTTATTCGTAGAAGATAATGATCCACTGATATTTTATAGAAAGATAGCTCTTCTAGCCAATAACAACTTACAAACAGGAGGTATGTTGTTCTATGAAATTAACCAGTATTTAGGAGAGGAGACTAAAACATTGTTTGAATCTCTTGATTTCACAGGTGTAGAGTTAAGAAAAGATATGGTAGGAAATGATAGAATGATTAAAGCTGTTAAACGATAAGTGAGTAGAGTAATTAACGTCATAGAGATAAAAGCTTTTTCCTGCTGTAGTAGCTGAATTTATGGAATATTCTATTTCTAGTAGTAACACCTCACAAGTATTGTAAGCAATTCTCATGAACTTATAATTAAGAATTTATTGAATAAGGACATATAAACTAATAAAGGCTATCACTAGGATAGCCTTTATTAGTTATAATTAGATTAATGAGCGTGTCCTCCGCCTCCTTCGTTTTTGATCAAGTGACTTTGAATATAGTAAGCGCCAGATAGTACAATCTCACTATCTTTAGGAATGTCTTGTAAGACTGTTACCTGTGAGTATCCTAATTCTGATACTCCTGCTTTGACTTCTATTCTTTGGAAGTGATATGACATACCGCTTTCTTCTTTATGAGCATCTTCTAGAATGAAAATAAACTCACGTCCATCTGCTTTGACAATCGCGTCATTAGGCAGAGCATCTACTGTTCTCTCTCCGATATGTACTAATGCATTAACATAAAGTCCCGGTATCAGAGTCTCAGGTACATTGTCAATATTAGCATGTACGATTACGGTTTTAGTACCAGGTTCAAAAGATTTATTGATACTAAAAATAGTAGCAGTTACCTCTGAATTATTGATATTAGTAAAGTTAAAAGAGACCTTTTGTCCTATTTTGATAAAAGGCATGTCTTTTTCATACACTAATAAATCTAAGTGAATTCTAGAGTTATCTACAATAGTAAATAGAGACTGCCCCGCCATAACATTAGTACCTATTTTGACTGGTATAGTAGCTATATTACCAGATATAGGAGATACTATTCTCAGCGATTTAGAAATAGACCCAGGAGCTGTATTAACTAAGCTTAGTCTATTGCTTAAAGATTGGTATCTCGCGCGTTCTATATTTAAGTCTGATTTAGTCTTCTGATATGTCTTTTCAGAGTTGACATTCTCTGCTCTTAGAGTTTGTTGACGTTTATACTCTAGCTCTAAATATTCTAATGTGTTTTTAGAAACGAGGTATTCCTCTTGTAGCTGAATATATTTAGGACTATCTATAGTTGCTATTGTTTGCCCTTTTTTTACATAGTCTCCTAGATTCACATTGATATTTGTGATTGTACCACTTAAAAAAGAAGATACATCAGCCTGACTTTGAGCAGGAAGCTCAGTATTACCATTTACTCTAATGACATCACTTAAGTTTTTTTGCTGTATTTGTCCTAGTTGAATGTTAGAAGCAGTGTATTGAGCTTGGTTGAGCTCTACCTCTTTATTAGCAGATTCTTCTTTCGCTTCTGTTTTTGTAGTACTCTCTGTTTTTTCGTTTTCGTGATCATGACCAGAATGGTCTTCTTCAGCATTTTTACAGCTAAAGAATAGAATACTTGTAGCTATTGATAAAAATATAATCGACTTTTTCATTTCTCTGATATTATTGGTTTACTAAATAATGTAGGGTATTGTGACTTAGGTTATACTGTAGAATAGCATCTAAGTAATTCATCTGAATCGCTAGTGCTGTTTCTACAGATTGAATGTATTCTACATAAGAGATATCCCCATTATTATAAGATTTCTTAGCGTGATCTTTGATAAGCGCAGCATTTTTTAAAGCGTTTTCTTGATAGTAATCGATTACTTTTTCTTGTGCTTTGATAATGTCAAATTGTTGTTGGACATTTTCTTCTAACTGTTTGTGCAGGTATTCTTTTTGCACTGTAGCTTGTTGTATTTCATACTTCATCGCTTTTACCTTAGCGTTTTGACTACCAAAGAAGATAGGTATAGAAATCCCAACAGTATAACTTGGTACACGCAATTCTTTACCATAAGTGATAGGTAGTCCATTACTCCCTGTTACAGTTCCTGAATCTGATTTTATATTATAACCTAATGAGAAGTCAGGTAAGAAGTTTGCCTTCTCTAGTCTTCTATTTGCTTCTATTGTTTCGATCTCTTTTTCTGCTAGCTGAATAGTGTTGTTTAAACTCAAATCAAAGTCAACATCCGCCTCGTGTTTGTCATACACAATATCAGTGTTCATAGGGATGAAATCTTCCTCTAAGTTTAATAGAGCTTTTAGCTTAGAAGTTTCGTTGTCTATCCCTGTTTTATTTTGTGTGATAAGTACTCTTAACTCTTGTTCTTTAGCAGAAGCTACATTACTTTCCATCAGTGTAGTTTCACCTGTTTCATAGCGAAGCTTAGCTGATTTAGAAAAATCCTTTAACAAGTCTGCTTGTTCTTTAAGTAGTACTTCTTTTGAAAGTGCATACAATAAGTTTTCCCAAGCTTGTCTTACTGCATATTCTGTAACATTAACAGCTCCTTGCTGTTGGATAACAGCGGTCTCGTAAGCCTTATTTAGAACAGACTTTTTCTTTCCATAGGTAAACGGTGAGAAAGATTGAGAAATAGACAAGGTAATGTCCTTTTTCTCTTTAGTGTCTAAATACCCAAAACCTGTTGAGATATCTGTTTTAGCTAGGTCAAAGTATGTTCCTATCATTTGCTTTTGAGCAATTGTATTATACTCTGCCGCTTTTATTCCTTTATTATTTGCTACGCTTAGTTCTAAAGCCTCTTGTAATGTAAGCTTTTTGACTTCTTGTGCTTGTGTACCTATCCCCATTAGTAATAATAGAGTAGAGGCTACTATAGTTTTATTTTTTTTGCCTATACCCAATCCTTTTTCTTCATAGTAATAGATAATAGGCAAGACGATTAACGTTAAGATAGTAGCAGATATTAACCCTCCGATAACTACTGTAGCTAGGGGTTTTTGTACTTCTGCTCCAGCACTAGTGCTCAGTGCCATTGGTAAGAAACCTAGAGAAGCTACAGCTGCTGTAAGTAATACAGGGCGTAGACGTATTTTAGTTCCTTCTATAATTCTTTCGTATAAATCCATACCTTCTTTTTTAAGTGAGTTAAACTGACCGATTAGTACGATACCATTTAATACAGCGACTCCGAAAAGTGCGATAAATCCAACTCCTGCTGAGATACTAAATGGCATATCTCTAAGCCATAATGCAGCTACTCCACCGATAGCAGAAAGAGGAATAGCAGTAAAGATCATCAAGGACTGTTTTCCTGATTTAAAAGTAAAGTATAACAACACAAATATTAATGCTAGAGCTACTGGTACAGCTACCATTAATCGGTTTGTTGCTTCCACTAAGTTTTCAAATTGTCCTCCATAAGTGATAAAGTATCCATCAGGCATATCTAGTTTTTTATCTAAGATGGCTTGAATGTCATTCACCACACTTTTTACATCTCGTTCGCGGACATTAAATCCTAATACAATACGTCTTTTACCATCTTCTCTACTGATCTGTTGAGGACCGTCTTCATAGTCGATATTAGCGATTTGCCCTAAGGGAATTTGTTGCCCATTCGCTAATGGGATAAACATATTTCTTAGGTTTTCAATATCTTGTCTAGAATTGCTTTCTAAGCGCACGACTAGGTCAAATCTCTTTTCTCCTTCATAAACTACTCCTGCAGTTTCTCCTGCAAAACCAGCTCTTACGACTTGACTGATTTCAGATATGGTAAGCCCATATAGCGCAAGTTTATCTTGATTATACTTAATCGATATCTGTGGCAATCCGCTTACTCTTTCTAGTTTAGGACTAGCTACACCAGGTACACCTGAGATTAGACCACTTATTTCATCTCCTATACTCGCTAGGCGATCTAGATCGTCTCCAAATACTTTAATCGCTACATCACTTCTTACTCCGGTCATTAGTTCGTTAAAACGCATTTGGATAGGCTGAGAGAATTCTGTCGTTACTCCCGGTATTTCTTCTAGTGCTTCTTCCATTAGAGAGATAAGTTCCTCTTTGGTTTTAGCTGATGTCCATTCTTTTTTCTCTTTTAAAATAATAATCATATCGGCAGCTTCCATAGGCATAGGATCTGTTGGAATCTCTGCACTACCTATTTTTGAGATGACCATTTTCACTTCAGGGAAGCGCTCCATTAGAATCTGTTCTGCCTTAGTTGTAGTCTCTATTTCTTGAGATAGTGAACTACCAGAAGAGATAATAATATGTGTAGCTAAATCTCCTTCGTCTAGAGTAGGAATAAACTCACCTCCCATACGACCGAAGACAAATAAAGCAATAGCAAATAATCCAAAAGCAATAGCTAGAACGATTCTTTTTATTTTAAAAGCACCTTCTAATACAGGCTTATACCAACTGTATAACTTGTCAATAATCTTATCACTAAAGTTTGGTTTTTCTTTGCCTGCTTTCTTCGATAAGAATAACGAAGAAGCCATAGGTACATAAGTAAGCGAAAGAATGAAAGCTCCTAGAATAGCAAATGACACAGTCATCGCCATAGGGCCAAACATTTTTCCTTCGATACCTGTTAAAGCTAATATAGGCAAGTACACGATTAGAATAATAATTTCTCCAAACGAAGCACTTGTTCTTATTTTAGACGAAGCAGTATATACTTCAGTGTTCATTTCGTCTTGGGTGAGCACCCTATTTTTACCTGCGTGGAGTCGATGTACTATGGCTTCTACAATAATAACAGCTCCATCGACTATTAATCCGAAATCAATTGCTCCTAAACTCATTAAGTTACCACTTACACCGAATAACTTCATCATAGAGATAGCGAATAATAAGGCTAGAGGTATCACAGAGGCTACGATTAGCCCTGCTCTCCAGTTTCCTAAAAGCAATACTAGTACAAATACGACAATCAATGCTCCTTCGATAAGGTTTGTTTGTATTGTACTAACTGTTTTATCTATTAACTTAGTTCTATCTATAAAAGGTTCTATTGCTACCCCTTCAGGTAGTGTTTTTTCTATTTGAGTGATTCTTTCTTTTACCGCTTTGACCACTTCTTGTGTATTGGCATCTTTTAGCATCATCACCATACCACTCACATCTTCACCTTTTCCATCTTTAGTCACAGCACCATATCGAATACTGCTCCCGATGCGTACTTCTGCCACATCGCGTACTAATACAGGTGTACCGTTGTTAGACTTTACTACGATTCGCTCTATATCTTCTATGCTTTTTACCATTCCCACACTTCGGATGAAGTAAGCATAAGGTTTTTTGTCAATATAAGCTCCTCCAGTATTCTCATTATTGGCTTCTAGTGCGTTAAATATCTCCAGGATAGAGGTGTTCATACTGTTAAGCAAGTCAGGTTTTATTGCTATTTCGTATTGTTTTAATTCACCTCCTAGGGTGTTTACTTCAGCCACTCCTTTTACACCTACCAGTTGCGGTTTGATAATCCAGTCTTGTATAGTACGTAGATCCATACTATTGTATCTTTCTTCGTAGCCATCTTTAGGGTAGACTACATATTGGTATATTTCGCCTAGCCCTGTACTCACAGGAGCTAACTCAGGTGTTCCTACTCCTTTAGGAATGACTTCTTCAGCAGTTTTTAGTTTTTCTGATATTTGATTACGAGCCCAGTATATATCCGTGTCTTCTGTAAATACTACAGTGATCACACTTAGTCCAAACCTACTGATAGAGCGAAGTTCCGTTATATTAGGAATGGGCTTTACAGCCTGCTCGATAGGATAGGTGATGAATTGTTCCACTTCTTGTGTTGCTAGTGTAGGAGAACTAGTGATAATTTGAACTTGATTATTGGTTATATCAGGTTGAGTATCCATTGGTAAATTAAGGAGAGAATAAGTCCCAAGCGTGATTAACCCTAGAACAAATAGTCCAATAATAAACTTGTTGCGGATACTAAAATGTATGATTTTATCTAACATAGTAGTAATAGTCTTAAAAATGATTTGTGATGTGTTGTATGGGCTAAGTAATACGCCATAACAAGAGTTAACTTTATGATTCTATAAGCCTGTATAGGATAACTACAATCTTGTTCTCTGTTAGAATATGTCTACAGAAATAAGTAGCTCTAAAGGTTCATTGAACAATATTATAGCTCAATGAATAGATAGAAATAAAAAGTTAAAAGGGTATTAAGCAACTATCTTAGGTGGTTGCCAAATAGGATACTCCATTCTAATCACAGCATCTTTGTGATATGAAGGGATTTTGTGATTGTGTTTTACAGAAGAAAGGTCTATTACATTAATAACTTCTGCCACAGTTAAAGAAACTGCACAACAAGAACAGCTACACAATGGAGAACACACATCTAAGTGGTCTATATCAGAGTCAGCCTGTTGTAAAGAAGTTAAGTGTATAGATTCTGTACTTTGAGTAATATTCAAATCAACATAACTATCCGCACAAGGATAGAAACTTATCGCTAGAAAAACTAACGAAAGAAATAAGTTTAATATGTTGTTGAATTGTTTCATAAGGCAAATATAGTAGAAAGAGATGAGATGATAAAACATAGACTATGTCTTTGCAACAGTGTTGCATAGCTAAATATGGAATACAATAGACTCATACTACTGTTTATTATAGTACAACAGTTCTTGTTCTTATGAGATCCTTGTGTTATTCAGACTCACATTTGTTATATTTTCTTCGCTTATAGGGATTTAACATAAGTTTTTAAGTGTTTCATTTTCAATTAAGTAAATTAGTGGGAACTTAAAAAAATATAATTATGAGTACACAGATAAAATCAAGTATTAAAACAATTAACCCAACTACGGGAAAAGAAGAAAAAGTGTATCCAGTGATGTCACCTGAAGAAATAGATAAGATCTTAGCTAAAGCAGATAAGACCTTTCTGACATGGGGAAAGACAACGATAAAAGAAAGAGCAGCTATTATTCATAAAGTAGCAGAAGCTTTCAGAGCACGTAAGGAAGAGCTAGGAGCCTTAATCACTCGTGAGATGGGTAAACTACACAGTGAAGGGATAGGAGAAGTGCTATTATGTGCGGATATCTTTGACTTCTATGCTACTAATGCAGAAACCTTATTAGCAGATGAAAAGATAAAAACACCTCACGGAGAAGCATTTATTAGTAAAGAACCCATAGGTACTATCCTTAGTGTACAGCCGTGGAACTTCCCATTCTATCAGATTACACGTTCTGCTGCTCCTAATCTTATGGCAGGGAATACAATGGTGTTAAAACACGCTTCTAATATTCCTCAATGTGCAGAGATTATGGAGATAATCTTTAAAGAATGTGGTCTACCTGATGGGGTATACACTAACTTATTTGTGCCAGGAGCATCTATAGAAGCGATTATCGGTGATCCTAGAGTGAAAGCTGTAGCATTCACAGGAAGTGAGCCAGCAGGATCGAGTGTAGCTGCTGCTGCAGGTAAGCACATTAAGAAAACGACATTAGAGTTAGGAGGTAGTGATGCTTTCGTGGTACTAGATGATGCAGATCTTAATAAAGCTATCAAAGGAGCCGTGGAAGGTCGACTATGGAATGCTGGTCAAGTATGTGTATCGCCTAAACGTCTTATAATAGATAAGAAATTAGCTAAGGCGTTTATTGAAGGAGTGACTGAACAAGTAAAGCAAACAAAAGTAGGAGATCCTATGTCAGCCGATACTCAGTTAGCACCTCTAAGTAGTGAGAAAGCTAGAGAAGATGTATTAAAACAAGTGAAGAAAGCTGTAGAACAAGGCGCTAAGTTAGTCTATGGTGGAAATAAATTAGATAGAGAGGGATGGTTTATGGAACCAACTATTCTAACTGGTATCAAGAAAGGGATGGATGCCTATAGTGAAGAGATCTTCGGGCCTGTATTTATGATTTATGAAGTAGAGAACGAGGCAGAGGCTATCGCATTAGCTAATGATACAGATTATGGATTAGGTGGTAGTGTATTCACAGAGAATAAAGAAAGAGGAGTGAAGGTCGCTCGTCAGATCGCTACCGGAATGGTGTATATCAACCATGTGACAGGTATCTCACCAGAATTACCTTTTGGTGGTACGAAGAAGTCAGGGTATGGTAGAGAACAAGCGAAATACGGTATCCATGAATTCGTCAATGAAAAACTGATCAGAGTAACTGATATAGATAAAGCTTATTAGTAGTAATAAGTACTTTTAATTGTTTAAGTGGAGGGTGTTCTTTATAGAACATCCTCTTTTTTTTATATTCATTGGTTAATGAATTTTATATGACAAAGAATGTTCTGTAGAGGCACAATACATTGTATCTAACGTGTAGTGTGTCTACCAGTAATGTTCTGTAGAGACGCAATACATTGCGTCTACCGTATAGTATGTCCATCAATATGATTTATAGGTTATTATAGAATTTGTCTTGTTTCCATGTAATAGGATTCATTATAATATAATTAGCAATCTTAATATAAGATTCTGCAGTTCGTATGATATGATCATGATATCTTGGTTGCCAGAAAAAAGGAATATTTAGTGTGTAAGCATCTTTCTTTACTCCTACTTTAAATCCTCTTATTATAGAGCCTAAACTACCAGAAGTAACTTTGCATTCCTTTTTTAATGTGCTGTTGTCATTAAATGTGTTACTGTTGTTAATATGTAAAATACCATGTATATGATTAGGCATTATGATAAAAGCATCAAAGATGACATAAGGATGATATGAAGGAATATTATTCCAACATTTTAATACGCTATGTCCTAATGGGCTCAAGATTATTTCTTCTTGTTGAATTGTACCAAAGTAATTGATTCTATCTTTTGTACATATTGTAATAAAGTAAGTACCATTATTACTATAATCCCACCATTGAGCCCTGTTAGTAGGACTTCTATATATTTTATTGTTTTGATTCATTGTTTTTGGTTTAAGTAATATCTACAAAAAGTATTCCTGTTTTTTTTAATGCATTTAAATACTGGGTGTTAGACGCAAAGTGTTGCGTCTCTACATGACCTTGATTGTGTGTATTATTCTGTTAGGCGCAAAGTATTGCGTCTCTCCTTATATCATTCGTGTAATTATCCCTCATTTCCTTTGCTATTTAAATAATGTATCGTAATATTGCGATGTATTAAATGAAGAGATTATGGGAATTACAAAAGCAGAATTGTTTAGCGAGAAAAAGAATCGGTTAGCTAGTATGTTTAAAGTACTAGCGCATCCTGCTAGATTAGCTATTCTTCAATACATCATTAATCAGAAAGCCTGTATCTGTAATGACTTAGTAGAAGAATTAGGTCTTGCACAAGCAACTATATCTCAACATCTGAAAGAGTTAAAAAAAAGTGGTCTTATTAAGGGAAGTATAGAAGGGAAGTCTGTCTGTTATTGTATAGATGATACTGTATGGAATGAATTTGCTCAAGAATTTGGGTTATTCTTTGCACAATCTATTCAAAACAACGAATGCTGCTAAAGCATTTTTTTAAACCAACGTATCGTAATATTACGATGTATTAATGAGCATTAAAATTTAGAAATATGAAATTATCAGAAGTAAAACAAGTGTTAGCAACCATGCAAGACGTGGTATTTAAATTAGAAGACGGTAATAGTGTACCCTCGCATTTTCATATTACAGAAGTAGGTCAGATTGATAAAAACTTTATTGACTGTGGAGGTACTGTACGAAAAGAGCAGAAAGTGAGTTTCCAGTTGTGGTTAGCAGATGATTACGATCATCAACTGAAAGCTGAGAAGCTATTGCACATTATTAATTTGTCTGAGCGTTTATTACAGATCCAAGATGCTGAAGTAGAGGTAGAGTATCAACAGGCTACTATAGGTAAGTATAATCTTGGTTTTGATACAACTAATAAGCACTTTGTATTACAAAATACCTTGACAGCGTGTTTAGCAGAAGATGCATGTGGTATACCTGTATCTAAACCTAAAGTAGCTCTGTCTTCTTTAAAAGCAGAATCTTGTTGTTCACCTAGTAGCGAGTGTTGTTCGGATGAGAAATAAAAGGATGAAATTTTTAGATCGCTACCTTACCCTTTGGATATTTTTGGCCATGATATTAGGTGTTGGCGTCGGTTATTTCTTTCCCCGCATTCAAGATCTTATGGCATCGGTGTCTATTGGGAGTACGAATATCCCTCTAGCGATAGGGTTGATTGTGATGATGTATCCTCCATTAGCTAAGGTGGATTATAACTTATTACCAAAAGTGTTTGAAGATAAAAAGGCATTGACTTCATCCTTACTACTGAATTGGGTGATTGGTCCTGTTCTTATGTTTGTGTTGGCTATTATTTTTTTGAGGGATCAGCCTGACTATATGATAGGAGTGATTCTAATCGGATTGGCTAGGTGTATAGCGATGGTGCTAGTATGGAATGATTTGGCAAAAGGAAATAAAGAATATGCTGCTATGTTAGTAGCTCTGAATAGTGTGTTTCAAGTACTTTTTTACAGTGTATATGTATGGCTTTTTATCAATGTACTACCTGCCAAATTAGGTTTGGCTACTTATGATGTACATATAGAGATAAGTGATGTGATACAAAGTGTCTTGATCTACTTAGGAATTCCCTTTTTAGCAGGCTTCTTAAGCCGAAAATACTTGGTGAAATACAAAGGAGAGCAGTGGTATAATCACAGGTTTATTCCACGCATATCACCTTTTACCTTGTATGCTTTATTGTTTACGATACTGTTGATGTTCTCTTTTAAAGGACAGCAAGTAGTAGAATTACCGATGGAAGTGATACAAGTAGGTATTCCTTTAGTCATTTATTTTGTATTGATGTTTGCCATCAGTTTTTGGCTGAATTATCGTATGAAATTACCTTATGATCACAATGCTGCTATCGCTTTCACTGCTTCAGGAAACAACTTTGAATTAGCTATTGCCATTGCTATTGCAGTCTTTGGAATACATTCTCCCCAAGCTTTTGTTGGAGTAATCGGGCCTTTGGTAGAAGTACCTGTTTTAATTGCTCTTGTGAGATTAAGCTTGTATTGGCAAAAGAAATATTATCAAAAATAAATATAGATAGAGACGTAGTTCACCACAGAACTGCGTCTTTTTGTTACTGTATCTATTCGAGAAAACTACCTGTACTTTTTTTGTTTTCTCTCTTCTTTTTACTGTTTTTTAATGGTAAATAGCTTTTTTTACTCTTATTTTTTTAGTTAAAGCAGTTGTTTTGACCTTTATACAACCAATATATTAAAAAAAGCTATCATTTTTTTGAAGGATATTTTATCTTAAGTTGTTGATTGTTAGTGTTTTGTTTGTTTTTGACTGTTTTTTATACTTTACTCATACCTGCTTTAACCCTAGTAAATACGAGGCATACAGCAAAATCCTTGGACAATTCATGGACAATACCTAGAGAATGGTGGAGGAAAGCGATGGTTTGTCGAAGGATGCTCCTTTTATTATCCAGCTATTGTTCTAGGATTAGCTCTTGTGATTCTATTGAGGTGGAAGAGAATTGTATAGAGAAAAAGTTATTAAGATGTGTCAGGGTATTTTTAGGAGAATAGAATAATACTAGAACTATTGAATGTGTGCTTATAATGAACTATAGGTTTAATTATGTTATTCAGATTTTATAATTCTTTAGAATAAGCTATTTGTTTGATTAATAGTATAACTTTTTGATTATTAAGGGGTTGTTTTTTATTATCTTGTAACTTATTAAACATACCTATACTATATTATGAAAAAAGCATATTTGCTAGTACTGATCTTCCTTACATCAATGTATTTGTTTGCTCAAGAAAATGCACCTTTAATCACGGGAAAAGTTAATATTTCTATTAAAGAGGGAACCTTTGAATGTGACTTGACTTTATCAGATATTCCGCAGTTAAAGAACTATTATATTCGTTTAAACTCAGGCATGAACCCTTTACACTTTAGAAGTAAGGAACCAAATGACTTTTTAATCTATGCAGATAAATCAGTTACAGATTCAACTTCAACAGGAGAAACATTAGCTTACTATTTTGCAGATAATACTAAGAGTGGCAAGTTTCTACCTAAATCTTTGCAGATAAGATATGTAGGTAAATTTCCTGTAGCTACTGATACTATTGAGAATTATAGTAGAGAGGATTGGAAAGGGAATATAGCTTTTAATAATTATTCTGTTAGAGCAGATGGGAATCAATCAGGTTGGTATCCTGTTTTATACGATATAGATAAGGATAAGGCTTATGATAGGGTAAAATATGATATTGAATTAACATGTAAGGACTGTACTACGCTTTATATCAATGGGAATATACCAGTGAAGAGCCAAACTCATCGATTTAAAAGTGATGTACCTCAAGAACTAGCTATTTTTAGTGGAGATTACAAATATTCAAAAGTTGATAATACCTATTTATTAAATCCAGATATTGAAGAAAGTCAAATAAAAGAATTCGGCCATTTGATAGAATCATTTAAAAAATATTATACTACTAATATCGGTATTCCATTTGAACAAGAAACAGTATTTATAAATACTACACCTACTTCTAAGAATAATTCTTGGATGTTTGTATCTTATCCTAGTATATATACTATTGGTTGGGGAAATAATGGATTGAAAAGTATTTTTAAGCCTAAGACACAGAATTGGTTTAGACCTTTTATAGCACATGAATTAGGACATTATTACTTTGGGACTTATAAGGTGTTTAATTCAGAGTTAGGAGATATGATGAGTGAAGGATTTGCAGAATATCTATCTTGGCAATTAACTAAGGATGTCTTAGGTAAGGATATTTATAAAGGGATAGTATCTAGAAAGATAGAGGCATTAGATAAGTTTAAAGAAGCTGTTATTCCGTTTGGTAAAATAAAGTCTCAAGAAGAGTATTTGGATAGAGAGTTATATGTGTATTACTATGCACCTTTGTTATTCGAGGCGATACGAAAAGAAATCGGAGATAAACAGATGTGGAGTTGGTTAAGAAATATTCTTATGACAAAAACTGATTTTACAAACTATGATTTTCTATGTTCTACGTTAAAGGAGACAATTAAGGATGATAAGAAGTTTGAAGAAATAAAAACAAAGTATTTTGAAGGAAAAAACTCTATAAATGATGCTGTTGAATTAGTAAAAAAAGAGTTCTAATTTTAAAATTATACTAATGGTCTCTGTATCTCCTTAAAATACACCATCTCTGTAGATGATTTATAAATGGGAATTATTATTTTTAGCTTTCTTAAAATAGAAAGAGTAAACTAATCATGGACACAAATAATAACTATATAGAGATCAATAAAAAAACTTGGAATGAGAAGGTGGCTTTGCATGTAGATTCTGAGTTCTATAATATGAAAGATTTTTTGGCAGGGGAGACTTCTCTAAATGAGATAGAGTTAAACTTGTTAGGAGATGTTAGAGGGAAAAAGGTTCTTCATTTACAATGTCACTTTGGACAAGATACGCTTTCGTTAGCTAGAATGGGGGCAGATGTAACAGGTGTAGATCTGTCTGATAAAGCTGTAGAAAAAGGGAGTGAACTAGCTCAGCAGTTAGGACTAGATGTTCGTTTTATTTGCAGTGATGTGTATCAACTGCCAGAGGTGTTAGAAGAGCAGTTTGATATCGTATATACCAGTTATGGAGTGATAGGTTGGTTACCTGATATGAATAAATGGGCTGAAGTAGTATCTAAGTTTGTCAAACCAGGAGGTAAATTTGTATTCGTAGAGTTTCATCCTTTCATTTGGATGTATGACTACGATTTTACTAAGATTGAGTACTCTTATTTTAATATAGAGCCTATTGTAGAGACAGAGACAGGTACCTACGCAGATAAGACTGCTGATGCCGAGTTTGGTAGTGTAAGTTGGAATCACAGTATTGCTGATGTTGTGCAGGGATTGGTTAATAATCAATTGCAAATAAAGGCCTTCGAAGAACATAATTATTCTCCTTATCCTTGTTTTAATCAGGTGGTAGAGATAGCACCTAAGAAGTATCAGATTAAACCTTTTGGAGATAAAGCTCCTTTAGTATATGCTATCGTAGCAGGAAAGTAAGCATGACGCGGCTTATATATATGAGATAACAGAGTATAATCCGTGCCTATAGTTGAGTCTATATATAGCGTATATTATAGTATAGAGTGAATAGAATATGAGGTGTATATCTATATCCATAGTGAGGCGGTAATGCGTTTGTTTTTTGGGATTAGGATATTTTGAGTAAATTTGCCTTACTACATTAAGTTTATCTTCTATCTTAATGACTTCATTTTTAGAAAAGTGTGTAGGTACTACTACAGTGATTGCTTTTCGTTTTTCCTAAGAATACAAGTATCAGTAACAACAGTTTTGCTCTTGTTGAGATTATCAATAAGAGTGAGTAATACCATATTTTATACATGAACATACCACCATTCTATATATTTACAGGAGGCCCAGGTAGCGGAAAAACGACGTTACTTCATGCCTTAGAAGCTCAAGGATATACCGTAATGCCTGAAGTGGGGAGGGCTATTATCCAGCGCGAACAAGCATTGGGTAGCGATGTACTGCCTTGGGAGAATAAACAATTATTTTATGAAGCGATGCTATCTCAGTCTGTTTATGATTACGAACATTGTATAACGGATGAGGTTATATTATGGGACAGAGGGATACTCGATAGCATAGGCTATGCCGTATTAGAAGGATTAGATATAAGTGAGGCACAGCATAGTATCGCCTCCAGTCTTCCCTATATGCCAACTGTCTTTATCTTACCTCCGTGGGGAGAAATCTATACGCAAGACAAAGAACGCAAACAGGATATGGAGGTAGCTAGGGCAACTTATGAGACAATGAAAACAACGTATCAACGATATGGTTATACTCTAATAGAGGTGCCTAAAGGGACAGTAGATGAACGCGTAACCTTCGTAATGAATCAATTAAAGAAAGAAGAAAATGAAAGAAATAATAGAGACTGATAGAGTAATAATTCGCCCTTTAGAAGAAGGAGATGTAGAGGGGATATTGGCTTTAGACGGAGATATCCGAGTGTTAGAGTTCTTAGGTAAGAAACCGATAGGGAGTAAAGAAGAGGCGCTCGGCGTAATCAGATTTATTCGTCAGCAATACGAAGACTTCGGTATCGGAAGATGGGCTGTGATAGAGAAAGAAACGAATACTTTTATCGGGTGGACAGGCTTTAAGTATTTAAAAGACGGTCCTAGTGGAGTCGCAGAATACTTAGATTTAGGATACCGCTTTATCTACGAGGCATGGGGTAAGGGATATGCTACTGAGACTGCGAAAGCATGCTTAGTATATGCAGACAAACATTTGACAACGTTACCGATACATGCTAGTTCTGAAGTAGGTAATGATGGCTCTAGACATGTGTTAGAAAAAGTAGGTTTTAAAGTAGTCGATACATTTTTAGATGAAGGTGTGCCAAATTTTTGGTATATTAGACTTAAGAAATAAAAAGGCTATAACGAAGGAACGCTATGAATATGTTAATTAGATTATTCGAGCAATACGGGTATTTATCACCAATGTGTAAAGAGGCTTTGGAAAAAAATACTCAGATATTTTATAAGAGAAAAGGGGAGTACCTACTAAAAAAAGGACAACTATCAGGTAGTCTTTATGTTTTAGAAGAAGGCTTTGTGCGTGGATTCTATATGCATAATGATCAAGAGATAGATGTATGGTTTGCTTTTGAACAAACCATCATGGGGTCTACTTATCAGATGTATAAGAGCAAAGCTTCTCTTGAGTTTATACAATGTATGGAAGACTGTGTGGTACATGCGATTCCAAACCAAGTTATATTTCGTTTTTTTAAAGAGTATCCTGAGTTAAACTTGATTTTAAGACGCTCTACAGAAGACTATTGTTTACAGTTAGAAGATAGAGCTTTTCAACTTCAGACCATGTCTGCTACAGAGCGATACCACAGATTATTAAAAGATCTAGGGAGTGATGTGAATAGAATCCCTTTAGGAAATATCGCATCTTATCTAGGGATCTCCCAAGAAACACTTAGTAGAATCAGAAGAATTTGACATATATCAAAAAAGTAGCCCTCAACAGAGGGCTATTTTTGTGGCGTAAATAAATGATATATGAAGAATTTTATCTTTTTAGCAGTAGCTATTGTGTGTGAAGTAATAGGTACAAGTGCTTTAAAAGCATCAGAACAATTTTCTAAATTAGGAGCTAGTGTATTGACTGTATTGATGTATGCGGCTGCATTTTATTGTTTAAGTCAGACTCTTCGCACTATTCCCGTAGGGATAGCGTATGCGATATGGTCAGGAGTAGGTATCGTTTTAGTAACTTTGATAGCGATAGTACTGTATAACCAAAAACCAGATGTTCCTGCTGTATTAGGGCTGGGATTGATTATAGCGGGGGTAGTTGTAATCAATGTGTTCTCTAAGATGAGTGCGCATTAAATAACAGATAGAAGAATGAGTGATATTAATTTTAAAGAGCTGAGTTATCTAAGAGAAGGAAATAAGGTACAACAGCGAATAGCTGAGGTACTAGAACAAGGATTAGTAATGGATAAGTTACGTAAGTTTGATCCAGTATTAATCGGTACTTTTCCGATAGATATTGCCGTTGAAGGGAGTGATTTAGATATTGCTTGTTGTTATCAGAATAAAGAGGAGTTTATACAAACAGTACAACTTTCGTTTTCGTTTATAGAAGATTATACTTTGACAGAAGTAGAGATAGGAGGTATACCTACTGTAGTAGTCAACTTTACGTTAGAAGAATTTTCTGTAGAGTTATTTGCTCAACCTAGACCTGTAGAAGAACAAAATGGTTATCGACATATGCTCATCGAATATGCTATCTTAAACGAGAAAGGTGATAGCTTCAAGCAAGAAGTAATAAAGCTGAAAAAAGCAGGGGTAAAAACAGAGCCTGCTTTTGCACAGTTATTAGGGTTAACTGGCAATCCTTATGATAGTTTATTAGCTTATGGCAATAAGGAGTAAGATAGGGTTAAATAGAGGAATTGTGGGGTTGATGTATTAGTGTATAGTACCTTTTTAAACATAAAATTACCCACTATAGGTACTAACACTTATAGTGGGTAATCGTTAACAAACATCTCATGTAAACATCTTAGACAACTAATAATAAAGATGTTCTAGTAACTAAACAATACTTGAGAAAGTAATAAGAATGTGTTAGAAAGCGTATTGTTTAGAGAAGTCTTTACCATCTCCTGATAAAGTTAGTTCTTCATTAACCAATACTTTTCCTTCTTTTTCTATTTTATAGTTGATTGGCAAACTCTCTCCATAGTTAATAATCTGTACACTATTAGCAAAAGCGTTGATTGGCTCAGTAGTTTCGATTACATACGTTTTAGTACCAGCACCGAAGTCGTTCTTCGCTAGACTAATAGCAGACTCACCTGTTCTAACTTTACCATTTACTTTCCATACATCTGTCTTTCCGCTAAGTGTTCCTCCAGCATAAGTTAGAGAAACGAAATCATTCTCACCAACATTAGTTAAGGATACTGTGACTTTGTAAGTATTCTTTTCTAAAGCTGGGCTGTCAGTGCTATTATCATCACTACTACAAGCTGTAGTAGCTAAGCCTAATGTTAAAACGGCTAATACACTTAAAAAAGCAGTTCTTAATTTTGAGTTTTTCATGTTTTTTGTTTTGTTTTATATGTGAGTTACAAATATCAGTAGATTGGCTTTTTATGACAATCACAGAATACCATGAATCTGTTTCTAATGGTTTACCATTAATTTTAGAATAGTAAATGATGAATGTGTTTTTATTGTGATATTTGTACTTTAATACATGATTCTATGTTGAAAAAACTTTATCTACTTGTTTCCTTTACTTTATTCATTTCTTTTAGTTATGGTCAGCAGCTATTACCTTTAGATGAAGAAGGTTACTTCAGAGAAATAAATGAACAAATCAAGACTAGTAAGAGTGAAAAAAATCGTTTAGAGCATTATTTGCTTTTAGCAGAGTTTTATGCTCCTACAGATAGTGTGAAAAGTAAGGAAGCGCTGACTAAGGTATTGTCTTCGCCTCATAAGCATTTGTTATCTAAAGGCGTGATAGCGTATTATCAAGGGATTTATGAGACTAATCAAGGGAGTAAAAGCAAAGCGAAACAATATTATGAAGAGGCGATTAAAGAGCTGAAGGAGGATAAGGAAAATGTAGATGTTTTAATTCGAAGTTGGTATAACTACGCATATGTGCAAGTAGAGGATATGGGGTATGAAGTCTTATTAAAAATACTGACAGAGAAGTGTATTCCATTAAGTGAAAAGGCAGGAAATAAGTTATATCTAGCTTATGCTAATACGCAAGTAGGGTTGACCTTTATGTCAGTGGGACAATTTGATAAAGCAGAAGAGTACCACTTTAAAGCTTTAGAGGTATTAAAAGAATTGCCTGAAGAGGAAACTATTCACTTGATTACTTATTTTAATTTAGTG
Organism: Myroides odoratimimus; assembly: GCF_001485415.1. Lineage (GTDB taxonomy): Bacteria > Bacteroidota > Bacteroidia > Flavobacteriales > Flavobacteriaceae > Flavobacterium > Flavobacterium odoratimimum. The sequence continues at coordinate 48,076 of NZ_BCMQ01000011.1, forward strand.
AGTAATTATTGTTATCAAGCTAATAGCACTGCAGCTAAGATCTATTTAGATAAAGCGACTCAACTGTTAGAACACTACCCTAATTCGAGACAGTATCCCAATTATTATTATCAATTAGCAATGTATCACACCACTAGACAGGAATATAAACCTGCTCTAGTGAGTTTAAATAAAGGAATAGAACTCTCTAAGCAAATGAAGCAACCTAAGCTTACTCAAATGCTTTATTTCCGCGTTTATAATGTGTATTTGATGCAGAGTGATTACGAGGGAGCTAAACTTATCTTAGAGCAGATCTTAAAGGATAATATCTTGAGTAAAGAAGCTGTTAATCGCAAAATAACTTTTACACAGTTAGCAGCCGTTAATGAGGTGTTAGGCGATTATAAAGAAGCTTATCAATGGATGAAAAAATCAAGTGTATTAGGAGATAGCCTCCAACAACAAAAGCTGTTGGAAAAGATGAACGAATTAGAGATTATACACGATACTCATGATAAGGAGCAGACAATTAATCAATTAATACAAGAGAAAAAGGAAGATGCTTTGATGGCTAAAAATAGAAATATGCGTATGCTGTTTTTAGCAATAGGCCTAGTACTAAGTGTAATCATAGCTATATTAGCTTTTAGAAATTATAAAAATCAACAAAAGCTAAATCAACAGATCAACATAAGCCATCAACAAGAATTGATAAACTTAGAGAATAAGCGAAAATATGAAGCTTCTCAGGCTGTATTAAAAGGGGAAGAGCAAGAAAGACAACGCATTGCTCAAGATCTGCATGACAGCATGGGAGGAATGTTAGCGAATATAAGGATGTCTATTTCTTCTACAGAGACGAGTGAGTCTAGTGGGCTATTAGCTAAAATAGATAAGTCTATCATAGAAATGAGGAGGATATCTAGAAACCTAATGCCTGAGACACTAAAGAATTTAGGATTAGAAATTGCTTTAAAAGAATTGTGTGAATCTATGACGTATGAAAAAATGAGTATTCAGTTCGAAGCATTTACTATAAGTACGACTATTCCTTTTCAGACACAATTAGCTTTGTATCGCATAGCACAGGAAGGATTGAGTAATATAATTAAATATGCTCAAGCAGATAATGTGATTGTACAGATTAGTCAAAACGAAGACTTGTTGACTCTGACAATAGAGGATGATGGAGTAGGATTTGACACTACTAAGGTAGTATATGGATTAGGGATTAAAAATATGGAAAGTAGAGTACAGTTAATCAATGGAACATTAAGTATAGACTCTCAAAAAGGACAAGGAACAACGATAAATGTAGAATGTAATGTGTAATAAGGATATAATCACGTTAGCGATAGTAGATGATCATCCAATGATATTAGAAGGCTTAAAATCATTGTTTCAAGTAGATGAGAAATATCAATTATTCTTTTTCAGTAGTGGAGAGGCAATAGTAGATTTTGTACAGAAGAATAAAGTAGATGTGGTATTACTAGATATAGTACTCAACGATGGCAGTGGATTAGATTTCTGTAAGATGATTAAACAGAAATCCCCTAATATTGTTGTGATAGGGATAAGTAATCAGGAAGAGAGAAGTATTATCTTTCAATTTTTAGAGAATGGAGGTAATGGATATATTCTGAAGAATGCTGACGCTAAAGAAATAGTCGAATGTGTAGAAAGAGCTATTAATGGAGAGTTAGCATTGAGTAAGAAAGTACAAGAGATTATGTTGACTCAATTATCTAATCCTATAGAATTGCCTCGTTTGACTAAAAGAGAACAGCAGGTACTACAAGCTATATCTAATGGATTGACTTCTGCAGAAATAGCGGATAAACTGTTTATTTCAATAATTACTGTGGAGACGCATAGACGAAATCTGTTACAGAAATTTAAAGCAAAGAATATGTTTGAACTTGTAAAAATAGCTACGGAGAATAAGTTAATCTGATTTATTCTCCGTAGCAGTTGTTTATTGAGTTAGTTAGATTTGTCATTTTATAAGCCTATTTTTCCTTCTACCCAGAAAGGCTGCGTAATGATATTGTTAGAAGAGACTCCTTTTGCTCGTAGTGCCTTTCTAAACTTCTGAATACTCTTTCCATTACCCATTAAATAGAACTGTCCATGAACTAGTTTATTCCAACGATAAGTATCTATAGATTCTAAATAATCTACTGCAGGGTATACTTCTTTATCATCTGATTTTTCAATATATTCCATATGAGGTAGATGGTCATTGGCATAAGGGATAGAATGATCACTTAACTCAAGCAGACCTTCTAGTTTGTGGTTATTCTTTTTCATTTCTTCTTGTAATGCCTGACAGAAGCCAATACAGGTATCGTCTCCATAGAAGAAGTGATAATAGGTGTTCTCATTATAGATATTTAGACCTCTAGGTAAACTAGAAGTGAGTTCAGTACCTACTGTTATATTCTTGAAAAAAGTAGTGCCAGGACCTTTTGCTTTTTGATGAAATATTACATCAAAGTACCCTTCTTCTTTATTAAAAATGCTAGGAGTGTAATTGCGATATTCTGTGTCTGATATTTGCATTAATATGGCTTGTCCTATTTCATATTTAGCATTAGAAAGGTCAGCTTCAAAACGTATTCTCAATAAGCCATTAGCTAGCTGTTCTTTTTGTGTAACTACTACAGTAACAAACATCTTACTCCATGCAGTCTTTACTATTGTACCTATTAGTTTTGGAATCTTTGGCATTTTCTTCTCTTTTAGTTTTAAGCAAAATTCATTAAAAAGAAGGAATAGGATGTAAAACTAAAATAGGAGAAGATTGGATAAAAGAGGGGAAAGTGTAGAATTAAGAATTAGGAGTTATGTACATCTCTAAATTTAGTTGACTGCTCCCTGTTTTATGTTCTCTTTTTCCTTATAAAAAAGAGCTTAATTCACAGTATAGAATTAAGCTCTTACAGTATCTCTAAATTGTAGAGGAGTCTGATAGGTTAGTTTTTTAAACATACGAGAAAAATACGTATGGTCTTCAAAACCTAGGTTAAAGGCAATTTCTTTAACAGGTTTGTTGGTGTAATATAGTAAGCGTTTCGCTTCATCTAGTATTGATTTCTTTAACCAATAACTAACTGTTTGTCCTGTGGTTTTCTTTACACAGTCATTCAGATGCGCTGTTGTAATGCTTAATTTATTTGCAAAATAAGAAGGTAGGTTTAGATGTGTCTGGTGTGTGATCAGGCGTTTAAAGTTGCTTGTAATCACTGTTGGTTGTGACTGAGTCCCTAACTCTTTGTTTTGCAAGTTATGCGTCGTTTGAGAACAAATGCTATATAATGCAGTAGAGAATAGCCCATTAATGATCTGCATCTTATGTTGGCTATTGGTAGCCGTATGTTTCTTCATTAACTCAAAAGTAGTAGCAAGCATTTGCATCTCTTCTTCTTTTATGTTTAGAAGTTGTTGACTTTCTGGTAAAGTATAAAGCAAGTCATTGAGATCATTAGGTATTCTATACTCTTGTATGCCTAAAAGATAACCCGTGAAGTCATCGCTAATGTGTCTAACGTTGTGTATTTGGTAAGGTTTGACAATAAGTATGTTATTGCGTAAGGCAGTGAATGTCTCCATTTCACAGTCCATTCTCATCTCTCCATTAGTTACAATAGAAATTACATAGTAATCATCTCTATGCGTGTGGTTAATGATAGACTTTTTTTGTTCTATATGTGTATGATCCTTTATATAAATACCTCCTAATGCTTTAGGAGACTGGCTATAAGTGATAATATCATTAGTATGAGTCATTATATTGTTATTTAATAGACTACAAATATACTGTAATTATTTAGAATCTATTTAAATAGAGGGTAAGTACTTTTGTAAAGGGGTGTGAAATAAGGCAATATGTATAAGTTATGATATACAAAAAGGGCATAAACTGTCAAAAGTTTATGCTCTTTAATATTATGAAATACTATTAATTAGCAGCATTTACGATAGCGACAAAGTCATCAGCTACAAGAGCAGCTCCACCGATAAGACCACCGTCTACATCAGGTTTAGAGAAGATTTCTTGAGCATTGCTAGGTTTAACACTTCCTCCATAAAGAATAGAAGTATTCTCAGCAACAGATTTATCATACTTTCTATCAATTTCTTGACGGATAAAAGCATGTATTTCTTGTGCTTGCTCTGGAGTAGCTGTCATTCCTGTACCAATAGCCCAAACAGGCTCATAAGCAATAACGATATTGCTCCATTGCTCTTTAGTAAGGTGGAATAACCCATCTCTTAATTGATTAAAGATAACGTTTAAGAACTGTTTATTCTCTCTATCTTTTAGCTCTTCTCCTATACAGTAGATAACACGCATATTATGACGTAATGCAGTATTTACTTTATCAGCTAATACAGCATCAGTTTCATTAAAGTAATGTCTTCTTTCAGAGTGTCCAATGATCACAGTCTCTACACCAATGCTAGTAAGCATTTGAGCAGATATTTCACCTGTGAATGCTCCACCTTCAGCTTGATGCATATTTTGTGCAGCTACTTGTACATTAGTTCCTTCTAAATGTGCTACAGCACTAGCAAGGTTTACAAAAGTAGGAGCTACAATTACTTCAACTTCTTTCCCTGAAGGTAATTTTTCAATTAACTCATCTAATAGAGTATGCGTTTCAGAATATGTCTTGTGCATCTTCCAGTTACCAGCAACGATTGAATGTCTCATATTATTGAATTTTTTTAAGTAAGTCTTTTATTTGATCGAAGTTCTTTTCAGTAGCATTGTATAGTGCTATTTTTCCTTCTTTATCTACTACGATATAACGAGGAATCCAGTTTAAATCTAGTGATTTACCAAAGTCTCCTTTCATTCCTTTTCCTTCTTTAGAGTAGTAGTGAAGTCCTTCAATACCATATTTTTCAATTGCTTCTTTCCAAGATTCTTCTGTTTTATCAAGAGAAAGATTAACGAATGCTACATTTGTAAATTCTGCTTTAATCTCTTTCATAGTAGGAACCGCTTTGATACAATCAGGACACCAAGCAGCCCATACATCTATAAGGATAGCTTTTCCTTTTTGTTGATCAAGGATTTGTTGAAGTGTAATTGACTTCCCATCTAATTCAGCAAAGTCTTGTTCTAATGCTCTAGAAGCAAATACAGTTGTATCTTTTACTTGTTCTACTTCTGGTGTAGCAGAAGTCTCCTCTTGTAATGTAGTTGAGATTTCTTCTGTAGTTGTTTCTGCTTTTTCTTTACAAGAAGTAAATACTGCAGCAGCTAGTGCTAATGTTATGAATATTTTTTTCATTGATTCTATTTCTGTTTTATTGTTTTAATTTAACTTGATTCTAGGGTCTAAATAAGCATATATCAAATCTACTAAAATAGTAATGATTACGAAAGAAGAAGAGATAATAAGTACTGCGCCCATAATCACAGGTAAGTCTAGTGTATTCAGTGCATCTACTATTTCTTTACCTAGGCCATTCCACCCAAAGATATATTCAACAAAGACTGCTCCTGCCAGCATTGAGGCAAACCATCCTGATAATGCTGTAACTACAGGATTCAGAGAGTTTTTTAAAGCGTGTTTATAGATAACCTGTGTAGTGCTTAATCCTTTAGCTTTGGCTGTGCGTATATAATCTTGATTAAGTACTTCTAATAGTGTATTTCTCATTAACTGAATTACAACAGCTAATGGTCTTATTCCAAGTACTATCGAAGGTAATATAGCATTCTTTAGCACTAAATGTCTTCCTTCTCCGAAATCATCAACCTCATAGAGACTTCCTGTCATCGGTAGTCCAGTGTAACTATGCAGTACGTACCCGAATATCCAAGCAAATAAAATAGCACTGAAGAACGAAGGAATACTCATCCCAAAAGTACTTATAATAGCTATTGTTTTGTCTAGCCATGTGTTTTTAAATAGAGCTGAAACAACACCTAGTAGTACACCAATACCAAGCGCAATACTAATAGCTAATGTTGCTAATAGAATAGTGTTTGGCAAGGTTTCTCCTAATATGGTACTTACTTTCTTACCACTTTTTTGGAAGCTTTCTCTTAAGTATGGTGTCTTCAGCATCAAGTTGTATTGCCCTGTGCTAAATAGGACTGTTCCATTGTACTTTTGATCGGTATTAAAACTGTAATCTCCTTCTGTTTCACTATGTACAGAGATAGGAGATAAGTCATTTAAGTAAAGCAGATATTGCTTTCCTTTAGGTTGATCAAAACCATACTTTTTTTTGATAGCTAATAGTTGTTCTGAGTTTTCATTCTGGTCAAGCATCATCCTAGCTGGATCTCCAGGAAGAATATTAAATAGAAAGAAGACAACAGTAACTACACCAAACAAGGTGAAGAATGCGTATAATAATTTCTTTAAAAAATAACTTAACAAGGTCGTGTAGGCTTATTTTAAGTTTACAGATTCTCTGTCATTCCAATGTTTCTTCTCTACAATAACACCATTTTCTATTACTACTATACTTGGGTTACCACGCTCTATTGTTTTTAGTGTAGTCCCATCACATGTATAGTAGTCAAAAGGAAGTTTGTATTTACTAACTACAGATTCTATTAAGTCTTGATTCGAAGCAGTCATACCAGCTACTACATATCCTTTAACAATAGCTTTGTTAGCAAAGTCTTTCATTGCTTCTAGGCCTTTTTCATCAGCTCTAGTTAGGTCATAAGAGATAAGCATTACTAATTTCGGTTCTGCCATCATCATAGATAGGTGGTCAATACCGTCTTTATCCATAGTCAAATCATGAATAGGAGGTTGGTATCCTTCAGAGATAAGTTTCTCTTCTCTTCTTAGGTATTTAGCACCTTCAGGTAATTTAGTTAACTCTTTATCAGAGAACTTGCGCTCTTCACCATTTACATCATAGTAGAACGTAATCTCATAAACTGCTTTTGGAGCGTCTTCAGGAATCTCCATTCCTTTTACGATATCAGTACCTACTTTATAAACTCTGAAGTCTTTTAAAGGTAAATGGTTCAATACCCAGTATCCCATAAAACTACATAGTACTAAAGACAGAATCATTATAATATTGTTAATCTTACCAGAGAAGATAGGTTTTATTACTTGATTATATTTCATGATAATAAGAATCAAGATAAGTAATACAATATCCTTTGTGAAAGATCCCCAAGGTGTTAATGGAACAGCATCCCCAAAACATCCACAATCTGTTACTTTGTTAAAGAATGCAGAGTAGAATGTAAGGAATGTGAAGAATACAATCATTAAGAACAGTAAAAGAATTGTCAACTTTCGCATATACCCTATTAACAGAGCAACTCCTAATAGTACCTCAGCAATCACAAGAGTCACTGCCAATCCTACAGCATACGGAGCTAGGAAAGGAATATTTAATACAGCTTCAGAAAAGTATTCTTCTAACTTATATGAGAACCCCATAGGGTCATTTAGTTTCACTAATCCAGAAAGGATAAATAGTATTCCTACAAATATTCGAGATAATTGAGCAATTATTTTCATAGTTATTTGATTGTATTAGAACAGTGATTTATTGGTTTGGTAAATCTAAGTGTATCAATGCGAATACAGAATAGTTTAGCATATCTTGATAGTTAGCAGCTATTCCTTCTGATACAATAGTTTTTCCTTTGTTATCTTCAATTTGCTTTACACGCAATAGTTTCTGTAAGATAAGATCTGTTAATGAACTAACTCTTAAATCACGCCAAGCTTCTCCATAGTCATGGTTTTTATCTTCCATTAATTGCTTTGTCTCAGCTACTTTTTGATCGTATAAAGCAATTGCTTCTTCAGTAGATAAGTCAGGTTGGTTCGCAACTCCTATCTCTAAATTGATAAGCGCCATCACACAATAATTGATAATACCAATGAACTCAGGGATTTCTCCTTCATCTACTTTTCTAACTTCATTCTCTTGAATACTTCTAAGGCGTTGTGCTTTTATAAATATTTGATCAGTCAATGAAGGCATTCTAAGGATTCTCCATGCACATCCATAGTCTTTCATTTTCTTGGTATATAAATCTCTGCATATCGCAATTACTTGATCAAATTGAGTAGAAGTCGTATTCATTTGGATTATATTTGTGTAATATTTTTTCAAAAATACTAATAATACTAACCCTTTGAAAGAGGTAGAAGTATTTTAGCTGTTTTTAATTATATAAAACTACATAAAAAAGTAACGCATTACACACAATGACAATAAATTGTAAAGGAGAATTGATTGATTTAAGTTCTCCAAAAATAATGGGAATATTAAATATCACTCCTAATTCTTTTTTTGATGGAGGAAAGTATAAGTCTGATCTAGCTTTTTTAAATCATGCAGAGCAGATGATAAAGCAAGGTGCTGACTTTATCGATGTAGGGGCGTATTCTAGTAAACCTAGTGCAGAGTATGTCAGTGAAGAAGAAGAGATAGAACGTATCGTACCTATTGTAGAGTTACTTCAAAAAGAGTTCCCGACTATGCATCTTTCTATAGATACCTTTAGAGCGGGTGTGGCTAGAGCTACAGTAGCTGCTGGAGCTTCTATTATAAATGATATTGCCGCAGGGCATTTAGACGAGCAGATGTTGCCTACTGTAGGGGAGTTGCAAGTGCCTTATATTATGATGCACATGAGAGGAACTCCTCAGACGATGCAGACGATGACTACATATAATGATTTAGTAAAAGAAGTGAAAATATACTTCTCAGAACGAGTAGCAAAAGCAAGAGAATATAAGATTAACGATATCATACTAGACCTAGGCTTTGGCTTTGCTAAAACATTGGAACAAAATTATGAGCTGATGAGTAAAATGGAGTTGTTATCTTCTTTTGAATTGCCTATTTTAGTAGGTATATCTAGGAAATCTATGATCTATAAGTTATTTGATATTACTCCTCAAGAGGCATTAAACGGAACGACAGTATTAAATACAGTAGCTTTACAAAAAGGAGCTCATATCTTAAGAGTTCACGATGTGAAAGAGGCTGTACAAACAAGAGAAATAATAAAACAATTGAGTATATGAAAAAAGTGCTACTATTAATACCTGCTTTACTATTATTAGTGAGCTGTAATAAGAAAGAAATGCAATTAAGTAGAGCTTCTTTTATTGTTGAAGAAGGAATAGACGATCATTCACCTATTTACTTTGAAACCGGAGAAGAAGGAAAGAGCTTTAATTTAAATGATGCCAACAGAATTGCTGGTACGAACTATATTGTTTCTGTTCAACGTGATTTGAATGCTAAAGAAGTATTACAAGAGATAAAGAGAATTAAAGATCACAAATATGCAGAAGACAATATGCATAGAGATGAGAAGGGAGTATATCTAAGTTATGCTGATACACTACACAAGCATCTTTCTCTTTTTCCAATTAAAGACTTAGACTTTGGTTTCGTAGGACCTACTTCTCTAGATAAAGTAGTATATCTAAAAGATGCTAATAACTTCTTAGTAGAAGGTAAGTCAGTGACTAAAGACCAATTAATAGAGGCTATAAAAGATAAAGATAGTCTACAACTAGGAGTGAATAAAGACGTAACATACGAAACTTATTTACAGACTCGTATTTTCTTTGTTGAAAAAGAAGTAGTAGACCAGTTTTTAAAGACAGATTTAATTTATTAGTCGAATCGTGAAACTGTGAAATCGTTAGTTTGTGAAACCGTGAAACCGTTTTTTTGTGAAACTGTCCACTGTAAACCGATTAACTGAAAATGTTAACCGTAAACTGTTCACTGATTACTGTAAACTGTTCACCGTTCACCGTTAACTAAAAACCTATTCGTGATGATAAGGTTCATTGCGCAGGATAGTGAATCCTCTATAAGTCTGTTCGATAATAAATAAACGAATCATCTGATGGGAAAATGTCATTCTAGAAAGTGATATTTTCCCTTTTGCATTTTTATACACGTCCTCTGAGAAACCATAAGGCCCTCCGATAACGAATACTAAGGTCTTGATACCAGAGTTCATCTTCTTTTGTAGCTCATCAGCGAAGCCGATGCTCGTAAACTCCTTTCCTTTATCATCTAGTAAGATTAGCTGATCAGTAGGGCCTATCTTAGATAAGATTAGTTCCCCTTCTTTTTGTTTCTGCTGATCTTCAGACATATTCTTCGCATTCTTGATATCAGGAATTACCTCTAGGTTAAACTTTACATAAAAAGACAATCTCTTCATATATTCATCCATTAACGTTTGTAATGGTTTACTGTCTGTCTTTCCTATTGCAAGTAATTTGATATTCATCTGTCTGATTTATTTTTTGCAAAAGTAGTTTTTTTATAGAAAATAGCACACTGTCTAAGGTGTATTTATAGCCAATGTAATACTAGGTTGCAGATATACAACGCAATTTTAGTGATTAATGCGATCATAGTAAGGTGTGTTTAAGTTAGTTGGTGTCGTTGAATAGAATGGTGTATCTCTTTGCGCATAAAGGGTATAAATACAAAAAGAGATATATAAACCCACAGTATTAATAAGGTTATCAAAAAGGAGGTTAGAATGAGAAAGCTAATCGATGAAATATAGTTTTGTAATAGATTAATCAGATTAAAAGAAGGAGCTATAACTAGTATTATAGGGCCTCCGAGAGCCATAGTAGCCACTCTAGTTAAATACCACTTCTTATTGCTTTCTTTATTGATCTTTTTGAGTTCTATCTGCCATCTGATCCCCATACCTATAAAGCCTAAAAGAAGTATAAAAGAGGTAATTATAAATATTTCTAAATAGTAATTAGGCAGAGTTAAACCAATAGCAAAACTCAATAAGAATATAGCTAGTGAAACAATTATTTTAGGAATAGTGAAGAAACTTAATAAGACCTTATACATCTGTTTTAAGTAACTATTCGTTGCCAGTTTTATTTTAGAGTCCACTACATCACTAAACCCAAATATCCCAAACTTCTTAAACTCTCTGTCTAGTGCTGTTTCAAAAGGAAGTGAACCATCCTCTCTCCATTGAGACTCTATTCCATTAGCTAAGTGATCGACTAGCTCCAGTTCGATATCATAATATTCTACATAGTGCTTCTTTACGAAAGTGTGTAGAGCTTGTATTTGGTCAGTAGTTAGAGTTTTCATAATAGTAGTTATAGGGTGTTAAACTTCTTTATAGTAGCTTCTTTTTCTAGTTTGAGCTTAGGAGATATAACATTGTATGTAATGTATATCCAGAGTCCTACGAATAAGATAAGTACACTTGATAACACAATAGACTTATCAGCTATAAATCTTGCAAAATAATACGTGGTGTATAGAGCAGATAAAGGAAATGCTATTACGGATAATCTTATTCTATCCATAAACCACTTCTTTTGAGTTGCTTTATGAAGTTTTTTAACTAGAGTCGCCTCTATGATATAATAAATGAAAACTAGAGGCATTAGACTCCATATAATCACAGAGATTATATCTCTATTCTCAAATATCGTTGATAGATAATTAAGTGATGTATATATGATATAAAAGAGCGCACTCGTTAAGAGTAATTTAGGCCAATGCAGGAAGCGCAGAACTTCTTTTAGAATAATGCCAAGATAAAAATACGTAAGACTATTCTCCTTCTTCTCAATGATTGTACTAAACCCAAATACCCCAAACTTCTTAAACTCTCTGTCTAATGCTGTTTCAAAAGTAAGTGAACCATCCTCTCTCCATTGAGATTCTATTCCATTGGCTAAGTGATCGACTAGCTCCAATTCGATATCATAGTATTCTACATAGTGCTTCTTTACAAAAGTGTGTAGAGCTTGTATTTGGTCAGTAGTAAGTGTTTTCATAAAGACTTAATTAAATTGTTGTTTGTAAGATTTATAAGTAAGTAGTGTCCAGGTTAATGAAAAAGGAATAAATAAAGCCCCTCCAATTATAAAACCTTGAGTGAAGCCTAGCAAATCTCCTTTTTTAAGTAAATGTTGAAAGAGTAGGATACTTATGAATAGCACTACTATTAATGCATTATAAGAAGTTATCTTCTTAATTCTCTTCTTTAGATAAACAGCGTGTTCACTTACTATCGTTTTGATATAGTGTCTAAGTATAAATACTATATTCAATGAAACTAGAGCTAATAACATTGAAACTATAAAGTATAAACTATCTGAAAACACTAGAACTGTCATTTGACAAACAGCAATAATTATCCCCAATAAGATAGAGTTGTTCTTTATTCTACTATCTTTTTCAATCCAGTTTTTAGAGATAAAGTAGGGTGTGTTTTTATAGAAATGATAAGGATCTGTTTTTAATAAATCCTTCCAGTTTATAAAAGTCTGTCTAAAAGCATCTTCATATTCATACCCTTCATTCATCAATTCTTCTATTTCACAGGCAATATGATCCAATACTTCATCACGAGTATCTTGATACTTGATATTGTATTGAGTGATTAAGGTCTCTTCTATATGTTTTATTTGGCCAGTAGATAGTGTTTTCATAAGTGCCTAGTTAATAGTTTTTAATATTCTATCTCTTTCATTTTGGTAGGTTGGTTTGATGATATTAAGACCTACATAGATACTAAGTATAGTTAAGGTAATACCCGAAGCCATTAATAAACAATCCCCTATAGAGTCATAAGTAGTAGGTAGGTTAAAGAGCCTTTTACCCTGCATAATGATATTAAAGAAGATTGTATTCGAGAGTAACGAAAAACTCATAACAGATGAATAAGTTCTGTCTAATAGTAGTTTTGTCTTCACTTTTTTGCGTAACACTAAATCTTTTGCATAGCTATAAAAGAATACAATAACTGGGCTCATTATAAATATCATTGTTAAGAATTTAAATTCTTGACCTATCCAATGAAGTAATGCGGCAATTAGTAATATTATAGCTATAACTGTAACTATTAAAGGAAATGTGAAAAACTCTTTTAAAGATTTAAAAAACATATGTTTATATTCTCTGAACTTTTGTTTCTCTCTACTTTCTTGAATAGATAAGAATTTATAAGAACCAAAGTTTTCATATTCTTTAGCTAAAAGATATTCTAAGTTATTATTGTCACCTTCAGACCATTTCTCTTCTATAGAAGAAGCTAGATGATCAGTAAGTTCTTCTATTATTTCGTAATACTTCACATCTTTACTGATGATAAAATCTTTTATCTCTTTTATTTGATCAATAGTAAGTGTTTTCATAATTACAATATTTTAGATGAAACACTGTTGTATTCTTGGTTGTGTTTTAAGGTCAAATACATGGCTATACTCGATAAGAATATAGCTAGTAGTAAGAATATTAGGTTTAAGTAAACTATCGAAAAAGTACTCGTGAAACTGTAATATAAAGCTACCATGCCATCTAAAACAAATAAACTAAACCAAGCAACACCTTTGATATGTTCGGTGTAGTAATCCTGTTTAAAGTTCGCGTAACGATTCTTTTTATACTTGAGGTACCCCATTACTAACATAGGAAAAGCTGTGATAGCTAAAGCTAGGCCTAAGATGAATAATTGATCTTTGATAAAGACATGGATTATAGAAGTAGTGAATACAGCCAAAACAAATAGTAGCCCAATACTCTGCATATCTTTTACAATTAATGGACTGACTATAAATCTAGGCGTTTTGTTGATCACCCAATTAGAAGGCTTTAGTTGACTATTCCATTTAGCTATTGTTATTTTACTAGCTTCGTGAAAATAAGCACCTTCATTCATCAGCTCTTCTATCTCACAGGCAATATGATCCAATACTTCATCACGAGTATCTTGATACTTGATATTGTATTGAGTGATTAAGGTCTCTTCTATATGTTTTATTTGGTCAGTAATAAGTGTTGTCATAATAGTGTTGAGTTAATAGTTAAGAGGTGCTTACTTGACCTTTTTTTATCAAGTTTCTGAATAAATAGATATGATACCAAGTAATTGTAAAGTGATACATAACAACAGAATCTATACTACTATAATTTAATTGTAGTAAGTTATCTAAAAAGGTCATTAGAACAAATAATAGAACACTTACACTGATCTCCATAACCAATAATCGTTTGTATATATCTAAGTAGTACCCCTTTAGTCTTTTAGTGTTGTATAGAGAGATTGTAGCTACTGTTATTGTAATTGTGAGTATTGACACAAAAGCTGTAACAGCACTTATTTTCTGTATGCTAAAAAAAACAGTAAGTCCAATTGATACAAAGAAAGTTAAGAGATATACAGTCCAATTAGGCTGTGTTACAAGCTTAACTATTGGACGAGATATAAACTTTGGGATACCTTTATAGACTCCAAAATGCTCTAGTAGTAGTTTTGAATGCCATTTATTAAATACAATATTGTATGCCTCTCTATGTCCAAAACCCTCATTTATCAGTTCTTCTATCTCACAGGCAATATGATCTAGTACCTCATAACGAGTATCTTGATACTTGATATTGTATTTAGAGATTAGAGTATCTTCTATCTGTGTTATTTGGTTAGTAGATAGTGTTGTCATAAGTACCTAGTTAATAGTTCGAATGTTTAACTTGCTTATTTCTAATATGTAATATAGTTGATATAAGGATATAATGAATAGTAGAGGAATCAATTTATACGTAAAACCTCCCCAAAAAAACACAAGATAGAATAAAGAAATACCACTATAACCCAATATATCTTTTTTTAGTTGACTTATTCTATACCCTTTGACTCCATAGTACTTAATAGTTATAAATAATGCTGTCATTATACTAGTCAAGGATATAAATATTCCTATTGTATTCGCTAAATGATAATCTTCTATTACATTTTTAAAGATATAGGGTACTCCTATACCTATTAGCATGGCTAGGATGATATTGAGCACATCTCTTTTTACCCATTGACGACCTAAATAATAAGGTACATTATTGTATCTTATAAACGGGTGTGGTTTTAAGTCATTATGCCATTTATTAAATGTCTTTTTAAAAGCAATCTCATAGCCAAAATCCTCATTCATCAGTTCTTCTATCTCACAAGCAATGTGATCTAGTACTTCCTCACGAGTATCTTGATACTTGATATTGTATTGAGTGATTAAGAACTCTTCTATTTCTTCTATTTGGTCAGTAGATAGTGTTGTCATGGTTCAGATAATTAGAAATTATAATGCTTAGATAGGACATCCTTTTCTTTAAGATACTTTGGCTTCAATGTATAGAATGTACTGTACTGTAATACAAAAATTAAAGTATATAGAGCACTCTTAACAGCATAGCCCAGATTTACAAATGAGTATCCATAAGTGTTTAGACTACTTAAGTCTATATGAAAGACAAGTAGGTAGGTGTACAAAGAAATTATACAAACCACAATAAAGTATGTTTCGCTTAAGAGTAGTCTGTTTTTACCTTTGTTTTTTAAATAAACCTGAATACTATCATATACTAATATTCCATTGCTTGTTGCAAAGACACCTAAGATTATAGTATTAACTCCAGAATTGATTAATGGCGATATAGTAGCTATACTTAGTAGTGTATATATACTTAAACAAATCGCAAGTATAATTATTAGTACACTAGATGTACAATAGCTTTGTAAAGCATTTATTAGTGATAGAATATACTCTTTAGATTTAGCAAGGTATATCTCAGATTGAATCTTTTTTAATCCTTTCTTTCCAATTATATTTAATTCTTTATCTAACGCCTCTTCAAAAGATATGTGAGTATTAGACTCTCTCCATTGTTGCTCAATACCATTAGCGATATGGTCTGTCAGTTCTTCTATTACCTCTATGTATTCAACCTTGTGGTTGATTAGTTCTTGTCTGATTTTATCTAGTTCTAGTGGTTGTAGTGTTTTCATAGTGTAATTAATTAGATTACTTTAGATTGTGATAGTTCATTCTTTTTTTTAAGTACCATAGGTCTCAGTTTATTGAGAATGATGAAAGGGATAATCAGCAAGAGTGTAAATAGAATACTTTTAGGTACCCAGATAAAAGCGCTGTTTGAATAGATAAACTGTTGAGAAATTTTACTAAAACAAAGAATTATCATAGGTATTAAAGAGAAATAGGTTAACTGCTTTACTAGTAAATAGTACGCATTAGAAATATATCTTTTTGTATTTCCCAGATAAGGTAATTTACAACTACTATCACTTTCTATCATGATAACTAGATTAAAAGTTACAATCGTAGCTAAATAACCAACATTAAATATTCTGTCTATAAAATACCATGTACTTGAAATATTAAATAGTAGAAGTGTACCAATAAAAATAGCTAGTAGATATAACACTTTAGAAGTTACAAAGTACTCTTTTATACCTAAACCGATGATACGCAAGTACTCATATATTTGGGCTTTATTCATCTGAGTTTGCACTTTGCTTAATCCTTTAACCCCGAATTTATTAATCTCTATAGCTAACGCCTCTTCAAAAGATATTTGAGTATTAGACTCTCTCCATTGTTGCTCAATACCATTAGCGATATGGTCTGTCAGTTCTTCTATTACCTCTATGTATTCAATCTTGTGGTTGATTAGCTCTTGTCTAATTTTATCTAGTTCTAGTGGTTGTAGTGTTTTCATAGCATTTTCTTTTTTTAGTTTTTTATCAGCTTCAAGCTTTCTCTGTAAATCAATACAGTATTTATGAACGTATAGATTGCTATTAATCCTATTATCAGAGTAGCAAAGTCGGTGTTAGGTTTACTAATATATCTAGATAGCTCATATATAGTTAGCCCCATAAATACTAAGACATTAATAATTTGTTTTTTAGATAAGGTCTTTAAATAAAAGCTTCTATAATTCTGTGTCTCTTTTAAGAATCTAAACATATTAAAAGATAACAAGACAGTAATCCCTAAGAGCACCACAGCAAACAGAAGTAAGTCATACCTAGTCCAATATGAGATACCGAAGTAGAATAAACCAAATAGCGCAGTCAGGGCTCCAGCTATTTTCCATCTAGCACTCTCTTTTTCTGTCCACGAATTAGAGATAAAAGAAGGAATATGATTGTATTTAGAACTTAGATTAGGCCTTAGCATAGGTCGCCATTTATTAAATACTAATATGAATGCACTATCAAAGTCAAGGTTATGTTGATTTATTTCATATTCTATTTCACATATAACATGATCTGTTACTTCTGCTATAATATCTTCATATTGAATATTATATTCATTTATCTCACATTCTATTTGTTTTATTTCTAGGTTACTTAATGTTTTCATAGCATTTTCTTTTTTTAAGCAATCTGTGTACGACGTTGTCTACTATTTTCTCTAGATAACACTATAATACTGATACAGTGGTATAGGGCAACTAATGATAGTAGGTCAAGGTCTCCCATAGTAAAGCCATTAATCATATATCCGTAAACTTTTATACCAAGTATAAGAGTGAATACAAGTAGTATACTACCAGATACCATAGATTTTAGAATCAAATAAGAAGCTCTATAGTTCTGTCTCTTGCGGTTCTTCATGAATAGTAGAATAGATAATACAAGACCTATCAAACTGATCGCAAAAAAGCTAATATTATGAGTGGTATGATCTAATTTTAAAAAGAGTGAGTTGATTAAGGCAAATAAGAAAGTGATAACACCTGCTATTCTCCATCTGTTATCATCTCTGCGATACCACGTATTAGAGATAAAAGAAGGGACATGTCTATACTTAAAGTCTTTTCTAGGAGTCAGCATAGGATGCCATTTATCAAATACTTGTATAAAAGCTTGTTCAAACTCGTATCCTGTATGATATAGCTCTTCTATTTCACAGAAGATATGATCTGTCAATTCTTCTTTAAGATTGGCATAACGCACATTATATCTTGCTATCTCAGCGATAATTAGTTTTTGTTGGTTTATAGTAAGTGTTTTCATTGTGTTTTGTCTTTGGTGGTTACCAATTATGTCAATTTTAGGTTGACAATGTTCTGCATATTGCGGATAAAGCTTTCTAGCTCTTCCATTTTAGAAGTAGTTTCTTTTACTCCAGATTCTGTGAGCTTATAGTACTTACGTACTCGTCCATCTACACGCTCTAGTTCTACATCTAAGTATCCATCAGCTTCTAGCTTGTGAAGGGCAGGATAGAGAGCACCTTCTGTCAAGCTCATTTCTCCTTCGGTTACTTCCTTTACCTTTTGCGTGATTTCATACCCATACATTCTCCCATTCTGATCGAGTAGTTTCATGATGATGGCATTGAGACTTCCTTTATAAAGTTGTTGTTGCTTTTTCATACTTAAGATTCTTATGTATAGCAAAAGTATAAAAATATCTGATACCTCCAAATCTTAGGTATATACTTTTTAGATACTTTTTATGTTTTGATGTATAAATGTTTGTTTAGTGTAAGTAATTAGCGTAAAATAGGTGTAAAGTGTTAATGGTTGAGACTGTCAGAGAATTGCCTTTTTGAGGTGGAAGGCTGCAGGAATGTTAAATAAAAGGCTTCTTTGAGTACAGTAACCTAAGTTACAGTTAACCTACAAGGGAAGTCATACCTTTACTCTTTTAAACAACAATGGACTATGTTTGGTTTTATAAATAAGTTATTAGGATTAGATAAGGCAGAGTTACTATTCGCTTATATTCAGGAAGGAGCTATGCTGGTAGATGTACGTACAGTAGGAGAGTTTAAAAGTGGTTCTGTACCTGGCGCTCTGAATATCCCATTAGATACATTAGAATCACAGTTGCATAAATTACCTAAAGAAAGCAAGATTGTCGTATTCTGTAGAAGTGGAATGCGCAGTGGTCAGGCGAAGCGTATGTTAGAGCAGAAAGGATATACACAAGTGATAAATGGTGGAACGTGGACTAAAGTCGCTAATGTAAAAGGAAGATAAGCATGAAAGAGTTTTGGAATGAGCGATATAAAGAACAAGAATATGCTTATGGGATAGCGCCTAATGCCTATCTAGAAGAAGTACTCAAGTCTAGTCGTGACAAGGAGGTTATATTAATGGCAGCTGAGGGAGAGGGGAGAAATGCGGTATATGCAGCGCAAAAAGGCTGGAGTGTAAAAGCCTTTGATCAAAGTATAGAAGCTAGGAATAAAGCACTTCAATTAGCTAAACAACACCATGTAGAGATTGACTATCTTGTCAGTGATGTTGAATCGTTATCTTACGAATTAGCATCAGTGGATGCAATAGCGTTGATTTATGCTCATTTTCCAGAGAGTGTAAGGAGGGCCTATCACAGACAGTTAGGAAGTTATGTCAAAGCAGGTGGAACATTGATACTAGAAGCCTTTGCTAAAGAGCATATCTATAAACAAAAAGAGAATCCCGATGTAGGAGGACCTAGTAACCCTACGATGCTGTATAGCGTAGAAGAATTAAAAGAGGATTTCTGCGATTTCGAATTTATCAATCTAGAAGAGGTAGATATAGAGCTGTCAGAAGGTCTATATCACAGAGGAATAGCAAAAGTAATCAGAGGGATAGCGAAGAAGAAATAAGACATAAAAGAATATATATAAGCCTTGAAGCACTAGTTTCAAGGCTTTTTTTGTTGCAACAGGATAGTGAATATAGATAGGGTGATACAGAGGTAAACGAAAAATGAAAAGTGTTTTTTCAATCTCTAATCAGCAAAATAGCAATAGTATGATGATCTAATGATTATGAAGTATGAGTCTTTCATCAAAGGAGAATACATGGAGTATAAAAGGAGCATTGTTGGACAAAGCTTGCCTTAGCTCCACCATTCTTGGGTTATTGTCCATGTATTGTCGAAGGATTTGCATTGAAGCCCCTATTTTACTAGGGTTATAGCATGATTGTATTTTAATGTATAGACTAGTTTTTTTAGTAACATGCTGTTATTAAGTGTGTTGTTGTTTTTTAGGAATAAAAAAAAGAGGTTGTTTTTTTTTTATTTTTGTGCTCAAAAAACGGATAATTACTGTTTTTAGAGAAAAAAAGTTGAGCAGAAGTTTAAAATAATAACTTTATCAATTGAATAATTATTGAAATAGTAAAAAAGTAACACTTTTTTTTGTAGAAAAGAACATCAAATTGTTGTTAAAAAGACTTTACAATTGAATTAATTAGCCACCTTTGTATACTATTAAAAAGAATAAAATAAGATGAGAAGAATAAGTATTGTTGCAGTATTATTAGTTGGAATAGCATTTGTCTCTTGTAAGAAAGAGAAGAAAGTAGAGGCTATAGAACCTTTAGAAGAGGTAATAGAATTTCAGGAGCCTAAAGCTGATGCTGTAGGATCAGATATTGTATTAGGAGTAAGTAACTTTTTAAAGAATGAGTTTCTGACAGAAGCAGATTTGAAGGTGATGACAGATACAGACCGTCAGTTTAAGCTGTATGCTATTGATCTAAATGGAGATGGGAAGAAAGAAATCTTTGTAAGTCTTACAGGTACTTATTTCTGTGGATCAGGTGGGTGTACTACTTTGTTGCTTGGGTCTGATTATAAGTTAATCACGAAGTTTACAGTGATGCAAGGAGCTATTTTTGTAGAACCTACTGTAGAGAATGATTGGAAAGTCTTAACTGTAAAATCAGATGGAGAATGGAAATCACTAGTATATGCTAATGGTACATATCCTTCTAATCCTTCTGTAGTAGAGAAAGCGAAGTATGATGCACCGAGTGGGCACGCTGAGGTAGTCTTCGATCAAGAGCAGAAGTTAGATGTATATGAGTTTTAATCACTAAAATAAAGTATAACCGCGGATGGATTAATTCTATTCGCGGTTTATTTTTTTATTGCTGTTAGGGATATTGATAAATAGACCAATAGCAACTATGACATCCACTATATTCCAAATACTACGACCAAGAGCGACTTTTAAAAAAGGCTGAAACAGTAGCACTAGTACGATATAGATAAACATCTCCGTTTTTTCTTCTCTATAATAAGATTTGTACGCAAAGTAACTAAATCCTATACAGGCCACAAAGCGAACGAATTAATAGAACCCATAAGGCAACTTTAAAAGACACAGTAAGAGTAAAACTGCAATAGTGATTTTGATAGCTTTTTCCATGAGTATGACAGGTGTGAAATAGAGTATTAAGATACGAAATAACTAGATTAAATGCGATGTCGCTAATTACTATTTCTAGAGAATAGGTTATTCGTATTTATCTTTTATAACTATCGGCAAGTTTTGAAATAAATTATCTGCTTATATGAGTTTTTTGCCGATATCGGCAAGTTTTTAAAATAAATTATCTATTTAGATTATTTTTTGCCGATAATGGCAAGTTGAAGAACGCTGTGTAAGTATTATTAAGGTGTTAAGATGTTTGATTTGCTATAGAATATAGCCAGTTATAGCTACTTACCTTTTTGTTAAAAGTCTTATCTTTCCTCTTTGAAAAAGAAAGAGATTATGGCTGTAAAGAGAGTAAATATACAGATCAAACAATTGAATAGATTAAGTGCTGAGGTAGAGGGACTGACGATAGCGATAGTAGTATCCACAGATGCAATCACGGTAAGAGAGTTCCTTGGAGCTGTAGTGACACAGCAGGTAGAACAACATATACAGAAGTTCAAACAGCGCAGTACTGTAGAGCAGTTGACTGCTACACAAGAAGCCTTAGATAACATTCTATTCACTAGTAAACTCCGTTTTACCTCTCCTGAGAAGTACAGAGATATTGATATAGCAGAAGAGGTACAGCGTGTGATACAGGCGTATGAGGATCAGTTGTTCTTATTGTTTTATGGCGAACGAGAGTTGCTGTCATTAGAAGAGGTCATTGTATTGAATGATACAGATGCCTTTGTATTTATTCCCCTTAATTTTTTAAAAGCTAGTTTTTAAACAGATCCCAATGAATAATAATATTGTAACTATACTAAGAGATTATCAAGTAGAGAACCGTACTTATGCAGAGATGCATGAGGAGCTTTATGCGATGGTGTATAACCAGGATTATGCTGGTGTAAAGTTAGAACCACATATCGCTATATTAGGACTACATTTTACTGGCAATAGTAGTAATCCAGAAGATTCTATTTATAGCCCTAAGGTATTTACGCGTTATGATGAGACTTTTGTAGAGATGCTAGCAAGTAATTCTGTTGGGATGTGGAGAGAAGTGGAGTATTACGCTTTATTGGTGTACTTTTTTGGAGAGAAGTTAGCGCCTTGGGTACAGGAATTATTAGATCGAGTGGATGAATATATCTTAGGAGGACAATATGATATAAAAGAAGCGACGTGGCATAATGCAGAATATACATTCTTAAAACAGTGTAATGTTATTTCAGGACTGTTATATGGTATATCGTTCTATGATAATCATAACTATGATTCCTATAGCATAGAGTTGCCACTTCATAAGCAGGTGGAGTATAGTATGCACCTCTCGCTACCTAACTATCTTCCTTATGTATGGGCAGTAGCTTTAGATAGTGGAGAAGGGCAGTTAATCGAGGTAGTCGATACTATCTGTGATGGGGATAATGAGCATGGACGATGGACACCTTCTTTTTTATTGATGCTAATGGCTTCAAAGCAATCAAAGTATTGGGAGAAAGTAAAAGATATATTGGTAAACGCTGGTCGTGAAGAGGGAATTAGACAAGATATTACGAGGTTATTATCACATGTACAGGTAGCTAACTTAAAGTATTTTTTAGAAGTTATTCTCTCTCATAATTTAGTGCGTTATGAAGCAGTGCGTACAGAATTAGCATACCACTTTAGAAGTCATGTAGAGGATGACAAACAAGATAATGTAAAGCGACTATGTGAGTTGATGCTCTATGCTATAAATCACTATGACTATTTTGACGAGAAAGAATTATCTACGTTTAATGAAAAAGAGTTTTACGCATTGATGCACTGTTATCTATGGATACACAGAGAGATGGCGTTTGGCTTTGTTGAGAGTGCATTTGAGGAAGTAGAGCGCAAGTTTCAGCTTGTAATATTAGAGTTCTTACCAAACTTTAATGAATATACGGTAGAGTCTGTCCTATTTAATAAAATATTAGAAAGTAGAGATCAAGAGTTTATCGCTATGCTTCTAAATAGAATAAACCAATATTTGGAAGGGAGTAGAGCTTCGAGGTATTTTATTCGACAAGAAAACTATGAAGACATATACCAAGTGTTTTATGACTTATATGAACAATATAAAAGTGGAAAGACACTTATCTTGAAGAGTAGTGTAATACCAGATTATTACAGAAGCTTTGAGTTAAATAAAGAAGAGTTATTGACTTCACTGTTGTATTTGACAGAGGAGTCATCAGAGAAGGCGAGGCTGTTTATAGACAAGCGAAATACCTTTACTGTTGATTTTAAAGAAGAGTTATTAAACGTATTGTTGTTTGGAGGTAAAGAATATGGACTTCAGGGGTATGGATATAGTTTTAAAGGAGAGATACAACCTACCTATGAGGTGCAAAATGAGTTAGCTTTCGCTTATCTGAAAGAACGCAAAGAGACAATAGCTTTTGGTTGTATGCGATTCTTAACAATAGCGACCTTATCAAGTAGAGATGAAGAAGAGATAGTAGCATACTTTAAAGGGAAGTTTAAAAAGACACAACAGCACTTTATCCGCCTATTAATATCTAGACAAGATGATTTTAAGGATAGACTGTTAGAACAATTAATATTAAGTGAGGATGTAAATCAACGTTTAACAGCAATGGAAGGGTTAGTGGTACTAGCTCAGAGAGATGAAATACACCATCAACTAGGTATTTGGCTTGCACAGTTAGATGAGCTAGGTATTCAGTATGCTAAAGAGGAAGAAGAATACTTAGTACTCTTGCGTGACTTTGGGCGTCAAGGAAAAGAAGGACAAGATACAGATATGGCATTATACGATGCTACTGTGGTGAGTGCTGTCGTATTGCCTTCAGTGGAAGAGAATACTTTATTTAGCCAGCGCATTGCACATAATTGGGGACTTTCTAAGAAATGGGAAGAGGTAGTACGAGAGTTAGATAGTCTAGAGCACCTGATGAAACAATATGCTATGTATGAATATGAACATTTTAATTATGGAAAAGCAGAGAAGGTACTCTTAGGAACACATTTCACGAAGATGCATAGTTATTCAGGTGATGATGAATGGACAGCAGAACAACACTTCCAAGATTACCCATTGTATGAAGTATGGAATCAGTGGTTTATGGATAGTAAGTTAGATGCATTAGACTTATTCTTACTGCGTTGCGCTACTTCAGAAACAGAGGTCCCTGAATTGATAAAACCATTATTAGATGGGAAGTTGCCTTATTTCTATAATGAACTCTCAGCTAAATATGATAACTACTGGTATGCGATGGGAACAGTCTTTTCTTGTTTAACCTATCAATATCCATTTAAAGAAAAAACGACCTATTGCTTAGATGGTTTAAAAACAATATACAACAGTATTACTCAAGAAGTATTAGATTTAGAGATACGCACTTCTGTTTATGGAGAAGAGTATAGCTATACATGGGTAGATTATACAGATTTATCTTGGTATGCTGAGTTTATACCTATAGAGGATTTAACAGAAGAACAGTGTTTAGCATATTTCAGACTATTGCGTTGGCGTCAATTGAATTGTAATAAAGTAGATGATAGCTATTATCTGTTACCTTTTGAATTGATGGCTATTGCCTATGATAAGAATGAAATTACGCGAGATGAGTTTATACAGTATCTTGTAGTTATAGATAATAGAAAGTCTTATTTCAGTTCAATGTTATCTCCTTTTACAAAGCGATTTATAAACGATAAAGTACAGCAAGTCTTGGTTGAGTTTAAAGCGTATTATTTACAACAGGTTATGGATAGGGATAACCCTACGACTAAGGTATTTGATATTGTCTTTGACTTTCAGGAGATAGAAGGAATGCAGTATTTCTTTGGATTATTGCATAAGATCAAGCACACAGGGATATCTAAAGAAAGTATTTACTATTATGCAGAGATGCAAATCACGATTAAGGAATTAGGACAAATCTATAGTAAACTTATTCGTAGAACAACACCTTTAAGTACGGATAGCCAAGAGATGTTTAATGCTCAAGTAGCAGAGATAAACTTCAGTGCAATACAATGGATCGAAGTGGCTGTAGCATGTCCGCAGTGGATAAAGTACATCACGACTTACTTAGACTGGCAAGGATTAGAGTCAGCGATATGGTGGCTGTTCGCTCATCTGCTGGATAACGAACAAGAAGAGGAGAGAAACAAGATACAAAAACAGATACAACGCTATTCTGCTATAGCGTTAGAGGAGTTTGAAGGAGGTGTAGTAGATATAGATTGGTTCTTTAGTTTTTATCACGTACTAGGAGAAGAGCGTTGGCAGATGCTTTATGATTCAACTAAGTTTATGGCAGTAGAGGGGCATACTCGTGTGAAGCTATATGCAGATGTGCTGTTAGGCAAAGTCTCTATGAAAGACTTGAAAACGAGGGTTATCTCTAAACGCGATAGAAACTATGTACGTGCATGTGGGTTATTCCCCTTATCTGAGA
This sequence comes from Myroides odoratimimus, assembly GCF_001485415.1. Taxonomy (GTDB): domain Bacteria; phylum Bacteroidota; class Bacteroidia; order Flavobacteriales; family Flavobacteriaceae; genus Flavobacterium; species Flavobacterium odoratimimum. The sequence continues at coordinate 73,517 of NZ_BCMQ01000011.1, forward strand.
CAGATAGAGAAGGAGATTTGATGGATCGATATGAGTTATTAGAACAGTTTAAGAAAGGTTCTAAGAAGTATGGAGCTATGCGCCAAGAGAATGACTTAAAGATATATAATGTAGCGATGCAGAACATCGCTAGAGCGGCAGGGTATACTGATGCAGTGCGTTTTCAATGGTCTATGGAGAGTGTACAAGTGCAGTCTATTCTAGAGAACTATAAGGAACTGGTATTGGATGAGTATACATTCTCTTTGACTGTATCTGATGAAGGAAAAGTAGAGTTGACAGTGAAGAGTAAAGGGGATAAGCCCTTAAAAGCGATACCTGCTAAACTAAAGAAAAATGAGCAAATCATAGATCTAGTAGAACGTCAGAAGGCACTGAAAGAACAGTATAGTCGCTCTCGTCTGAATTTAGAGCAGGCAATGCTTAGACAAGATGCGTTCTCTTATGCAGAGATGCAGAAGTTGTTACTGCATCCGATTATTAAGCACCATTTGGCTAAGTTGGTTTTTAAATGTGGTGAGGTTTACGGTTTGTTTGTAGAGGGAGTATTTACCACTATAGATGGCGTGGTAATGGATGTACAAGGAGAGGAAGAGTTCGTGATAGTACACTGTTATGGTTTATATCAAAGTGGACAATGGGTCAATATACAAGCTTATTTGTTTGACAAACAGATAGAACAACCCTTTAAACAAGTGTTTAGAGAGTTGTATTTACACAACGAAGCAGAGGAAACAAATATCGGTAGCTCTAATCGCTATACGGGATATCAGGTCAAAGACAAACAGACTTTAGGACTGTTTAAGACAAGAAACTGGCAGTATGAATACTATGCGAATTACAGCAAACTGTATTTTGAGGAGGATATTCGAGTTGAGGTTTATATTGACTATTTAGGAGGTAGTAATGCAGAGTATGGTGACTATGTTAGCTTAGAGCATGTCTTGTTCACTAAAGCTTCTTCAGATGACGTGATTGCCCTAACAGAGGTTAATCCTATTGTCTTCAGTGAGGTGATGAGAGACCTTGACTTGGTGGTAAGTGTCGCTTATGTAGGAGGAGTAGATCCAGAGACAAGTCTGTCTACGGTACAGATGCGTATGGCTGTTGTGAGAGAAACAGCACGATTATTGAAGTTAACAAATATCGAGTACAAAGAACGCCACCTTGTGATCACAGGGACTAAGGGAATCTATAGCTTACATGTCGGTAGTGGTGTGATTCACTTGATATCTGGTACGCATCTCTATATCGAGCCTGTACATACACAGGATAGAGGGAAGTTGTTCCTACCCTTTGTAGATGATGACCCTAAGACCACAGAGATTGTGTCTAAGGCTTTAATTTTAGCTAGGGATGGGAGTATTAGAGATACGGGTATCTTAAGGCAGATAGAGTAGAAAATCTTTATATATATGATATAGTTCTTTAGTGGAGAGTAAGTATATTTGACAATAGAAAAAAGAAGGTAATGACAATAGGACAGATATTAAAATTAGTAGAAAAATCGACATTAAGGAAAACAGAAAGGCTATCTCTAAGAGAAGTAGAGGAAGAGAGTAAAGGACATTGGGTAGCTTATGTAGATGACGAAGAAAGTAGCTATGATGTACAAATCGTAATAGATGGCCGTACTGTAGTCAGTAGAAGTTGTGAATGTGAGATTGACAATATAGTCATGTGTTCACACCAGACTAAGCTACTGATGGCAATAAATGATGCCTTAAAAGGGAAGAAAATTGCTACGAAACCCGTTGTGAAAAAAGCTTTGAGTAAAAAGAAAATAAGCGAAAGTGTAGCATTACTTCAAGATGTTAATCAAGAGGAGGTGTATACATGGCTGACTGAATTGTTTAAGAAAAATAAGGAGGTAGAGCAGGAGTTTATATTAACTTTTAAAAAACAAGATAGTGCCGAATATAGTGTTGATATCGTTGATAAAATATTGAAAGATATTTATACTTCTGTTTTTGGAAAAAGAAAGAATGCAGATGCTAAAGATATTAAGAGGCTGGTAGATTTGGTTTCACTTGCATTAGAGCCAGTGGATAAATATATCGTTGTTAATATTACAAAACCTATTGCTTTAGAACTTTATTTAAAGATAATGTCTTCTCTATTTACGTTAAAGTATAGTGTGAATTATACTAGCAAACGAGTTGATACCTATATGAATAAGTTTGTTGAAAGATACGTATTAGCATTATTAAATGTCAAAGATCAAGATGTTGTCAAGAATACGATAGTAAACTTATTGAAACAACTGTATGAGCCTAAGAATAGTTTACACTACAGTCTAGTTTCAGCTTTAGTTATAGAACTATACGAAAGTAAAGATGAGAGATATACTTCTCTTTTTGGGGATGAGGTAGTGAAAATAATGAAGCATTATCAAGATAATAATTATGTTGTTGAGATAGAGATGTATTTGTTCTTTTTGATAATAGCTGTTGAACAACAAGTTTTAAAAGATTGTTATAAATTGTTTAAACCAGTTAGGTTTCAGAATGAATACAATTTGCTATTATTAAAAGGGTTAATGGATATAGATCTTAAACTAGTAGAGGAGTATTGTTTAAAAATAATAGAGAGTAATATTCAGACAGAGTATAACGAACCTTATCTAGAGATACTAGAAGAGATTTATGAGAATAATGGGGATAAAAGAGGTTTAGCAAATATAAAGAAGCAACTTTTCTTTGAGACCTATGACCTTGAAGATTATAGTTATGTAATTAAGTATTTAGATGATACTGAAGAGGTTAAGAGATTTAGAGCTAAGGTTTTAAGTAGTTTAATAAATAACTTTCATCATGCAAAATCAGCCTCTATGTTGTATTTTGCTATTCTGGAAACAGAGCATAATTATAAGAAAATGCTAGAAGTACTAAGTAGAGATGTTCCTCAAGATGTAATGTGGGCTTATGGCGAACAGATGTGTAAGTTTAATGCTGCATCGTACTTAGACAAGGTTATGAGTATTGGACAAACTCCTGTTTATCCTAGATATACTGATGAAAGATTGGCTAAGTTTATTGTAGAGAAATTCTCAGCGAAAGATATCGTACAGAAATTGATGAAGTATAGGTATACAGATGGAAGTTTGAATAAAAAAATCAAGACACTTGTCGAGAAAAAACAAAAGTAGATAGTAATGAAACAAACAATTTTAGATAGAATACAGGCACTTGGAGGAGATATTAGTCAAGTAAAAGGGAAGTCATTAGCAGAAGATTTGATGTCTATCACTTTTGATATGGTATTATATCCGAAGCCAGAAGATACACCTTGGGCAGATGAAGAGGATCAAGAGCCTATCTATGGTTTAGGAGAGTATATAGATGAGCATCAAGAGTTGATTCAGTCAGATAGACAGGCATTTATGGATAAGATGATAGCTCATTACTATGTACATACAGAAGAAGGGAGAGGGCAGGTGTTTTGGACAGCAACTCCTTTTACACCCTATAAGGAAGGAACTGATGATTATGAAGAGTGGAATACAGATTTTATGGATGAGGATTTTGTTAATCTAAGCGAGATAGAGAGAGTAGTAGGTACAAAATATCCAAGCATGATACAGCTATTCTATAGTTATGGTTTTCCTGATCATTATTATATTTGTATAGACGATCCTAATCAAGAGAATCCTACATTATTTGGTACTGATCACGAGGTTTTCTTTAGTGAAGTGACTAATGAAGGAAGTTTAGAAGCATTCATGAATACGTTTATGACTCCACAGGAATTGATTAGTATAGTAGATAAAGCATTAAACAAACAATAGATATGATATTAACAGCACAAGATTTTAAAATATCAGAATATGATGAAGAAACATTAGAGATGGATTATACTTTAGGAGAAGAAGTAATTAATCTTTCTATTTATAATGGCGATGATGAGTTAGAAGAGATTCTAAAAGATGTCAATAAGGTAGTAGTTCAGTTAGAGAAATACAATGCTGAAGGAAAAGATATTATTGTAGATGAGCTGTATGATGTGTATAGTGAAAAGAACGAAGGATTGTCTGAAGAGCAGTTTAGAGATGAGTTAGGACTGTTGTCGTTATATTTTACTGGAGATGGTGAAGTAGAGTTTAATTATGAAGGCGGAGCATATTTCGGAGATCATATTTTATCTATTGAGATGGTTGATGGAGAGTTTGAATCTCATGTAGCGATGAATGGATAAGTAAGTATTAAATTAGATATATAAGGCTTGAGAATTAATTCTCAAGCCTTTTTTATATCGTAGTGTCCCACTTTATACAACCATAAGTGAGTATATAAGTTCAACTGAGGTCATTATAATCACAATTAAAATAAGATGAATAGAAGTATACTAGATTTGCTGATGAGTAGAAAAGGAGTATATACTCAAAACGATCTTTGAAATAGTGTTATAGTGGAGATAAATATGTTACTTTGTGTTCTGACAATAAAAGTATTATGAAAGTAGCAGAAGTAATCAAATCAATAACTACAAAAGATAAAAATAGAGCAATGCAATTGCCTGTTCGTGAGCTAGAACAAGAGAGTAAGGGGCACTATGTAGCTTTTGTAGATGATGGAGAACAGAGCTATGATGTACAGTTGTTTATTCAGGCTGCTAAGATTACTGCGCTTACTTGTGATTGTCCGAATGGAGAAACACTTTGCCTCCATAAAGTAGCGGTATTGCTAGCTATGGAAGATAGTAAGGGAGGAACGAAAAAGAAATCCACTACTACAGGAGTGAAGACTAAAAAGAAAAAGCTAACTGAGACAGAAGAAGTAATGCTTCGTGTAGATAAGGAAGCTATCACAGGATGGCTGTCAGAAGTCTTTAAAAAGAATAAACCTTTAGAACAGCTCTTTTTACTTACTTTTTCGACTGATGAAACACAATACACCACAGATCAGGTAAGAGAGATTATGGAACAGACGATAAAGTCGGTTGCGGGACGTCGAAAAACATTAGAAGGGGCGAATGTGAAGAAGCTGATGGACTTGATGAATATTGCTTTAGAGCCTGTGAATCACTATGTGACTGTCAGTATTAATAAACCAATCACATTGGATATCTTTTCGACTGTGATCGAAACCATGACAGACTTTCAGAATCGCATTAGAACGTATAGTAAGAAGATTGATTTGTTCTATGATGAGTATATACATTGGTTGGCATTGACCATTAATAATGTACAAGTTAAATCAGTGTGGGAAGAGGTGATTAAGAATATTGTTTATAAGACCTTCGAACACTTTGTAAACAAGAAAATAGAAGGTAAGACCTATTATAATTTCTTAGTAAAAGAGGTCTATCACTCTGCTAACAAAGAACAACAAAAGTATATCGCAGATGAGCTAGTAGTACACATACTTTCTATGCCTGTCAAACGTCAATTGATGGACTTTGAATATGTACTTTTCTTAAAAGAAGTAGCACTAGACCAAGATGTATATGATAAAGTACAACAGTTCTTTTCAATAGATATTTATAAGAATTAGCACCTGCTCTAACAACTAGATAAAAACTACTCAATTTGTGAGTATATATCAGACAAAGTTGTTACCTTGGGAGGATCAAACCAACAATACCATGTTTAATACAGAAACTTATAAGAGAAGAAGAGAAGTTCTTCAACAAAATATTCAAGCAAAGGGAATCTTATTGTTTTTAGGAAATATAGAGAATCCAATCAACTTTGCTGACAATGCTTCACATTTCAGACAGGATAGTACGTTTTTGTACTACTTTGGTATCCAACAACCACACTTAGCTGCTATCATTGATTTAGATGAGCATAAGACAATCGTATTTGGAGATGAGATGTCTATGGATGCTATTGTATGGATGGGACGTCAAGAGACTTTAAAAGAAAAATGTGAGAAAGCAGGTGTAGTAGAGACAAGACCTTATGCAGAATTAGCTATTTATTTAGCGACTGCTATGAGCGTGAAAAGAAATATTCACTACCTACCTCCTTACCAATCATTCAACAAGATTTTATTAAGTGAGTTACTACATATTTCTATAGTAGACTTTAAACCATCTGTGCCGATGATTCAAGCTATCGTAGCACAACGAGAAATCAAAGAAGCACAAGAAATAGTACAGATAGAAGAAGCACTAAAAGTATCTAATCAGATGCACTTATTGGCTATGCGTATGGCTAAGCCTGGAGTGAAGGAGTATGAGATCGTGAGTGCTATTCAAAATGTGGCAGGGAGTCATAACTGTGAGTTAGCTTATAACTCTATTGTGACAATCAACGGAGGTATTTTACACAATCATTATAAGATGAATACTTTACAGTCGGGTAAGTTATTGTTAAATGACTCTGGTTGTGAGACGCCAATGGGGTACGCATCTGACTTGACGCGTACATATCCTGTAGATAAGACTTTCACACCAGAACAACGTGATCTTTACAATGTAGTTCTTAATTCTTTTGAAGGAGCTAAGGCAGAGTTAAAAGCAGGCGTGAAGTATAAAAATGTACACCTAAAAGCCTGTGAGATATTAGCAGAAGGGTTAATCGACTTAGGATTTATGAAAGGAAATGCACAAGATGCTGTAGCTAATCATGCGCATACGATGTTCTTCCAGTGTGGATTAGGGCATATGATGGGACTTGATGTACATGATATGGAAGATTTAGGAGAACAGTATGTAGGATATACAGCAGAAGACCCTAAGGATACGAAGCAGTTTGGTATTAAATCATTGCGTTTAGGAAAAGAGCTAAAAGCAGGACATGTACTAACTGTAGAGCCAGGTATTTACTTTATTCCAGAGCTAATCGAGATGTGGGAGGCAGAGAAAAAATATGCAGAGTTTATTAATTATGACAAGGTAAAACAGTTCGCTCACTTTGGAGGTATCCGTATTGAGGACAACTTCTTGATTAAAGACAATGGTTATCAATATTTAGGGCCAGAGTTAATCAGAACTGTTGCGGAGATAGAAGATTATAAATCTAATTACTAAGAAGCTATTTTTATATTTAATATGAAGCCGATAAGTACTAATAAACTTATCGGCTTTTTATATAGAAGTATAAATGTTTAATAAGTGTACACATGGGGATGTTAGATAAAACAAATGGCAGTATATTTTTAGAAGAATTTAATTGTAGACTGTATAAGGGAATGCAGTTAGAAGAATTAAAACAAACAGACTATTACAAGGCTAAATATGATAGCTTTAGAGATGTTAATACAGGATATTTCTGGTATGGTTTTAATCATTTTGATTGGGAAGGGTATCAAGTTCGGATTAGTATTTGCTTCTTTGGAGATAGCTTAGAGAGTATGTATATATACACTAGCGATGACAGAGATGCTAAGACTTGGGATGATTGGTCAGAAAAGAAGGAGATGGAAGTCTTTGAACGCAATAATTCTTTTATGCGTAAACTGTCAGGGGAGAAAGGAAAGAAAAAGAATTCACCTTATCCTCAGTGGAGTATCGCTTTTGAGTGGGGAACTTTATGGTCTGTATATGATCCTAGAAGTGCAAGTAGTATATCAGGTCTGTCTTATAAAAAGTAGATTATATTTTCTATAATTAATTGAAATAACGATTGGTGATATAATAAATACAAGTAGTAGTTCAAAATAATTATATATTAATAATGTCTGATTTGTGTAATAATGTCAATGGTTATTGCGTTAATACTATGCATACATAGTATTTTAAATCAACCTAATCCTAACGCCATGCATTACTACCAATTACACGATCAACTCAAAAAGCTTTTTAATACAGAAGATGACTATATAAAAAGTGAAGAACTAGGTATTGAATTCTTTAAATACGATTTTGAATCTACACAAGCAGCTAATGTACTATGTGGTTCAGATAAATTGTATTGTGATGAACATCACGAGAGTTTTGAAGATACTTTTTGTAAGCTGATTACAGATACAGATCACCTATTAGATATTTCTGATTATAGTGTAGAGGAGAATAAGAAGTTTAAGATTATTGTTTTAAAGACATTAGAGCAAGAGGTTTCAGAAGAGACTATAGTCATGTTTCACGGCTTAAATGAGAAGAAGTGGGATAAGTATCTACCTTGGGCATATGAGTTAGCAAAACGTACTAAAAAAGCCCTAGTCTTGTTTCCTATAAGCTTTCACATGGATAGAGCACCTCTTGAATGGTCTGATCGAAAACTGATGTTTGAGGTGGCTCAGAAGAGAGCGATGCATTGGCAAGAGAATTCAGATACGAGCTATGTCAATGCAGCATTGAGTACACGTATGGAGGCTAATCCACAACGTATGTTTTGGTCGGGATTACAGACATATTACGATTTTATACAATGGGAGACTCAACTAAGAGAAGGTAAGTTCCCGAGTCTTTCTAAAACAGCTTCTATTGATTTGTTTGGATATTCTATAGGCTCGTTTTTATCTATTATTATTCTGATGGCGAATCCTAATGGCATATTGAATAATGCTAAGTTAGTTTGCTTCTGTGGAGGAATGACTATTGATCGTATGTTCCCAGTATCGAAGTATATTATGGATGGAAAAGCAACTATTATGATGCAAAAAGTCTTTGCTCAATTACTGACAACTAAGTTTATAGCAGAACCTCGTCTAAATCACTATCAATCCAAAGAATTACACCCAGGGGAGAGTTGGTTTAAAACAATGCTTCGTTACAATCATCACCAAGAAGAAAGAGAAGAACGCTTAAAAGAATTAGAGAATCAAATCTACTCTGTCAACCTTAAAAATGATGAGGTAGCTCCTGCTGTAGAAGCTTTAAATATGCTAAAAGGACCGTATAGAGATGTGCCTATTGGAGTGGATATTTTAGACTATCCTTTCTCCTATAGTCATATGGTTCCTTTCCCTTTAACAATCAAGAATGCAGAAGAAGTGGATACTCATTTTAATCTAACAATGGCTAAAATGGCTAATTTTTATCTGTAGTTATTAATAGGTTAAAAGGCTTGCTCTCATTGAGTTTGAAAGCTGTTTTAAATAGGCGATATTTGAAAAGTATAAGAAATAAATAAAAATAATTAACCAAGTGTATTAAAATTATATATACATTTGACTTATCAAATAAACAAAAAAGACATGTATCCAAGTCAATTACATCATCATCATCATTCTACTTGTACTCTTACGAGCTGGTAATGATATGGTGTATTTGAAACCAAAATATCTAATTATCCCGTTTGAGTAAATCAGACGGGATTTTTTGTTTTTAAGCGTATTGCTATTTGATACTTCCTATCGGTTTACTCGAACATTTTAATCAAAAAATAATATGAGTAAATTAAAAATTGCAATCCAAAAAAGTGGACGTCTTAGTGAGAAATCCCTAGAATTATTAAAAGAATGTGGCATTAAGTTTCCCAATGGTGGTGGTAAACTAATTGCCGAAAGTAAGAACTTCCCTATCGAAGTACTGTTCTTGCGTGATGATGATGTAACGAAATATGTAGAACAACAAGTAGCTGATATCGGTATTGTAGGAGAGAATGTGTACTTAGAGGCTAATCTACCTGTTAAGGTATTAGAATACCTAGGCTTTGGTAGTTGTAGATTGAGTTTAGCTGTATCTAAAGAAGTTGACTATACTGGTATTACTTACTTTGAAGGCAAAAAGATTGCAACTTCTTATCCCTTTATCCTAGAAAAATACTTAAAACAACAAGGCGTGAATGCTTCTATAGAGTTTATCTCAGGAAGTGTGGAAATAGCACCTAGCATAGGGCTAGCTAATGGGGTATGCGATATCGTGAGTAGTGGATCTACGCTAATGTCTAATGGACTTAAAGAAGTAGACAAGGTGCTAGACAGCCAAGCAGTCTTAATTAGCAACCAAGCTTTAGGAGAGGAGAAACAAGTCTTATTAGACAAACTCTTGTTTAGAATTAAGTCTGTTTTAAATGCTAAGGAACGCAAGTATATTTTATTAAATGCTCCTAATGATAAGTTAGAACAGATCATCTCTATACTACCAGGGATGAAGAGTCCTACTGTTTTACCCTTAGCAGATGAAGGTTGGAGTAGTCTACACTCTGTTATCCAAGAAGACCAATTCTGGGATATCATCGACGAGTTAAAAGCCTTAGGAGCAGAGGGAATTCTAGTAGCTCCGATAGAAAAAATGATTTACTAAAATAAGAAGCTATGATAACAGTATATAAACCTGCAAGAGAAGAATGGATAGGGTTAACAAAGCGTCCTATTATCACAACAGAAAGTCTAAATGAGAGTATCAGTACAGTACTCAAACAAGTTAAAGAAAGAGGAGATCAGGCTATTCAGAATTATACTTCATTATTTGATGGAGTACAGTTAACAGACTTCAGAGTAAGTAGACAGGAGATAGAAGAAGCCGCTACTTTAGTTAATCAGGATATCAAAGATGCTATAGCTATAGCTGCATCGAATATCAGAACGTTTCACCAGTCTCAGTTATCTACAGAAGATAAAGTAGAGACGACAGAAGGAGTGACTTGCTGGAGAAAGAGTGTAGGAATAGAGAAGGTAGGGCTTTATATACCGGGTGGTACAGCTCCGTTATTCTCCACATTATTAATGTTAACTATTCCTGCTCAACTAGCAGGTTGTAAAGAATTAGTATTGTGTACACCGTGTAATAAACAAGGCAAAGTAAATGAGGTAGTTCTTTATGCTGCGCAGTACCTAGGTATAGAGACTATCTTTAAGATTGGTGGAGCACAAGCTATTGCTGCCATGGCGTATGGTACAGAGACAGTGCCTCAAGTCTATAAGATATTTGGCCCTGGTAATCAATATGTAACTAAGGCTAAAGAGTTAGTACAGGCACAAGGCATAGCTATCGATATGCCAGCAGGGCCAAGTGAGGTCTTAGTCGTTGCAGATCAAGAGGCTGATGCAGATTATATAGCAGCAGATCTATTATCACAGGCGGAGCACGGAACAGATAGTCAAGTAGTCTTTGTGACCACAACGAAGCAGAAGATAAGTGAAGTAGCTGAGGCATTGGAGAAACAGCTTGAGGAACTACCTCGAAGAGACTTAGCGAAACAGACGCTTAATAATAGCTTGATGATAGAATTATCGACTATAGAAGAATGTATTGCTTTTAGCAATGCTTATGCGCCTGAACACTTAATCTTAAATATAGAGAATGCTGAGAAGTATATAGACTTAGTGATCAATGCAGGTTCTGTATTCTTAGGTGCTTATTCTTGTGAGAGTGCTGGTGATTATGCGAGTGGTACGAATCACACCCTACCTACTAATGGCTATGCTAAGAGCTATAGTGGCGTATCGGTAGACAGCTTTGTAAAGAAGGTTACTTTTCAAAAGTTAACGAAACAAGGACTAAAGAACATAGGTAAAACAATTGAAGTAATGGCAGAGGCAGAAGAGTTAATCGCTCATAAAAATGCTGTTAGTATTCGCCTTAAAAAACTAAGCAATGAGTAATAATAAAATAAGTATAAACGAATTAGTTCGCCCTAATATTAAGGTTTTATCCCCTTATACAAGTGCACGGGATGAGTACAAAGGTGATATAGGAATATTCTTAGATGCAAATGAGAATCCGTATGGTATAGTGAATCGCTATCCTGATCCATATCAAGTAGAGTTAAAGAAAACCATTAGTCAGATAAAAGGAGGAAACCCAGACCAATTATTTTTAGGTAACGGAAGTGATGAAGCGATTGATTTAGCCTATCGAATATTCTGTGAACCTAGTAAGGATAAAGCTATCGTATTTACCCCTACTTATGGGATGTATGAAGTATATGCTAATATTAACGCTGTTGAGTTAATCACACTTCCTCTAGATGATGCATTTGATTTAGAACTAGCAGTAGTAGAACCTTATTTAGAAGACCCTACTGTGAAGCTGATGTTTATCTGTTCGCCTAATAATCCTACGGGTAATCTATTAGATAGAAACAGTATCACAGCATTATTAACGAGATTTAAAGGGATAGTCATTATAGACGAAGCTTATATAGACTTTAGCAATGAGCCTTCTTGGTTAGAGGAGTTAGTGAAGTATAACAATCTTATTGTTCTACAGACTCTTTCTAAGGGATGGGGAATGGCAGGACTTCGCATCGGTATGGCATGGATGAGTGAGGAGTTAATCTCTTATTTTAACAAGGTAAAATCTCCTTATAATCTAAGTAGTGTAACACAAGAAGAAGCTATAAAGCAACTACAAGATACAGAGGGATTTCAACAAAGGATAAAGCTACTTATCGAGGAAAGAGAGAAACTCATCCAAGAGTTGAAGCAACTTTCTATTGTGAAGAGAGTATGTCCCTCACAGACTAATTATCTATTAGTTGAATTTGGTAATGAGGATAAGGTATATGAAGCCTTGATTAATAAGCAAATTATCGTGAGAAATAGAAGTAAGGTCGTAGAGAATACTTTGCGTATTTCGATAGGTACACCAGAGGAAAATAACCAATTAATAACTGCATTAAAAACAATAGATCGTGAGTAAGAAAGTATTATTTATTGATAGAGACGGAACTATTATTAAAGAACCTGAAGACTTTCAGATTGATAGTTTTGAGAAGTTGGTATTCTTACCTAAGGCTATTTCTAGTTTGTCTAAGATAGCGAGAGAGTTAGATTACACTTTAGTTTTAGTTAGTAATCAAGATGGGCTAGGAACTGCTTCATTTCCAGAAGATACCTTTTGGCCTGTGCAGAACTTTATATTGGATACACTAGCAGGAGAGGGAGTGACATTTACAGATATTTATGTAGATAACTCTTTTGACTATGAAAATAAACCTACGCGTAAACCTGGATTAGGAATGTTAGGTAAGTATGTCTATGGAGATTATGATTTAACGAACTCTTATGTCTTAGGCGATAGGTTGACAGATATACAGTTAGCAGAGAACTTAGGAAGCAAAGTTATTTATATCAATGAAGTTGCAGATGAGCGTGCCACATTGAGCACAATAGATTGGCAGGAGATCTATCAGTTCTTAAAGCAACAACCCCGTATAGGTAAAGAATACAGAAAGACGAATGAGACTACGATTGATATAGAAGTGAATCTAGACAGCGCTAAAGACTGTGTTATCGAGACAGGTTTAGGATTCTTTGATCATATGTTAGAACAAGTCAATAGACATGGTAATATAGGTTTAAAGATAAAAGTCAAAGGTGACTTACAAGTAGATGAGCACCACACAATAGAAGATACAGCTATTGCACTAGGTTCTGCGTTTAAGCGTGCCTTAGGCAATAAGAAAGGCATAGAGAGATATGGCTTTTTACTACCGATGGATGAGTGTTTAGCTCAGGTAGCTATAGACTTTGGAGGGAGAGCATGGCTGATGTGGGACGCAGAGTTTAAGAGAGAGAAAGTAGGAGATATGCCAACAGAGATGTTCTATCACTTCTTTAAATCTTTTGCTGATGCAGCGAGTTGCAACCTGAATATAAAGGTAGAAGGTGACAATGAGCACCACAAGATAGAGTCGATCTTTAAAGCCTTTGCTAAAGCAATAAAGATGGCAGTAAGTAAAACGGAGAACTATAATATACCAAGTACTAAAGGCATACTATGATCGCAATCTTAAAATACAATGCAGGAAATGTACAGTCTGTACAGAATGCTATAGAACGACTAGGGTATCAGACCATAGTCACAGATGATGTAGCGATACTTACCTCTGCGGATAAAGTGATTTTTCCAGGAGTAGGAGAGGCTTCTTCTGCGATGAGGTATTTAGTAGATAAAGGATTGGATAAGGTTATCGTAAGTTTAAAACAGCCTATACTAGGGATATGTTTAGGAATGCAATTGTTGTGCAATTCTAGTGAAGAAGGGAATGTAGTAGGATTAGGTGTCTTTGACAATGAAGTAAAGCTTTTTCCTGCCACAGATATTGTTCCTCATATGGGATGGAATAATTGTGATATGATAGAAGAAGAGACCTTGTTTAAAGGGATTGAAGAGCTAGATGATTTCTACTTTGTACACAGTTATTATGCTACTTTATCTAAGGATACTATTGCTGTTAATAATTATATCGTGCCCTTTTCGGCTGCTTTAGCTAAAGGTAATTTTTATGCAGTACAGTTTCACCCTGAGAAGTCAGGTAAAGTAGGAGAACTATTATTGAAGAATTTTTTAGAATTATGAGAATCATACCAGCGATAGATATAATAGACGGACAGTGTGTTCGACTATCAAAAGGAGATTATAATACCTCTAAAGTGTATAATACAAGTCCAGTAGAGGTAACGAAGCAGTTTGAAGATGCAGGAATTAAGTATTTACACGTAGTGGATCTAGACGGCGCTAAGTCAAGCCAAATAATGAATGCTAAGGTATTAGAAGAGATAGCTACTCAGACCAATCTACAGATAGATTTTGGTGGAGGTATTAAGAATGACTCGGATATCATCACTGCCTTTAACAGTGGAGCTAAGCAAGTGACTGTAGGAAGTATAGCGGCGACTAAGCCTGAGCTATTCTTAACATGGTTAGAGCGATACGGAAGTGAGCAGATTATATTAGGAGCAGACTGTAAACAGCGCAAGATTATGACCCAAGGGTGGTTAGACTCTGCGGATACAGATGTGCTAGAGTTTATCCAATCGTATGAGCAGAGAGGAGTATCCTATACCATAGTCACTGATATAGAAAAAGATGGAATGCTAAACGGACCTGCTATTGAGTTGTATAAAGAGATTATAACGAATACTGAGGTGAAACTGATCGCTAGTGGAGGATTAACTACGGTAGCAGAATTATACAAGCTAAAAGAGATAGGTTGTGAAGGAGTGATCATCGGAAAAGCGATCTATGAAGGAAGAATAACATTAAAAGAGTTGAGTGAATTATGCTAAAGAAGAGAGTAATAGCGTGTATGGATATTCAGAATGGTGAGGTAGTCAAAGGGGTTAACTTCGTTGATATACAGCGAGCTGGTGATCCTATAGCGTTGGCAAAACGCTATGTGGTAGAGGGCGCAGACGAATTAGTCTTTCTGGATATTACAGCTACGATAGAGAATAGGAAGACGCTGATCAGTTTAGTCAATGAGATTGCGAGTCAGATTAATATCCCTTTTACCGTAGGTGGCGGCATTAGTACTAGAGAACAAGCAATAGATTTAGTGAGAGCAGGCGCAGATAAAGTAAGTGTCAATTCAGCTGCTATCAAGAGACCTGAGCTAATACAGGAGATCGCTCAGGCATTGGGGAGTCAATGTGCAGTAGTAGCGATAGACACGAAGTACGAAGAGGGTGAATGGTGGGTATACAGTGCAGGAGGGCGTATCAAGACTAAGTTAAAGACTATAGACTGGGCAAAGCAAGTAGCTAGTTTAGGAGCAGGTGAGATACTGTTAACCTCAATGAATAATGACGGTACGAAAGCGGGCTTTGCACTGGATATTACAGCTGAGGTAGCTAAAACGGTAAATATACCCGTGATCGTATCTGGGGGCGCTGGGAGTATAGATCACTTTGCACAAGTGTTTACTCAGACGCAAGCGACAGGTGCGTTAGCGGCTAGTATATTTCACTATGGAGAAATAAGTATACCAGAGTTAAAGCAAATATTAAAAACAAATAATATAAGTGTAAGATGAAACTAGATATAGATTTTAATAAAGGCAACGGGTTAGTACCTGTGATTATTCAAGATAAGGATTCCATGCAGGTATTGATGCAAGGCTATATGAATGAAGAAGCCTATCAACAGACGATTACAGAAGGTAAAGTAACGTTCTATAGCCGTACTAAAAATAGACTCTGGACTAAAGGAGAAACTTCAGGTAATTATTTACTAGTAAAAGAGATTTTGACTGACTGTGATAGAGACTGCCTATTGATAAAAGTAGAAGCTATTGGAGCTACTTGCCATACAGGAAGTACTTCGTGCTTTGGAGAGATTTGTGATAAAGGTTTTGTTTACATCTTAGAGAATATCATCAGTGAGCGTATTGATAACAATGTAGAATCATCTTATACCAATCAACTATTTAAGAGAGGAATCAATAAAGTTGCTCAAAAAGTAGGAGAAGAAGCAGTGGAGTTAGTTATCGAAGCCAAAGACGATAATGATACTCTTTTTAAGAATGAAGCAGCAGACTTATTATATCACTACCTTATTTTATTAAAAGCAAAAGGATTTACTCTAAGTGATATAGAATCTGTTTTAAAAGAAAGACACCTTAAATAACTATCCCTATATGTAGTGATATATAGTCTTGTTTTAAAATTCTAATATTTCGGTTTAGAAAAAAATATTTTCTAAATATGCGAATTTTGATAAGCTATATGTCAAAACAAAACAGACTTGTCATTTATGATCAAGTCTGTTTTTGTTTAATTTATATTGACTAGCTGTTTCCTTTTGGATGACAACTAGTAAGAGGTCAATAAGTTCGTGTTCAGTCCGTTATTTTGTATGAATTAACGGAGTCAGTATGGACTCATAACGGACTCACTACGGACTCATCCCTACTTTAAGTGCTACATTAGTAATAGAAAAGTAACTGAAGTATGCTACCAATCTTTTAATGCAAATACCTGTGAACGCGAGTTTACATTTAACTTCAGATATATATTACTAATATGATATTTAGTCGTACTTATCGTTATACTCAATTCATGTGCTATCTCTTTATTAGTCAGTCCATCCCAGATGAGGTAGAGTACATCTACTTCTCTCTCCGTTAGTTTATAATTGTTCTTTAAATGATAAGACAAGTCTCCTTGATGATCCTTAAGTGTAATAGTATCAGGTTGTTTTAGAGTTTGTGTATTCTTTTCATGAACTAGCAGTTTATGGTAATTCTTCAGCATTAATACATATTGAAACATAAAAACACGGTTGCGTACATTGTGTTTTTGGTTTTTTCTGACTAGCACATAGTTATTAATAATACTCAATACGATAATCGCTGATACATATAGCTTTAAGTTTGGCATAGCGTGATTCTGAATAGTGATAGGGTCATCTATTTCTAGATTGATAAAGCTCAGTCCTAACAGAATACACAATGATATTAAAAAAGCTACATAAAGATAGTATTGCTTTCTGTGTTTTAAATTCCTTTTAGTTAATTGTACAAAAATAAAGAATACTAAAACAGTAATGTCCAATACTACTGAATGTTTGCCTCCATATAGATAGCTAGAGAAGTATAATACAATGGCTATGATAGAGGTAAGAGAATATAATTTTAATTCATTCTTATACATAAATCTCTTCGTTCCGAATGGGTAGTATGTAGATAGTAACATACCTGTAAAAATGATAGAGGAAGAAAGAATAGTTGCTTTTAAAAAAGATTCAACTGCTTGTAAATGAATATGAAATAGGTTTAGGATATCACCTGTTATAAAACAAAGTGTAATAAGTAACTGTATAGATAAATAACTAATCCACTTACGTTCTTTAAAGATTTGGTAGATAATAAAACTAGCTATTAATCCTAAGAAAGCCATACCATAGAATATACCTGATACAAAATAGTTGATAGGTAGATCTATATAGGATGTCATTTCATGGTGTAGTTGTACACCGCTGAAGTTATTAATGCTTATAGTGCTTTGAAAGGTAGATAGCTGACCCAATCCAATATTCTGAAGCATTTTTGGAGCTATATCAAATAGGGTATATGAGGTGTAGGTGAGTACTATATCCTTTATATTAATGAATAAAGTAAGTAGCCAAGTTATAAGGACATAACTCAGTATTACCGATATAGGAATCAATCCTATATGGGTATATTGTTGTTTTTTTTTCGAATCCATTTTAATTTTTTAACAATAAATAATCAATACCATAGAATAGAGTACGAGGGGATAGCTGCTGTCTTAGCCCAAAACAGTAGACATCTGTACTTTTCTATAATAGCAATTTTTGACTTTGATAGTGAGAAAGTCTATATAGTTAGTGTACTGTTAGTATTAGTTAAGGATAGAGTGGTGAATAATACTAGCGTAAAACAAACTATATGTGATATACTAAGTGTTTTTTAGTACTTAAAAGATATATTGATCTCTAAATCTTCTTTTCTGTAATTGTTAAATATTTTAGAAGTATAGCTTCTAATAGGTGGTGTTATGTATTTGATTTTGAATACATCTAAGAGAATTGATTTTAGTGTAACCTCTTTGTTTTTAGGTTGTTGTTGTTCTTTTCTCATGTTTATTGTTGTTTTGTTTTGACTAAGCAATATAGAGTGAAAAGCTGTAATATGTACTATAACAAAGTATAGTTCTTTGTTAAATAATTACCCTATTTATCTGTTTAAGACATTTGTGAATTAGTGTGTTATGCGAATAGAGGAAGGTTTTATAAGACTAATGACATTTATTAACAGTTAGACTAAGGCTGTTGTTAAAAGTGAGCTTAAGTTATGATATCTTAAATATAGACTAGGCTAGGAAAGTATTAATTTTTAGAGTGTTTTAGTGATCTGTTTCCTTTTAGTTTTATAACATATTATTCTGTAAAATATATTAAAGTAATAGTCAACTTCTAACTACTGAAGGTACGTTGATTGCACTATTTATCTAGATTATTATAAAAATCATATATCGTATTATCGATTCTATTTTAAGACTTTTTAGGTTTTAAGAATCTTTTATATATAGCGTAACCTAGACTATTTTGACACTATTTTACATTTTTTAAAATCACATTGTATCATTCGAATTGTTGATGTTTCACATTTTTTGGTGTAACAAATAATGGGTAAATACTGTTTTTTAGAATCGTTGAAATTAGTTAGGTACTAGTACTATTTTAAGTTTTTAAATATCTGTTTTTTAGCTGTTTATTGTTTTTAAGAGCGTCTTTTTAAACTTTTTAAAAGTATCAATTTAAGATTATTAACAACCGTATTGGGCTTCTATTTATGATAAAAACCATGCTTAAGTATAGGCACTACCTCTCGTGCAGTGACTAATTTTGTTTTTGAATTTGGGAAGAGATATAGTTCCAATGAATCTAGATAATATTAGCAGTTCTGATTTTGTGGGGACAATGGAGAACTGTTACGCTCCCTCAAGATGTTTTAATAGTACATTCAATTGAGGGAGTTTTTTTAGAGGAGTGGAGATAGTGCTATATGTCTAAACAAATTCCCTTACTAACGAATTATTATAAATCTGATTCCTTAGGTTTTCCTATGGATGACAGAAGAAGTTTATTAGCAAAAACGATTTGAATACTTGGTATTGGTTGATAAAAATAGATAGCATCAGTAGTATCCGTTATTTCGCTCTAATTAAGAACTCACATGTAGTACTGCGAAAGTAGTAGAGAGCGAGATAGTGATTTACTAGTTGTAAATTTTATGAACTGTAGCCTAATATCTAGCTAGTCGTTTTGTGCCTGTGAATGCAACAAGCAGAGAACTGTGTTTCGATGTAGTACATAGGAATTAGTAATTATCGAGTAGATAAGTTCTAAGTTTCACTGTGGAGTGGAAGTGGAGCTTAATAAATTAATCTTTATCATTTATGGAAAAAGTAAGTATGGGAATAAGAAAGAAGTAAGTATAAAAGGTTTTGAAACTAGGTTTTGAAAACTTCGCCACGAAGTGGTGTTAAGATGAGACTTATAGGGTAAGTAAATCTTTTATTCGATAGTAATTGTTCTTCGCGAATTCAGTTCTTCGTTTAATTGTTATTCCACAACTCACAATAGCTGGAATACATTACATGACAACTCACAATAGTCATGTATGATGTTTTTTTACTCCCGTAATTTAAATCTTACATCCTCTTCAATGTAATGATTATGATCTGTGCTCTAAACTCACAATAGGAGTCTGGTCATAATAATATTTTCTAAGTACACGACAAAAAACTAAAGCAATTGATATTTAAAGGGTTGTGTCCATTTTTAGAGA
>NZ_BCMQ01000012.1 GCF_001485415.1 Myroides odoratimimus
TGAAATGCAAAAAAGTAAAACTTTACTTGAACAAGGACACATTGAACAGGGAACCTTTAATTTTATTGAAAAAGTTGCCTTTGGAAAAGGTAGTTGGTATTCTGTTTTTGATCAAAGAGCCAGAAATACAATGACAGCTAGTTACACTACTTGGCTTGATCAAGCTAATGATCCTGAAAGATTAAATATAAAACCAGAGAACCTTAATCAATTTAGTGGTAAAATAACACTTATTACAGGGTCAGATTCTATCTTAGTATATACAGCTGTTGCAAAAACAATAAAACAGAAAGTTAATTCAATAGAATTACAGACTATTCAAGGTGCAGGTCATGGAGGACTTATTTCTCATCCTATACAAACTGCTGATTTGATTAGTAAACATTTAGAACAACTAAAATAATAAACTTATGTAACTTTACTTTACAAGAACTTATATCCTAAACAAAAGTAAATCACATGAATAATACTCTTAAGGCACAAATAGAGCAAGTAATCTCCCTAACAGACAAGGATTTTGATTTTATCTTGTCTTGTTTTGTGTTTAAAAAATATAAGAAACATCAATTTTTAATTCAAGAAGGAGAACCTGTCCCCTATTTGTTCTTTATTGATACAGGTCTATTAAAGCTTGTTTTTACTGACAATAATGCTAAAGAGCATATTCTAGACTTTGCAATGGAAGGCTGGTGGGAAACGGATCTAAAAGCATTCTACAACCAATCTCTAGCAAGCATGAGTTTAGAATGTATTGAAGATACGCAGGTCTATGCTTTAGATTTAGAAGGATATAATAGACTAAGAAAAGAACTTCCTGTAATAAATGAATTCTTTTTAGATAAAACGCATAAGGGATTTATTGCAGGACAACAACGTATTTTATCCATGATGAAAAACAATACTGCAGAGCGGTTCTTTGAACTTCAAGAGCGTTTTCCTGGTATTATGCAACGTGTGCCAAAATCTCTATTAGCTGCATATCTTGGTGTCTCAAGAGAAACACTAAGCCGATTAGATTTAAAGTGATCTACCTCACTTTTTATTTGTGATATAGCTCAACTACTGATTTAAGTGTTTAGTTGCAAATTTGCGCTATAACTTAAAATAAAAATGCAAGATGATAAAAACAGCTATTAATCCTTGGCAATGGCAATCTCAGCGCAACTACGCTCAAGCAATAGAAGTTAAAAATGCTCAAAGTACATTATACTGCTCTGGTCAAGTAGCCATTGACACTAATGGAGTTTCAAGTAATGCTGATATGGAAACTCAGCTTCTACTCTCTATTAAAAACTTAGAAGAGGTAATTAAAACAGCAAATTACTCCCTTGAAGGCATTGTTAGATTAAATATCTATACTACTTCTACCACTGAGCTTATGCAACACTTTCCTATTTTACAAGAGTGGCTTGTTAAACACAAAATCGAGCAAGCAACAACAGTACTTGAGGTAAAAGGATTATTTGAAAATCTAACAGTAGAACTTGAGGCTACAGTTGTAAAATAATACTTATAAGCTGATGCTATGGAATTATAGCATCAGCTTTTTTATAGTGTTAAGTCTTGTTTATACATATAAATAAAACTTTGAAGCGCTTTTGAAGGAGCTTTGTCTTTTCTATAGACAAGTAAAGTAGTCATCGTTCCTAATTGTTTACTAAGAGGATAGGTACATATATTTCTATTTTGATAGTACTGAGATATAATCTCCTCAGGAAGCAAACTAATACCTAGTCCTGCCTCTACAAAGTTTATAATCCCTTCTATAGAATTAAGCTCAATACTCTTATAATTATGAACACCTTTATGAGTAAACCACGACTCTAAGCGCTCTCTGAAAATACAACCGTTATCAAATACAATACTCTTTAAGGGTTCTTGTGTAACTAATTTATTTAAGCTTGGTTGCTTTGAAGATGCTAGAATAACAAGCTGTTCGTCTTTGATCTTAATTTTCTCAAGTCCACTAGTATTCAGTGGTGCTGAGACAAAAGCAGCATCAAGTTTATAGTTTAAAACATCAGCGATTAGTACATCCCTGTCTGCTGATTTAAACTCTAAATCAATGTTTGGATATTTCTGTGCAAAAGAAAGTAGTATCTCAGGTGCTTTTAAAGCCATAGTGGTCTCCATACATCCAATGGTTAAATGTCCAGTTATTACATCACTACTTTTAATCTCATTTTTAGCCTCTTCAACCAAGTGCTGAATTTGCTTGGCGTAATGCATTAATATCTTTCCTTCTTCTGTTAAGTCAACTCTTCGCGAGGTTCTTGAAAACAGTCTGGTATCAAATTCCTCTTCCAAGCTTTTAATTCTTGCTGTAACATTAGATTGAACAGTAAACATTAGATCAGCAGCTTTGGTAAAGCTACCACTCTCCGCTACAGCTTCAAATATTTTTAAATCGTTTGTATTCATTTTAATATCACTTTTTATGATTTATAAAATCACAATTAATCGTTTTTAGTAATCAAATATCCGACATATTTTTGACAAACAAAACAACAAGATGAAAAACAAAATAACAAAACTACTCGTTGCTACACTATTAACCTTTGGTGTTTCTAGTATAACAAGCACTTATGCACAATCAAATTTAATTTCAAAAAATAAAATCATGGAAAACCATTCAATTCACTATCGCTTTATTAAAGTTCAGGGATTAAATATCTTCTATAGAGAAGCAGGAAACCCTGATAAACCTACTCTTCTACTTTTACATGGATACCCTACATCTTCGCATATGTTTAGAAACTTAATCCCAATTCTAAGTAAACAGTATCATATCATAGCGCCTGACTTACCCGGTTTTGGTTTTTCTGACGCTCCAGATCACAAAGCATTTGATTATACGTTTGATCATCTTGCTAAGATCATGCAATCTTTTATTGAGCAAGTACAACTAAAACAATTTGCGTTATATGTGTTTGACTATGGAGCTCCTGTTGGGTTTCGATTAGCTATGAATAACCCAGAAAAAATAACTGCACTTATCTCTCAAAATGGAAATGCCTATAAGGAAGGACTAAGTACGGAGTGGGATCCAATACAACGTTATTGGCGAGATTCTTCGGATGCAAACCGAAAAGCACTACATGGTTTTGTTGCCAAAGAAGCGATCTGGTTTCAATATCACCAAGGAGTTCAAGATTCTTCTTTAATTGCTCCTGAAGCCTACACTCTTGATCAAAAGTTTTTAGATAGACCAGGAAATATTGAAATTCAATTAGACCTAGTTAAAGATTATCAAACAAATGTAGCGCTATACCCTAAATTTCAAGAGTACTTTAGAACTTATCAGCCAAAAACCTTACTTGTTTGGGGAGATAAGGATCCTTATTTCTTACCTGAAGGAGCTAAAGCTTACAAAAAGGATTTACCAAATGCTACTTTAAAATTCTATGATACAGGTCACTTCGCTTTAGAAACTCATGTAAATGAGATTGGAAATGAGATCCTTGAATTTTTAAATAACCTATCAAATTAATTTATAAACACAAAAACAACATATAATGAAAGCAGCCATATTAGAAGAATTTGGGCCAGTTACTAACTTTATAGTAAAAGAAGTACCAATAACAAAACCAAAATTTAAAGAAGTACTAGTTAAAGTACTTGCCACATCAATTAATCCTTTAGATTATCAAGTACGTCGAGGGGATTACAAAAATGAATTATCTCTACCTGTTATCACAGGTCATGATGTCTCAGGAGTAATTGTAGAACTTGGTCAAGGAGTTGAAAATTTTAAAGTTGGAGATCAGGTATACTACTCTCCTGAAATTTTTAATGGCCCAGGAAGTTACGCCCAGTATCACTGCGCTCATGAATCTATTATTGCTTTAAAACCAAAAAACATTAGCCATTTACAGGCTGCTACCCTTCCTTTAGCTGCTGGTACAGCATGGGAAATGCTAGTAACTAGAGCTCAGCTTAAAATCAATCAAACCATTTTAATTCACGGAGGAGCTGGCGGGGTTGGAATACCAACGATTCAAATCGCCAAGGCTATGGGAGCAACAGTGTTTACAACAGCAAGAGAAGTACATCACGACTTTTTACGTGAACTAGGAGCAGACTATGTAATTGATTACACTAAGGAGAACTATATTGATCATATCAATGAACTAACCCATAATAAAGGAGTCGATGTAATTATTGATACCATTGGTGGAACAACACTTACTGATAGTGGAAAAGTCTTAAGTCAACTTGGTCAAGTAGTTACCCTAGTTGATATTTCTCAGCCACAAAATCTTATTGAAGCTTGGGGCAAAAATGCAACCTATCACTTTGTCTTTACAAGACAAAACAGAAATAAACTAGATGAACTTACCAAACTTGTTGAACAAGGAAAACTAAAACCGATTGTAACTAAAGTATTTTCTTTAGAAGACATTGGTAAAGCACATGATTTACTTGAAACAAGGTCTAGTGATAAAGACTTCTATGGTAAGATTGCCATAGATATTGAACATCAAATTCTTTAATTATAAAGGTTATTCTTTTAATAGCAGATAATTTAATTTATTTGCTATTTTTTTTAAATACACTTGGTACTGTATCAAAAGTCTTTTTAAATACTCGATGAAAATGTTGTGAATGTGAAAACCCCAACTCATAAGCAATTTCAGAGATCGTCTTATCAGTATCTTGTAATAATATCTTAGCCTTACTCATTCTTACATTTTGTAAGTAATTAGTCATAGACATTCCATAAAGCTGCTTAAAACCTTTCTTTAGTTTATATTCATTTAGTCCACTTGTTTTAGACAAAGTAGTAATACAGATTGGATTATACAGATTTTGCTCAATAAGTGAAGCTACTCTATGTAGTTTTTCAACATCCTGTCTTTGAAATAAATTCTCTTTTGTTTGTTTTGTTTTTGTAAACAAAAGCTCTATTTGCTCACAAAAAACTTGATTAACTGTAGATTCAAAATAAAGTCTATGTAGTTTATCAGAAATAGGGCTATCCCATAAATTCCTTAAAAGGTAAAGTAAGCGTTTTGATAGTCTTGCATCATGTCCGTGTTTAACCCAAGGTGCTTTTAGGTTTATTTGATTAAAGTATAAAGGAGTTAAGCTTAATAATCTAGTAAAATACTCTAATTTCAAATAAATACTAATAAACTGGTACTCTCCTTGACCGATTAATTGATTGGTTTCCTTCTTTAAAGGATTGTACAGCCAATTATGAGATCCCTGAGGGTAAACCAATTGATCAAACAAGCCTTCTTGAGATTGAATAAAACTGCCCTTTACAACAAAATTAAACTCAACTAGTCCTTCTCTATTTATATGTGACCATAACAAAGTGTCTTCCTTAGTACTAAACTGAGTATCTGTAATAATGAAATTAGTTCCTTGGTAGATTTTCATTGTACCTTGCTTATCCCCTATGTCAAACAAAAGATCAAAAAACTTTCCACGCTGATGAAACTTAATTAAGTCCTGATAATTAATATTTTGCTTTTTTTCTTTCAATGCTTTACTTGTTATATCATTTAAAAAACTGGTACAATTTAATCCTTTTTGTGCACAAATTCTCTTTGTAAAACAAGGAGATTTGTAACAAAATAAAAAAGATGGAAAACATAAATAAACCTAATAAAACTTCTGTTCTAATCATAGGTGGAGGAATTACTGGTCTAACAGCAGCACTACTTTTAGAGCGTTGTAATATAGATTTTATTCTGGTTGAAAAACACAAAACAACTTCTATTTTACCAAGGGCAAGAACAATTGATATTCGAACAATGGAAATATACAGAGAGCTTGGGCTATCAGAAAATCTACGTGAAGCTGGAAAAGAACTTGCTCCTTCTTGGGGTATATTAAGAGGAAATAACTTAAAAGATGCTTTGGCTGAGACTGATTCCAAAATCATAGGTAAAATAACCTATCCTAGTGAGCTTGAAAATTTAAAACATTTAGGAGAAAAATCACCTGAAATAGGTTGTCGTTGTAC
The DNA here is from genome assembly GCF_001485415.1 of Myroides odoratimimus. GTDB lineage: Bacteria > Bacteroidota > Bacteroidia > Flavobacteriales > Flavobacteriaceae > Flavobacterium > Flavobacterium odoratimimum. Next base: position 5,975 of record NZ_BCMQ01000012.1, read on the forward strand.
CCAAGATTTAAGCGAAAAGGTATTATTTGATAAACTTATAGATAACAAACAAGACCTTCGTTTCTATCATCAAATGCTAAGTTTTAAACAACATGGTAATACAACTACATCTATTATTCAAAATAGAAAAACAGGTGATCAGTATACAATTGAGGCTCAATACATCATTGCAGCTGATGGAGCAAATAGCCCCACTAGAAAGCAACTTAATATTGCAACCTATGGTAATGGTTCTTGGACTAATCTATTAAACATTTACTTTAAAGCAGATTTATCCGCAATCGTAAAAGGAAAAGAATTTAGTCAGCTCCTTATAGATACAGAAGAAATTACAGGTTTTTTATTGTCTATAAACAATAAAAACAAATGGGCTTTTCACTTAAAATATAACCTTGAAAAGCAAAATAGTGATAGTTTCACACCTGAAAATATACTTTCTATTTTATATAAAGTACTTGGTTATTCTGACATTGAAATAAGTGTTTTAAATCTCTCACCTTGGCAACTAACAGTTAGAATTGCCAAAGAAATAGCTAAGGGAAATGTTTTTATAGTGGGAGATGCAGCCCATACAATGACTCCTTATGCAGGTAAAGGTGCTAGTGCTGGAATTCAGGATGTACACAATCTTATTTGGAAGCTAAAACAAGTTCTAGAAGGTAAAGCAAATAAAAAATTACTTAACACCTATGATATTGAAAGGCAAAACGTAGGAGCTTTTTACGCAAATCTATCTGGTGAGCTAGCCGATGATAATGGCCTTGTAAGAGATAAACTATTACTTGAAAAAGGAAATCTATTAATAGGTCTTCCTGATTATAGTTACAATTCAACAGCTATTAATAACAAACAAGAACTACCTACTGAATTTATATCAGGGATCTCGTACACAGGAGTCATAGGTACACGTCTACCCCATATGTGGTTAGATAAACAGCAAACTGTATCTACTCTAGACTGGATTAACTATAAATTTACCCTTATAGTTAATCAATATTCAGATTACTGGATTCAAGCTTGGGCAGAAACAAAACAAGAACTAAACATAGATATTGAGTTACATCATTTTTTAAATTCTACTGTCTTAGATAAGTGGACTAAGCTAACCAATTCAACATTATCTGACGCTATACTAGTGCGTCCTGATGGTTTTGTAGCAGCGAGATTATCCACTAATGATCCAGAACATAATCTATTAAATTGTCTCAAAGAAATACTTAGTATAAAGTAGCCTTTGAATACACTAATCTAAGTCCCCATTAAACAAACAACAAATCCTTTCACTCCAATAAACATTATTTATAGTTTATTGGAGTGATTTTTTTATATACAATATACTTCATCTAACAAGAAGTAGTAACTTTACTTTAATGGAACAACTCATCAACTTTTTAAGCCAATTCACAGATTTTAGCGAATCTCAATTAAACCTTATTTCAAGTAAGTCCTTACTAGTTCAACTAAATAAAGATGATCATTTTATTGAATCAGGTAAAGTTTTAAAACAGTTTGGTTTTATAGTAGAAGGTATCTTTAGAATCTACTATTACAATGATAAAGGACAAGAAATCACTAAAATATTTTTAGAGGAAAATCACTTAATTTCTAACCTAAAAGAAAATGTTTCTACAGAATATATACAAGCAGCTACCTCTTGTGAGTTACTTGTGTTTTCAAATAAAGGCTGGAACGAAATTCTTTTAGAAATTCCACAGTTAGAGCATATCATTCAAGAAATAAACAGACAGGCTCTTGTTGAAAAACTAAAGCGAGTAAGCCCTTTAATTTCTCAAGATGCAACCACTAGATACTTAGAGTTTTTAGAAAAATATCCAACACTTGTCAATCGTATACCTCTTTCTTACATTGCTTCATATCTTGGTATTACGCAGCAATCTTTAAGTAGAATTCGAAAAAACATATAGTTTCGTTTCTTTTTACCATATGGTAAATCCGTTGTTTTTTTATCTCTTAATCTTTGTAGGGTAATTAAAAAACAACTTAAGAAATGACACAAACAATTTTAATAACAGGAGCCTCTTCTGGTTTAGGAAAAGAAACAGCTAAACTATTTGCAAGTAAAGGATGGAGAGTGATTGCTACTATGCGTCAACCTGAAAAAGAGACAGAACTAAGTCAACTACCAAATGTTCATCTTTTAAAATTAGATCTTACAAATCCTGCTCAAATCATTGAAGCAGCAAAAAAAGCAGAAGAAATAGCACCTATTGACGTGTTACTTAATAATGCAGCTTATGGACTTATTGGTCCTTTTGAAGGAATAACAGATGATCAATTATCTCAACAAATAAATACTAACTTTTTAGGTACTTTACTCGTTACAAAGGCATTCTTGCCTTATTTCAGAACTCGTAAACAAGGAACTATTTTAACTGTTACTTCTTCAACAGCAAACATCTCCTACCCTTTTGTTTCAGTTTACGCTGCTACAAAATCAGCTTTACAGAACTGGACAGAAGGAATGAGTTACGAGTTAAGTCAATTTGGTATTAAGATTAAAACTATTGTTCCTGCCTATATGCAGACAAGCTTTGGAAGCAATGCTCAAATTGCTTCGCATCCGGATTATGAAACGCTATTTAATCAGTACTTAATAGCAATGAAACAAGATTCAAGTGCTACACGTGATATACCAGAAGATATTGCAGCTGTAATCTATCAAACAGTCATAGAAGATAAAGATCAACTTCACTATACAGCTGGTGATCTAGCTACTAAAGAGTATGATTGGCTTAAAAAAGAAGGTATTGAAACAGTAATGCATACCATGCAAAAACGATACTTTTAAATCTCTTACTAACTAATCAGAATATAAAAACCGTAACCTAGTTGTTACGGTTTTTATTTATTAAAATAACTCATCAGTAAGTTCTTTGACAACCATAGCCCCCGCCAGAGAGCCACTTGCTACTGCAGCCGATACTGATCGAAACATGTTGGTATTATCACCACAAGCATATATACCTTCTATACTTGTTTTTTGAAAAGCATCAACCTTAATATAACCTGTATCTGTTAGCTCACACCCCAACTCTTTTGGAATCATACAATGTTGCTCAAAAGCTACAGCTGCGTACATGGCTTGAAAATCTAATCTGGAGTTATCATTAAAAACAACTGATTCAATATAGCCTTTCTCATGTTTAACTTCTGTAATTGGGCTTTCAATAATTGAAATATTATTACGTTCTAATTTAGCTTGTTGCTCTAAAGTAAACTCTTTTGCTCCATTAGTTAATATGGTAATATCGTTGGTTAAATTACTAACTAAAGAAGCTACATGAACTGCCTTGTCTGAATTAGCCAAAATAGCCGTTTTCTTATCTTTAAATTCATATCCATGACAAAAGGGACAATGAATAACCGATATGCCCCAACAAACCCCTATTCCCTTAATATCAGGCATAATATCTTTAACTCCTGTAGCAAAGATTAATTTTTGACTGTTAAAGCTATCACTTTTATCGGTTGTTATTTCAAAACGATCTTGTACTTTCTTACCAGATAAAGCTATCCCCTTGTAGAACTCAACTGTTTTATAAACTAAAACTTGATCTTTTGCCTTATTTGATATTTCAGAAGGTGTCTGTCCATCTTGGGTAATAAAGTTATGCGAGTGTGGTGTTTGTCTATTACAAGGCAAACCGCTATCAATGATTAAAACAGATTTTAATAAACGGCCTAATGCCATTGCCGCAGAAAGTCCAGCGTAACTTCCTCCAACAATAATTACATCATATTGATCTTTATATGTCATGGTTTAATTTTATTTAATGCAACAATGTTGCAATAATAATGATTAAATTTGTAAATGCAACAATGTTGCAATATTATTTTACACCATGATGAAACAAACTAGAAATACACAAGCCAAAACTGAAATAGTAAAACTAATTGAAAATTCTGAAGTTGCTTTATCTCACGCAGAGATACTATCTACATTAAATGGAATCTGTGATAGAGTAACTATCTACAGAGTACTTGATCGCCTAACTGAAGAAGGAATTATTCATAAAATAGCGACTGTAGAGGGCACAATCAAATATGCTATTTGCCAACATTGTACAATAGAAAAACACAATCATAACCACATTCACTTTACTTGTGAACGATGCCTAAATACTACTTGTATGACAGAAGTAGAACCTTCATTTATATTACCTAAAAACTATAAAATAAAGTCTGTTAATTTTACTATATCTGGTATTTGTCCAGAGTGTAATTAATAATATTACTTACTCCTATTTATCTTTAATTTTAGTTCTATGCTTCTGGCCAAACTCTATTAAAGATTCTAAAACGGGATAACTCTCTAAAGCGTGCTCAGTAAGACTATAAGATACTGTAATACTCCCGTCTTCATTGTGTAGCCAACTTAAATTCTCTTTTACAAAATCAGTGTTGTAAACACGGATCTTGTAAAAGAGAATTTCATCTTCAAGATTATTTTCAGTCGTTATGTGATTGTTTTCAAAGAAAATCTGAAATTTCCCTTCACTATAGTTTGGATGCAGTTGTTTATTCTCAACACATTTTAAAATTCTTGAAAGAGTTGTTTTTCCTGAATAGTTCCGTCCATAAATTATATTGACACGTCTAAAGGTTTCGTTTTTTCCAATTACTGTGTCCCATTTATAGTTTTTGTAAAGTCCAAAAGTGTCAATATCAATTTTTTTAATCATTCATTGAAGCTTTTTAGTTAAACCATAAAGTCGCTCTATACTTACCACAAATATTTTGGGTATTTCCGAAAGCAGGTTATTAGTGCTAGATTAATTAGATTTTTTGCTTTTAATTTTTTTCCAAAAACTTGATAAAATACTATTTCTCTCACTTTTAGCAATACCTTGTTGTGAATTATTACTTCTTTGCAAATTTGTTTTTGAAATAGAAGCTTTTGAGAATATACCAAGCAATCTTGTTAATTCACTTTCAAAAACTCTTGTAGCATCTGTAGCACCGCTTATAGCGTGTGCTATTTCATGTAATACAATTCCTAAGAATTCTTCTTCATTTTTTAATTTTGGACGCCAAATAATTATTCTTTGATTTTCAGAGTCCCATATCCCATCTGATTGCATAAATGTATTATTATCCTTTTGCATTGTTTCCGAAATTAGCACAGATTGAATATTATGTGGTTTACCTCCAATAATATCAAATAGTAATTCTATTTTTGAAAAAGTTTCTTTTTCTGAATAGGTTAGATCATTGTTGTTTATAATCTTAAATTCAAAATTATCACTTCTTTCTTGAATAAATTCTGTGAATATTCTAACCCTATTTGCTTCATCTTTGTCCTCATTTTGCATAGCAATTTTATCTCTAAGATTTGATGGTATAATAACAACTTCAGCTCCGCCTTGTCTTGCTTCATTTACCAAATCTGTCCCCCTCTCAATTTCTTCTGATGTAACAAATATTACTCTTTTGTATTTATTTAAAATTTTTGCAGCGTGTTCTTGTACATCAATCCACTTTAGTTCGTCATGATTATTACCATAGCTATATTGACTTAAATCTGCGCTTAGTTTGTTTCCAATAATTTCTGATTGACACTCTAATAATATTGACTTAACAGTGTTTGCATAAGCAGTTCTACCAACATTTGTTCTTTCTCTATTAATAGCTTTTTTAATACTAGCATTAAGTAATGTAATATTATAACTAAAAAGGAAATTTTCTTCAATAGCAACTGCAACACCATTTATATAGATTTTTCCTCGATTTTCTTTTTTTTGAAGAACACTACCATATTTAGTATTTTCTAGAATTGCTTCATTATTGAACTTCAGAAACATATTTTTTGCTGCTACAATGTCATCCTCTGAAATGTTAGATAAATGGAATTCTGTTCCAATTAGCTCTTTATTTGTAGGCTCAGAGATGTATGCATGTAAAGTAATTAAATCATCAAAACCGTTTTTTTGTGATTTACCTAATGTAATGTCTCCATATTTAGATAAAATTTTGACGCCAACACATTTTCTTTCAAAAGTAGCTAATGCATCCTTTAATCCAATACCAAATTTTCCAATAATACCATTATTGTTTAATTTTTCATCATTCTCTTTTTGGGTGAAATGTTCATATTTTAAGCCTCGTCCATAATCTTTTATAACCCACGAATTTAAACTACTACTCCAGAAGATTTCGATCTCTTTTGAATTCGTAAGAGTTTTTTCATCTAAAGCATTAGCAATAATTTCTCTAACACCATGCTTCACATCCCAGTTTTCTAGAATTTTTTCAATATTTAAATCAAATTTCTTCATTACTTAGATTTTGTTAATAAGGACTATTAGCGTAATAGTAGTATGACGCACAACATTTTTTTCAAAACAAAACATAGTGCATTTTCGTAAAATGATACCAATGTATTATTAATTTTCTAAACATATAAAATAATTATTAATATAATTTATGAAATTCCACAAACTACTCAACATTGGCTCTTCTAGAGGATAGAAAATGGAATGATCAAAGTTCACCTTAATCCATCATTACGCCAAACCCCTTATTGTAGACAGTTTTTTTATAATAGCTTTATAGTCTTAATTAATTGTTGGTATTCAGAAAACGCACGACCAAATTCTTCTGTGTATTCATAATTACTAAATTCGTACTCCTCGTTTAATCCTGTTTTAGTTTTTAATTTAATTTCTCCATATTTCACTACAGGAATTTGATAATTATTTTTAAAACGCTTATCAGGACTTCCATTTTTGTTTACTTTAGCCCAAGTTTTATCTATAACTTTAGAATCTTTAGGAATTGTTCCTGTTTCTGTAAATCTTACATAGCTTTGATTAAATGAAATTTCCTCAAATCCTATTATAGCAAAATCACCTTTTGAAGAATACATTACAATAAAGCTAGGATAGAAATATAAATCAGCTCCATTCGCATTTTGAAAATATAAAGCTTCGTAATTTGACTTAATTTCTGGCAAAGATTTTAATAAAAATTTCACTTCACGCTTTTTGACTAACGTACTTGCTGAAGAACGTGTAGCGACTCTATCTTGAAAATAAGCACTTGTTACGTCCCATATTTTTTGACTATTAATTAGCTTCTTAAAAGTTTCCACTAGTTTGAGATATTTTTCTTTTATTTCTATGTCAAAATCTATATCTAACCTAACATAACAATTTTCTATTTGTTCTTTGGTTTGTACGATAGCGTTCTTTTGAGCTTTAATATCTTCTTTTATATTTTGAGATATAGTTTTTTTTATTAAACCGTATAGAAGAATATAACTAAGATTTAATTTTAATTTTGAAGAAACGTAAGAAGTATTGATTTTTAATAAGTCATTTTTTAATTCTTTTCTTTGTTGCTGAGCTAGAATAATTGCTTCTTTAATTCCTTGCTTATTTTGACTTGTAATTTCTTGAATGTCTGCGCTAAATATATTATCTGAATATTCGATAATATTTGATTCCTCTTGAAAGGAATTGGATGATGATTTTAATAATTTTTGTCTATTGTAAATACCTAAAGGTGGAATACTAGTATTTAAATAAGTACCTGAATTTCCAAAAGTCATACTTGCTCCTCTAACACCAACAGAAGTAGAAATACCGCTTTTACTAAAATTTAGGTGTACACCTGGTATTACTTTAATTCTTTTACGAAAACTCCAAGCCATAATTTTTTTAGATTAATATGTGATATGTAATTTTTGATAGTATTACCTAAGAAGAGCCACGACTTGATCAAGTGTAGGAATTGAAATTAAATGTTTTAATTAATTCAGCACACCTTTGAGCAAAAGCCTATTATTTGGCTTTTATGACATAAAAAACCGAAACTTTAAATAATAACTTAATCAGCCATTACACCAAACCCTTATTTTGTATTTAGTGATTATTATTGTTTAAAATAATCTTCATTTGATATGTTAGACCAACTTAAGCTTCTTACAGGTCTTACGGGCTTAACTTCTCTTACTCCCTTTACAGGACGTACTCCGCGAACACCTCTGATTGGTTTTACTGATTTAACAGGTTTTACAGGGCCTCCTGTTGCATTTTCAGTAAAAAAGACTCTATTCCCTTTTCTATCAAAAACCCATCCTTTTTCAATCCAACCTAAATATCTACCATTATAAGCAAAAATGTTATTTTCACTCAGCCAAGCTACAGGTATTCCATTATAAAGATATATTGATTGGTTATCATCACTAATATATGCAATTGCATTCCCTTTGCTATTATAAAATGTCAACATAATTAAACAGTATTAATTTGTCAAACATATTAAAACTTTCTTTAATCTTATTACGGAAATCCGTAAACCACTCAATATTTTGAGTTTATGTACTATTTAAACAAAAAACAACGACTTTGGAGTAGTTTTCTAGCCCTCTGCAAGAGCAAGTCGTTTTGAAAGCGAGAATCTCAATTTCGAGTGCCTCAAAACATAACTTGCTGTTACCTTTGTGGTAACTTCTTCAACATATTTACAATGTGTTTTGCTATTCATACATCTATTAGTAAATGTCTTATATCCCCATTAAATACCAATTTCAGATAATTAGTCAATATATCTAAACAATAGAATTCTTTATTCAAATTGCGCTAAAACATATAGATTCCCTATTTATGTACCCCTAGTATTAGTCAACAATAACTCTTACACGATCAAGATTTTGTATCAAAGTATAATGCGTATTTTCCATCCCCTCTCTTTGGGATACAACTCGTACTGTAGGGAAATAAGTCCCTTTTGTTTTAAAAGTATGTTTATGTTTTACTAAAATATGTGTGTTACTAGTACCTGATCTAAATTTTCCTTTAGTAAATGTTCCAGTATTCTCAAAATCCCATTCTACTCGTACTATATAACCCGTATGCGGCGGTAATTCTATATTAACTTCAAATTTTACAGGCTTTCCAACCTTTGTTGTGTAATTTTTTTTATCCTTCACTCTTAAATTAGCTATTGGCTGTATTCCTTTTCTTTCATCAGCTTTTTCAGATACTATTATCTGTCCATTCTCAACTTTATATTGTGTACTTTGGGGTGGTTCAATACCTTTTTCAACCCATTGACTCAAATCAAGCAATGCTTGTTGTAAAACACCTAAATAACTAATTGTTCTGTTTGGATCTTCTTGAAGTGTTGCATCCCCATGTAAAGCACGATCTGTGTACCATAAACGAAAATTCTCATCTATTTTTTCATCTAAATGCTCTATGACTCTTGATCTGTACCAATCTGCTTGCCAAGGAAATGCTTCTCTATCCCATAGGGAAGAAAGGACAATAACTTTCCCTTTAATTTTACCAGATGGTAAAACACCCGAAGCTGATTTTGTAAAAATAGGAGCAATCAGAAGTTTCCTTTGGGGATACAATGGTTTTCCTTCTAGATCTAAATATTGGTTCCAAACAGGATACTCTTTTACAGAAGGTATCTGGTGACGATGATAGGTCTGCGCTGCTAAAAAATTGGAATTATCAATTAAAATACGATCTCCTACTTTAACTTCTGAAATAAAAGGATACTCTCCAACTCCAATAACAACATAATTTTTATCAATTTTAGAAATTTGAATAATCCGATCAGCATGATCACCATCTAATAATTTCAAATCTCCACCTAAAAAATCAATATCAATTAAAGTATCTTCCAATACAAATGCAATAGGAAGTTCTTCGTCTTCATTTTTCCCTTGTCCTTTCCAAGCTAAATCAGCAGTTCCTCTCTCCTTCTTAGTAGGTTTTGGTATCAACCCTAAACTGATTGCTTCATTCTCATAGACAATTGCCTTAATGCGCGAGAATTGCGTAATACGGTCTTTAATAAAGGAATTTGGCTGATCATACCCCAAGTAACCTGGTTTATTCCAAAAATCAACAAAATACTCTGGGTCCATACTTACCATTCCTTGATAAATAGCTGAAAATCCATGAACCCCCATTGTTTTATAACCAAACCAAGATTTTGGTTCAAACCCCATCTCAGTAACCTCTTTGAGAGCAGCAGATTCTATTTCATTTAGCCCTTCATACATATCGCCGCTACCTCCAGGTTCTAAAGCATCAACAACCTGTAAGAGTTTGTCTTTTAATATTCTCATAGCATGCATACGTACAGAGAAAACATTAGGAATAGCCATTGGTGATCCCATTATATATGGAACTGCTCCATCCCATACTCCATCTGTATTTTCTATACTTCCTATTGTTCGATAAGCTCCTCCACTTCCTCCAAAACAATAACCATATGGACGATGATCTCCATAAATCTCCGCGGCGATTATTCTCGAATATGAGGCACAAGCTGCATTTGCAAGATAAGCAGTAATTAACTGACTCTCATTTGGTTTAAGCTTTCCTCCTCCATTAGTTTCGATAAAATATGCTCCATGAGTCAAAGAAAATCCAATCTTATCTTCTTCAAAACTAGCATTCTGAGACAGATTTTCATTATCAGGGAAAGGAGTGATATATTGATAAAAACGACCTTCATACAAATCCTTTACTGGAAAATAGAACGAAAATCTAGTATCTGTTCCCTTAAACCCACCGTGTACATATAAATGTCGGATTGGTACATCTCGCCATTCTTTCATATCAATATATGGAGAATCAAATTGAGTATTTGCTGAAGTCTGAACTTGTCCAAAACTATTTTGCATTATCACTAGAAAAAAAACAAAAACGAACAAAGTTCGTAAACTACTTCTTGCTATAACCATAACTACTATAATCTAAATCAACAATTTAGATCTATTTATAAAATTATTTATTATTATCAGTATTATATTAATATTTCACTCTTTTAAAGAATACAACTAAACTATTTTCCTCTCGAGCTTGTTTAGAATTTTATTACTGATAACCTAAAGTTTTTAAAGAGATTCTTATTACCCTTTAATATGATCTGCTCCATCCAAAATAACAGTATCACCTGTATGGAATGACGATGCATCACTACAAAAATAAACGGCAATTGCTTCAAAGTCTTCTGGATAACCTGCTCTTCCCATTGGGATATTAGCAATCATAGATGCATCAATAGCAGACATCTCTTGTTGACCATTTGTCATACCTGTTTTAATATAGCCTGGTGCAATTGTATTAGCGCGAATTCCAAACTGTGCTAATTCCACTGCCAAACCTCGTATAACAGCTGCAATGGCACCCTTTGCTGCAGCATAATTTTCTATTCCTGGAATGCCCTTAAATAAAGCTAAACTTCCTGTAAAAACTAAAGATCCTCCTGGTTCACCTGCCTTAGCTCGTTCCACCATCAAACGTGCTCCTTCTTTCAATGTATAAAATGCTCCATGCATATTAACATTAATCAAATCTAGATAATTTTGTGAAGTCATATCGAAAATAGAACGTGAATTAGGAGGTACGCCTGCATTAGCAAAAACACAGTCTAAACGTCCATGATCCTTTAGTACTTGTTCATAAGCAGCAATAATCTGTTCTTCAGATTTAACATCGACTACTTGGGTTGTTACATTAATTCCATATTCTTTAAGTTCATTTTTCGCACTTTCAATTTTCGATTCAGAAACATCCCATATAGACAAGTTTCCTCCATGTTTAGCAATACCTCTAGCATATGCTAGACCAAGTCCACTTGCACCTCCAGTAATAACAACCACCTTACCTGTTAAATCAAATAAATTCATTTTCATAAATAATATCTCAATTATAAATATAATAACACACTTCTTTTCTTTATTTAAAAACAAACCTTTATAATATAGGTTGATATTATTTAAACAGCACTACCTTATAAACAATACCAACCTATTACATATTAAAATTTTGTTATACAATGGGAGTGTCTGAAAGAGCCCATCCTTCAATAACTCTTGCTCCAATTGGGTCTGGATTCTCTTTAAAATGAACAAATTCCATTGTTTCTTGTTTAATAGTTACTCCAGTCTTTTTATCTGTAATAAAAACAGTATATCTGATTGCACACCAATCATCAATAATCAACATGTTGTGAAACTCCCCTAATAAAACATCATATCCTTCAAAAACTGATTTCATATTATCTTTATACTCTTGTAAAGTCCAATGAAAAGTCCCTGTATTATAGTGAGCATCTGGTTCATATAAGGTATCACACCACTTTAACCATGATTCATAACCTTTGTTCCAATTTGCAAATCCATTTAATAAACGATCTTTGATTTTTTCTTGAAAATTTTTTGTACTCATTATTTAACTATTAAAAATTATAAGATAAATTTAAAAGAGTGCTAATAATCATACAAGGTCAAAAATGGCACAAAACTGGACGATAAGTCGTAATTTTATTTAAAAATAACTACGATAAAACCTCAGCAAATCGATTACACAAAACGTAGAATCAAGAACTAAACTTCCTTTTAAAATATTTGTTTCACCACAAATATTTTAACTGTTGAATATGCATTTCTTAATATTGCCAGCTTCATTTTTTTCGTTACTTTTGGTTTATTAAGTTTTTTATCATGCGTAAAATAAGAGTACCACATTTCATTTTAGTTTTCATTTTCATAGGATCTTTGATTTTCATTCAATGCAAAAGTCCCAAAACATCAGTTAAAGAAGAAACCAATAGCTTCAACAAAAATGTAGTTAATAATGTAATTATCTATTACAGTGAAGAAATTTCACTTGAACAGCTAAAAAAAGAAGTTGATAGTTTTGGAGGAAAAATAATTTATGATTATAACAATTTCAATGCTATTGCTATTCAAATTCCTTCAAATAAATCATTAGAACAAACCACTGAATATTTTCAAAAAATAAAAGGAGTATTAAGTGTTAATAAAGATGAAATTCATAATATAAATCAATAAGTTATTTTTGATATAACAGTACTATTGACTTAATTGCACTTTACTAAAACATAGATAAAGCATCATTTTTTTTTTACAATTCACTTATTTTGAGAAATTATAAAATATTTTTTAAATAATGAAAAAAACTCTTTTATCTTTCTCTTTAAATGAGCAGTTTTTGCCTTCAAAAACTTATACAATTAAAGATCAAATTACTTTAATTGACAAACCTCTTATAAAATCACATGTATCTGAATCATTTAAATCTGATGAGACTATTGCAATAATTTGTCTTAAAGGTAAAATTAAAGGAAACATTAATTTCAAATCATACGAAAGTCAAAACTCTAGTATGATAATAATTTTATCAAATCAAATCGTAGATGTAGAATATGTTAGCAAAGATTTTAAAGCTATTTTTATTATTATGTCTAATCAATTTAGTCAAGACCTTGCTATAGATGAACGTTTCAGAGTTTTCATGTCTATTCAAAAAAATCCATGTGTTACCCTTAATGAACTAGAACGTCAATCATTAATTGAATACTGTGAAATAGTAAAAAAAACAATACTTAATCACAATAATCCTTATTCATTAAAATCTATCAAGCATATTACCAAAGCTTTTTTCTACGGATTTGGCTATCATATTCATATTACAGGAAATTTACAACATCAAAAACAACAACAAGAGATCCTTGTTGAGAAATTTTTGAATCTACTGCAAAAATATTATTGTGACCAAAGAGAGATAGGTTTTTATTCTAATAAATTAAATGTCACTCCCAAATACCTTTCAAAGATAGTAAAAGAATGTAGTGGTATATCAGCCGTACGTTGGGTTGAAAATCATGTAGTTATTGAAGCTAAATCTCTATTAAAGTTTACCGATTTAACTATTCAACAGGTAAGTAATAAATTGAACTTTCCATCTCAATCTTTTTTTGGTAAGTACTTTAAAAGACTCGAAGGCATTTCCCCTAGTAATTATAGAAATAGCCAATAACAATGTAATTAAACTTTCAATTGATCTATATATTTTAAAAGCCCAAATTTTAACTTGGGCTTTTTTGGGCTTATTTTTATTCTATATCAATTTCAAAGAAATTAATTTTTTAACTTTTAAAAAATCAGAACTCTTTACTTCCAAAACCTGACTCCTCACTCCATTCTTCTCATTAATCTCAATTAAAAGCACTTGTCTGTCTGATAAAGTAAACTGGTCTAACATAAAAACACTCTCTTGTTTACTTTGACTATTGATTGTCTGAGCATCACTATAACTTCTAATTGGCTTTAAAGTCACCTCTTGAATTGTCGTTCGTTTTGCAGTTCTTCTATCTTTAATTTTAAAACTAATATAGTCTAGCTTATATGGTAAATTGCTTTTGTTATTAATGGAGACATGAAAATATAGTTTACCATCTTGAGTGTAGATGCTTTTTAGCCTTGCTTCTACTGAGTAGTTTTTACTATTAATATTTAACTCTTTCTTATTCTTCTTGATAATAGCTTTCATAAAAAGATCAGCTAAACTTGGGCTAGTGTTTCCTAAGTCTTTAAAAAGAACTTCACTTTGCTGTTTACTTACTTGTTTTTCAAACTTGGTTAAGTCATAACTCAGTTGTGTTGGCTGTTCTTTACAACTAGCATTGAAATTGTAGTATTTACCATCGTTTGTAATTACTGTAAAGTTTGTAGGAGTTATATCCTCTTTTATAGCTTTTAAACGAAGAACATTAGATGTTGCTTCTACTTTACTAGCTATAATTTCACTACTGCCTAAATCCACATATTCAATGCTACTTGGAAACAGGATATGCGTTGTTTTGTTTTGAGTGAGCTATACTTCATAAGGCATTACCTCAGCATTTGACAAGTTAATAGCCTTCATATCGTTTTGGGCGGTTACTGTGTTTACTGCTAGTAAGCACAGGAGCATATAGTTAATGATTGTTTTCATAATAATTTGATTTACTTGTTGATTGATTGTTATTCTTTAGGTACAAGAAATAGTTCTTGTCCTTGTTTTAGGGTTACTCTTTGGGCTTTTACTTTCTTAGAAAAGTAACCTGATACACCTTGGATAAAACCTTTGGTTAAATCCCCTGCAATTTGATCTGAAGCGGATCTACTCATCGAAATACTCGTACCAGCGGTTTGTCCCATATTGGCGATGATTTCTTTTGAGGCGTTTATTTCTTGAAGGTCTAATACCTCTAGTCCTTTTTGTCCATAATTATCATAACCGATTAGCTCTGTTTGTATAATACTGTTATCTATTTTGATAGAGTTTACACTTAGTTCTAATCTTGTGTTACTTACTTTTACTTTGGCAATGAGCGTACTTGCTTCTGGTAATAAAGCTCCATCAATTACAAGGCTCTCTAAGAGTCTTAGTTTGATATACCCTTCGTTTATAACGACCTGATCTTCTTTGATAATTACTTTTATACTGTTTTTGTGGTTGGATTCTTTAGGTTGCCCTTCTGCTGTATAAAAAGTTGGGTTACTTTGAAAACTTAGCGGTAAAAAATCAAGCAGTGTTGGTGGTTGAACAAGGGATGAAACAACATCTTTTTGTGTATCTTCTATTGCGGTTATGGCTTGTTTTTTATTGGAAATAACCTTGGTGCTTCTCGTTTGATTTACAGGCAATACCTCACCTTGGTTTTGACCTGTTGGTAAATACTTCGCTGCCATCTGAAAAGACTTTTCCATGAGTTCTAATTGACTATCCATCGTAATAGGCTTTGACGTATCTTTCTCTTCCAATTTTTGTTCTAATTCTTCTATTTGTTTTTTGAGCTTGTCGGTTTCTTGGTTTTCTGTATTGTCATAAAAACTACTGAGCACCTCTTGACTTTGTCTGTAGTTTTGATAGGACCTCTCATAAGGTGTAGAAACAGGCTGCTGATTATAATCTTGATGGATATAACTGCTGTTAGACTCCTCTTGGGTATCGTTCCAGTAATCCGCTAAAGAGTGCATCTGATTTTCATTCTCTTGCTTTTTCTGCTCCCACAGTTCTTTTTCATAAGCTTTGACCTTATCTGTTGGTATGCCCTCAGTTATTGCTTCCGGAACTATTGCATTGTCAATAAGTAGCTCTTTGTTTTCGGGTTTAAAAAGAAGATACATCGCTAACAGAAATACAAGCCCCATTAAAGCAAATACGATACTTGGTGTGAAAATAAAATAACAAACCTCGTGTCTGTTATCGTTTCTGGTCGTTTTTTAAGTTAGTTGGTTTTACTTTTATTTAGTCGATCTGTATGGTTAATTTAAATCGAACAGTAGCGTTACTTTACATCTCTAGAAAACATAAGGTATTTGTTTTCAGTATCAATTCCTTTTAAATTGATTCGAACCAAAGTAAAATTACAAAGGACAATTATTCAAAACAATACGTGTTTTCACGGTATTTTATACGTGTTTTCACGACTGCAAATCACTATCATTTATATAATGCCAACGCATAACAAAAAGAATCACTCCTATAAAATTATTTGAGCCAGTTTTTTGCATTAAAGTTTCTTTATATTTTTCAATTGTACGAGTACTCAAATTAAGTTTATCAGCAATTTCATTTACTGTGTATTACCTTGCGTATAGTTTAATTATTTCAACTTCTTTATCCGAAATAATTATTTCTGTAATAGATTTATTTTCTGCAGATTGATTAATTATTCGACTTATTTGATTATCATAATAAATACCATTATTATAAACATATTTAATAGCTATTTTAAGTCTTGAAAATGCAATATTCTTGGTTAAGAAACCCGACACATTATACTTAAACATTCTTGCTATACTATAAGAGTCATTATAATTACTCAGCACTAATACCTTGATATTAGGATAGTTTTTATTAAGTAAAGAAGCTATTTGAAAACCGTCCATTATAGGCATTTTTATTTCTAAAAAAATAATATCTACATCAACTACCTTTAACTTTTTAAATAATTCAATGCCGTTAGAACATTGAAAAACGACTTCAATTTCTTCTAATTGAGATAATAAAAGTGAAAAACCTTTCCTGAACAGTTTTAATTCATCTACTATACCTATCCTAATCATATTCCATTTATTTTATCTTAAACAAATCGTATTACTCTAGTTTACACCCCTCCTAATTACAAAACAAGACCTTTTCTAATAAATAGAAAGGTCTTGTTATTTTAAAGATTATAAATCCTTCTTATTTTTTAAATCATCGTCTAAAACTTCATTTTCAATATAGTCTTCTACTATAAGCTCGTTATAATTAACCCCTTCATTTTTACTGAATTTTTTCACTAAACTATCAAAAATTGAATATACAACAGGAACAATTATTAAGGTCAAAAACAAAGAAGATAAAAGACCTCCTATAATCACTGTAGCCAGTCCCCTGTTAATATCTGCTCCATCTCCCTGAGCAAGTGCAATTGGAATCATTCCGATTACCATTGCCAGAGTAGTCATTAAAATTGGTCTGAAACGGGCATGATTTGCAGCTATCAAAGCATCATAAGTACTAGCGCCTTCATCTTTTCTATGATTTGCAAAATCAACAAGCATAATTGCATTTTTTGCAACTAATCCAATTAGCATAATTATTCCTAAAATAGTAAAAACATTTAAGGTCTCATTTGATAAAGCTAATAGCAATAAAGCTCCAATAAATGACAAGGGAATTGAGAAAAGAACTACAAATGGAGTGACAAAATTATCATATAACACCACCATAACGAAATAAACTAAAACAATAGAAGCTAACAAAGCAAATCCTAATGTTCCAAACCCCTCTTGTTGATTTTCCATATTACCTCCCCAAATAAAAGAAACACCAGGTTTAATATCAAGTTTTTTTAACTCATTATCCCACTCTGTTGCAATAGTTCCATCCGATTTACCAACCACCTGTGCGTGGACAGATACAGCAGGAGACTTATCTCTTCGTTCTAACAGTGAAGGTCCTGAACTATATTCTACTTTTGCAAATTGTTCTAATTTAATTACTTGTCCTAAAGTATTAGTAAACTTCAAGTTTTTTACATTTTCTAAATTTCCTCGACTTAATTCGTCATAACGAATATTGATTGTATATTCCGTTTCTTCCCCTTTATATTTTATATCCGTATTACCTGCAAATGCTATCTGCATTGTTTGACCAATTGTTGATATATCCAAACCTAGAAGATTCATCTTATCTCGATCTACTTCAACATTAATTTCAGGATTACCATCTTCCATTGTCAGCCTTACCTCAGTCGCCCCAGAAATTGTACGCAATACATCGGCAGCTTTTGTTGCAGCTTCTAAAGCATCTTCGGTAGAAGCACCTATTACGGTTAAATTAAGTGGAGCTTGCTCTGCTCCCATTAAACCAATAGTCACAATTTTTACTTTGGCACCTAGTAAAATTGGCTCCATCTCACGTTTTAGTTTTGCAGCATAAACCTTTGTCGAAGTGTTTTTTAAATTTTCTTTGTCTAAATAAATTTGAATTTCTGATTTATACTTTGAACCATTGGTTGTTGCTATTCCATCCGAAGCTTGTCCAACTGTTGTTATCATCCTAACAATTTCAGATTTTTCAGCAAGATAAGATTCTGCCTTTTGCGTCATAAAATTAGTTTGCTCAATAGAGGCATCCTTATTCATTTCTATTTGAAGGTAGAATTCTCCTTTGTCGTTACTAGGAAAAAAATCAGTTCCAATAAATCCCATACTCACTAAAGAAAGTGAACTGAAAAACAAAACAACTGTAATTAATAACGTTATAATTTTATTCATTCTATTTTTCAAAGCCCATTCCAGAATCATACTTATCCAATTGACAATTTTAGTAAGTCCAGATTCAAAACCATGAAGGATTCGACCAAAAAAACTACCTTTATTTATATGAGATAATTTCCCCATTCTAGAATATAACCAAGGAACAACGGTAAATGAAACTAGTAAGGATATCAAAGTTGATATAACTACAGTCATACAAAATTGTCTCAAAATATCAGATACTAATCCAGATGAGGCCGCAATTGGTAAGAAAACAACTACAATTACTAAAGTAATAGCCGTAACCGTAAAACCAATTTCCTTAGCTCCATCATATGCCGCACGAACTTTATTTTTCCCCATTAGCATATGACGATGAATGTTTTCTATAACAACAATAGCGTCGTCTACTAAAATTCCAACAACTAATGATAATCCCAACAAAGACATTAAGTTTAACGTATACCCCATTAAAAATAGTCCAACAAAAGTAGCTATTAGAGAAAGTGGTATTGCTACCACCGCAATGAATGCATCTCTTAAACTGTGTAAAAAGAATAACATAATAAAAGCCACTAAAGCAATAGCAATCATTAAATCATGTACCACATTGTTTGCTGAATTAATAGTGTAGTCGGTTGTATCATTAGCTATAACAATGTTTATATTTTGATCAGAAAAATTTTGCTCTACTGTTGTAATTGTTTGCTTAACTAACTCAGATACTGCAACTGCATTTGCATCTGATTGTTTATATACCTGAAGCAAAATAGTATTCTGTTGATCGATTCGTGCTATTTTTTCAATATCCTTTATGCCATCTTGTATATCTGCAACGTCCTTTAAACGGATCATAATCTGATTTGAAGTGGTCAAAGGAAGATTTCTTAATTCTTCAATTGAATTCAATTTTCCAGATAGGCGAATTGTAGTTTGATTTTCACGTGTCTTAATATTTCCAGTAGGAAAGTCTAAATTTGAAGCATTGATGAGACTCTGAACTTGCACTATTGTAAGACCATAACCTTCTAATTTTGCAGGATCAATATTTACTTGTATCTCACGTTCCTCTCCTCCTATTAAATCTATCTTAGCTATACCATTAACCCTTGCAAAAATGGGTTGTATTTTTTGATCTAGTAAATCATACAAATCACGCTCAGTTAAATTTGATGTAACTGATAGATTCATAATAGGTACATCATCAATAGAGAACTTCGTTAAAGATGGAGTTTTAACATCTTTCGGCAAATCATTAATTATAGCATTTACTTTTCGCTGAGCATCAGTGAGTAAATAATTTACATCTGCGCCAGTATTTAACGTTATTGTAATTACTGATACACCTTCAAAAGATTTAGACTCAATCTTTTTTATATTTTCTAAAGATGAAACAGCATCTTCAATTTTCTTAGTAACAGAGCTTTCCACTTCTGAAGGAGCTGCTCCTGGATATGTTGTTTGTACCGTAATTACATTTACATCAAACTTTGGAATTAATTCATAACCTAGTTGCTTGTAGGAAAAAATACCTCCTAATGTTAGAAGAATAAATAATACAATAATTACACTAGGACGTTTAATCGAGATTTCAGATATTTTCATGTGAATTAAATGACTGATTTATAAATTATTGAACCGTTTTAACTGGTGTACTATCAACTAGGTTAATTTGTCCTGAAGTAATTACATCCATTCCTTGTTCAATACCAGAAATTATCTCAACATAGTCTCCATAAACTCTTCCTGCTATTGCCTTCTTTAAAACTGCTTTACCATCTTGAACTATAAAAACTTGATTACTGCTTACACTTCCTACAAAAGCAGCACGTGGAACAGTCAATATAGTAGATTCTTGATCATCTCCAATGTAAGCTGTAGCATACATTCCTGCTTTCAATTCATGTTGATTTGTATTTTCGATTTCAATTTCAATTGGAAAATTTAAATCACTATCTGCTTTAGGTGCTATAAATCGTATTTTACCAACAAAATCTTTATCTGCAAAAACAGGTAGTTTTACATTTACGGATTGTCCCACCTTTAGCATATTTACATTTTTTTCATCTACGTTTACTCTTAACTTTAAAGCAGAGACATTCACTACCTCAAATAAAGTTTCTCCTGGCGATACGTAGGTGCCAACTTCTATAGAACGCTTATTAATTATACCTGAAAAAGAGGCCTTGACATTACTATCTGAAACTAAGATTCGTGCATTTGCTAAATCATTCTTAGCATTTTCTACTTGTAAACTTATTTGATCAACTTGCTGTTGTGTAACTCCCCCTGTTACCAATGCAGTTTTATACCGATTAAAATCTGATAATGCATTGTCATAAACAGCTTGCGCCTTATTAAGACTCGTATTTTGCTTATCTCCTTCAATTACAGCTAGTATCTGTCCTTTTTGAACAAATGCTCCTTCCTCTACCAACAACTTAGCAATTCGACCATTAATTTCTGCTGAAATCATTACCTCTTGCTTAGGAATAAGAATTCCATTTGTTACATATTGTGTATTTAATTTTTGCATAGAAACACGTTCAGTACGAACAGATACTTCTGCATTTTGCTGGGCGACTACCTCAGTTTCTAATTGATTACTTTTTTGATTATTTTTCAACGTATAAATAATTCCAGCCAAAGCTATAACTACAACTAAACCAGTAATAACTATTTTTTTCATATATGTATTTTAATAGATCTTAATTTATTTTTAATAGGTAAATTGATTCAAGCCTCCAATTGATTTAATTAATTGAATCTCTGCAAGTTTATAGTCCAACAAAGCACTTGTATAACTATTTTGAGCCTCTGCATAAGCGTTTTCTGCGTCCAACAAGTCCGTTAGAGGAGCTAACCCTATTTTATAATTATTCTCAATATCCTCTAAGACTTCTTTTGCCAAATGGACATTCTCTTTTTGAGTAATAAGTGTAATTCTTGAATTGTCTATTTGCGCTTGTGCATTTTCAATAGCTAATTCCATTGCTAACAGAGTGTCTTGTTTATCAATTTGTAATTTATCAATTTCTATTTGAGCTTGTTTTGTCTTAGCTTTTATTACTGATCCATTAAAAATTGGTACCACAAGCTTCAATCCTATACTTGAAAAACCACTCCAATAAGTACCGTTCTCAGGCTTACTGAACCATGTAAACTCATCCCCCAAACCAGAGTAACCAAAATTTGCTTGGAAACTTAAACTAGGATAACCTTGAGCTCTAATTGATTTTTTATTTAATGTCAAAAGCTCATTTTGTTTATCCAACAATTTAATTTCAGTACGATCTTCTACATCAAATTGCTCAGTGAAAGAAATAGCATCTGAAATTTTAAATGTATCGTCAGGAAACACAACAAGAGTTTGTATTTCCATACCAATAAGATATTTTAAGGCATTCTCTTGTAGAACCTTTGCATTTACCAATTGTTGTCGATTACTCGTTATGTTGTTTAAAGAAACATCTATTCTACTTACATCAATTTTCTTGGCTAAACCTGTTTGATATAAGTTGACAATGACATCTCTAATTCGAGTGGTGTTATCAATAGTTTTATCCAAGGTTTCTATTTGTGATTTTAATCGATATACTTCATAATAGCTTGTTGCTACTTTTTCAATAATCTGCTCATTAGTAAGTTGAATATTGATTTTATAGAATTCTCGAGTTGATTTAGCCGCTTTCAAACCTATAAACACAGCCTGATTAAACAATTCTTGTGACAAAGAAGCAGAAACTGTGGATTGCCATTCTTTCCCAAAAGAAACCATACCTCCACCAAATGCACTAGGCATAGCCATTTTTTGAAGTAATGGATTATTTGTAACATCTGCTACAGCATTTATTTGTGGTAAAGCTTGAGCTCTTGCTTCTTGAATTTGATAATCACTATTTTTTAAATCTAAACGAGATTTAACTGCTTCTGCCTTATTTTCTAAAGCATATGCTATTGCATCCTTTAATTTTAGCTCTACTTCCTGAGCATAACTCATGTACCCTATTAGCCAAATAGCAAGGGTTAATTTTATTTTGTTCATTGAATAAAAATGGTATTTAAACTTGGGTATATGTTTTACGGACTTTGATAAACTCTTCTAAACCTACATCTGTTGAAATAGCTTCGATATAGTATTGTATTCTTGATTGATATAAATAGGAAGTTTCGAATTGATCTAACGGAAATAAATCCACATCATCTAATAAATAACAAGAGGCTACAAAAAATCGAGCTAAAAATTCTATATCTATATCATCTTTATAATCCCCTTCCTTGACTCCCTTAGCTAAGTTTTTTTCTATAAAATGCAATGTTTTTTTTATTATAACTTTCTTTTGCTTCTGATAAAGTCTTGGGTAGTATCTTGACAATTCAGCTTGAAATGATATCGAATTGATGTTAAGTACATCGCTTATACTATTATGTATACTAAGCAATTCAATAATTGCATTATTATTCTTATCAAAAACTAAGTGAATTTCACTTATAATTAAATCATTTATATAAGCTAAAACCTCTTCTATTAGTCGATTTTTAGATTCATAATGTTGATATATTGTTTTCTTTGAAATACCCATCTCAAAGGCAATATCATCCATGGTCGTTGTTTTCATGCCATTTTTTAAAAATAGCTCTAATGATTTATGGAAAATCTGGTCTTTCATTTTTATCTTATTATCATAATGGTATAGAACTTAATAAAACAAATAAAACCATTTCATCAATTCCATTATTTATCTTTATACCAATAGATAAGCTAATTATACAAAACAACCGAAATATTATACTTTACTAAAAACACAACTAATCCTATAAGATCAAAACAACACTTTCCCTTACTATTTTCTACAAAATTCATTTTTCAGATTGTGAACAATACATTTATTAAACGAAAAAAACACCCATAAAGAGTGTTTTTTTTGTCTAAACAAGCCTTTTAGTTATTTAGGATAACTAAAAACTGTTACTAGTAAATTACAAACTATACTAATCAATATAAATCTAAAAAATCTTTACGGTAAGTTTCTCCCAACGGTATTTCAAATTCCCCAATATACACATTGTGAGTATTAAATGAATCAATATGATTGACATTTATAATATAAGACTTGCTAACTCTTAAAAAAAAACTAGGTATTAATTTTTGATGTATTGTTTTTAGATTCATAGCCGTTATTAATTTCTGTGTGACTGTATGAATTACAACATAATCCTTTAACCCCTCAATAAACAATATCTCTTTATAATTTAATTTGTGATTTCTTCTTTCCGATTTTATCCAGAAAAATTCATTACTAGGTTCCTCTATAATACTAGCAAATTTATTATTATCCAACAGTGTTTTATACAAAACAGCTTTATTTATTGCTTTCTTCAAACGCAGTTTATCAATTGGCTTAACTAAGTAATCAATAGCATCTAGTTCATAACTTTTATGCGCATATTGTGGGTATGCTGTTGTGAAAATAACAAGTGTTTTCATAGGCAGTAATTCTGCTAAATCCAAACCTGAAAAAAAAGGCATCTCAATATCTAAAAAAATAAGATCAACCTCATTTTCTTTCAAAAACTCTAAAGCTTTTGATCCATTGGAAAACTTTCCAAATATTGTAATATTTGAAGATTCTTCAATTAAAGATTCCATTTCTTTTCTAGCTAGAGGCTCATCATCTACAATAATACAATTCATATTGGAATAATTAAATTAACATGGAACAAATTCTCTTCTGAAGTTATTTTCAACTTATGACGATCTGGATATATAAGGTCTAGGCGTCTTTTTATATTAGCCAAACCTAAACCTCCACTTTTGTTTTTATATGTCGAAAAGTCAACACTTTTTGAGTTTGTACAACTAAAGAATAACTTTTCATCATCTACATTTATAGTAAGTTTAATATAACTTTCAGCTTCATTAATATCATAACTATATTTTATTGCATTTTCAACGAAAACAGTAAACAAACCTGAAGGTATAAATATAGCATTCATTGAATTTTTATCTAACTTACAATTAAAGTGAATAGTCAAATTTTCTTTCCTTATTTTTTCCAGATTCAAAAAGTTTAAGATAAACTCAATTTCTGAGGCTAATACTACTCGTTCTTGATTACTCTCATAAAGTTGATAGCGTAAAAACTCAGATAGTTTCATAATAACAGTAGTTGCTTTCTCTGGTTCTATACGAATAAGTGATTTTACATTGTTTAACATATTAAACAAAAAGTGTGGACTTATTTGATTCTTTAATTCATTTAATTCCATAGTATGGGTTAAACTTTTTAATCCAACGATACGCTCTTTATCTTTAATCCAATTCTGCAACAATTTTATTGTTGTAGACAATGAAATAAAAGATGCACAAAGAAGAAGAATTGTATAATAATTATCTGTTCTTCTTATACTATTTAAAGGAATTAATCGATGGGAATTAAAATAGTTACCATAACACCATTCTATTATATTTAAGCCAATTAAAACTAATATTATAAGAAAAATAAAATATAGTATATATCTATTTTTAAATAAAAAAGTTGGTATTAACAAATACATATTTAAATAAAACATAGCTATAAAAATAGAATAAACTAAAAAAACAACATAGTAAGCTATTGTTTTTGGAAATTCTTTAAAAAAATCCCCAAAATACAAGAGTAAGAAAAATCCTATTAGAAAAAAGGCATGTCTTGCAAAACGGAAACGTTTCTCGGTAAGAAAGCTCATAATAAAACCATTACTAAATTCTCTATTTTCCATTATGTTTTTTTTTAATATCAATTAAACTCAACTTATTTAATGAATTTGATCATTCCATTTACTTATTATTTTTTCTTTAGTAAACTAAAAGGATTAAATGAAACTCCTACATTAAAATAGAACGTAGGATCTGGTTTTAATTCAACTACTGAATGATTAAATGATTCCTCTTTTTCAAATATTCTTGCAGAAGGTGTTATTTTAATTCCTGCCTTACCTGTAATCACAAAATCACCGACGGCATATTCATAAATCACTCCTGAGTTTACATCAATTTGTCTATATTCATATCTCTGACTCGTTCCATCCACATTATACAAATAAAATGAGGTTGGATCCATCTCTGATCCGAAAGAAATTCTTCCTGCATCAAAAACATTTTTTCTAATATACACACTTTTAGGAAGCGTCGCTTCAAAAACCATCCCATTGTTGAATCTATATTCAAAAGTAAAAATAGGAAGTATAGGAACTTGAGAAGTAGGATCAATATTACCTAACAAACCTAAACTCATTTTTGTTTTGGCTTCACTTTTCAATACAACTATTCCTGAAACTAATCCTTTCACCCTTTCAAAATGACGATCACTTCCTTCTACAATTAAACTAGAAGAAAAAACTGTTCTTTTTCCAAAAAGTGTTGAAAAATACACGAAATTTAAAGATGTAAAATGATAATGAAAATCCTCTTGAACCATACTTGGATTGACTGATTTAAAATCAAATAAATCCGTTTTCATATGAGTGAATTTATAACCTAAAGTAGTTCCAAGTACCCAATTTTTATTCTTAATAAAATTAATTGAAGCACTTACTTTAACTTGTTTAAAATCCTCTACTTTTCCTTCTTCAAGTGAAGTAATTCCTTTTTGAGGACTAAAATTATAGGGTGAAACATTTGAGAACTCTATATTTAATGGTCTGATAATAGTAAATTTATCAGCCGCATAAACTACCACTTGTTTTGGGCTACTAATACTATCTTTTTTTAATGGTAAATTATTTTTTTCTTCTTGAGAAAAACAGGTAATAGATAATAATAAACTACCTACTAAACATACTGTATCTTTAATCATATAAAGGATATTCTTATTTTAAACTAAAAAGAAGTTAAATACTAAAATATTGTTCATACCTAAGCAAGTAAGTCAGAGATGAAACAGAGACAAATAAATAAAAAATAAAATTTGTCTTATCTTTTTTTATACCAAACAGCATAAATTTTATACCAACCTGTCTTAAATAATTATTTCCAATTTTCTTCGTAAATGATATAGAATTTGGCTTAATTTTTTTTTGATAAACAATACGTGTTTTCCGCAATATTTTATAGTGTTTTCTCGTATTGACTCGTAACAAAACTTTCTTTACTTTAGAAGTAGTGCTACTGATTTTTTCTCAAGTTCATGATGTCAATAATTAACCAACCAAAAAACCTAATTATGACACAAAAAGAAAATTTCAAACACTTAGTGAAATCAATTGAAAGTAAAGAAGTAGAGTTAAACCTCTGGGGATCTCTTACCATTGAGAAAACTTTAGAAATAATCAAGTTTCTTCAGCTTATCTTAATTGGCTTAAAGGAAAATATTTTAAAAAATGGGTTTCAAAATCAATTAGAAGAAATTAATTTTTTTAAAATAGTTAAACCTCACATCTTAAGCAAACTAATCTTTTATAATAAAGTATATCGGATTGAAACATGTTGCCCCTTAGATTATACCTCCCAAAACAAATACTACTTAAAAAAAATAGAAGAGCTTAACTCTGAATACAAAAAATACTATAGCCAAAATGAATTTTATAAGTATTACAAGGCTAATAGAATAGACAAAGACATTGAATATTTTACTCTAGGTAAATAACACCTCTTATAGGACTTAATAGCTTTGTATTTGAAATTGACATACTCTTCTCTACTTATTACGATTACAAAGCTTCTCGTATCATTGCTCATAACATGTTGCAAAACTATCTACAGGAAAAAGTAAACAGTTCAATTACAAAAAATACTAGGCTCTTACAATTTTCAGAAACACTTGTATGGTCCGAGTCTCATAATGCTTTGATAGAGCTTATCTACGCCCTTTATGTGTCGGGTTCTATTAATCACGGCAAACTGGAAATACGAAAAATAGCAGTGCTATTTCAGCAGCTTTTTGGTATTACACTTTCTGATATTCATCATGCTTTTCATCGAATGAAAACAAGGGCTAGGTCTAAAACAAGTTATTTGGATAGATTGAAAGAAGAGTTGGAACAGTATATGGATAAAGAATATTAGTCTGTAAAAACTAGCCTTACTAATTATCTACTAGGGCTAGTTACCTAAATAGTTTTTGCGCTAATATTTCTTATCACCTGATATTCAAAAAAATTGATACACTAAAACTCAATTTGATCAGTATTATAGAAAAATTGTTTAAATTTTTTAACAAGTACAATCTCTAATCATGGAATAGCATAAAATTAAGATCGTATTAGAAATACTCAGGAAATGAATCAATAAATTCATTGTTTTTACCAAATAGAATTTGCTCGTTATCATCTATTAAGCACTCAGAAAGTTCCAAAATCATTCGATGTTGGTCTATACTTTGTCCTATAAAAACTATTTCATTTAAACAATCTCCCCATACTGGGTGCCATTCTGATTCAATTAAAGTTTGGTTATAAACAAAATCAGGATGTAATATTCTTTGACCAAAAGGAATACTACACTACCAAACTCCAGCATTTTCTAATCTACTAGAACCTCCTGCTTGAGAAAAATTAAATATTTCATCAGGTCGACTAGCAATCCAAAAAAGTCCCTTTGCTCTTAATAAAATACCTCGGGGCAAGCCCACGAGGTATTGTTAGAACAGAGTAAGTTGACCAGAATATACTTTCTGATAATCTTTATCTGATTTACCTTGACTTTCTATATACTTTCGTATTACTTCTTTGTTCCCATATAAGCCTACTGTATTTGCATAAAAACCACTTGTCCATAAATTACCTCCCCATAATAATTGCTTTATTTCTGGGTGAATACGGAACATTTCACGAGCTGTTATACTCTTTATCGTACGTACTATTTGACTTAATGACAAACTTGGTCACTCTGTATCAAAAAATGAACATGGTCTGATTCATAGCCTATCTCCAAAAAAGCTATCTCATATCTCTCTGATATTTCCTCACAAACTTTCACTAAACTAAGACCTGACTCATCTGTAAGTAACTTACGCCTATATTTCATAGGAAATACTATATGATACAATAGTAACGTCTTATTATGACTCTTATAAATATGTTCATCATCCATAGAACTAAGTTACACTTTTTCAAAGTGTTTTGAAAAACCATCCGTTTTTCAAACTTTTCCTTCTGACCCCGAGGCAAGCCTCGGGGAATTCTTTAGATTAAAGTATCTACACTTACCTTTCCAACATAAGAAATCATTACACGATGTTTTCCTTTTGACAACTCTAAAGAAAACTCTCCTTTATTGTTTGAAAAAGTTTCAACCCGACTAGGTGACGAATAGACATAAGTATGAGACAAAGCCTCCTTTTGATTTTTACCTTCTTGCAATACTCTTGCTTTAAGCTTATACATTTTGATTTCCTGAGCATAAATTGAACTTGTACAAGAAAAACTTGTCAGTATTAATAAAAGACTAAATCGCTTAAATTTCGTTCTGTTTATATCACTATTTAATTTCATTTGATCCATTAATTTTAAATCAGGACAAAACTATATCCGAATAAAATTTCAACGCTGACGATATGCGAAATAATAAAGACGAAACAAGTAATACTTGCTAATCTCATTGTAATTATTCTATAACTATCCAGTAGCTTTGCTTTATAAGCTTTAAATAAATTCTGCTTTTAAAACTCTATTCCATTAAATAAAGAAATCTTAAATTATTTTCTAATGACTGAACTAATCACTAAAAAAAATTTAGAGATATATTATGTGCAAAAACAATATCTCTTTATATTCTTAAAAGTTTGGCTAATATGTATCCTAAGTTGTTTTTGTCAATTACACTCAATTTACTCCCCATGCTACCTCAGTTGAAGCCCATCGTGTTGAGTTAAAATAGATCTGATAAACACCCTCATAGAATGGCGCATCATGGATGTAGGAGAAGTGCAATGTTAGCATTTACGGTTTCTAGTAATAATTTTGAAGGGTAATTGCTGTTGGAATTTCAGTATTTGGTATTACATCACCCAGTGCATTTGCTACAGCCATTGAACCTCTTATAGAAGTACCAGTTTTAATTGGTCTTGTACATTTAAGTCTTTATTTCAGAAAATGATTTTTTAAAAGAAATGAAGGGGGTAACCTTAAAGATGAAATGATGAAAAAGTAGGAGCCTTATCCTTAGGCTCTCTTTTTTGACTTTATTATATTTACAATCTTATTATTTAAAAACTGAAGATGGAAAAAATATTTTTTTTAGTATTCGTATTATTCTTGTCTCAAACGACAAAAGCTCAAAACCAAACGTTAAAAGAAAATGTGAATTTAGGAAGACCTGTTGTTATAGACAAGATCTTTAAAGTAAGTACTATCGATGATGTTTCAGTAGATATACCTGTTACTTTTATCAATGGAGCCGAAAAGGGGCCTACTTTTACCATTATAGCGGGAATTCACGGAATGGAGTATCCCACGATACTATCTCTTTTGGAAATTAAGAAAGAAATAGACCCAAACAAATTAAAAGGTAATCTGATTATCATACCGATTGTTAATGTAGAACCTTTTTATAAGCGAACACCATTTATAAACCTGTTAGATAATCTTAATCTTAATCGTGTATTTCCAGGAAGCTCTACAGGAACAATTAGTGAAGTGATGGCAGATTGGATGACCAAAGAAGTATTTGGAGTTACTGACGTATTGTTAGATATGCACGGAGGAGATGTAGGTGAAGATCTTATTCCTTTTATGTGTTATTATGACAATAAAGAATTTAAAGAGCAAACAGCACTTGCTTTGCGATTAAGTGAAATTAGTGGATTTGATACAGTGGTTTCTTATCCTTACATTCTGCCTTCTGAAAAACCTGCGATGTATGCTTTTAAGCAAGCGGTTAGGCTTGGTATTACTAGTTTAAGTATAGAAATTGGAAAATTGGGAAATTGGAATAAAGAAGAAATTTCTATGACCAAGGATGCTATTTATCGTATGATGAAGGAATTGGATATGTATGAAAATATGAATGTTAAACCTGTAGAATCGGGAAAAATCTATTACAATAGACAAGCCTATGTATCTGTTCCTATTCAGGGAATTTTCTATAGTGATGTAAAAGCTGGGGAGAAGATAACTAAAAACCAGCAGATTGGTTATATTACTGATATATTTGGAAACGAAATTCAAAAAATAACCGCTCCAGAGAGTGGTACTGTTCTTTATAAGATTGGTACTCCTCCTGTTAATAAAGGAGAAACATTGTTTTGTATTGGTTATCAAGTACAGGATAATTAGTATGTATTATTTTTAAAAAAAACATATTTGAGTAAGTGAACACTTTGTTAATTGTTATCAAAATGGCATAAATCCCTATGCAATTAGTATAAACATAGTTTTTTTAAAAAGGTATTTTTGTACAAATTAATCAGAGTGGACTAAAAAAGATATAAAGAAACATATTTCTATTGAAGATCTTAATTGAGATTCTACTATTTCTCATTCTTCAAAACAAACAAATATTGTTTTTAATATTTGGAATAACAATATTCCACTTGATAATTTAGAAGCATATTTAAAGAATTATCCTGATTAAAAAAAACATACAAAATATAGAAGATTAATATCATTATATGATTATAAATCATACAATTAATGAGAATTATGACTTAGATAATAAAGACAAGTATATCCTTTACATTCCATTATTAAGTATTTCAAATGTTCTATTTTTATCTTAGTTGTTTAACCTAAAAAAACAACTATCATGGAAAATCAAATCACAAAAGAAGATTTAAGATTGTTTGCTCAAACAATTATTGGAGAGCTAAAAGAAATCTTAGTTAAGCAAAACAAAGAAGCTTCTCTTGATTGGGTAAAGGCAAAAGTAGCAAGGCAATTACTTAGTATTTCAGCAGCTTCACTTCAAACACTTCGCATTAGTGGAAAACTACGATACAGAAAAATACTTGGCTCCTATTATTACAATAGAGCGGATATTGATAATCTTTTTAAGGAATAGTATTATGAGTATATCAAATAAACTACTTCGTTATATAGTAGAGCTTAAAAATGATGCTAAACTCAATGTTTGGCATTTTGCTCTACTGCTGGGTATTGTTCAGTTTGCATTTATACAAAAACAATGTAAACTAATTAGAATAAGTAGACGTAAATTGATGAAATACGCTCATATTACTACACTTCCTACTTATCATAAATACTTAAAAGAACTCCAAGAATTGGGTTATATCAAATATACTCCCTCGTATCACCCTGACATGCGTAGTACAGTTGAATTATTGCATAAAAGCTTAGATTGTACGAGGGAGTAATGACTATTAAACTAACTTAGTTACAATATCTATTAACTGAGTTAGTTTTTCTTGATTAAGATCTAGTGACTCAAGCTTTTCAACTAAACTCTTATATTCTGAAGTTCTCTTAGTAGCTTGCCCTTCTAACTTGCCTTTTAAAATCTGCATTTCACTCTTGATAGCTTCCTCTTCAGTTAGAGCGTATTCCTCTGTTTGTTTAACAGAGTGATGACCCAACATTTCTTTTACCACATGAATAGGTACCCCATTGCCAAGAGTTACAGTACTACCAAAAGTTCTTCTTGCTTTATGAGTATTTAGCTCACTAATTTCACATAGTGAAGAAATCTCCTTTAAATAGGCATTCATCTTTTGATTAGAACGAACAGGAAGAACTACATCTTTTCCAATACAATCAGGATGATCTTTATACTTATCCATTATCTCAATAGCTTTAGGAAGTAAAGGGATAATAATATTAGCATCCGTTTTTTGTCTATTGGTTCTTATCCACAAATTACCTTCTATGTCTTTAGTAATATCACTTTTCTGAAGTTTAAATACATCAATGTACGCAAGTCCTGTGTAACACTGAAATACAAATACATCTCTTACAATAGATAGTCTTTCATTATTAATCTCTTTTTTCTCTAAAATAGAAAGCTCCTGTTTACTCAAAGGCTTTTTATTAAGCTTAGTCTTCTTAGGCTTGTATTGTGCAAAAGGATTAGAAGGAATAATTCCTTTTGCAACGGCTCTTAAAACAATCTTTTTAAAGTTCGAGATATACTTTATAGCCGTATTGTTAGAACACGCTCTAACGGTCTTTAAATAGTGTTCATATTCAAGGATAAACTCATGATCAAGTTCTCTGAACTCAATATCATCTTTGTTGTAAACCTTTTTAATAAACTCTCCTACATGAGACCTTGCTGTTACATATCTCTCATAGGTACCAGGAGCATACTCTCTAGGAACTAGTTCCAAAATTTCATCATTGTGCTTTTGAAACTCCACTAAGACTTTACTCTTATCAGATCCTTTACCTTGAACAAAGTCCATTAATACAGATACTGTAATAGGTTGCCCACTACTTACAAGTTCTAATTTGTAATGATTAATCTTAGATACGATTGTATCCAATAGAAAATTAAGGGTTCTAGCATCTTCTTTCGTGCCACTTGCCCGACCTGCCCTCTGGTTCCATCTATTGATATCCCATTTTTGGCTAATGGAAGTCTCTCTAGCGATTCCATCTACAATGATTCTAAGGTAAACCATCCTTAAATCACCTCCATCTCTTCCTTTTTTAAGGAAAAAACTAATTGATAAGCGTTTTTCTAGCATAATTCAACTGTTTAAAATTAGTAATAAATGTCGAATTAAAACACTCAAAAATCAAGATGTAAATCTCTTTAACCCCTTACTATCACTAGGATTTAGCTAATTTTTGTGGCGCAGGACAGAACATTCTCTCTGCGCCATGAATTAAGCGATTCCTTATGAGCATTTTTGAAAAAAATGCGATAGGGCTAAAAAAGAAAAAACCTATAATTCATTGAGAATCATAGGTTTTAAGCTGTTTTGATGACTTTTAAAAAGTTATCATTTATAATTTCGCGGAGAAAGAGGGATTCGAACCCCCGGACCTGTTACAGTCAACGGTTTTCAAGACCGCCGCATTCGACCACTCTGCCATTTCTCCAGTGGTCTGCATTACTTCCGTATTGCGAGTGCAAATATAGACACTTCCTTCAATTCTGCAAAAAAATATATACTAAAAAACACACTTTTTTTTTAGTAATAAAACTAACTCTCTCGGCATGAAATATTTATAAAGAATAAAAAAAGGTCTTAATAAGTAAAAAACTTATCAAGACCTTCTTATTCTAACTCTAAAAACTAATTATACTATTAGTAATTGATATATTCAGTGATTTCTAAACCATATCCTGTCATCCCTACTCTTTTGCCTTGAGCAGAATTAGACAACAACTTAATCTTAGAAATATTTAAGTCATGTAATATCTGCGCTCCGATACCGAAGTCTTTTTCATCTCCAGATAACTTAGGTGTATCAAGATCTAACTTCGCTCCAGAGTTTTTAAGTACAGCTAATCTATTTAAAAGACTTGCATTGTGATCTTCTTGATTAATAAATAAGATCGCTCCTTTATCCCCTTCGTTAATCTTAGCAAACGTATTCTCCATACGAATGCTTAATTTACCACTTAAGGCATCTAAGATATCATTATTACCGATCGTTGAATTAATACGTGTTAAAACAGCCTCATCAGCATTCCAATCTCCTTTAGTCAAAGCGATATGCACTTGTCCATTTGTATTCTGTTGATACGCTCTTAATCTAAAAGTGCCATATTTAGTTTCTAATTCGAAGTCTTCTTTCTTTTCGATTAAGCTATCGTGCTTCATACGATAAGCCACAAGAGCTTCAATAGATATAATTTTTAAGTCCCATTTCTTCGCTACATCCATTAACTGTGGTAGTCTAGCCATAGAACCATCTTCATTTAAAATCTCTACTAAGATACCTGCTGGTTTAAACCCTGCCAGTCTTGAGATATCAACTGCAGCCTCAGTATGCCCTGTTCTTCTCAGTACACCACCCTCTTTAGCAATCAATGGGAAGATATGTCCTGGACGACCAAGATCTTCTCCTGTAGTCTCTTCTTTTACCAATGATTCTATTGTCTTAGCACGGTCATATACAGAGATACCTGTCGTACATCCATGTCCTTTTAAGTCTATAGATACTGTAAATGCTGTCTGGTGAAGTACAGTATTATTAGTTACCATCGGATGCAAGTCTAATTCTTGACATCTCTCTTTAGTAAGGGGAGCACAAATAAGTCCACGTCCATGAGTGGCCATAAAATTGATCATCTCTGGAGTAACCATTTCTGCAGCAGCGATAAAATCGCCTTCGTTTTCACGATCCTCATCATCTACCACTATGATTACTTTTCCTGCTTTGATATCTTCAATAGCTTCCTCGATAGTGTTTAATTGAATGTGATTATGTGACATTATAGTTGTATTTTGTTGTTTTGTATTATTTCTTTTTTTGTTGTCTTTTTGATTTTAAAGCAACAAATAAATCTTTAAATGTATCTAACGATAGACTAAAGCTAACATCTCCATTATCCCTTGTAGCCTTATACGTTAAATATATAGCCAATGGAGTAAGAACTAAAGATCCTATCCACCCTCCAAAGAATGGGATAATTCCATCCTCCTGAGCCATCTTTCTTCCAAAAGTATTTATAAAGTGATAAGTAATAAAGATACCTACTGCAAATACAATTGGCAAACCAATCCCCCCTTTTCGAATAATAGCTCCCAATGGTGCTCCAATATAGAACATCAGGAAACACGAAAAGGCAATCACAAACTTCTCGTATAGAGCTAACCAGTGATCATTTATCTTCTTTACTTGATTTAATATAGAAAGGTCATTACTCTCTGTATTAAAGCTAATGTTATTCGTATAATCTATCGCTGACTGTAAGATTCTACTCTGATTATCATAAGAAAAATCCTTTATTAAGTCAGCATCCGCTATTTCTATTTTTGCAATAGTATCATTACTAGAAGGTTGTCGTTCCATAGACAACAGATTTCCTAATCTCAAAGTTAGGTTATCTGTATTAGATGCTTTCTCTACATTCATAGATCGTTGAAGAGAGTCTATCGTATAGTTTAGCTCCTTTATATTCAGCATACCATACGTATTGGTAATCTTATCCTCATCTTTCCCCTCATCTTGAAAACTACTCAAATCAATATTCATCGTATATTTTTCAAAAGAAGTTTTGATAAACGGCTCTTTCTTCTGTTCTTCATAGTTCTTCGCTACTACATCATCATAGTAGTTACCATCGAATAAGTGAAGCTTTAAGATATTAGACGTTTCTTCTGTTTCTAGTTCTCCATTTACTGATCTAATCACCGTCTTATTTTCATATCCAGAACTAGACTTGACATGCATCGTTACATTATCTAAATACTGACCTTTATCTCCAGTCTTATTATCTACCTTAATGTTGACCTGTCCTAAATCATTAAACTGCCCAGCGGCTATTGCCATAGCTGGTTTTGTTTGAATAATTTCTTTTCGAAGATTTAAAAAACGATATTCCGCCTTTGGAATAACATCATTCGCAAACCAAAATGATACTCCTGCTAATATAAATATGAATATAGACAATGGACGCATCGCTCTCTGAAGAGAGATTCCTGATGCCTTCATCGCTGCGAACTCATAGTTCTCTGCAAAGCTACCAAAGGTCATAATAGATGCTAATAGCACTGACAAGGGCAATACCAAGGGTACCATCTTAGGTGAATAGAACAGTAAGAACTGAACAATCACGATCAAATCAAGATCCTTTCCTGCTAATTCTGAGATGAATAACCACACCCCTTGTAGGATAAAAATAAAGTATAAAATAGCGAACACTGTTAGCAGCGTCGATATAAAGCTTTTTAAAATATAACGGTCAAGTAATTTCACTTAAATCTTTAATCTATATTGTTGATGTAATAATTAGGGTACAACGACTGTGTAAAGGTAAAATGATTTTTCGACATTGACTGATTTGTTTTAAAAGAATTAACCGTCAGTGTTGATTTAGAACCGTCTTTATTTACTTGAATCTTGTTATAGATATCTTTCGTTGCCGTATCTATCCCTAGATATACCTCTTTTATAACAGATTTTTTATCCGTAGGTATTAGTTTTATATACTGTACTTTCTTCCCATCTACATTCTGTAGAATATCCCACTGAAATGTATATCCTTGATTAAAGAAAGTCAGCATCTGAGAAGGCAATATTCCATCTGCATTTTTCTCATTAAACTTAGAGACTGTCACCTCTTCATCTTCATCCGAGATAGTATATATCTTCTTGCCATCATATATCTTCTTTATTCCCATAAATGTCAGGTTATAAAGGTCTTTCTTTAGATCCAGATGTCCTTTGCCATCGAAGTCTTTATTAGCCCCTTTTTGATTAAAAGAAAAGTCGATTGAGATATTCTCATACCCATTTATCTTCTTCGTTACTTCTAACAAATAATTCTTAGCTCGTTGACTACTCTGTGCATTTGCTGAAAAAGCAAATAGTACTATTCCTATAAGTGCAATAATCTTTCTCATTCTATTTCTTTAATTGTTGTTTTCTTCATTATCAAAAAACTGATCTAAAGCCATCAA
This sequence comes from Myroides odoratimimus, assembly GCF_001485415.1. Lineage (GTDB taxonomy): Bacteria > Bacteroidota > Bacteroidia > Flavobacteriales > Flavobacteriaceae > Flavobacterium > Flavobacterium odoratimimum. Next base: position 43,079 of record NZ_BCMQ01000012.1, read on the forward strand.
ATCTGGTATATTCACTGTACGTGCCTTACTTCCTTCGAAAGGCCCTACAATACCGGCAGCCTCTAACTGATCAATTAATCTACCTGCACGATTATAACCTAGTTTTAACTTTCTTTGTAACAATGAAGCTGACCCTTGCTGTGCTGTAACGATGATAGCTGCAGCGTCTTTAAACAGAGGATCTCTCTCACTAATATCCACATCTAAATTACTAGCTCCCTCCTCACCTACATATTCTGGTAATATATAAGCCTCTGGATAAGCCTTTTGTGCCCCTATGTACTCTGTTAGTTTTTCTACCTCTGGAGTATCTACAAAAGCACACTGTACACGTACCAAATCATTTCCTTGTGTGTACAACATATCCCCTCTACCGATTAACTGATCTGCACCCTGCTGATCTAAGATCGTACGAGAGTCTATTTTAGAAGTAACTCTAAAAGCTACACGTGCTGGGAAGTTCGCTTTAATAATACCAGTAATAACGTTTACAGATGGTCTCTGTGTAGCGATAATTAAGTGAATACCAATAGCACGAGCCAACTGAGCTAAACGTGCGATAGGCGTCTCTACCTCCTTACCTGCTGTCATAATCAAATCTGCAAACTCATCCACTACTAATACGATATAAGGCAAGAAGCGGTGTCCATTCTCAGGATTTAACTTGCGCTGTTTGAATTTCTCGTTGTATTCCTTGATGTTTCTAACCATTGCATCTTTTAGTAGCGTATAACGGTTATCCATCTCTATACACAGAGAATTCAGCGTATTAATAACTTTCGTATTATCTGTTATAATAGCATCTTCCGAATTAGGCAATTTAGCTAAATAATGTCGTTCTATTTTATTAAATAAAGTTAATTCTACTTTCTTTGGGTCAACTAATACGAACTTCACTTCGGCTGGGTGCTTTTTATACAGAAGCGATGTCAATAGAGCGTTCAGTCCTACAGACTTACCTTGTCCTGTAGCCCCTGCCATCAGAAGGTGAGGCATTTTTGCTAAATCTACTACGAAGGTCTCATTCGAAATCGTCTTACCAAGTGCCACTGGTAACTCCATTTCAGCACTTTGGAATTTAGGAGAAGCTATCACACTTCTCATGGACACAATAGAAGGACTGTTATTAGGTACTTCGATACCTATCGTTCCTCTACCTGGTATGGGTGCAATAATACGGATACCTAATGCAGATAAAGAAAGAGCAATATCATCTTCTAAGTTCTTAATCTTCGAAATACGAATACCTGCCTCTGGCACGATCTCATATAGTGTAACAGTAGGTCCTACAGTAGCCTTAATCTGAGCAATATCGATCTTATAGTTACGCAGGGTGTCTACGATTCTATTCTTATTCTCTTCTAATTCTTCTTGATTAATCGTAATTCCAGAACCACTGTATTCTTTCAATAATTCAATAGAAGGAAACTGATAATTAGACAACTCTAATGTAGGATCAAACTCTCCAAAGTCTTGAACCAATCTAGCCGCTAGATTCTCTTCTAAACTTCCTTCGTCTTTTATTTCTTCAATAACGAAGTCATTAGCACCTGCTTCCTTAGCAGTCACAGATTCTACCTTCTCTACGTTTGGCTTTGGATTTTTATGATCTAATACTAACTCAGAGCTATGTTCTATCGTCGGTTTAATATTCTTTGGTTCTACTATAGCAGACTTAGGAGACTCTGGTTGCTCATAGATACTAAAGTCTTCTTCTTTAACAGGTGTTTCCTGCTTAGCAGACGGTGCTTCTACCTCCTTATTCGCTACTGCTACAGGTTCTGCATTTACCTGATTTGCTTGTCCATTATTATCGAAGTCAGCAGGAGTCTCTATATGTTTCTTTTTAAACTTCTTAAAGAACGCTGGTAACCCTTCTAATCCTTGACGAATAGAAGTAGGTGATAATTTAAATCTAAACAGCGCAAAAGCAATCGCAAAGAATAACAATAACAATACCGTACCAGCTGTACCTAGATAATCTACAAAGTACAGATTTAACTCATATCCTACTGTCCCTCCTAAAAGAGGATTACTGCTCCAGAAAAAACCTAAGAAAACAGATAGCAATAACATTGAGAACAAGTCCCAGAAAATCACTTTCTTGATTCTTCTAGCTGGTATAGTGAAAAAGGCATAAATACCTGAATGAACTAATAACTTTGCAAAAAAGAAAGACGCTACTCCGAAGCCTTGATATACAAATAGGTGAGCTAGATATGCCCCTAGTTTACCTAACCAGTTAGCCACCTCAGCCTGTCTATCTCCTAATAATTCTAAATTACTCTGATCTTCTATCCCTGTGATTAAATAGGATATAAAACTCAACGTTAGTGCGATACCACTGATGATTAACAGTATAGTGATTAAGAATCGGCTATTGATATGTATCGTTGTATCAAATCGTTTGGCCGTACTCGTTGATTTTGTAGTTTTCTTTTTTGTTGTATTTTCTTTTTCCATTTCCTTTTTTATTGACAATATGGCTATATTGTTTTCAACCTAATTCTTTTTATAACAATAGACTGCTAGTAAATCATTCAATATACTAGCAGTCTATGTATATAAAACCCTTATTTTAAAGCAGCGATAGCTTTTTCATAATTTGGTTCATCAGCTGTTTCAGCCACTTGTTCTGTATAGATTACTGTACCTTCTTCGTTTAAGATAACAATAGATCTAGACAACAATCCTTTTAAAGGTCCGTCTGTAAACAGCACCCCATAATCTTTTCCAAATTGTCCGTCTCTAAAATCAGACAACATCTCTACATTCGCAATACCCTCAGCTCCACAGAAACGCCCTTGTGCAAAAGGTAAATCTCTTGAAACACATAATACTACTGTATTCTCTAGTTTAGAAGCATCTTGGTTAAAATGTCTTACAGAAGTAGCACATGTAGGTGTATCCACACTAGGGAAGATGTTTAAGATTACTCTTTTTCCCTTATAGTTTGCTAATGTTTTATCAGCTAAATCTCCTCCTACTAAATTGAATTCAGGAGCTTTTGTATTTAATCCTGGTAATGTTCCGATAGTTTGGATAGCATTACCTTTTAATGTTACAGTCGCCATATTGTTTTATTTTTTAGGTTACACAAAAATAAGTAAAATTCGATAGAATATAATGCTAAATACTGATAGATATATTAGCAAAACCTAAATGTAATAAATATATAATCAATGAAGCTCTCGTATGCAGTCTTCTAGAATTGGACTACAGTCTTATTTAACCCTAAAAACAAAAAAAGGACTGTACTCAGAGTACAGTCCTTAAAAATTTTATAAAGAGAGTTTTATTTATCTATCGATCCTAAAACTCTTTGCATAAAGGTATTCAACGCTTCTTTTTGGGTAGCTCCTTCTTTTACAAGTTTCTGAACCTCTAGAGCCCCATACATATTAGAAATAAGTTCACCGATCACATCTAGTTCCTCATCCTTAAGAGAAGGCACTTCTGTTAGGTTTTCTAACACTTCTAGCGTTTCTATAATATAATCTTGGTCGTTATCTGCAATGAATTGAGATAACTGTCTTATCACTGGTAATTTCATTCTATATCAGATTTATGAAATTATACAATTTCGTTTACTAATTCGTGTAACACCTCAGTTTTATTTGTCTGAGTTTGGTTAACTAACTTACCGTTTACGAATGTAGCAAAAGTTGGTAAATTGCTTACATCAGCCAATTTTCTTGACTCAGGGAAGTTCTCAGCATCTGCAATTACAAATGTCATGTTTTCTTTCTCTGTAGCCAATTTTTTGAATTTAGGCTTCATAATTCTACAATTACCACACCAAGATGCAGCATATTGAACAACCACTTTTTCATTTGAATTTACAATTTCTTGTAAATTATCTTTATCTAGTTCTAAAAGCATTTTTTTTAAATTTTGGGTTAGTAACCTGGTTTATTTCTTAGTGTTTGCTTAAGTATTCAGCTACACCTTTTCTGTCAGCATTCATTGCATCTTTTCCTTCTTCCCAGTTAGCTGGACATACTTCACCATGAGTTTGTACGTGAGCGTAAGCATCGATTAATCTGATGTACTCATTTACGTTTCTTCCTAATGGCATATCGTTTACTGATTCGTGGAAAATTTTTCCAGTCTCATCGATTAAGTAAGTAGCTCTATATGTAACGTTAGATCCTTCGATTTGAACTGAATCTAATTCTTCATTATATACTTCGTTTTCTACATCTAAGATTCCTAATACTGATGATAAGTTTCTTTGAGTATCTGCGATAATTGGGTAAGTAACTCCTTCGATTCCACCATTGTCTTTTGCTGTGTTTAACCAAGCGAAGTGTACTTCGTTAGTATCACATGAAGCCCCAATCACCATAGTGTTTCTTTTTTCAAACTCTGGTAAAGCTGCTTGGAAAGCGTGTAATTCTGTAGGACATACGAATGTAAAGTCTTTTGGGTACCAGAATAATAATACTTTTTTATTGTTCTTTGTTGCTTCTTCGAAAATGTTGATTCTTAAATCATCTCCCATTTCAGACATTGCGTCTACTGTGATGTTTGGAAATTTTTTACCTACTAAAGACATAATAATTTATTTTAAAGTTAATAATCCTTCTTGATTTCTTTTACAAATGTAAGGCTAGTAAATACGATAATCTATTAATCTTGATTATTGTTTTTTATTCTAACATAAATAAAATCTATACTTACATTGCATTGTCTATTGATTAGTTTAGACATGTCTAAAGATAGTCATTTTATATAGAACTAGGAAATCTTAGCATGTTATAATAATATTAATAAACCTAAATATTATTATAATCTATAGTATATCAGCTCCTTTATAGATCTGTATATTTATTCTGCATCACTTTCTTCCCTAGCTTCTCTATAACAAAATAATTTCCACCTCATCATCCAAGTCTTTAATTTTCTCATCTTTTATTCATTTTTACAGAAGTGATCGCATACTTATCGGATACTTATCGCATAGTGGTCGCATAAAAAAGGGCTAAAAGTATGCGACCACTATGCGATAACCTTCCCATCACAAGTCGACCACTCCAAAAATGAATCAAAAAATAAGCAATGAAAAAAGGCGATAAGCTTAGTACTACCTAAGTTTATCGCCCCTTTTCTCTATAATATATAAGGTATGTCTTATGCCTTATTCACTATCTTTCTAATTTTATAATTAAATGCTGCATATAACAAGGTCACAAATGGACTCAAATAATTAAAAAATGCATACGGTAGATAGGTCATCGTAGGTATCCCCAATACTCCTGAATGATATGCTCCACAAGTATTCCAAGGGATCAATACTGATGTCACAGTCCCTGAGTCTTCTAATGTACGGCTCAGATTCTCTGGTGCTAATCCTTTTGCCTTATAAGCGTCAGAAAACATCTTACCTGGTACCACGATAGATAGATACTGATCTGATGTCATCACATTAATCGCTAAACAACTAGCTACTGTACTTGCAAATAACCCGAATACATTATTAGCAATATTCAACAGTGCCATCGAGATCTTCTGTAATGCTCCAATAGCTTCCATCGCTCCACCAAAAAACATAGCACATAAAATCAACCAAACCGTATTCAACATACTTGCCATCCCTCCTGCTTCAAACAAGCCGTTCAGGCTCTCTAATGGCGACAAGATTCTGATATCTGTAGTCAGTGCTAGCATAACACCTTTATACGCATTATAAAAATTAAATGTATCTCCACCTGATACTGCGACTACGATGTCTGGCTGGAAAATCAGTGCAAATACTCCTCCTAATAGTGTTCCTATCAATAATGCTGCTATAGGCTGTACTTTCTTAACGATCAAAAAAACTACAAATACTGGTACTATAAATAAAATAGGTGTGATATTAAATGTATCTGCTATAGCCTGTAAAGTCACTGATGTATCTACATCTCCTCCATGACCATATAATACCCCTAACACAGAGAACAGCACTAACGTAACGATATAAGTAGGTACTGTAGTGTACAGCATATATCTGATATGGGTAAATAAGTCTGTACCTGCCATCACTGGAGCAAGGTTAGTCGTATCAGATAATGGGGATAACTTATCTCCAAAATAAGCTCCTGATATCACAGCTCCTCCTATCATCCCTATAGGCATCCCTATCGCATTACCTATCCCTACTAACGCTATCCCTACTGTAGCAGATGTAGTCCATGAACTACCTGTAGCTATAGATATAATAGAAGTAATGATCAGACAGGCTGGTAGATAAATAGCGGGATGTAAAATCTGTAACCCGTAATAAATCATACTAGGTATAATCCCGCTTAAAAGCCAAGTACCCGATAAGGCTCCTACTAATAATAAAATAAAGATAGCACTAGAGGTATCTCTAACATTATTAATAATCTGCGTGATCACCTTATCGTAACTTACATGATTAAAGATACCCACAACAGTAGCAATAGAACCACCTATTAATAAGATAAACTGATTCGTACCAGACAAGGCGTCATCCCGGAATACAAACACATTAATAGCTAATAATCCTACTAAAATAACAACAGGAATTAGCGATTGAAATAACGTGATTGGCTTCTCTACTTTGTCGTGTTTACTACTCATTTACTTAAATCTTAAATTTATTTTGATGCGAAAGTAACGATTTTACAGTTATATCTTATGCAAAATAAGACATAATACAATATAACTATTAAAAAATCATATTTTACTTTACTGATTCATAGTTTATTATAAAAAAGAATACCAATAAATCCAATTAAAGGTTCAAAAAAATTGTTAAAAACAAAACTTTTTTCTATATTTACTACATACATATAAAGCAATTTATATGCAATCTTTATGTACTATCTCTAAAGAAGAGATACATTTAGATATAAAATATTGTTGTTTTGATGTTTTTAGAGGACATCATATTAAGCTACTTATCTACAATAAGTAGCTTTTTTTATACCTCTAAAGTATAGGTACCTCACCCCTTAATTACAACAATATTATTTTACACAAACCTTATAGTCAGTCCATTATTCTATTTTTTAACGATTGCTTTTATTAATTTCACAAGGATTATTTGTCTAAGACTGAATCCCAAACTAACTTTGCTCTTATATCAAAACTCAACAATATGATAGTAAGACACAAAAAGCATATCATACAAATGCTTTTTATATGGAAGGGGTCTGTCCTTAAAAAAATATTTCCAACGCTACTGGCTATCTTTATATTCTCTTGGATTGTCTATTTTGCTCATTACCTATTCCCTGATGTAATAATCCCACTTAATGTAGGAGCGTTTGCCTTAGTAGGTATTTCGCTAGCGATATTCTTAGGATTTTGTAATAATGCGGCTTATGATCGCTTCTGGGAAGGAAGGAAACAATGGGGAAGCCTAGTGATACACTCTAGATCGCTTGCTTTTCAGATTCAAAACTATATAGACGAAAGCCCTTCGTTCTCTAAAAAGGAAAAACAAGAGGGGATCAAACTTATTATTGCTTTCTGCTATCTCTTAAATAAACAACTGAGAGAAAAGACAGACTATGAAGAGATACGTCAGTACCTGAAAGAAGAGGTATATCAAGAAATGCTGACTAAGAAATTTAAACCTGCGTATATTCTTAATGAATTAACGAAATGGATAGCTACACAGCAGCGTGCAGGTAGACTAGATACTATCACACAAGCTAGGATAGACAAGAATATCGATGAACTATCCATAGTATTAGGTGCATGTGAACGTATCGTACATACTAAAATTCCGTTTGTATACTTTGTTATTCTACACAGGACAGTCTATGTGTACTGCTTTATACTTCCGTTTGGATTAATTGATCTTATTGTCTGGACTATGCCCTTCTTTGTGACCTTCGTAGCGTATACCTTTATCGCACTAGACGCTGTAGTAGCAGAGATAGCAGAGCCATTCGGAGAAGAAGAAAACGACCTTGCTCTAGATCAGATGTGTGCTAATATAGCTTATTCTCTAAGTGAAATATCGGAAATGCCTCTACCAGAGCTGATGACACCTGATAAGAACTATATCGTTACATAATGTATCGAAAGTACATCACTAACGCTCATAAAAAAAGCACTTCGAATGAAGTGCTTTTTAGTTATAATTAAGCGTTAATTAAATTTAAAGATTCTTGAAGTTCTGGTTTTTCTAGAACATAACCATTCACCCATTTCGTTAAGCGATCTACATCATAAGGCAATAATTGATTAATAGCTTTATGAAGTTCTTTGTAAAATAACTTTGGATCAAAACTTACATTCTCAAGTATAGTTTTTGCGAAATCAAACATTAAACGTGTTTTCATATCTGTAATTTTTTATCTTACTACATAGTAAACATAGTCATTTTGAAAAGTATTTCCCGTTTTTCCCTCAGACTTTAATACAATTTTAGCAATTAATATCTGATTCTCATAATTTGAATAAATTGACTGAATTTTATTAAATAAATATTTCAATAATTTCATTTTCTGCAATGAGTTGATCTTATAAAAAAAGCATCTCCTATGGAAGTGCTTTTATCTTATGCGTTCAGTAATTCTAAGGATTGATGTAGTTCTGGTTTTTCCTGAACATAACCGCTAACCCACTGTTTTAACTGATCTAAATCGTATGGTAATAAATTCTGAATTGCTTTTTGCAATTCCTTATAAAATAACTTTGGATCAAAACTTACATTCTCTAATATCGTTTTGGCAAAATCAAACATTGTTCTTCTTTTCATATTTGTAATACTATTGTAACACATGAGCTAAATTAGCACTTACCGTATTAAAACACAAAAATAAATAACATTTTATTATTATTTTAAGCATTTATACATTAAATAAACTTTTATATCTTAATATATAAAATAGTATCAACAAACATCTGTAAGTATTATATAAAAACATCATGTTACCCTATAAATTCACAAAATGTGTATTTCCAAACAAATTGGGGGTATAAAAAAATGAACTCTATTCATAACTAATGATGAATAAAGTTCATTTAGATATTAAGATAAATTCTTTTCGACCGATTTATCCTGCTTTATATTATCCTGATAGAGTCACACCTATCTTATCTTTATGACACTAATACTGTTTTAAGAAGTACTTCAATAAATCCGTAGTAGTCACTATTCCTTTTAAATGTCCTAGCTGATCAACTATCGGTATAGAGTGATAGCTCTGCTTTGACAGTATTTCTGTTACCTCTTTTACTGTTGCTGTAGGTAAGGCACTTACCACTACTTTAGCCATTAGTTGTTCTATAGAATATAAGTCATAGACTACAGAAGGCATGTCTTCTGACTCATCCTCGACCACATCGACATAACTGATTTTAATCAAATCAGAATAACTTAGCACTCCTATTAATTTATCCCCCTTAACGATAGGGATGTGTCTTATTTTATGTTTTTTAAACAATCTCTCTGCATCATATAAACTATCGGATAAAGTAAGAGTGATGAGCTCTTTAGTCATAATCTCTTCAACTGGAACCTTTTGTTTCATAACAATCAGATTTTAGTTAGACAATACACATATAAAAAGGTCACCTTTTTATTACTTTAAATTTACGATACTTATAGGAATATAACAAATTAACTGCCAATGGATTAATTCTATTTTTCAAGTAATTAGACAATATCTTCATTATTTAAAAAGGAATATCTTCATTTTCATTCTTTATAGCTTATATCCTGCCTTCTTTACCATAAAAAAGCACTTCTGTATCTCTACAAAAGTGCTTTTTATACAAACCTATATTTCCTTTCCATTTATATCAATAACTACTGCTACTCCATTCTTTATCGCAGTAGTTTTACCATCTTTAAACTCTCCTATATGACTGTATGTAGTCGGTTCTAATACGATTACCCCTTTATCATTCATAAATCCTACATAGTTATTCAGCCTAATTCGCGCTGTATTATCTTTAGTGAAGCGCTCTACCTTATCATATTTCGCTACTGATACTACCTTTTGTAACTTATCCGCTATGCCCCACTTACCTTTCTCTAAATATGTAGCGTAGCCTTTAAATAAGTTATCTACATCTGTATACTGACCTGGTTTAAATAACTCTATCCCATTCTCATAATTAACAATAGTCAATAGTCCATTCGCTCTCACCTTTGCTAACTTGTCTTTTGTCAAAGCATAATCTGGTATTTCATATTTGGCATGCACAGTCGTAAGCCCTACATGATTCACAAATCCGTATAAACCTCCTTTTACTAAATAGGCATATCCTTCATTATTAAACTCACTGATACGATCGTACATCGGGTTTATAACAATGATGCCCTGTTTATTAATCAGTCCCCATACCCCATTCTGTTTCATCCTAGCTACTAGAGCATTGGTGAAGTCTAGCTCGTTCTCATAAACAGGAGAAGTGATATGTACAAGATTAACAGATGCAAAACCATGTAAATCATTCATCCCTTTTAACAAAATGACTTTGTTTGCATAGTCAAACTTTATCTCTTTATAGTTATCCTCTAAGATCTTTCCGTTCTGATTAAAAACATTATACATTGTCACTGAAGAAGTGTGGATAGTAAGCTTTCTATTACTCTCTTTGTCTGGCGTAGATACCTCATCATATTCTACAGCTAGAACTTCTTTCCACTGTCTATTAATTAACCCGCTCTTATTGCCAAAAGACACTACTGCATGATTATCCTCTGCGAACTCTTCTATATCTGTATATTTAGTCGGTTCTACCAACATATTCATTCTAGAGTCAAATATGCCTAAATAAGGAGCCTTAAGTACTTTAAACACTCCAGCTTCATTAAATGGATATATCTCTGTATAATAAGTATCTAATCGCTCTTCGAAGTTTTTATCTATAAGATTCTTAGATATCTCATTCTTCGGTACTAATGCATATCCAAAAGAGTTATAATTATCTATTCGCTCATAGGTTGGTTCTAAACGTTTATACGTTTTTAGATGGAATAACCCTACAGCTCTTTCTATACCTGGTATATCATTGTAGATTCTCACAGTACCTTGGTCTTCTGTCACATTGATATCCTTATAGTCCACAGGTAATACAACTTCCCAATTCTTATTCGCTAACCCTAGTTTACTGTCTAGTGTTAAGATTGTCATATCATAAGGTAGTAAAGTTCCGATATTATCATACATCACAGGTAGCACTACTTTCCATTGTTTATTAATCACTCCCCATTTACCATTCTGATTGACACGCGCAAAGCCCTCAGCGTTAAACACGGTTATATTATCATATTCTGGAGCTAATAATACCTTAAACTCTCTGTTAATCACTCCCCACTTCTCTCCTACTTTAATACGTGCAAAACCTTGTTCGTCGAATTCTGTGATCTCATCATATATAGGCTCTAAGATTACCTTGTGATTCTTATCAATGAATCCCCACTTCTCCCCTACATGTAATCTGGCATAACCTGATTTATCAAACTCAAATATCTTAAAGTCTGCCTCAAAACGAGGTGCTATAATTTCTTTCCAATCTTTATTTAACAGCCCCCATTTCTCTTTTAAAACTACTTTATAAGTAACTTCTACCTCATCATTAGACTCTTTAATCTCATCGTACTTAGGCTCTAGAATCTTTCCTTCCGTGTTAATCATCCCCATCTTTAACGAGTCGATTAACATCGCTATACCTCTAGTATCAAATTTGGTAATACTGTCATACTTAGCATTCGCTAATACTTTCCAATTCTTATTAATCAATCCTCTCTTTGTATTCTGCTCTACGATGATGTGATCTGCATTCACTCCTTCTGTTCCAAAATCGCGAATCTTAGTATAAGAAGGTTTGATTGCTAATTTCCAATCCTTGTCTATAATACCATACTTCTGCTCTATCATCACCTTTACATACTGCTTATCATAGTAGCCTGTAATCTCATCATACAAAGGTTCTATCTTCTCTTCTCCCTTAGTATTAATCACTCCACTTTTTTCTAATCTCACTACAGTCGCATATCCCTGTATACTAAAATCTTTAATATCGTTATAAGTAGGAGCTATTACAGGTTTGCCCAGCATATCTATTATTCCCCAAAGCTTACTCTTTTTTACTCTAGCTATTTTATGTTGGTCAAAATCTTTTACAGCTTCATACTGAGGTACCACTACCACAACATTAGCCTGTGGGTCTCTGAACCCCCATAAACCACGCTCTTCAAAAGGGATTAGTATTTTAGGTTGATAATCTGGTTTCTCTTCTTTAGGTTTATCATTCTTGTTATTGTCATCATTGCTACAAGAAAATGACAAGAAGCCAATTAATATAAGTAAGGTTATTTTTTTCATAAACGTTTAACGATTATTTGAATAGTTAACAAGGAGAATCAAACAAATTCATCAATCCAAATATATAAAAAATTAACATTATTTAATTATTACACTTAAAAAACAACAATATAACCACACAAAACACTAAATAACAAAACATATAAAAACAAAAAAAGATGATATACTTTATATTTATACCATCTTTTATGTTTGATTATTATATTTATTTTAAGAAATACACACAACTACCTTTCCTACAGTATTCCCACTTTCTATATATAAATGTGCTTTATCCATGTCTTCAAAGTCAAAAACACGACTAATATGAGCTTTTACAATACCTTTTTCTAAGAGATCAGCTATGATTTTCATATCTCTTCCACTCGAATACACACTCATAAAACAACTTCCGTGTAACTGTTTTTCATTAAACAATGCTTCATCTTTCTTTGTATATCCTGATGGCAAAGCTACAAGAGTACCGAACTGCTTAAGTACCTTTACTGATTTCTGAAAATTGTCTCCACCTACTGCCTCTAAGACAAAATCTATATCTGACACTACTTCCTCAAACTTCACACTTCTATAATCAATATACTCATCAGCTCCTAAGTTTAAAACAAAGTCTTTATTCTTCAATGAAGATGTTCCTATCACATAAGCCCCTAAATGCTTAGCAATCTGCACTGCATAATGCCCTACTCCTCCAGATGCGGCATGTATTAGTACCTTATCATTAGGTCTTAGTTTACCATAACTATCAAAAGCCTGCCATGCAGTCAAAGCTGCTAAGGTAGACGCAGCTGCTTCTTCATAAGTAATATTACTAGGTTTTAAAGCGATCTGATTAACGGGCACAGCAATATATTCTGCATAAGCCCTGCCGTGCCCTGGAAAGTTTACCATACCAAAAACAGCATCGTCTACTTTAAACTCTTGTACGTGATCTCCTATTGCTTCTATTACACCTGAAAAGTCCCATCCTAAAATAATAGGAGTAAACTGCTCTACTACTTTAGACATCCCTACTGTACCAGCTCTAGTCAAAGCATCCACTGGATTAATACTAAGTGCTTTCACTTTTACTAATACTTCATCTTTATTTATAAAAGGCATCTCTACCTCTCTGATTTGAAGATTCTCTACTCCTCCAAATTCATTTAACACAATTGCTTTCATATAATTATTACTTTTACACAAAAATAAACTGATTAAACACCATCATACAGGTACATTTTAATCAAATAACAGTATATACATGGCAAGAGAAAATATATATCAACCCTTTGAGGTCTTTTATGAGAAGGTAGATTCTTGTCCTCTACAGAACAGACAATTCAATTTTTTTGAGTTTGTATTTGTGATTTCAGGAGAAGGAACACACACTGTAAATGGCAATAAAAGCAAAATAACTATGGGTGACCTATATCTAATCACTCCAGAAGACAAACACTCTTTTGACCTAACAGCTCAATCAGAGTTTGTCGTTATTCGCGTGAATGATGAATACATCAAGCAATACAATGCTGCTAATATTAATCACTTAGAATGCGTGCTGTACTATGCTACGCATCTACCTACTTCTATTATAACAGATGAGGAAGACAAACATATCATTCACAAAATAGTAGAATGCCTTATACTCAGTATCCAAAATACTAAAACCTGTAATTGCGATTTACAACGTCAGTATATCAATGCTATTATGATTATAGCTACGCGTAATCTAATGAACTATATTCCTGAAAACTTAACCACTAAAGAACAAAAGGTATTAGACATCATAAGTTACATACAACAGAACATCTATGACCTCAAACGATTAACAGCACAGGTTATAGGACAAGAATTTGGTCTAGCACCGTCTTATATAGGTAATTATTTTTTTAATCAATGCGGAGAAACTATGCAGCAGTACATCACTACTTATCGACTAAAACTTATTAAGCAACGTCTATTATTTAGCGATCTTAGAATAGGTGAGATAGCTTCTGAATTTACGTTTACAGATGAGAGTCATGCTAACAAATTCTTTAAGAAACATGAAAGTATGAGTATGTCGGCTTATAGAAAGACACATCAAAAAAGATAATCTTTTTTATATCAGAAATAGTTGTAATTTCATTCTGAATAAGCTTTTCCTTTTTCTATCTCTTAAAAAAGGCTATGCTATTATTCATCAAACCATTACAACGCTTTTTTAAAAAAGACTTTATGAAAAACAAAATCAATTGGCCAAGAGTAGGTATTATCACAAGTACAATTATCTTCTTTATCGTAGCCATAACTTTTGAAATATTTGAGCTAGCTTCTCTTCCTGGTCAGTTCTTTGGTACATTATTAGGAGTTGTAATTACAGCTATTATTACTGTTCTCTTATTACAAGGACAAACTAAAAGTGAAGAGTCTAGAGAACGTCACTTATTAGTATTTGAAAAGAAACAAGAAGTTTTCTTTCAATTCTTGACTCAGCTAAACACGATCTTACAACGAGAATCACTTAGTCCACACTTATCTACAGGTAAGAAAATAGAGAAAGAAGTGAATAACCTACACGATCTGATCTTTGAGTTTGGTTTTCTTCAAATGCATACCTCAGCAGAGACTTTTGATAAAATCTTAGTTCACGTAGGTAATCTAATGACTGAAAGTCATCAGATCAAAATAGCAGAAAACCAATCAATAGAAAAAGTAGAACAATACTACTTAACGCTTACTTCAGATTTCTTTGCTATCGTATCACTACTTAAGCATGAATTATACAATGAATTCTCTCCTCATATAGACAAGGATAAATTAGATAGAATCATTCGTCTATCTTTCTAACTAAAATAATAGAATAAGGCTCTTGTTGATCAACAAGAGCCTTATTCTATTAAATAGCTTCTACTAAACTTTCTTCTCTCAGTTTTTTAGAGACATTCACCATCGCTATAAGCGCTTTTTCAGTCTCTTCCCAATGACGCGTTTTTAATCCACAGTCAGGGTTTACCCATAATTGTTTTGTTGGTATATAGTTTTCTGCCTTTTTAATTAGATACAACATTTCTTCTTCTGTAGGTACACGTGGAGAGTGAATATCATATACTCCTGGTCCAATCTCATTTGGGTATTTAAATGCTGCAAAAGCATCTAATAAATCCATCTGTGAACGAGAACACTCTATCGTAATCACATCTGCATCCATAGCTGCAATATGCTGTATAATATCGTTAAACTCAGAATAACACATATGAGTATGAATCTGTGTCTCATTCTTCACTCCTGAAGCAGAAATTCTAAATGCTCTAACAGCCCAATCCAAATAACTATCCCAGGCTGCTTTACGCAATGGTAAGCCTTCTCTTATTGCAGGTTCATCAATCTGGATGATTTCAATATTAGCACTTTCTAAATCTACTACTTCATCTCTAATTGCTAAAGCTATTTGAGTACAGGTCTCAGACCTAGGAATATCATTTCGTACAAAGGACCACTGTAATATCGTCACTGGACCTGTCAACATTCCTTTTACCTTTTGCTTAGTCAATGATTGTGCATAAGCAGACCAGAATACCGTTAATGGCTTACTGCGATACACATCTCCATAAATAACAGGAGGTTTCACACATCTACTTCCATAACTCTGTACCCAACCATTCTGAGTAAATGTAAATCCTTCTAATTGTTCTCCGAAGTACTCCACCATATCATTGCGTTCAAATTCTCCATGTACTAATACATCTAGACCGATTTCTTCTTGCCATTGTATAGCTCTAGCCGTCTCTTGTTTTAATAAATCTTCATACTGCTGTGCTGTAAGCTCTCCCTTTTTAAACTTAGCTCTCCACTGTCTTACTTCTTTCGTCTGTGGGAACGAACCTATTGTTGTCGTTGGAAATAAAGGCAGGTCTAATGCTTTATGTTGTAAGGGTTGTCTCGTACTAAACGGAGCTTTTCTTTGTGCATCTTGCTCTGTAATTCCTTGTACGCGTCTTTTTACTGCTTCATGATGTATAAGCGTAGATGTACGTTTATCGTGTTGAGCTATTTTATTCTCTTGATAAACCAATATACCCTCTCTATCTACAACACTCGCTAACTTAGCTAAGTCTACTACTTCCTGAACCTTTTGTTTAGCAAAAGCGAGCCATTGCTTGATTTCTGTTGTTAATTTCACTTCTCCTTCTAAATCAATAGGGCTGTGAAGTAATGAACACGATGTCGCTATGATGATTTTCTCTTTCCCTCTTCGTTCAATAGCTTTATCTATCAATGTTAATGATTGTTCATAATCGTTCTTCCAAATATTACGACCATCCACTACACCAAGTGACAATTTTAAACTAGCAGGAACCTTATTAAGTATCTCCTCTAATTGTTCTTCATTGCGAACTAGATCAATATGCAATACTTCTACTGGTAATGCCAATGCCAACGAAGCATTATCTTCTAATCCTCCAAAGTAAGTAGCTACAATTACCTTAAGATCTGGAAAAGAAGATTGTATAATATTGTAAAACGATGTGATTGCTTTTTTCTGTTCTTCTGTCAAGTCAAGCACTAGAAAAGGTTCATCAATTTGAATGTATTGAACTCCTTCATCTGTCAGACGTTTTATTATTTCAAGATATACAGGTAACAAACTATCTACTAAGCTTAATACATTGAAATCTTGTTCTTTTGCCTTACCTAATAGCAAATAAGAAACAAGACTTAAGATAACGGGCTTAGTCTCTATACCAATCTTCTTTGCTTCTTTATATTCCTCTACTACCTTTAGTGAAGTTAATTCAAACTGCTGTCCTTTATAAAACTCCGGTACGATATAGTGATAGTTAGTATCAAACCATTTTGTCATTTCCATAGCAGTAATATCAAATCCACCTTTTTGATACCCTCTAGCCATCGCGAAGTATAAATCTAGTAAAGACAGACCTTCATTTGTACGGAGAGGCTGATACCTTTTAGGAATAGCTCCTAAGGTTAAACTCCAATCCAATACCTGATCATAAAATGAAAAGTCATTAGAAGGAATTAATGTAATACCTGCTGTCTTTTGTAATTGCCAATTTTGATGACGAATAGCTTGCGCAACCTGCTCTAACTCTTCTCTTTCAATTTTCTCAGCCCAATACTGTTCATTTGCTTTTTTCAGCTCTCTTTGGCCACCAATACGCGGATAGCCTAATACTTGTGTTTGCATTTTCACAACTTTTTAAAATGGTTAATTAATCACTTAAAAAGTTCTCTCTTCCTAATGCATTACGCGGTAGTGGGGAAACTCTAATAGATAAGGAATAGCTATACAATACTACTTCTATATAACATAGAAACAGCACATCATAGCATCAAACCTGACTATAGCTCTTTACCGCGAAAGCATTGTCAATTCAAAAATGGCAGGTCTCCTGACTTATAACTACACTAATCGCCCTTCCCGATTTTATATCAGTGAGCATAATATGACTAGTATATTCAATGTTACTTACAGTTGCGCGACAGTTCGTGATTCTCACACGATTCCCTTTTAATCTACAGTTAAGTAAAACCTATTTTCGCCTGATGAAGTATTTTAAGAACAATTCATTAATTCTAAACAAAGATACAATTGAAGAATATAAACACATTACATATTCAACAATTAAGAACAAATAACCATAATAATAATTTAAACAGATTTTAATTCTATTATCACTACATTTGGTACCACTAAAACAAAATATTATTCTAATGCATAACCTAGACGAGACAGATTTAAAACTACTTCGAATACTATGTGACAACTCTAATCTGACTACAAAAGAGATTGCTCAACAAGTAAACCTATCTGCTACTCCAGTTTTTGAAAGAATAAAACGACTAGAAAAAGAAGGCTTTATAAAGAAATATATCGCTTTAATAGATGCTGAAAAGCTAAATAAAGGCTTTATTGTATTCTGTAATATTAAACTTAAACAACATGAGCGCCTTATCAATAACAAGTTTGTTGAAGATATTATGCTTATAGATGAAGTTGTTGAATGTTATAATATATCAGGAGATTTTGACTTTATCCTAAAAGTATATGCTAATGATATGAAGCATTACCAAGACTTTGTATTTAATAAATTAGCCATGGTAGATAGTATAGGAAGTACACATAGTTCTTTTGTGATGAGAGAAATTAAGAACACTCACAACATTTCTTTTTAAATATTAAAAGAAATCAATTAAAACAAAAAAGCCACATCTCACGATGTGGCTCTCTCAATTAAAAAGTAGTAAAAAATCGACAAAGATTATTTGTCTAGAAAGACTCAATCTATTGACATAATCCAGTTTTATAAATAGTTTCCAAATTAGCACGATGATTAACTATCTAAAAGTAAAATGCCGACGAACAGATTGAGTCAAGTAATTAATAATCTACTATAAAGATTGTTCTCCCTATAGTATCACTTTCATTACTCTATATATAAATGGAAAAAATTATTCTCTCCAACCTCCTCCTAATGCTTTATAAAGCTTAATAATGGCTTGCCATTCTAATAGCTGATCATTACTATGTGCTAATTGTGCATAAAGGTGTGCTTGTTCTGAAGTCAATACATCTGTATAATTCGTTGATGAATGATACACTAATAACTTCTTTGTATAATCAACAGCTAAGGCTAACTTATCCACTTGTTGTTGTCTCATAGTCAGTTGCTCTCCTGCCATCTCATAAGCATATAGTGCATCAGAGACCTCTTGCCCTGCTACTAACATAGTTTTTTGAAAGTTGTACGCTTTCTCTTGATAACTCGCTTTCGCTATCTCTAACCTCGTTTTGTTTTGTCTTTTATTAAAGATAGGCTGTAATAAGCCCCCTGCTATATTAGCAAACAATCCTGTAGAAGTAAACCAATCTTTAAACTCATAACTAGAGAATCCCGCTCCTCCTGTGATATTTAATGAAGGGTAGAATGCTCTCTTAGCCGCATTCACATCTTCAAAATACGCTGCCAACTCATACTCAGCTGCCATCACATCAGGCCTATTCTTTAATAGATGTGCAGGTATCCCTATACTTGGTTCTATTGGTAGTTCTTGTACAGTTAAGTTAGCTCTATCTATTGTACCTACAGGTTTCCCTAATAGAACATTCAATGCATTTTCTACTTCTCTGATTTGGCGTTTCACACCAGGTAGTGTAGCCTCAGCGTCATAGTAGTTAGCTTCACTCTGTACCACAGCCGCACCTGTTACTACACTTGACTCCTTCAACTTTTGCATTGTTTCAACATCTACTTTTCTATTCACTATCGTCTTTTCGATAATAGTTTGTTGTTGATCTAACGCCAATAATTGGTAATAATAATCTGCTATCTGAGCGACTATCTGAGTCTGCACAGCCTTTTGTCCTGCATCAGACTGAAGCATTCTATAGTAAGCAGCACGCTTACTACTCGCTAATTTTCCCCATACATCTATCTCCCAAGAAGTATTAGCGAATACATCATACTGTGTCGCATTCTTTACAAAACCAAACCCCTGAGGATAAGATAATCTTGATCTTTTCACTCCTCCACCTATACTTAAGTCAGGTAAGAACGCAGCTTTAGATTGTTTTAATAACGCCTCTGAAGCATGTAGCCTTTCTATCCCTATCTTTAGGTCTAAGTTATTTTCTATTCCTTCTGTTATTAGCTCTTGTAGCTTTGCATCTTTAAACAAAGTTTGCCAAGGCATCATGCCTATACTTAATGTGTCCCCTTCTTGGGTATTTCGATAAAGCTCTTTTGCAGCAATATCTAAGTGCTGATAACTCTGTGTGGATTGGCATGAGGCCAACATCCCCATAGCCAGAGCACCTATATATATTTTATATGTCCATTTCATGATTCTTCTGATTTATCGCATTGACTTAAGTCATTGTGTAACGTATAAGTGCACCCTTAGATACACTTATACATTTCTCACTTTATAATTACACTTACTCTTGTTCTTCTAATACAGGAGCTCCACTTATTTTCTCTTGTAACGCCTGGAACACAACAAATAATGAAGGAATAACTAATACCCCGATCAGCGTACCAATCAACATTCCTCCTACCGCAGCTGTACCAATTGATTTATTACTCAATGCTCCTGCTCCTGTCGCCATCATCAGTGGTAATAATCCAAATATGAAAGCAAACGAAGTCATCAGAATAGGTCTTAGACGAATACGCGCTCCTTCTATAGCAGCCGCTGCAATAGTCTGACCTGACTGTCGTCTCTGTAGCGCAAACTCTACAATCAGAATAGCATTCTTCGCTAATAAACCAATCAACATAATCAAACTAATCTGTAAGAATATATTATTTTCTATTCCGAATAGCTTAGCGAAGATAAAAGCTCCTGCTAATCCTATCGGTAAAGAGAACAACACTGCCAATGGAAGTATATAACTCTTAAACTGAGCACTTAATAAGAAGTAAACGAATAAGATAGACAGCACAAAAATAATAACAGTCTGATTACCACTACCGCTCTCTTCTCTAGACAATCCTGAATACTCAAAACCATACCCTTGTGGTAAAGTCTGTGCTGCTACTTCTTCTATCGCACGTATAGCATCTCCAGAACTAAAACCTGGATTAGGGCTACCATTCACGAAAGCTGAGTTAAACAAATTAAAGCGCGTCAAGAACTCTGGACTGTACACTTTCTTCAGATCAATGAAGGCTGTGATAGGAGACATTACTCCTTGCTCATTCTTCACATATAGTTTATCGATAGCCTCTTTATTCTCACGGAAATTAGGATCTGCTTGTATCATCACCTTATACTGCTTACCGAAGCGGTTAAAGTTCGTTGCATAAATACCTCCTAAATACCCTTGTAGTGTAGTCAGAATCTCTGTTACCCCTACCCCTGCCTCTTTTGCTTTTGCTACATTGACAGACACTTCATACTGTGGGAAGTTCGTATTAAAAGACGAAGTGGCATACATAATCTCAGGACGTTGATTTAACGCTCCTAAGAATCCTCCTATTATTTCTTCAAACTTCTTATAATCTCCACCAGTCTTATCTTGTAACTGTACTTCGAATCCTGAACTGTTACCAAATCCTTGTAGTGTAGGTGCTGCAAAGAATACCACATTAGCATCCTTAATATGCGCTGTCTTAGCAAATAACTGTCCTACTACACTGTGAATATTTTGTTCTGGATTTGGGCGATCTTTCCAGTGTTTTAACTTAATGAACTCTACAGCATACGAACTACCATTCCCACTGAAGAAGTCCATACCTGCTAGTCGTGAAGTGAACTTTACCTCAGGTATACTCATCGCGATACTATCTATCTCGTTAGAGATACGCTCAGTCTCTTCAAGAGAAGTAGAAGGAGCTAAGATAATATTACCATAGATAGAAGCACTATCCTCATTAGGAACAAATCCCGTTGGTGTCGTTTTCGTTAAGAATACAAACAAGGCACCAAATACAACGATACTTCCTAACGACAACCATTTATTCTTATTCAAGAAGCCCAATACACCTACATAGCGATTAGTCATTCTGTCAAATGAACTATTAAAAGCAGATTTAAATCTATTGACAAAACCTCTTTTCTCCTCGTGTATACCTGACTCAGGTTTCAACATAATAGCACATAGCGCAGGACTCAGTGTCAAGGCATTAATAGCCGAAATCAAAATAGCGACAGCTAATGTGATACCAAATTCTTTATAAAACACCCCTACAGATCCTTCGATAAATGTAACGGGTACGAATACAGCTGACATCACTAACGTAATCGAAATAATAGCAGTAGTCAACTCACTCATGGCACTCACTGTAGCCTTCTTCGCTGTCTCTGCTCCTTCATATAGTTTGGCATGTACTGCCTCTACTACGATGATGGCATCGTCCACCACAATACCGATGGACAGTACTAGAGCAAAAAGAGTCAACAAGTTAATAGAGAAGCCAAATAGATTCAAGAAAAAGAACGTACCTACGATAGCTACTGGTACCGCTATAGCTGGTATCAAAGTAGAACGCCAATCCTGTAAGAACACTAATACTACTATGAACACTAATACAAATGCTTCTATTAAAGTCGCTATCAATTTATCAATAGAGGCTAATAAGAAATCATTAGAATTCGCATATACTTCGAATTTCGCCCCCGCAGGCAAGTCTTTTTCTGCTTCTTTTAATAATTCTTCACATTGCTTAATAATCTCATGGGCATTAGACCCTGCCACCTGATTTACCGCGATATAAGTACCGTGCTGTTTATAAGCAGTCATGGTCATCGCATACGAGTAGGCTCCTAAGTCTATCTCTGCCACATCACTTAGACGCAATATCTTACCTGTACCATTAGAACGGATAATAATATCTCCGAACTCTTCTGGCGTTTCTAATCGACCTGTGTATTTTAAAGCATACTGAAAACTCTGTCTGCTATTCTCTCCTACCTTACCTGGTGCTGCCTCTACGTTTTGCTCTTGTAACGCTTGTACGATATCACTTGGTGTAAGTCCGTAAGAAGCCATTGCATTTGGCTTTAACCAGATACGCATACTGTACTCACGCCCTCCATAGATAGAGGCATCCCCTACTCCATTGATACGCTTGATCTTAGGCAGAATATTGATACGAGCATAGTTCTCTAAGAATGCCTGATCATATCTACTATCAGAGCTATACATTAAGAAACTGAATATCTCACTACTCAATCTCTTGGTTGTAGTCACCCCTTGTTTTATTACCTCTTCTGGCAATTGACTCATGGCTTGGCTCACACGGTTCTGCACGTTCACAGCTGCCATGTCAGCATCTGCTCCTTGTGTAAAAGTAATGGTAATAACAGCCGAACCATCATTACTCGCCTTTGAGTTCATATACGCCATATTCTCTACTCCATTAATCTGTTCTTCTAATGGAATAATTACACTCTTCATTACCGCCTCAGCATTTGCCCCTTGGTAGTTAGCAGTCACCTGTACTGTAGGCGGTGCTATCTCAGGATACTGTGTGATAGGTAATGAGAATAGTCCTAACAACCCTAGTATTACTATAATGATAGATATCACGGTAGATAACACTGGGTTTTCTATAAATCTTTTCAACATAATGCTATTCTCTATTACATTTTAATCTTCATTCCTTCACGTAGTCCTCCTATATCTGCACTTACGATTTTGTCTCCAGGTTTTAACCCACTTGTCACTACGAAGTATTGACTCGAAGGCACCTTCTCCATAACCGAAATTTCTGTGCTAGTCACTACACCCTCTGCATTAGCCACATAAATAAAACGCTTCCCTTGCACTTCAAAAGTCGCCTTCTGAGGAACTAGAATAGCTTCGCTTACACTCTCGTGTACACGAATGGTAGCACTATTTCCACTTCTCAATATTCCCTGTGGATTAGTAAACACAGCTCTAAAGTTCACACTTCCAGTACGAGGGTCTACTTGTCCACTCACTGTATTTATTTTCCCTTTCTGATTGTATTCACTTCCATTCGCTAATAAAAGAGATACTTCAGGCATACTCGCGAGTCTCTGTTCTAGAGTTTGTTCTCCTCCTTTTTGCATAAAGTCGATAAACTCTTTTTCATTCATAGAGAAATAAGCATTGATACTTCCTATCTCAGATACTGTAGTTAGAGGCTCTGGTGAAGCGCTACTTACCAGTGCTCCCACTTTATAAGGGATTAATCCTATAACTCCATCAAAGGGAGCTACCACCTGAGTATATCCCACATTAGCCTGTGCACTATTTAAGTTAGCTTTAGCTTGTGCTAGTTGTGCTTCTTTACTTCTTAATGCATACTCTGCAGACTCTAACTCATAGTTACTGATAATACCTTCACTCACTAGTGGTTTAGCTTTAGCTACATGCATACGAGCGTTGTTTAACTCTGCCTCTGCATTTTTTATCGAAGCCACCGCTGCCACACTCTCTTCGTGATATTGTGGAGCGTAGATTTTGAATAAGGGTTGCCCTTTTTTGACTGTTTGCCCTTCATCCACATAGATTGCCTCAACGAAACCATCAATTTTTGGACGCAATTCTACATCTTTTATCCCTTGTAACACCACTGGATAATCTGTAAATAAATTAGCTTGCTCCGCTTTTATTGAAAGTACAGGATACTGCTCGACTTGACTGTCTCCTCCCCATTCTCCTTCTTGCTTTTTATCTTGACATGCCCATAATAAGGCGATTGTAGTAAGACCTAAAAAAGTAGATGTTTTTTTCATCTTTAACTATTTATTATTGATTGAACTATTGCGTTAAGTAGTAGCACTATTTCTATTTAAACATGTAGCAAATGTATTATCTAAACAAAATGAGGTAAAGGGGTAAAAAGTAGATTTTTTAGTCAAAAGGTAAGATTATAGAAATCAAGAAGTATCTCCCTTAAGTACAAAACACATTATTTCTCTTCCCTACCGCACTATGCCCTAGCTTATAAAAGAATATAATACACAGCCATTAGGCTACTATTAACATGAGGCAAAATTCCATCAATGAGCACTAGCACACAAGCACTATAACACGGTATAGATGTTCAAAATGTCGGATTTCAAACATTTAACTATAATCGTTCTAAATAAGTTAATTTTAGCCAATAAGTAAGTTTCAGCCACTTATCCCTTCTATTTATAGTTCTTAAAAAATGGGAAACACTTTTTTAAAATCATCTACTTATTACTACCTATTTATAGCAATAAAACACTTTTTTAAGCTCTATTTTTTCTAAAAAGCACTCTATTAGGCTAATTCTAGCCATAAATAGTAAAAAAGAGATTCACTTTTTTTAAACAGCAAAAACAACCAACAATATAGTAATCAACACATTACTATCTATTTCGTTTTTTATTCAATGAAGTACTATCCCCTACCATCCCTTATATAATCTAGCATTCATCCTAATTCCTTCGACAATACATGGAGAATACCTCGAAAATGATGGAGCTAAGATGGTCTTTGTCGAGGGATGCTTCTTTTATTCTCCCATTATTTTCCAATCATTTCGTTTGGAGAAAAACACAGTGCTCAATTATGAATCACTTAATGATCATTCACAATATTCAATAAATAGGTTAACAAAATGGAGAACTAGAGAAAAGAAGGCAATGGACTTCTATTAATTGGCAATGCATTCTTATCTCTTATAACAAGAATGGGATACGCTATAAAAAAGTAATACTATTATCAATAAAAAGATGATAACGCTCTTATAAGTAATTCCTCTTATAAACTGTGACGATAAGCACTAGGACTAATACTGCTATACTTTTTAAAGTATTTGCCAAAGGTGCTCTGATCGCTGAAGTGAAGTATCTCTGCGATGATTCCTATAGAGAGGTTTTGGTCTTGTAGTAAGATTTTAGCTTCTAAGACTACTTGATTTTGGATCCACTCACTAGCAGTCAGTCCCGTTTCTGATGAGATTACTTGACTTAGATATTTAGGATGTACATGGAGATAGTCAGCGTAGTACTGTACACTTCTGTGTTCTTTACAGTGCTTACCTACCGCCTCTCTAAACTTGAGAGCTAGTTTATGTAAACTTTTGGTCACATTACCATATTTCTCATACAGATACGCTACTTCGTTAATCATACTGTAGATTACTCCTCTGATGACCTCTGTATGAAAAGAGTTGGTTGAATTATGATAGAGATCTATGACCTTAAACATGGTTTTAAAACTCTCAAACTCCTTAGAATCTAACTGTGTAACACAACCTCCTAGACTAGATAAATCCGAAAAAGAAGCGAGTACATTATTCTCTACTAACTTATCTTGTAAGAAATCTTCTGAGAATAAGATTGTCATCATCTCATAAGTACGACGAGTCTTGTCCCATCTCTTAATTGATGTAGTATCTGCAAAAATAATGGCAGGTCCCTTGATAGTATACTCTGTAAGATCGATATAGAAGGTAATCTCTCCTTCCTCTAAAAGCCCTATTCCATAATAATTAGACCGATATGGCTCTGCCGGATAGTATGCTAGATTAATAAATGGCATATAGATATAGTGCTCCTGAGTCTCTAATTCTTTGAAACTATTCTTTAAGCGATCTAAGGTTTCCCATTTAATATTCTTCATTTCTAGTCTAGCTGATAGGCAAAAATAGAAAGTTATTTAGAATAATTTCGTTTTTTGATACTTCTTGTACCTCATTGCCTCACTACATTTATTTGTATAAAATCTGTAACTCCATAGCATGAGAAACGACTCTCAAAAAAAAATATCGTTATATTTGCTTTATCATTAAAATAACCTCAACACAAAAAATAAAAGATATGAAAAAAATAGGATGGATAGGATTAGGAAATATGGGAACCCCTATGGCGCACAATCTTTTAAAGGCAGGTTATAAACTAAACTTCTATAGAAGAGACAGTGCTAAAACTTCTCCACTTATCGCTGAAGGGGCTACTCCTATAGAAGATCTTACAGACTTTATCGCTAAGACAGATATTATCTTTCTAACACTGCCTGATGATAAAATAGTAGTAAGTACTTTCGAACAAATTCTCACTACGGATCTAAAGGGAAAAACATTCGTTAACAGTAGTACAATATCGCCTACATTAGCTGAAAAACTATATCAACAAGTACAAGAGAAAGAGGCTTTCTATCTAGATGCTCCTGTATCAGGAAGTGTAAAACCTGCGATAGATGGTACACTCTTATTCTTAGTAGGTGGTGATCTAGAAGATCACTTGACTTGCGAACCTCTTTTTGAAGTAATGGGTAAAAGCCATTATTACTTAGGAACGGCAGGTAGTGGTAGCAAAGCTAAACTAGCAATTAACTACTATATGTCTGTAGTAGTACAAGGACTAGCAGAGACTGTACTATTCGCAGAACAGAATGGAATAAATAGAGAGATGATGACTGCTATCGTAAATAATAGTGCATGTGGCTCTGGTATGAGTAAGATAAAGACCCCTGCTATCCTAGATGATAACTATCCTGCTGCATTTCCACTAAAGTTTATGCTAAAGGACATTCGCCTAGCACAAGATGCAGGATGGAATACTGCACTGACACAAGCTGCTGAACAAGCGTATGCAAAGGCTAGTGAACAAGGATTAGCCGAACAAGACTTAATGGCGGTAATCAAAGCCATTCAATAATTATATATTAACAAACCTCAATCTAATACAGATGACGCACTTACAAGAAGTAATCGAAAAGGCGTGGGACGACCGCTCACTATTACAAGATCAAAACACTCAAAATACTATTCGTGAAGTTATAGAGCTGATTGACAGTGGTAAATTGCGTGTAGCTGAACCTAAGGGAACAGAATGGCAAATCAATGAATGGGTAAAGAAGGCAGTAGTGCTATACTTCCCTATTCAAAAGATGGAAACTTTAGAAGCTGGTATCTTCGAATACCACGATAAAATGCCTCTAAAGAAGAATTATGCTGAGAAGGGAATCAGAGTAGTACCTAATGCTGTGGCTCGTCATGGAGCTTATATCTCATCAGGTGTTATCCTTATGCCTTCTTATGTGAATATAGGTGCTTATGTAGATGAAGGAACGATGGTAGATACATGGGCTACTGTTGGATCTTGTGCTCAGATAGGTAAACATGTTCACTTATCAGGTGGTGTAGGTATCGGAGGAGTACTAGAACCTCTACAGGCTGCGCCTGTTATTATTGAGGACAATGCATTCATCGGATCGCGTTGTATCGTAGTAGAAGGTGTTCGCGTAGGGAAAGAAGCTGTATTAGGTGCTAATGTAGTACTAACAGCGTCTACTAAAATTATAGATGTAACAGGAGATACTCCTAAAGAAATAAAAGGATATGTACCGGAGCGCTCTGTAGTGATACCTGGTTCGTATACAAAACAATTCCCTGCTGGTGAGTTCCAAGTACCTTGTGCGTTAATCATCGGACAGAGAAAACCATCTACAGATCTTAAAACATCTCTAAACGATGCTTTAAGAGAATATAATGTAGCTGTATAAATACTAAATATACCATTACTATCATAAAACAGAGTACTTTTGTGCTCTGTTTTTATTTATTAAAAAAAGTTTTTATTATTGATTATGAGTAAATTATTTTCTCAAAATTGTATCCTATTCTTTAAAAGATTTCTTTTAATCTTCTTCTTTTATCAAGTATGTAGAGTAGGTTTCTATTTTTACAATTCACACTTATTAGATCCTTGGGATTTAAATATATTTCTTGGGGGTGTTCGATTTGACTTAGCGGCACTAGGATTTATTAATATGGCATTCGCCTTATTACACTTATTCCCTGGTAAATTTCAAAATAACAAAGGATATCAACAGTTCTTATTTTACAGTTTCTACTTAGTGAATATATTCATACTATGTCTAAACTTTGTAGACTACGAATACTTTAGATTTATCAGTAGACGTAGTTCTTATGCCTTTATCACTGCCTCTGGTATGGAACAAGAATTACCAGGATTATTAAAGAATTTCATTGTAGACTACTGGTGGATACCAGTCTATATGTTCTTATCCTTCGTAATATTCTGGTTGATATACAGAAAGATAGATTACAAAATCAAAAGCAGTAAATTCAATATTAAAGATACTGTCGTGATGGTATTAGTAATAGGAATCATGCTAGTATTAGGTCGTGGGGGATTACAACGCAAACCTATTCGTCTAGTAGATGCATCTCAATATGGAGGATTAAAAAATACAGCTCTAGTCTTAAACACTCCATTCTCTGTATTAAAAACAATGGGAAGAAACGAAAACTTAGAAGAGGTAAACTTCTATACTGAAGCTGAACTAGACCAGGTATTTAATCCTGTACAAGAGTTCAAATATGACAGTATTAATAAAAAGAATGTTGTCTTGTTAATCGTTGAAAGTTTCGGTAGAGAAACGATGCATAGAGGATTGACTCCATTTATGGATTCGCTAGCGCAGAATAGTCATTTCTTCGAAAATGCATTCGCTAATGGTAAAGTATCTATCGATGCTGTACCATCGTCTATCTCTAGTATTCCTAGCTTAATGAATAGAACATTTATTTCGTCTAGCTATGCATTAAACGACGTATATACACTACCTAAAATATTAAAAGAAAATGGATATCACACTGCGTTCTTCCACGGTGCGTTCAACGGTAGTCAAAACTTCGATCAATATGCTAATGTAGCAGGTTTTGATGAATATTATGGAAAGAATGAATACGAAGGCCCTGATGCATTTGACGGAACTTGGGGTGTATTTGATGAAGAGTTTTTACAGTTCTATATCAAACAATTAGACCGATTCAAGAAACCTTTTTTTACTACTCTATTCACAATTTCGTCACATAACCCATATACTATCCCTGAGAAGTATAAAGGTAAATTCCCTAAAGGAGAAGCAGACATCCACGAATCAATCGCCTATGCTGATTATTCTCTTAAAAAGTTCTTCGAAACTGCAAAAAATAAAGAGTGGTATAACAATACTATTTTTATTATTACTGCAGACCATACCTGTGCAGAACCTATAGAAGATGAATGGAAAACGAATGTAGGTAAATTCCGTATTCCTATCTTGTTCTTTGCTCCTAATGACCCAAGTATAACAACTGAAAAAGTAGAGAAGAACTTCCAACAGATCGATATCCTACCAAGTTTACTGGACTATCTACAGATTAATACTAAGATTATTACTTATGGTAAATCTTATAAATCTGATCAAGACTTTGTAGTAAACTACTTAGATAATATCTATAACTATGAAAAAGGAGATTATTACTTAGCTTTTGACGGGAAGAAAACCTTAGGTCTATACAACTGGAAAAAAGATCCTCTACTAAAGCAAAACCTGATGAATACAGAGACAGTAAAAAGAGAAGAGATGGAAAAATTCATCAAAGCCTATATACAGTCCTTTAATTCTAGAGTCAAAAACAATCAATTGACTGTGAAATAATATTATAATAACCTTACATTTAACAATTATCTTTAGAGAACAAATAAATCATGGCAATTAGTGGACTTGTAATAACATTTAACGAAGAAAAAAACATTGGAAAATGTTTAGATTCATTATTTCAATATTGTGAAGAAGTAATCATTATAGATTCAAATAGTACAGATAAAACAGTGGAAATAGCTAAAAATAAAGGAGCTAAAGTTTATTCTCAAGCATACCTAGGCGACGGTCCCCAACGAACTTATGGATTACAATATTGTAAAAACGATTGGATTATGAACTTAGATGCTGATGAATTTTTGGATCAAGATGCATTAACTTTCATTTCGAAAAAATCTTATGAGAATAATACTTATGATGCTTATAAATTCAGAGTCAAAAACTTTTTAGGAAATAAGTTAATTAACTTCTCTGGGTGGTATCCTGATTCAAAGATTCGCTTTTTTAATAAAAAAACAGCCTATCCTTCAGATCATATGGCTCACCAACATATTATAGCAACAAATGAAAAGAGCATCAACGTCCATATTTTACACTATGGATGGAGCTCTTATAAACAAGTTATAGACAAAAAAAATCAATACTCTACTTGGGCTGCTCAACAACTTTTTGATGAAGGCAAAAAAGTTTCTTCGTTTAAACCTATTTTAAACGGTATTGTAGCCTTCATTAGATGTTATTTCTTTAAAAAAGGAATTTTTAATGGAATAGATGGTCTTGCATTTGCTCTAATTCAATCTTTCTTTTCTTTTATGAAATATACTAAATTAATTAACTTGCATAAGCAATAAAGCAGCTTTTATTCTGTTACTATTACTAAATACATTCATCATTTAAATTATTACAATGATCAATAAATTGACTCTTTTAATCCCGACTAAAAATGAAGAAGACAAGATTAAACAGTGTATTTTATCTGCTAAAGACATTGTAAGTGAAATTATAGTTATAGATTCTTATAGTCAAGATAATACTGTAAGCATTGCTGAAGGCTTAGGGGCAAAAGTTATACAACGCAAATTTGACAACTTCTCGAATCAAAAGAATTATGCTATACCTCATGCTAAAAATGATTGGATATTATTATTAGATGCAGATGAACAATTAACAGAAGACCTTAAACAAGAGATACAAGTCCTAATAAATAACGATAACATAAATAATCACGAAGCTTATTGGGTATATAGATCGAACTACTTCTTTAATCAACTTATACATTATTCTGGATATCAGAAAGACAAAGTTATCCGTCTATTTAATAAGCACAAATGTTCATATAAAAACTATGTTCATGAGAACTTAGTCGTAGATGGCACTATAGGCTTTTTAAAAAATAAACTATATCATAATACATATAGAGGATTTGACATTCATATTCAAAAACTTAATCAATATGCAACTCTACAAGCAGAGGATTATAATAAACGAACAGGTAAATTAACTCTATATCATTTTATTCTTAAACCAGCGTTTAGATTCTTAAAACACTATTTTATTCAACAAGGATTTAGAGATGGTGTACCAGGATTAATATTATCTGTTTTAAACAGTTACGCAACCTTCCTTAGATATGTAAAACTATGGATGTTAAGAAATGATATCAAATCATAACAAAGAAAGATTATAGAGTTGTCTATAATCTTTCTTTGTTAAAATGAGTTTATTGAATTAAAAATTAAGAGTAAAATATTAAGTTTTAAAATCTTGTTTTTTTAGTCTATTTTTGTGCATTACAACAACAACTAAATATTCTTAACGTAATGATTCATTTCTTCGAAAACCCTTCGAGAAAGTTCTACACTGTACAAGTGGAGAACAACTTATCTAATGAAGATATCCAAAAGTTAAATTGGTTATTTGGCAATGCCAAGCACATTAACGAGAAAACAATCAATGCTAAATTTGTCGGTCCACGCGCTACGATGGTTACTCCATGGAGTACGAATGCAGTAGAGATTACTCAAAATATGGGGATCAATGGAATTATCCGTATTGAAGAGTTTGTAAAAGCTGAAGACAGTGACGCATTTGACCCTATGTTACTACAAGAGTTTGATGCACTTCACCAAGACATCTTTACTATCAACATTGCTCCTGAAGCAATTAACTACATTGAAGACATCGCTAAATACAATGCACAAGAAGGTTTAGCTTTAAATGAAGAAGAAATTACTTACCTAAATGAATTATCTACTAAACTTGGACGTAAGTTAACTGACTCTGA
Source organism: Myroides odoratimimus (assembly GCF_001485415.1). Classification (GTDB taxonomy): domain Bacteria; phylum Bacteroidota; class Bacteroidia; order Flavobacteriales; family Flavobacteriaceae; genus Flavobacterium; species Flavobacterium odoratimimum. Next base: position 75,489 of record NZ_BCMQ01000012.1, read on the forward strand.
AGTATTCGGATTCTCTCAAGTTAACTCTGAGCACTGTCGTCACAAGATATTTAATGGTACATTCATCATTGATGGAGAAGAACAACCTACTTCCCTATTCAAATTAATTAGAAAAACATCTGAGACAAATCCTAATGATATTGTTTCGGCTTATAAAGATAACGTTGCTTTCATAAAAGGTCCTAAGGTAACCCAGTTTGCTCCTAAATCAGCAGACAAGCCTGACTTCTACGCAGAGACTGAGTTTGACTCTGTGATCTCATTAAAAGCAGAAACGCATAACTTCCCTACTACAGTAGAGCCTTTTAACGGTGCTGCTACTGGATCAGGAGGAGAGATTCGCGACCGTTTAGCTGGTGGACAAGGTTCATTGCCATTAGCAGGTACTGCTATCTATATGACATCATACTCTCGCTTAGAAGAAAACCGCCCTTGGGAACAAGCGATGGACGAAAGAGCGTGGTTATACCAAACTCCTATTGATATCTTAATCAAAGCTTCTAATGGTGCTTCTGACTTTGGTAACAAATTTGGACAACCATTAATCACAGGTTCTATCCTTACATTCGAACATGAAGAAGACGCTCGTAAACTTGGATTTGACAAGGTGATTATGCAAGCTGGAGGTATTGGATATGGTAAACTTGACCAAGCATTAAAACACAAGCCATCTGAAGGTGACCAAGTGGTAATCTTAGGTGGTGAGAACTACAGAATCGGTATGGGAGGTGCAGCAGTATCTTCTGCTAATACAGGTGCTTTTGGTTCAGGTATTGAGTTAAATGCTATCCAACGTTCTAACCCTGAGATGCAAAAACGTGCTGCTAATGCTATCCGTGCGATGGTAGAAGCTGAACACAACCCTATCGTATCTATTCACGATCACGGTGCGGGTGGACACTTAAACTGTCTTTCTGAGTTAGTAGAAGAAACAGGTGGAAACATCAACTTAGATGCTTTACCAGTAGGTGACCCTACTCTATCTGCTAAAGAAATTATTGGTAATGAGTCTCAAGAAAGAATGGGATTAGTTATTGGGCAAAAAGACATCGATACTTTAGCGAAGATTGCTGAGAGAGAACGTGCTCCGATGTACACTGTAGGTGAGATTACAAATGATCACCGCTTTACGATAGAGTCTAAAACTAAAGGTGATAAACCTATGGACTTCGCTATCGAAGATATGTTCGGTAGTTCTCCTAAAACAATCATGGATGATAAAACTATCAACCGTGTATATGCTGATTTAGATTACTCTGTAAACAAAGTAGAAGAATACTTAAACCAATTATTACAATTAGAGGCTGTAGCTTCTAAAGATTGGTTAACAAATAAAGTAGACCGTTGTGTTGGTGGTCGTGTGGCTAAACAACAATGTACTGGCCCATTACAATTGCCATTAAACAACTTAGGTGCTATGGCACTTGATTATAAAGGTAAAGAAGGTATCGCTACTACTGTAGGACACGCTCCTATCGTAGCAATCATAGATCCTGCTGCAGGTAGTAGAAACGCTATCGCAGAGGCTTTATCTAATATCGTTTGGGCTCCCCTAAAAGAAGGTATCAAGAACGTTTCTTTATCTGCTAACTGGATGTGGGCATGTAACAATACTGGAGAAGATGCTCGTCTATACAAAGCCGTAAAAGCTTGTTCAGACTTCGCTATCGAATTAGGAATCAATATCCCTACAGGAAAAGATTCTTTATCGATGAAGCAGAAGTACCCTAATGATGAAGTAATCGCACCTGGTACGGTTATTATCTCTGCAGCGGCTAACTGTACTGATATTACGAAAATAGTAGAACCTACTTTAAAGAAAAATGCTGGTTCTATTTACTATATCAACTTGTCTAAAGATAGCTTCAAATTAGGAGGTTCTTCTTTCGCACAAGTATTAAACAAAATAGGTCAAGAAGTTCCTACTATCACTGATGCTACTTATTTTAAGAATGCATTTAATGCTATTCAAGAATTAGTAGCTAATGAGCAAATCGCTGCTGGACACGATATCGGAAGTGGAGGTTTAGTTACTTCTCTTTTAGAAATGACGTTTGCAGATGTAAACTTAGGAGCTAAGTATGACTTAACTGCTCTTAACGAAAAGGATACTGTAAAAACATTATTCAACGAGAACATCGCACTTATCGTTCAAACAAAAGACGATGCTACTTTAGAACAAGCTTTAGCTGCTAAAGGCGTTATCGCTACTAAGATAGGTACTGTAACTACAGATGAACAAGTATCATTCACTAATGGTGCAGATCACTTTACATTTAACGTGCCTGCTATCAGAGATACTTGGGCTAAAACGTCTTACTTATTAGACCAAAAACAAACGAAGAATAACAAAGCGACAGATCGTTATAACAACTATAAAGTACAACCTTTAAACTTCAGCTTCCCTGCTCAGTTTGACGGTAAAAAACCTGTGGTTGATGCTTCTAAACCAAGACCTAAAGCGGCTATTATCCGCGAGAAAGGTAGTAACTCTGAAAGAGAGGTTGCTAATGCTATGTTCTTAGCTGGTTTTGATGTAAAAGACGTTCACATGACTGACCTTATCTCAGGAAGAGAAACATTAGAAGATATCCAATTTATCGGAGCTGTAGGTGGATTCTCTAACTCTGACGTATTAGGATCTGCTAAAGGTTGGGCTGGTGCTTTTATGTACAACGAGAAAGCAAATACAGCATTGAAAAATTTCTTTGCTCGTCAAGACACTTTATCTGTAGGTATCTGTAATGGATGTCAGCTGTTTATGGAGTTAGAGTTAATCAACCCTGAACACAAAGTACATGGTAAGATGCAACACAATGACTCTCAAAAACACGAGAGTAACTTTACATCTGTAACAATTCAAGAGAACAACTCTATCATGCTTTCTACTTTAGCTGGAAGTACTTTAGGAGTGTGGATTTCACACGGTGAAGGTAAATTCAACTTACCTGAGACAGAAGATCAATACAATATCGTAGCGAAGTACGCTTATGATGCTTACCCTGCTAACCCTAATGGTTCTGACTTTAACACAGCGATGATGTGTGATACTACAGGACGCCATTTAGTAATGATGCCTCATATCGAGCGTTCATTATTCCAATGGCACTGGGCTAACTATCCAGAAGGAAGAAAAGATGAAGTTTCTCCTTGGATGGAAGCATTCGTTAATGCACGCAAGTGGATTGAAGAAAACAACGCTAAATAATCAAATGGCTTATAAATAACAAGAAGGGCTGTCTTAAATAGACAGCCCTTCTTTAGTATATAATAAATTTAAAAAACATTACACTCTTTGATTTAATACATAATTTGAGTTAAACAATTTGAATTGTATATTTAAAAAAATATGCTTTACTATACCTTTAGTCTCTTAACCAACTAAAGAAACTATTATGAAAAAAATTGTAGTACTTATAATTATAGCTATTACAAGTTATAATTTTACAGCATGTTCTAGCGATGATAATGTCCCTTACGAAGTAGCTAATTTTAAAGAGGAAATTATAAAAGAATGGACAATCGAAAAAAAGGAATTTCTTGATAATAAAGGAAAAGTTATTCTAAGTATTGATTACACAAAGAAAAAAAAATGTTCAACTGAAAAATGGACTTTTAACAAAGAAGAAGTTAATCGAAAAATATCTTCTACAAATCAAGCAGGAAATTGTAATGAAACAACAGACAAACTAAGTTACAAAGTAGTTGAACGAGATTTACTTGTCATGGTTCCTTCACAATCTACAAGTACATTTAAAAAAATAGAAATTTCAAATTTCTACCATTATAAAATGCATTTAGTAGAAAAAGTAAATAAAGAAGAAATAACTCTTAGTTTAGATTACCCTAAAGGCACACAAACCATAAAATATACTTTTAAAAGATAACAAAGCCTCCCATTAGGAGGCTTTGTTATTTTATTTCTTCTTTACAAATTCATAAGAAGTATATCTAAAAACTCTTGCTTTATCAGGTGACATAATGGGATTTGCTACCTTGCGTTCATAAGAAGTAGGCACCCCCTTATCAATATAGTAATGCCCTTTTAGTTTAATAAAATAATCAAACTGTTTGTGGTATAAAGTATCACTATCAATTGCCAAGTTTTCAGTACTTGGTTCTATAAAAATACAATCTTTTTCATCTATCTCATACCCTTCTACAAGAAAAGAGGCATCAATAAAATCTGCACAATCACAAGCCCAATTCACATACATCACTTCGATGGTTTCTTCTTTTCTTGAAAGTTGAGAGGGTTGTTTTGAGCGCTCAAGGTAAGAAAGGTAACCAATCCATCCCAAAATCACAGCTACAAAAACTATTAATAATCCTATTACTACCTTTTTTACTTTCATACCTATGCATCTTTAAACAAGTACACTAAGAAACATAATACAATCAATCCTAATAAAACTGCAAAAGCAATCTTCCAAGTACTGTATGGTCGTTCGCCTGTAATTCTACCTGTTACTCCATTGACATAGAAAGTATACTGCTTATTACCATAAGAAAAAGAACTTACATATAAAGGCAAAAGGATATGCTTAAAAGTAATATAGGACAGATCTGTATTCATATTATGTATACGCTGTTCATCTCCCCCTATATTTCTTCTTACACTTTCTCTTTCATATTGATAGACGATATCTCTGGCCTTATCATATCCTTCTTTTAAATCTACTTGGTATTTCTCTGTAATAAACCCGCTTAAATAATCTGGTTTTATCTTTTGTACGCCTTTAGGATCCCAACCTGTAGAGATAGAATTAAGTAAATCCATCTTCAGTGTTTTACTTCCTGTCACTAAGATATCATCATAGAAGTTAGAGACTCTACCACTTACTCTTGACCACGAAACTCTACGTTCTCTTCTTTTATTATCTCCACTACCTACTGTCACATAATAGGCATCTCCACGCTCCCCTCTATAGTCAGTATGAGTTTGCATATCATAGGTCCAAAAAGGTACATATACTCCTCTTAGATTATCCGCAGAGAATATCCCTCTCTGTATTTTATTAGGGGCAAACCATAAATCTTTTATCCACTTCTGTAATATACCTGACACTTGATTCCTATCTACAGCAAAAGGAGATACATACTCCGGCTTAATATATCGTTCTTCGTGTATATCTTGTTCTACTAAAGGATTTGCACAATAAGGGCATGCCATCGACTTCAGGTTCTCATCTACGGTAGAAGTAGCATGACAACTACTGCATTCTACAACCTTCGTAGTACTAAAGCTCTCTTTTTCATAACTCTCCATAAAACTGGCGAAATCATGCTCATTCAAATCTTTTGTCCCCTGCTCTATTTCCTTTACAGTACCACAATACTCACATACTAATGCTTGAGCACTTGGCTTATAGGTCATTGGCCCACCACATGAGCTACATGGTGTAGCTTCTGATGTATTTAATTTTATCTCTTCTCCTGACGACACTTCTTATTCTAATTAAATAGCTATTAACTTTCTCTTTATTCTAATCCTGTACAAAAAAGGTGCTGAAGAAGATTTAAAGCCTCTGAAGCACCTTTGTTTATCGTATTACATATTTGGTAATGGTGGAGGTGTTTGTGCCCATAAAGGGGTCAAATCACCTTGTTCACCTGCTTTTTCCCAATTCGCCATTCCATTTTTCCAAACTAAGGTATCTCTTTGTAACTGTCCATTCGTTGTCATCTGTTTTAATCCTTCTAAATCAAAAGGTCCAGCTTGCTGCCCGTTTAATGCTACAAAATAACTTACTGCTATAGCACCTGGGATAGGTGGAGGAGTATTTGTCATAGGTTGCTGTTGTTGTGTGGTAGTTTGTCCTTGCGCCATTGCTTGTCCAAACTGATTCGCCATAGCAAACCCTGCCCCCATACCTACTCCTGCTCCTGCTACGCCTGATGGGTTATTAGCAGCTGCTTCCATAGCTTTAGCAGCCTTCATCTGCATTAATTTATTTAAATCAACATGATTCAATCTGCTCAACTCAAAGATCTCTTTCTTGATATCTTCAGGCATAGATACATTCTCGATTAAGAACTTCGTAACATCCATACCATAAACTTCGAAATCGTCTTTCATATACGCGAAAATCGCAGTAGACAACTCATTTAAGTTTGCAGCATACGTCTCAATAGGTAAATTAGCCTCACCAATAGAATCCGTAAAACGAGTAACAATAGCACTTCTCAACTGATCATTGATTTGATCTGTTGTAAAGGTTCCTGATGTACCTACGATCTCTTTAATAAACTTACCTGGGTCTGCTATTTTAAATGTATATGTACCAAAAGAACGCACCTCTATCATTCCAAAACGATTATCATTTAGAATAATTGGGTTCTTAGTTCCCCAACGTTGATCGATAAAAGTCTTTGTACTTACAAAGTAAACCTCTGCCTTAAATGGGCTATTAAATCCGTATTTCCATCCTTTTAAAGTTGCTAGGATAGGTAAGTTTTGTGTATTTAAGGTATGTGTACCAGGACTAAAAACATCTGCTAGCTGCCCCTCATTAATAAACACAGCCATTTGTCCTTCGCGAACAACTAACTTTGCATTATTCTTTATCTCGTTTTGATAACGCTCAAAACGGTGTACTATAGTATTCTGAGTTGGGTCTAAGAACTCAATGATATCAATGAATTCTCCTGCTAATTTTTTAAACAAGTTCATATCTTTTCTTTTTCTTATTAGTAGTTATATCTAAGTAAATGTAACAGATTTTATCCTATAATTATCACAAAGTATTCTTTAAAAAACGAAATCACTTATTCATATAACAATACTTTAGAATTTGTATTTATCTATATTTTGAAAAAGATATAATATCTATACAGCAAAAAGACTGTATTTAAATTTATTATCACAAGACCTTATATTACATTTTTTACTATATTTATCTCTATAATTATCAATTAACTTATTATGAATAAGAATCTTAAACATAATAACACTAATACTAAAAGTGGTAAACGTATAGGCAAAATTGAAATCATCAATCCTATAGCGCAATTAGTATTTGATGACAATGCATACATAGAGGTAATCGCTGAAGGTTTTCAATATGCTGATTCACCTTTGTGGATTCAAGCAGAAAACTTATTGCTCTTTACAGACTTCCCCAATAAGAAAATACACTATTGGAAAGAACATTATAACGAGCCTAGAACTTACTTAGAAGCCATCGATTTTATAGGTCAAAACACAAAGAATGGAGACCTAAACTCAAGTGCTTTACACTTTAATAACCAAGGAGAGATTACCCTTTTCCTTTATGGAGAAGATAAAATAGCTAAAATGAGTGCCATTATTAGAGAACCAAAGTTTAACTTCACCTCTTGGATCAATAACCCTCAAAAAATCAAATTAATCAATCCTTCTCACTTTACAGAAGATAACTCTGGTAATATCTATTTTACGGATACAATTCTTACAGAAAGTAAATCAAAACAGAAAAAAACTACTACTTACGGTTTATATAGAATAACAAACAAAAACAAACTAGAATTGCTCTTTCAAAGTGATTTAACACCACAAGGAATAACTTTATCTATTGATAATAAACTTCTCTATATCACCTATTCAGACCAAAAGAAAGACTATCTATATCAGTATAACTTAAATAAAAGCAAAATACAATCAGACACACCTAAAGTATTTGATTACACACCATTCATCAGTGAAATAGAAGATAAACCTAGAGGCATTGAAGTAGATCGATTTGGCAATATATTTACTGCAGGGCCTAATGGTTTATGGATATTCAATAAAGACCTTGAACTAACCGCTCGTGTACACTTCTCAGAACTAGCTACTAATTGTGTATTCTCAGATGACTTTAAGACCTTATATATCACAACTAGCACTAAACTACTCAAACTTAAATTGCGAAACTAAGCACAAAAACAACTGTTTTGGTATTATATTTTACAGTTTGCATTATCTTTGACACCGAATAGAAACATATAATGTATCTATTCAATGATTAAAACAAATAGAACAAATATTAATACACAATGGAAGAGCAATATCAACAAATCTTAGTTAGATATTATAGTGATGTCTTAGAAGAAAATACGGTCGAGACTTTTTGGGGAAAGACCATAGATAAAGAAAAAGGGTTATACCAAGTTGATAATATTCCTTTTTATGGGCCTGATTTTTCATGTGATGATATTATCTATGCAGAATTTGACGAAACAGAAAACACACTTACGTATCGATATGTAGATACTGCTTCAGGAAACTCTACTGTGCAAGTTATCGTTCAAAAAGAAAAATATAACAGAGAAGATCTATACAATGAAATCCTTTATGCAGGTACAGAAATAGAAGTGTGTAGTGAGCAATACTTCGTGATTAACATTCCTAGCAAAACCGACTATCGAAATGTATATGCTATCTTAGGAGCATTAGAAGAAGAAAAAGTAATAGAATTCGCAGAACCTCTATTGTCTCCTAAACACAGTGCTGATTTAAGACAGAAATAATCTTTATTATAATAATACAAAAAAGCCCGACTCATTAGAATCGGGCTTTTTTTATCTTAAATCAAATACTTTTAGAATTGGAAATAAATAAATGGTTGTGGTCCTGCTGTAGCAGTTGCATAAACAATCCAAAACACAAAGCCAAGTACTACTGCCTTTACAAACATTGGCGCAACATTAAACATCTGATGAGGCACTGCCATCCATGACTTAGGTATATAATGCCATACGAATCCAATACCAATCAACATAAACGCATTTTTATACCCCATAGCAATAGTAGTCCAAGCTTCCCAATCAAACTCTATACTTGCAATATTATTGATAACATTTAATGCGGTATCAAAAGAGGTCGCTCTAAAGAATATCCAACAAAACGTTACAAAGTTAAAGGTTAAGAATATAGAGAAAATTCTCCATAAGAAGTGAGGTTTAACTCCTTTTGCTCTAGGAAACAGCTCCATGATAATCTTATGTATCGCTAAAGCAATACCGTGTAAGGCTCCCCACACAATAAAACGCAAACTAGCTCCATGCCATAACCCTCCTAATAACATAGTCGTTAATAGGTTAAAGTTAGTATACATATTTTTCTTTTTGTCTTTTGCTAACAAGAAGGTTAGGCCGAAAACAACAATAGATGCTACAGCTAGAATTAATGGAATAATACTTTCATTCATATAGTAAATCCCCCATCCTAAGATACCTGCAAAGAATAATCCTGGAAAGAAATATCCTCCGAAACTTCCTTTTCTATTTCCTCCTACTGATATGTACAAGAAATCTTTTAACCAAGTAGAAAGCGATATATGCCATCTTCTCCAGAATTCTGTAATAGACATAGACTGATAAGGTACATCAAAGTTAACTGGCAATCTATATCCCATCAACAATGCTATACCAATAGCCATGTCTGAATATCCTGAGAAGTCACAATAAATCTGAATAGCGTACCCATAAGATGCCATTAGATTTTCAAATGCTGTATAACTATTCGGAGCATCGAATACACGATCTACGAAGTTAATAGAGATATAATCAGAAATAACTGCTTTCTTCAATAACCCTCCGATGATTAATAACAACCCTTCATTCACATAATCTCTAGACACATAAATATTCTTATATATCTGTGGCAAGAAGTCTTTTGCACGAACGATAGGCCCCGCAACCAACTGTGGAAAGAACGAAATAAAGAATAAATAATCTAAAAAGTTCTTCGTTGGCTCTATCTCTTTTCTATAAATCTCTATAATATAACTAATAGATTGGAACGTAAAGAAAGAGATCCCTACAGGTAGTATAATATCATCTAAATGCAACTTCGTATTCGCAAAGAAATTAACTCCATCTAAAAAGAAGTTTGTGTACTTAAAGTAACCTAGTAACCCTAAGTTTACAACAATACTAATCGTTAAGAGTAGTTTCTTCTTCGCTGCATTCAAGGTATGATTAATAATATTAGCAAAATAGTAATCCATTAAAGAGGATCCTATCAAGATAATAAAATACATTCCACTAGACTTATAATAAAAGAATAGAGAGAATAAGGTCACATACAATAAACGAATGTGGAAGGTTTTTCTCATCAAGATATAGAAGAGGTAAAACACAATAAATATCCCTAAAAACAAACCTGAGTTAAACAACAAAGGCTCTTTAGGATTAAAAGTAAACCAATTGATTACTTGATCAATAGTTATACTTGGTATTTCAATATTAAATAGACTCATTTAATTAAAAAGCACTATTTTGTTTGACAAATTGGTTATAAGCATCGATAAGAGCCTCATAGAGTAAATCTCCTGTATATTCATACCCTTTCACGGTATAGTGCACAAGATCTTTTGATAGCATTCCGTTCTCTCTTAAACTAGGCAAACCTAGCGTTGCTCCTAGATTATAATATAAATCCCAGATAGCATACTTCCCATCTATTCCATTAATGATTAATTCATTAGATAATTCTGCTGCTACAGTATTAGGCTTATCTTTAGAGAAATAAGATGGTGGAGGTGTAGTCAATAACACACTTGCATGAGGTGCTACTTTCTTTACCTTAGCTAAGAACATATTGACTTGCTCTTGAAAATCTCTTCCACTCATTCTATCAAAGGACTCATTAGTTCCCATAGATACAATTACTAAGTCTGGCTCTAATCCTCTAAGTTGCTTAAAGAACAAATCGTATTTAGTATAATCAGAGAACCTCGCCCCATTCACACCTATTGTATGATATAGTATTCCAGGTTTATCATTCTCTAATACTACACCATTTAGGTCATACGCTTCAGCCTGTTGATTAGAGTAGAAATAGATACGGTCTAGCTCTTCTCCTAACTCAAAGGTATAGAATACGTCATTCTTCTCCCCTGATAGCTCATTAAACATATTATTAGACACCACTACAGATTCCCTCTGCTTAGTAGGAATACTAAGCCTCTTACCCGCATGAATGGTATTCGTCTTCATATTATTCGCTTTCTTAATCTCAGTAATAGTAGTATTATACTTATTAGCGATAGCTCCTAGAGACTCTCCTCTTTTAATCTGATGAGAAATCTTCTTAGGGGCAGTTGATTCTAAGAAAACTTTTTGACTAGCCGTTCCTACATTAAACTCCTTTTTATTAGAAGGTGTAAAAACTTTCATGCGAGAAAAACCATATGAAGCATCACGTACACTAAGCTCTATGACAGCATTACTATTATTTGTAGACAGCGCTATTCCACTTAATCCTACTTGTGCATCTTTTACTGGAAATATGTTTCTGTAACTACTCCATTCTGCATTAGAAGAATACCTAACAAGAGAGTTACCATTAGTCTTAGCTAATTTATAAGGAAAGGCAAATCCCAATCCTCCATTTCCAAATCTATCTTGAAGTAAAGATCTCATTCTTCCACTAAAAAAATCAGCTTGAATATGAGAATCACCTATATGAACAATGTTTATCTTCCCTTCCTTAGAACGAGTCATCTTCTGAACTTTCTCAAAGAAAGTTTTTAATTGTTCTGCGTAATAGATCTTATTTCCTATTCCTTCTTCATTCACATTTTCTACCTCTTCATCACTAAACTCATTAGTAAGAAGTGAATTAACCTGAGCAAAAGAACCAATATGAAATAAAATACCTACAACAAAAACAGCAATTTTATTCCTTTTCATTTTCTATTTTTTGTTTAGAACTATCTTCTCTTACAACAGTTTCTTTATCTGGTTGCTGAAGAGAATCTACTTTCTTAACAGGCACTTGTCCTGCGTGTTTCTTTTTATAATCTGTATACCCCTCTTCTAATCTAGCGAAGATCTTACCTGAGATATCAGAAGCTCCTCTATGATTAAAGTGTGTATAATCTTTATTCGCTTTTGCAGGTACCTCTTCTACCCATTTGACCATAGAACCATTTCCTCCCATAGCCTCGTATAGGTTAAAGAATCCAGCATGAGCTTCCATAGCATATTTTCTCTGTGCCTTCATCAGTGGTTCTACAGCAGCATCTGTCTTCATCACACCTTCTACTTTAGATGATTTATCCGCAGTAGATATTACTAGAATACTAGCATTAGGAAAACATTGTTTTAAATGTTTCACTACATTCCCCATCTTCTTCGTATACCATGAGTAATCTAGAGATCCGTAATTTAAAACATTAGCACCATAGTGTAATACGATTAGACTATAATCTAAATTCTTTTGATACTTCTGCATTAAACTCACTTTAAACAACGATAGTGGCAATCCTGAATTACCTCTACTAGAAAAGTTATCAACCTGCACTCCACCGCCTGCACTAAAGTCTACACCATATATTGGAATAGAATCAGCATGTTTAAATAGTAGTTTAACATCTTTAATATTACCATCAGCTATCTTCAGTTTATTTAATTCTGAACTGACACTTAACTTCTTGACAATAGTATCCTTATTAATAATAACTGCTACTTCTCCTCTTTTATTATTAGAACTTCCATAATAAAGTGTTGGATTATAAAGCATTGTCATATTTTGCATCTTACCTGCTGTATAACTCACCCAAGTAGATTTAACTGTATCTTTCACGAAATACACCTGTCCTGATACCCCAAAAGGCTTCTGAGGTTTTTTGACGTTTAGATAAGACTGCATCTTGAAGTTATTCGAATACTTATGGATAACAGATAATCTAGACTGTGCGGATTCAGACATAATAGGCACATAACCTACTCCCATACCCCCATATTTACTCTGATAATTCTTACGCAGATCTTGCACGATTAAGTCTCCATCAGTCATCGAATCTCCATAGTAAGCGATACGAACACGTCCCCCTTTTTGTTGTTCTAGAGCATATAGTTTAGCAAAGAAATTCTCCAGATACGCCATTCCTTTAAAAGAACTAGATTCTTCATCACTAGTAAACACATCTTCTGGAACGATGATTACATTCTCATCATCTATTCCTGTTTTTTCAGTCTTTAGACTATCTTTAGTTACTAGCTTCTCTTTTTCTATGCCTTCTAGTGCTTCTAACATCAGACTATCCACTACAATATTACTCGTAGGAAGAGCTTCTTCACTAAATAACTTTTTAGGCAAATTTCCTTTAAAGAATAAAAAAAAGCCACTTGCCATTACTATAATGGCAAGTGACTGGTATAGGTATGATTTCTCTACTTTCACAAAAAAATATAAGATTACATTCGGTCTGGTACAGCGATTCCCAATAATGAGAACGCATCCTTAATCACCATTCCTACTTTTTCTGACAATTGTACTCTAAACGCTTTTAATACAGCATCTTCTTCTCCTAGAATAGATACCGTTTGATAAAAAGAGTTATACTCTCTTACTAATTCATATACATAATTAGCTATAAGAGCAGGGCTATGTGTACGAGCAGCATCCTGAATCACTACAGGGAACTCCTCTAATAACTTTAATAATTCTTTCTCTTTAGGATCTAATGTGATTCCTTTTATTTCTGATGTATAATCGAAGTCTGCCTTTCTTAAGATAGATTGGATACGAGCATATGTATATTGAATAAACGGCCCTGTATTCCCTGCAAAATCAACTGATTCTTTAGGGTTAAACATCATTCCTTTACGAGGGTCTACTTTTAGGATAAAGTATTTTAATGCACCTAAGCCTATTGTAGTAAATAGTTGAGTACGCTCTTCTTCAGAGTACCCTTCTAGTTTACCTAATTCTTCTGAGATAGACTTAGCTGTGTCAGTCATTTCTTGGATTAGTTCATCTGCATCTACTACAGTTCCCTCTCTACTCTTCATCTTACCTGATGGCAACTCTACCATTCCATAAGATAAATGATATAAACTCTCAGCCCAGTCAAAACCAAGACGTTTAAGTATTAAAAATAGAACCTTAAAGTGATAATCTTGTTCGTTACCTACAGTATACACCATACCACCTACATCGCCGAAATCATTCACACGCTGTATAGCAGTACCGATATCCTGTGTCATATATACAGAAGTACCGTCTCCACGAAGTACCAACTTCTCGTCTAATCCTTCCTCTGATAAGTCTATCCATACAGAGTTATCCTCTTTTTTGAAGAATACTCCCTGCTCTAGACCTTTCTCTACCTCATCTTTACCTAATAAATAAGTATTGCTCTCGTAGTATACTTTATCGAAGTCTACTCCTAAGTTTTTATACGATACCGCAAAACCATCATAGACCCATTGGTTCATTGTTTTCCACAATTCAATAACCTCAGGTTTATTATGTTCCCAATCTACAAGCATCTGTTTTGCTTCTTTAATGATTGGAGCTTCTTTCTTAGCTTCGTCTTCAGACATACCTTGAGCCATTAATTCTTTGATTTGGCTCTTGTACTCCACGTCAAACTTCACATAGTAGTTTCCTACTAATTTATCTCCCTTAAGTCCAGTAGACTCAGGAGTCTCTCCATTACCATACTTTTGCCAAGCCAACATAGACTTACAGATATGGATACCTCTATCGTTAATGATCTGTGTTTTATAAACTTTTTTACCAGAAGCCTTTAATATCTCAGCTACCGAATATCCTAATAAGTTATTTCTAACGTGACCTAAGTGAAGAGGTTTATTTGTATTAGGAGAAGAATATTCTACTAACACTGACTTATCACCAGGTGTAGGTGTCACATATCCGAAGTGTTCTTCTTTGCGTGTAGCATTAAAGAAATCGATATAGTAACTATCTGAAACGACTAAATTTAAAAATCCTTTTACTACATTAAACCGTTCTATTACAGAAGTATGCTCTACTAAGTACTCACCTATCTTAGTACCGATTTCTACTGGGTTTCCTTTTATCTGTCTTAGAAAAGGAAAGATAACTACAGTAATATCACCCTCAAACTCTTTTCTTGTCGCCTGATACTCAACTTTATCTACAGTAGCACCGTATAATTGTTGAATCGCCTTCTCTATCTGCGGAGTTAAAATCTGATTTAATGTCATTTTGATTAATTTAATTAAAGGAGCAAAGATAATTTATATTTCTTCATTTAAAGAAGAGTATAGAAGGAATTTAAACATTTCCTTTAGAATTTATTACCAATCTCCTCTTAAAAACAACTATCTAAAATACAATATTTTATCTTAAAAAACAACCTCTTTATCTCCTTTAAAACAAACAAAAAATTGTTAAAGCATCTCACATCCTTATCAAAATTCTGCTTACAATATTCATAAAGTAACACCAATCTCCTCACTACTGCTTAAATAAAAAGTCCTCATAAATACAATTACATTCTCCTTGACTATTCAACCTCTTTTCACTTCGCTTATTTCACTACATTTACCCTACCTATTAAATCCTATTTATAATAGTGAAATAAAAAGACCTACATAGCCTAAAACTGATAGTATGAAAAGCATCCTTCTTCCCAACGACTTCATCACTGACGTCACTGAACAGATAACTATATTTGATTATCATACTAAACAGGAGATCTCTAAACAACAAGTAATTTTAAATCAAAACACTTTTAGTTTTTTAGTTGAAGGAACAAAGGAAGTATGGTCTGACAACTCTTTTGAAGCACTAGATAACTCCAAATTCATCCTAATGAAAGCTGGTCATTGTTTAATGACCGAAAAACTATCTAACACTGCTAATTACAGAAGTATCCTCTTGTTCTTTGACAATGAATTGATACTTAACTTTATCTCTAAATACAATATAGAACTAGTAGAAAATAAAAGTACTCACTCTATCCATACTTTTAACTACGATAACTTCAGTAAGCACTTTGTAGAAAGTCTAATGGATATAGCTAAACTCTCCCTTTCTATTCAAAAGAGATTACTAAATATAAAACTAGAAGAGATCATGCTATACCTCACTGAGGTCAATGGAACAGCATTTCTTCAATCCTTTATAACTAACAACAATAATAAAAGTTTAAAGTTCACACAGACAATAGAAAAGAACATCTTAAACAAGCTCACTCTATCTGAGCTAGCCTTTCTGTGCAATATGAGCGTATCTACTTTCAAACGAGAATTTGAAAAACACTATGGTGATTCTCCTAGCAGATGGTTTCAAAACAGAAGATTAGAATATGCACATACCCTACTTACACAGCATACAACTACTGCATCAGAAATCTATCTAAAGGTAGGTTATGAGAATGTATCTAGCTTTATACAAGCGTATAAATCCAAGTATAATATCACACCTAAACAAAGTCAAAAACAATGAGCTTCTAGCAACATTTTTTGACCCAATCCCGCTAACTCCTACTATAGACCTTACTATAAATTTGCCCTAAACATTTAATCATAACACAATGAAAGCTGCAAATTTTATAATCGGGCTAGTACTAACACTATCGACTAGTGTTTTTGGACAGAACACCTTTACATTATCTAGTAAAGATCTAGGTGGAGAAACAACTAAACAACACGAATTTAATGGTTTTGGATGCGATGGAGAGAATCAATCTCCTCAGTTATTTTGGCACAATGCTCCTAAAGATACCAAGAGCTTTGCCATCACGATGTATGATCCTGATGCACCTACGGGAAGTGGTTTTTGGCATTGGGTAGTCTTTGATATTCCTAGCAATATAAACGAACTAGTAACTGATGCAGGAAAAGTCAACTCTCCTCTATTACCTAAAGGTGCTATACAGAGCCTTACAGATTATGGAATAAAAGGTTTTGGTGGACCATGTCCTCCTGTAGATCATGGATATCACCAATACATCATAACAGTACATGCCCTTAAAACGGATAAACTAGGACTAGATGGAAATACTACTACTGCCATTGTAGGTTTTAACTTATGGGCAAACACCATCGCAAAAGCGAGTATTATAGCGTACTATAAACGATAATACATATTTATAAATAAGCAAAGCGACTCCTGATACACCAGAAGTCGCTTTGCTTATTTTTTTATTACAGAGTCCATATACTAACTAATTATTTTATCTACCAACATACCATCTTATCTTCCTCCCATCACCCTAGCTAATACTCTACCTACAGTTTTTTCAAAGCCTTTGCGAACTACATCTGCTCTTTCTTTTTTATCTAACCAACCTGTCATCTCTTTATTGAATGCTCGTTTAGCAGGAACTCTCACATACACCTTCTCTTCTTCCTCTAGCTCCTTATCCATCATAGATCTTCTTACACTATACATCTCTTCGTATCTATCCCTCACAGATGACTTCTGTTTAACCTTAAAATTCGCATAGAACCTCACATCTGCATTTATTAAATAAACTTCAGGACTTCCCTCTAAGTATATTATAGATGCAGGACTCGCAAAGTGAATAGTAGATAGGGCTGACTATCCATACATACAGGGTATTCCTAGTAAAATCAACAAATAAAAACATACTTTACCCATAATGTAATTATATTAACACACAATTAGGGCAATATTCCGATAAGGAAATCAAGAAATAGGTTCTGTAAAAAGGTTAAATCCTGATCGTACTCTCTTACATACCCCTTATCTGGAGACACATCCACAGCTACTCCGTTATTAAACTTAATATTCCTGTTTAATAAACGATATTTATTGTACATCAGTTCTTCTAACTCATATTTCTCTTCATACCTATTAGTCTTAGCAGAAGTATGCTTAGCTCTAAAACTAGTAAAAAATCTCACCTGAGAATCCTCTAAATACATTCTGGGATTACTATTGAGATAAACGATAGAAGCAGAACTAGCAAAACTAGGCTTAGACAGAACAGCCTGCCCATATACCCAAGGCATCCCAATCAGTAATAATAGATATAAATACAGGTTTTTCATAATTTAATATTCTTAGTACACGACAAAATTATTAAACAGTTGATTTTAAGAGAAATAAAGGAAAGGATTATT
>NZ_BCMQ01000013.1 GCF_001485415.1 Myroides odoratimimus
GCACGGGCATTACTACCCACTGGATTTTAAGTCCAGCGTGTCTACCACTTCCACCACTCGAGCTCAATTGGCATTGACTGCACACGTTTTTTCGTGATTGCGATGGCAAATATAGAATGTTTTTCCATTAAATAAAAAGACTTTTTTAGTTTTTTTAAAACTATTCTATGGAGTCTTGTAAATCAGTTTTTTATAATAACTAGATTATACTTACTCTGCGTCAAATATATCTTCTGAAGGAAAATTTCCAAAGATATCTAGAGATAAATCTAGTATTTCAGCGTTAGCAAAGTTTGACTTAATCTCCTCCATTGCCTTTTCGAATCTTAGTTCGGTATTAAATCTTCTACTGTTGGCATAGATCTTTTTGTCTATTGCGAGTCTGAAGTAAGACTTACCTGATGGGGTTTTAAACTTAATGAAGTTTAGAGAATCATAGTTGGTTCTAAGGAACGATATAGTAGAATGAATAGCTTCTACACTAGGATACTCTACACTTGTCATTAATGTTTTACCTCTTCTGTGTTCAAAAGTGTACTTATACTTTCCGTTATCTTTTAAACTAATTACGAATGCACTCATATCAATTAAGAAACAAAATTAAAGAAATTTACTTTTTGTAGAAATATCTAAGGGGATGACATTTCTAAAGGGGCAAAAAAAAATCCCAAGCGTTAACTTGGGATTATGTACTCGAGGCGGGACTTGAACCCGCACGGGCATTACTACCCACTGGATTTTAAGTCCAGCGTGTCTACCACTTCCACCACTCGAGCGTGATATAGAGCGAAAAACGGGGTTCGAACCCGCGACCTCAACCTTGGCAAGGTTGCGCTCTACCAACTGAGCTATTTTCGCATAATGTTTTTTAAGAACTTCGCTTTACTTCTGTATTGCGAGTGCAAATATAGAACGTTTTTTTGTTTATCCAAATAAAAAGTAGCTAAAAAACAAAGATATTTTTTAACTCCTTGATTTACAAAGTCTGTGTTCATGCCTTTTTACAAAGGTTTTTACCAAAAAAGAGAAAGGAAGCTCATTCGAGCTTCCTTCTTTATATTATTTTAGTTTTTTCTTTAATTCATTTATCTTCATAATCGCTTCTATTGGCGTGATATTATTGACATCTATAGCAAGGATATCTTCTTTTAATTCTTCTAATAGAGGATCATCTAGATTAAAGAAACTTAGCTGTAGATCATTTTCTACTGCTTTCAGTGGTTGTTGATCTTTAGCATGTCCTTTTTCTAGTTGTTTTAGCATCTTTTCAGCGCGTTTTAGAACTGTAGTAGGCATACCTGCCATCTTCGCCACATGAATACCGAAACTGTGTGCACTACCACCAGGAACTAGTTTTCTCAAAAATAGCACATTGTCTTTAAGTTCTTTGACAGAGACGTTATAGTTCTTTATTCCGTCGAAGTTCTGAGACATATCATTGAGCTCGTGATAGTGAGTAGCGAATAATGTCTTAGGCTTACCTGGATGCTGATGTAGGTACTCTGCGATAGCCCAGGCTATAGAGATACCATCGTAGGTACTCGTACCTCGTCCGATCTCGTCTAATAGGACTAAGCTTCTATCAGAGATATTATTTAAGATAGAGGCTGTCTCGTTCATCTCCACCATGAAAGTTGATTCTCCCATAGAGATGTTATCTGATGCTCCCACACGTGTGAATATCTTATCTACTGGCCCCATACGTACTTCTCTAGCTGGAACGAAACTTCCCATCTGAGCTAACAATACA
The DNA here is from genome assembly GCF_001485415.1 of Myroides odoratimimus. Classification (GTDB taxonomy): domain Bacteria; phylum Bacteroidota; class Bacteroidia; order Flavobacteriales; family Flavobacteriaceae; genus Flavobacterium; species Flavobacterium odoratimimum. Next base: position 1,751 of record NZ_BCMQ01000013.1, read on the forward strand.
ATAAGTGCTGTCTGTCTAAGAATAGCAGACTTACCAGACATATTAGGTCCAGTGATCATGATGATTTGTTGTTCCTTATTGTTTAGATAGACATCATTCGTGATATAAGGTGTGTCATACGCTAGTTGTTTCTCGATTACAGGGTGACGACCATCTTTTATATCTAGTTCATAAGAGTCATCTATCAGTGGTCTTACATAGTTATTCTCAAGAGCCTGTTGAGCGAAAGAGCTCAGACAGTCTAGCTGTGCGATAAGATTAGCATTTAGCTGTACAGGTTTGATATATTGAGCACACCAAGCTACGAACTGTTCAAACAATTCGTTCTCTAGCTTATAGATTTTCTCTTCTGCACCTAGTATCTTGGTTTCGTATTCTTTTAACTCCTCCGTGATATAACGTTCTGCATTCACTAGCGTCTGCTTTCTAATCCACTCTGCAGGCACTTTGTTTTTATGCGTATTACGAACCTCTATATAGTACCCGAATACGTTGTTAAACGATATTTTAAGCGATGGAATACCTGTCTTCTCACTCTCTCTGATCTCCATAGCCTCTAGCAGTTCTTTACCAGAAGTAGAGATCTTGCGCAGTTCGTCTAACTCTGGGTGTACACCCTCTGCTATTGCATTTCCTTTTGCTATCGCTACAGGAGCATCCTCACTGATGGTACCTCTGATCTTTTCTCTAAGTAGCTCGCATCCATGTAGCTTATTTCCCATTTGTTTTAGAGAATCATTACTACTTTTTTGGGCAGTCTCCTTGATCGGAATAATAGCATCTAGAGAATCGTTCAGATAGATTAGCTCTCTAGGAGATACCTTACCAGTAGCGATCTTAGAGATTAATCGTTCTAAGTCAGATATCTTCTTTATTTGGGTTTGGAAGAGTGTTAGGAGTTCACTGTTCTCTTTTAGTATCTCTACGATATTATGTCTATCCGTAATCTTCTTGGTATCCTTAAGTGGTAACGCTAGCCAACGCTTCAGTAGACGACCTCCCATAGGAGATAAGGTCTTATCTATCACGTCTAATAGCGTTATCGCATTCAGGTTAGCACTGTTGTATAGCTCTAAGTTTCTGATCGTAAAACGATCCATCCACACATACGCATCTTCAGCGATACGCTGTATATTAGAGATATGCTCTAGTCTAGTGTGCTGTGTCTCTGATAGGTAATATAGTATCGCTCCACAGGCTATCGTCCCTTCTACTAAATCTTCTACCCCAAAACCTTTTAGGGAATTAGTTTTAAAATGAGTAGTCAAAGACTCAAATGCAAAGTCAGTCTTGAATACCCAGTCATCTAGTAAGAATAGATTATAAGTAGTCCCGTAGTTCTGTAAGAAGTGTGTCTTATTACTCTTCTGTACTAGAATCTCACTAGGGGCAAAGTTCTGTAGTAGTTTATCTATATAATCTTGATCTCCTTCAGTGGTCAAAAACTCTCCTGTAGAAACATCTAAGAATGATATACCGATTGTCTTTTTAGCAAAGTGTATTGCACATAAGAAGTTGTTAGATTTAGAATGTAACACTTCATCGTTTAAGGCAACACCAGGTGTTACTAACTCAGTAACGCCTCTTTTGACAATAGTTTTAGTTGTTTTAGGGTCTTCTAGCTGGTCACAGATAGCTACTCTTAGTCCAGCTTTGACTAACTTAGGTAGGTAAACATTAATCGAGTGATGAGGAAAACCTGCTAATTCTGTTTCACTAGCTGTACCTGCACTTCGTTTGGTTAATGTAATGCCCAATATTTTAGATGCTCTGACAGCGTCTTCACCGAATGTCTCGTAAAAATCTCCTACGCGAAATAATAGACAAGCATCAGGATACTTGGCTTTTATATCGTTGTATTGTTTCATTAATGGAGTTTCCTTAGGTGCTTTCGCTTTAGCAGTCATAATGTAGTTTTGTGTTTCAAATTACAAATATAACAGATACATTTTACAAACGCTATTTGCTTAATGAACTTCTAAGAGAGTGGTATTCCATAATACCTTTTTAGTCTGCGTATGATCATAGAGGTAAGTACTGTTATCGTCAGACCTATCACACACCCTAAGGTCACTGCTAAGCATCTAAACAGCGGAGTAGCCTCTACTGAGCTAGCAGTATGCGGCTGTACAAGGATAATGATAAGAGCTACTAAGGCTACGCGAGCCATATTTAATATCTTGAATAGATAACAGGTCATGATCGTTAGAAATACACCTAATAAACTAATGTAGAAATCAGGGCTAGGATGAATCTCTAAACAAACTAAACCAACAGCAGACCCCACTAGATTTGACTTAAATCGTTCTACAGATAGCTTTTTAGAATTCTGACCTTCTGGTGAGATAACTAGCATAATCGAGATTAAAGTCCACAGGATTTCATAGTTCGGATATTTTAAGAATAGTAGGTATCCGATGTAAAACCCGATAAAGCATCTGGTTGTATAGATAATGACTGGGGATGTTATAATTCTAGTTATGAGAGTTCTTACCATAGATTTTTTTTGAGTATGCAAAGGTAGGAACTCTCATTTGATATTGCAATAATATCTTATTTCTGTTTTTTATATAGCTAAAAAGAATGAAATAGTGTTAAAAAATAGTAAAAAAACAGGTAAAGAAGACGTATGTCGTTTTAGGTCTATATCAAGCTGAAAATTATGGAATACTAGCAAATGCAAAAAATATAACAGAGATAAAGGATAGAGCAATAGCTAATATTGGGAATTTTTGAACACTGATTTGTTTAGATTCTAATAACGTACAGATAATCGTAGGGAAGATAATGAGTCCTGTTAGACATAGTATCCATGCCAATTCGACCAAATGTATGTATTGAGGGCTCTGAGCAAAGTCAGCAATAAGGGACCCTTGATATATCACCACAAAGACAATATTGTTTAGTATGGTGAGCAGAGCCAGCTGATTGAGTAGTTTTTTAGTCATGGTGGTGTGGCTTTGTTGGTTTATAACAAAGTTAGCTATTGTATAGGAAGAAAGGGAGCACTACTTGGTGCAATCTTTGTTTTAAAAGTGTAATATCGAGTGTGTTATATTTGAATACTATTGCTTTTTTATTGTGTGTAATAATATTGCTTTTTTATTGTGTGTAATAATATTGCTTTTTTATTGTGTGTAATAATATTGATTAAGGTATAATTAGTTAAAAATAAAACCTAGATGAGAGTAATCCATTTGATAAATAGTATTTTTGCTAAAATTTTTAAGTCATGCGTAAATTAGCCAATAGCGAATTGGATCGTAAAAATGTAGAAGAGTTTAAAGCTTCTGAGAAAACACCTATTATTGTAGTTTTAGATGATGTAAGAAGTTTACATAATATTGGGTCTGTATTCAGAACGTGCGATGCTTTTTTAGTTGAGAAAGTATATCTATGTGGTATCACCGCTACCCCTCCAAATAAAGAAATACACAAAACAGCTCTAGGGGCTACCGAAACTGTAGAGTGGGAATATGCTAAGGATGTAGTAGAAGTAGTGAAGTCATTAAAAGAGAGTGGTGTATCTGTACAGTCTGTAGAGCAAGTAGAGAATAGCGTGATGCTAAATGACTTTAAGGTGACAGAAGGAGCGAAATACGCATTAGTATTCGGTAATGAGGTAAAAGGAGTTAATCAAGAGGTGGTAAACTTAAGTGATGGAGTGATCGAGATTCCACAGCTAGGTACGAAGCATTCTTTAAATATCTCTGTAAGTGCAGGAATCGTAATCTGGGACTTGTTCCAACAGATGTAATATCTTATCAATATTTATATATCAAGGAGCTACTTCTATACGAAGTAGCTTTTTTTATGTCTATGCAATAGAAATTATTGACCTATAATGCCCTCTAGTGGAGATAATGAATGATCATGGAGTTATTGCCCTTGTATGGAGAATATGATTTGTGTTAATTGGTTGATATATAGTTGTTTGTTTTGGTTTTTACTAGAATCGTTCGGGTAGTATTTGGGTAAAGCATTGGTTTTGCTCGGAAAAACACCTTTTTACCGAAGGATAGCAAAACTGTATCCGAATAACATTTGTATAAATATTGAATTTCATTGACTTAAGAATGGTAATAAGCTAGATAAAGCATGGTCATAAGTAACCAAAATAACCAAATGAGGGCAAGGTAATATGTATAATTTAATGATATTATCACGTTATAGTAATGGACTAAATAATATCTTTGAGATAAATAAAAGAGAAATAATGAAGGTATTCGAAATAGGAAGTGGACAGACCATTATAAAAGGGCCGAGTCATTATTATAGTTGTAATGATGGGGATAGTACTGTGATACTATACAGAGGCGAGCATGATGACGAGCCTCTGATTAGATTTAGTGTTATCTCTTTTACGAGAGCTGAGGGAGTGACACAGAAAGCCCTATTACAAGATTTTAAGGATAAAGCTCATCAGAGGAATACAGAGGCAGTGACGTATAAAGGAAAAAGTTATTTCTCTTATGATAATGAAGATCAGGAGGAGCTGTATATGCACATATTCGAGGTGATGTATGGTGATGATATTGTCATAGCATCATTGATTATAAATAAGGAGGATAGAGGGAGTGATGAGGTAGCTGTCTATCTAGAAGAGATAGAGGAGATGATCAGAAGTATAGATAGTCTATCTTCTCTACAGTTTCCATTACTAGAACCTAAGTATGATGACCTAGTACATCTAGAGACAGCGTCGGCTAAAGTATTAGGGATAGCGTCAGAAGACCTTCAGGCTTATCACGAGAGTGGTGACGCTATAACGAAGTTACAGGAGATACTGAATCTAAGAGAGTATGCCGTGAATGATTATGAATATCATCAGGCACTAGGTATCTTGTTCGGAGCTTGTTTTCAGTATCAGTACAGTGATTTTCATTGGATAGTAGTACATGATCAGTATGGTAGAGAGTTGGCGTTACAGTATCAAGACTACGCCTTGCAATGTTTTCCGATTTCGATGATTACTAAGCGAATTGAAGATGAGGTAGAGATCAATGTTATAGCCTTAATGGAGGAAGTGGTACAGCATATAGAGATTGGTATAGAGCGTGATAAAGGGTACACCCGACTAGAGTATAATTATTAATAAGAATAGTCATCAAGAGATTGACTTTCTTTTGACTTATATATAACTGTAACAGTCGTAGTGTGATAGCTACTAATTAATGATAATACATTAAAACGATTAGGATGAACACCAAGATACTATTATTTGTGATGATGTTATCTTCTGTTGTATTTGGACAAGAAATACAAGGATATAAGTTAGATCATTATTTAAACGAATTGTCTAAGAATAATACAGAAGCAGGCAGTCTCTCTATTTTTAAAAAGGGAGTAGAAGTCTATCATAAAAACTTTGGACAAGAGAATTTACCCGATACCTCGTCTGATGAGAATAAGATGTATCAGATAGGATCGGTGACTAAGCTTTATACTGCTGTGATTATATTTAAGTTAATCGAAGAGGGCAAATTAGAGTTGACCACTAAGTTATCTGACTTCTATCCAGATATGCCCAATGCTGATCGTATCACGATTAAGAATCTGCTAGATCACAGTAGTGGACTAGGGAGCTATGTAGTCAAAAAAGGAGAAGTGTGGGTGACAGAGAAAGTGACAGAGCAGGAGATATTAAACTTGATTAAAGAACAAGGAGTGAAGTTTGCTCCTGATACAGATCGAGCATATTCTAATTCGGCTTATTATCTATTGACTAAAATAATAGAAGAGGTGACTGATAAACCTTATCATTTATTAGTCAATCAGTATATCGTGAATCCATTGAGGTTAGAAAGTACATATTCTGCTAAATCGATGCCTATCTATGTACATAAACCATATCAATTCAAACACGGACAATGGGCAGAAATGATAGACATCAACCCGATGAATATTATAGGGGTGGGAGATTTGACCACGACGACTAAAGAGTTGAATATCTTTATTTATAATTTATTTCATGGTAAAGTAATTACATCAGCCTCGTTAGAATCAATGTTGCCCCAAAAGATAGAAGGTAAATTTGGTAGAGGTATAATGCATTTAGTTTATGATAATGTAAGTTTTTACGGGCATGGTGGAGACACACTAGGGACGCATACGATGCTAGTATATAATCCCGATGATGAAGTATCTATCGCTTATAGCAGTAATGCTCAGCAGGTACCTGATCAGGTGTTTAAGGGGATAGTGAATATGCTGTACCCTAACGGCTATAAAATACTGAAAGAAGAAGACTAAAATAGACAAGCTAACGTAATGGTTAGCTTTTTTTATAAGATGATAATATAACTTTTGTGACTACAATAAAAAAGGTATATTTATCTAAGGATAATAAGTAAAGCGTATGCAATATATAGATTTAGGAGTAGAGAAGTTAGTATTGGTAATACCTGATGAGTATGATGTAGAGTTAGCAGATTATGGAGGGTTTATCTTGACTAAAGACGGAGTGAGTTATCTACCTTATATCTCTGTGTATGATATAAGGACAGTAGGAGGAGAGGACTTTGACTTCGAGCAGGTGTTAGAAGACTTTACTACTGAAGCGAGTCATATAGAAGAGGAGGTAAAGGAAGTAGGAGATAAGTTCTATTATATGACAGAGCTAGAGATAGAAGATCTATATATCTATGAGTATTCTGTATTGTATAACAATGTACGCTTTGAGCTACAGTTATTCATCAGTCAGTCAGATGTAAATTCTGAGTTAGCAAGTGGCTATTTAGAAGAGGCTGTACAGATGATAGAATATGTAGGAATAGTCCTCAATGAAGACCATAGTAGTCAAGCCTTGACTCCTGAAGAGCTCGAGTTTATAGAGTCTAGTGTAAGTACGCTCTTAGGAGCCAATCAATATGAGTTAAAATCCGTATTTGATTCTGGTAAGGCGTTGGACATACTTCAGTGGTTATTCGATGAGCAGTGTTTTGATCTAAAGGATAAAGAATATCTTGGTAAGTTAGGATTGTTATTCGGGGCATTACTTCGTTATTATTATATCGATTTTGAATGGGTAGGTGTAGAAGGTGACCTAGGCTATGAGTATGCCTTACAGTATAAGGATACAGAGGTCGTTATTTTTCCGATTAGCTTAGTAGTCTCTCGTCTAGAAGCAGGAGAACATATCCAAATCCCTCGATTATTAGATAAAATATTTCAATCTGTAGAAGATCAGTTCTAGGAAGAATAAATGTAGTTAGATACGTTCTTAATTTAGGTTAAGTGTATGAGGGTGTTAGAGGTTATACATTTGTCTCATACAAAACGCTACTGATAAGACAGTGGTTATAACCTTAAAAAATAGAATTATTATGACAAATACAGTTTGGAATATCGACCCTACACATTCAGAAATAGGATTTAAAGTAAAACACATGATGTTTACGAATGTATCAGGTAAGTTTAATGACTTCACATCGACAATTAAGAATGTAGATGCAGCATTCGAAACTTCAGAAATATCATTTACAGCAAAGGTAGCTTCTATAGATACAAATAATGCGGATAGAGATACTCACCTAAAAAGTGCAGATTTCTTCGAAACAGAGCTTTATCAAGATATCGTGTTTACTTCTACTTCTATTCAGAAGAAAACAGATAACTACTATGTAGTAACTGGTATGCTAACGATAAAAGGAGAGACGAAAGAGGTAGCATTTAATGCAGAATATAGTGGAGTACTAGTAGACCCATGGGGGAATACTAAGATAGGACTGTCTCTAGAGTCTAAGATTAACCGTAAAGAGTTTGGATTGACTTGGAATGCTGGTTTAGAAACTGGTGGAGTGTTAGTAGGTGAGGATATTAAGTTATTCGCTGAAGTACAGTTTGCTAAGGCTTAATGATGTCTTCATAGATGTAAATTTTTTATATACAATTGCGAAAGCCTTCAAAGAGATCTCTTTGAAGGCTTTCGCAATTGTATTTGAGAATTAAGTGATTTTATTATATTTGTTTCCTTAGTCACTATGTAGTGACTATATAAGATAACTGAACTTAATATACAGAAAATCATGAGTTGTAAAACGTCTCATACAGATTTATCAACAGGATATTGTCCTGATTGTGGAGAATCAATTAAGCTAAAGAGAATAGATAGTCACTATGTTTTGCATGAGATAAGCCACGTTTTACACGTTGAGAAGGGTATATTCTATACTATAAAAGAACTATTGCTAAAACCAGGTATTACAGTTCAGATGTATATTACTGAGGATAGAAGTAAATTAGTAAAGCCTATTATATTCATTATTATAGCTTCTCTTATTTATTCCCTTATTGCTCATTATTTTCACATAGAGAGTTTTGTTTCTTACCATCATTCAGGAGGTGGAAGAGTGGCAGATAGTATATTTCTATGGGGAGACACTCATTCAGGGTATATGAATATAATTATAGGAGTGTTTATAGCGGTATGGGCTAAGGTGTTATTTAAAAAACACTCTTTTAATTTATTTGAGATATTAATTTTATTGTGCTTTGTGACAGGAATGTCTATGTTGATATTTTCTGTATTTGCTATAATACAAGGGATAGTAAAGGTTAATTTAATGGCTATTGCAGGAGTGGTAGGAGTGCTCTATTGTACTTGGGGAATAGGTCAGTTCTTTGAAGTGAAACGTATAAAGAGTTATTTGAAAGCTTTCTTTGCTTATGTTCTAGGGATGCTCACATTCTCAGTATTAGTGATTATAATAGGAGAGCTACTTGATTATGTCATACTCCAAAGTAAGTAAATAAAGAACGTCCCATGATATACTATCATGGGACGTTCTTTATAGTTAGAAACTGCTTAGCTTCATATACCCTAGTTCTATGTGATCATCTGTTAGAGGTTCTATAGAAGGAGTTATTTTGATAGCGTATTGCTGTTTTAAATTTTCATTTAAGATTTCGTCCATCTCATAGATATCATCTACATCTAGACCATACTTATTATCTACGTGACTATATCCTCTCGGAGGCAGGTTATACTCTTCATAGAAGGCTGTACTCTTTACATACTGGATAGCTTCTTTCTGACTATTAGCGACTACTAGACACGTCTGGTGAAACTCGTCAAAAATACCTGGTTTATAACCGCCTAGATTGATAAAGAATAACTTTAGATCATTAGGTAGGTATGCTTCTCTAGAGACTACTTCTATGTGATGACCTTGTACAGACGTTACTTCTCTCCATGCATCTACGTGTAGTTTAGGTCCTGCTTCTGGCCAAAAGTCAACTATCTGTGGGATGAGGTCTTTCATCTGTGTGCCTATACCGAAGTAGATATCATGCTGTTCTATATGACGTCCTGGAGGAGTGACTCCTAGCATGGTCATAAATAGTTTATTCGTCATGCTTCACTAGTTTATGTTGAATCTTATCTAAGATGTAGATATAATCTTCTTGATTAGCTACGAAGTCTAAGTCTGATATATCGATGATCAACACTTTGTCTGCAGGCATTGTCTTGATATAGTTAAAATAACCTTGGTTCACTTGATCTAAGTAAGTACCTGGGATTTCACTTTCGTAAGAACGACCACGTTTCTGTATATTCTCTAATAAGCGATCTGTGTTCTGATATAGGTAGACATATAGATCAGGCTTAGGAGTTTCTTTATACATAATCTCAAATATCTGCTGATACAGCTTGAACTCGTCTTCTTCTAAAGTGATTTGAGCAAAGATGATAGACTTGTAGATATAATAATCAGCAATGATAAACTCTTTAAAAAGGTCAAACTGTGCTAAATCATCAGATAACTGTGAGTATCTGTCTGCTAAGAATGACATCTCTAATGGAAATGCGTATCTCGTAGCATCTTTGTAAAACTTAGGCAAGAAAGGGTTGTCCGCAAAACCTTCTAGGATATTCTTTGCATTAAAGTCCTCTGATATACGATTAGTTAAAGTCGTCTTACCAGCACCTATATTACCTTCTATGGCGATAAAGTTTACATGAGTAAAGCCATATTGAAGAATTGGACTTTTTATCTCTCCTACTATCTTAAAAGATGTTTTATCTTTACAGCTATTCAGTAATTCTTTGAAACTTTGCTTTAGTATAGGGTGTGCCCATTCTAAGTTTAGATCTGCGCATGGCTGTAGTACGAACTGTCTGTCTTGCATCAAGGGATGAGGTACAGATAGGTTATCAGTATTATACACTTCTTGGTTAAAAGAGATAATATCGATATCTATCAGTCTAGCACTATACCCCACTGTATGCTGTGGACGTATTCTACCTAGTACTTGTTCTATTTCGAGTACCTTTAGAATAACCGTTTCAGCTTTTAGCGTACTGTGTAATAATACAGCACAATTAAAGAAAGGATCGCTCTCAAAACCCCAAGCAGGAAATTCGTAAATAGGTGATATTTTTATGACTGTACCAATATGCTTGTTAATCAGTTCGATAGATTTCTCTATGTTCGATAATTTATCTCCTTGATTAGAACCTATTGATAATACTATTTGATTTTGCGTAAACATGGGGCAAAGTAAATAAAAGAAAATTGAATAATCGTTACTTTTGTATCAGTTAATAATGCAAATTTACGGGTATAATCTGTAACTTTTTTTATAATTTGAATACTAATAAGATAAATTGTTTTTAATATGAGGTTTTTAAGAAATGTTTTAGCTACGATAGTAGGTCTGTTTATATTCTTCGGAATATTATTTTTTGGACTGATGATCATCGGTGTAGCTATGGGAAGTAGTTCTGATACTGTTACAGTAAAAGATAGTTCAGTTATTAATTTAGATTTATCTAGTGTGAAATATGATTATGCAGGTAAATATAATATGAAGGAATTCGGCTTTAGAGAAGCTGGAAAAGATGGTGTGTCTGACGTACTAGCAGCTATAGAGTATGCGAAGACAGATGATCGTATTAAAGGGATCTCTATTCTGAATAATAACTCTATGCTAGGAGTAGTACAGAAACGCGAGATTAGAAATAAACTAGAAGAGTTTAAAGCAACAGGTAAGTTCGTATTGGCGTATGCTAATGTGTATTCACAAGGAGAATATTATTTAAACTCTATTGCAGATACTATTTATATTAATCCAGTAGGTGGGTTAGACTTTAAGGGATTGTCTACAGAGATTCTTTACTTAAAAGGATTACAAGATAAAACGGGAGTACAAATGGAAGTAATGAGACACGGTAAATATAAAAGTGCTGTAGAACCATTCTTACAAGAAAACATGAGCGAGGCGAATAGAGAGCAGACAACAGTATTCTTAAAGTCTATTTGGGAAACATTAGTTAACGATATCTCTAAGAGTAGAAAGATATCTGTAGATAGCTTAAATGGTATAGCGAATAATCTAGGAGCTAGAACACCTAAATTAGCTTTAAAAACAGGATTAGTGGATAAAGTAGCTTATGAGGATGAGTATCATGCAGCTATCAAACATGAATTAGGAGTAGAAGGAGATAAAGATTATAATAGCGTAGATATCTTAGATTACGTTAAAGATGTGATTGTGAAAAATAGTGCAAAAACAGCTAAAGATCGTATTGCGGTAATCTATGCACAAGGAGAGATAAGAGATGGTGAAGGTAGCGTAAGCTATATTGGTGAAGGATCTATCAATCGTGCTCTAAAAGCAGCAAGAAAAGATGATAAGATAAAAGCTATCGTGCTAAGAGTAAATAGCCCTGGAGGTAGTGCTCTGACTTCTGAGTTAATCTGGAGAGAGATAGAGTTGACTAAAAAAGTGAAACCAATGATTGTTTCTATGGGAGATGTAGCTGCATCTGGGGGGTATTATATCTCTAGTAATGCAGATAGAATCTTTGCAGATCCAGGTACGATTACAGGTTCTATAGGGGTATTCGGTATGGTTCCGAACTTTAAAGCATTAGCGACAAAGTATGGAGTAAATGCTGAGCAAGTGAAGACACATGATAATGCGGCTAATTATAGTCCGTTTAGAGATGTTGATCCAGGCTTTAGAATGATGGTGACAGAAGGCATAGAGGATGTATATACGACATTCGTTCAGAGAGTAGCTGATGGAAGAAAGATGACAGTAGAACAAGTAAACGAATTAGCGCAAGGTAGAGTGTGGACTGGAAAAGATGCACTAGAAAATAAATTAGTAGATGAACTAGGAGGATTAGATACAGCCATCGCTTATGCTGCTAAAAAGGTAGAGATAGACGACTATAAAGTAGTGAACTACCCAGAGTATAAAATGAAGTTCGAAGATATGCTTAGAGGGTATCTAGGTGCTTCTGTATTTAAATCAGAAGAAGAGCTAATCAAAGAAAAGATAGGTGAAGCTAACTATGAAATGATAGAGAGACTTAACTATTTCAACAATATGAGAGGTGTACAAGCAATATTGCCTTTTGAAGTAAAAATAGAGTAGTAATAAGACAATGTTTTAGTCAAATTTATGCTTTCGTTAAAGAAGACATAAATTGATTAATATCGAATAAAGAGTTATCCTTTTAAACTAGGGATAACTCTTTTTTTTTGTTATTTTGTAATAAAATGAAAAGTTATGAATAAAAAGGTTTTAAAATGGACAGGAGGTATAGTGTTGGGATTGTTTATCTTACTAATGCTAACACCTATTTTGTTTAAGGGAAAGATACAGGATTTAGTGCTAAAGACTATCAATGACAACTTAAATGCAAAGGTGACATTTGAAAAAGTAGACTTGAGTTTTATACGTAACTTTCCTAAAGCAACAGTAGTGATTAAGGACTTAGCTGTTGTGAATAAAGAACCATTTGCAGGAGACACCTTAGTCTCTGCAAAAATGATAGGGCTAAAGATGTCTATTATGGAGTTATTCAATGGGGCGGATAAGCCTATGAGTATAGAAGATATCTTAGTAGAAAATGCTAAGGTTAACGTGATAGTGAATGAACAAGGGGTAGCTAACTATGATATAGCATTAAAAAAAGAGGATGAAGAGGAAGAGGACTCTTCGGATAAAGATCCGTTTTCTTTAGCTTTAAATCATTATAAGATAGACAATCTAAACTTGACATATAAAGATTTAGGTAGTAAAATGATGTTTACTATTAACGAGTTTTATCACCAAGGGACAGGTAATCTATCAGATGATATACTGGATTTAGATACAGAATCTAAAGCAAAAGTTTCGTTTGTAATGGAGGATACTAAGTTTCTGAATGAGGTTAACTTATCACTGAAAGCTTTAATTGGAATGGATATGACGAATCAATTGTATTCATTTAAAGAGAATAAAGCATTGATTAATCAGTTGCCTTTAGCATTTGATGGTTCAGTGCAGTTATTAGAAGACGGACAGCAGTTTGATTTGAGTTTTGCTACTCCTGACTCAGACTTTAAAAACTTCTTAGGATTAATACCAGAAGCTTATGCGGGTAATCTAAAAGGGGTGACTACATCAGGTGATTTTAAAGTAGAAGGAAAGGTAAAAGGTAAAATGACAGAAACGACTATTCCTACACTAGCTATTCATATGAATGCAAAGAATGCTTCCTTTAAGTATCCAGATCTTCCTAAAGCAGTTCAGAATATTCTATTAGATATTAATGTGATGAATGAGACGGGGATAATGAAAGATCTATATGTAGATATTAACCAATTGTCATTTAAGATAGATCAAGATATATTCAATGCGAAAGCAAAGATTAAGAACATTAGCGAGAATGCATTAGTAGATGCGAATTTTGATGGAGTTATTAATTTGGCAAATGTATCTAAAGCATATCCTGTGAAACTAGATACACCACTGACAGGGATATTAAAAGCGAAAGTAGCTACTAATTTTGATATGAACTCTGTAGAGAAAGAACAATATCAAAATATAAAAAACAGTGGTAGTGTATCTTTGACAGGCTTTAATTTTAGTACAGATGCGATGGCTAAGCCAATGCAGATACAAGAGGCAGCTCTTACTTTTAATACAAGTAATGTTACGCTAAATAAGCTTGCTATAAAAACGGGTACTTCAGATCTAAATGCAGACGGGAGATTAGATAATCTATATGGGTTCTTATTTAAGAAGCAGACCTTAAAAGGAAACTTTAATTTAAACTCTAATAATTTTGTATTAGCTGATTTATTAAAAGAAGATACTGCGAAAGTAGAAGAGAAGAAAGAGAAATCAACTACAACAAAAGCATCCGATCCATTAAAGATTCCAGGGTTCTTAGATTGTACAATTAATGCAAATGCAAAGACAGTAGTATACGACGACCTAACACTTAAGAATGTAAAAGGTACATTAGTGATTAAAGATGAAGCAGCACGTCTTCAAAATATGTCAACAGATCTTTTTGGTGGGAAAATAGCTTTCGGAGGAAATGTGTCAACAAAAGAAGCTATACCTACATTTGATATGAACTTAGGACTACAAAGTTTAGATATCAAACAGACTTTTACTGATTTAGGGTTTTTAAAAGCTGTAGCACCTATTGCTAATGTGATGTCAGGGAAAGTAAATGCAGCTGTAGTGATGAAAGGAAAGTTAAATGCAGCAGATTTATCACCAGACTTAAATACAATGTCAGGTGATATAAAAGGTGATTTAGCGAATGCTAGTATTACTGCTCAGAATTCTAAACTACTATCTTCATTAGATGGAGCGTTGAACTTCATTGATTTGAAGAATCTAGATTTGAGTAATAAAAAGATGCACATTGTTTTTAATAATGGACGTGTACAGTTCAAGCCTTTTGATATAAAAACAAAAGACTTAGCGGTGACTGTATCAGGTGAGCATGGCTTTGATCAAAGCCTTAATTATGCTTTGGACTTTAAAGTACCAGCTAAATTATTAGGTAATGATGTCGCTAATGCATTGACTGCTTTAGGACCTAAATCTAGTAATAAGTTTGATGCAATACCTGTGAAAGTAGGAGTGACTGGTGACTTTACCAACCCAAAGGTGTCTGCTAATATGGCTGATGTAGTAAAGAATATTACAAATGAAATTTTAGAAGAACAGAAGAATCAATTAGTAGGAAAAGGTAAAGATGCATTGTTAGATATCTTAGGAGGTAAAAAGGAAAACAATACTCCAAATGAGGAGGATGTGACAAAGAAAAATGAAACTGAAGAAACAGTCAACAAAATTAGCGAAGGCTTAAAAGGGCTTTTCGGTAAAAAGAAAAAGACAGAAGAAACAGAATAGTATAAAAAAAACGAGCTCCAATTAAGGGAGCTCGTTTTTTTTATATATGTTATTAGATCACTTCGATATTAACCATATATCCTTCATAAGTACGGATATTAAATACAGTACCATCTTCGAATAGTAGATATTGTCCTTTGACACCTTTTAACTTACCTTCATAAGAAGGAGTCTTATCAAGGTTAAGACTTTTTATCTTTGTTGGGAATTGTATGACAGGGTAATTTAGATTAAAGATAGAAGAGTCAGTTTGGTCAAAGTAAGGTCTTACTTCTTCTGGTAGTTTCTCTTTTAGAGAATTTCTTATTTCTTCTAAGTTTGTTTCTAGTACTTCATTCTGTAGCATCTTTCTCCAATTCGTTTTGTCTGTAAACATATCTTTTAGAGCTACCTCAGTGATTCCTGCTAAGTATCTATTAGGTACTTCTACTATCTCTATTGCTTTAGAAGCCCCCTGATCTATCCATCTGGTAGGTACTTGTGTTTTTCTAGTTACCCCTACTTTTACATCACTAGCTACAGCTAGATATACGATATGAGGCTGTATCTGTACCTTTGTTTCATACTCTAAGTCTCTATCTTCTATCCCTAGGTGCGCTGTACTTAACTCAGGTCTCATGATCCAATCACCTACTTGTGCACTAGAGTAAAAACACTCATAACAAAAGCCTTGTCTAAATATTTTTTTGTGCTGTCCACAGTTTAAACATTCATATCCTGTAAACTCAATCTTTATGTTTCTGTCAAGAATCTGATTTATATTGATGAAGTTGCTTTTAAATACTAAATAGTATTCAATAGGGGTGTTAAATTCCGTCTGCATTTTGTTTAAAACTCCTTCGTATTGCATAGATAAAATTGTTATTTTTGGGTAAGTCGTAAAAGTACGAAAAAACATTTACCACTGTAATTACTAACTTTTCATAATGAAAAGATTAGATACTTGACTAATTAATAAGATATGGCATTCACAATTATTAATTCTATCGCTTCTTGGATATTGAAGAAGAGAATTCACCAGATAGATCTATTTAGAAAATATCCAAATGAAGTACAAAATGACTTGTTTTTGAATTTAATGAAGACAAATGAGAAGACAATCTTAGGAAAGCAGTTTGGCTACGATAGTATAAAGAGCTATGGAGACTTCGCAGAGAGAGTGCCTTTATTTAAATACGAAGAGTTTGAGCCTTATATAGAACGCGCTCGTCAAGGAGAGAATAATATCTTTTGGCCAGAGCCTATTCGTTGGTTTGCTAAGTCAAGTGGAACTACTAATGCAAAAAGTAAGTTTATACCTGTGAGTAATGAAGCATTAGAGAACTGTCATTATAAAGCAGCAAAAGACTTATTGTGTTTATACTTAAATAATAATGAAGATTCCCAGTTATTTACTGGGAAGAGCTTAAGGTTAGGAGGAAGTAAACAACTTTATGAAGACAAGAATACTTTCTTTGGAGATTTATCGGCTATCTTAATTGATAATATGCCTTTTTGGGCAGAGTTAAGCAGTACTCCTAGTAACAAGACATCGCTAATGTCTGAATGGGAAAGCAAGATGAATGCAATTATTAAGGAAGTAAGGAATGAGAATGTAACTAGTTTTGCAGGAGTACCTTCGTGGATGTTGGTGTTATTAAACCGCATTATACAAGAGACAGGTAGAGGAGATTTATTAGAACTATGGCCTAATGCTGAGGTTTATTTCCATGGAGGAGTTAGTTTTGAGCCTTATAAGGATCAGTATAAAAAGCTACTACCTAGTGATCGATTTAGATATTATGAGATCTATAATGCTTCTGAAGGTTTCTTTGCTATCCAAGATCAGAATGACTGTAATGAACTGTTGTTAATGTTAGATTACGGAATATTCTATGAGTTTATTCCTATGGATACTTTCGGAACTTCTAATCAAAAGATAATTCCATTATCAGAAGTAGAGATAGGTAAGAATTATGCACTAGTGATCACTACTAATGCAGGATTAGTAAGATACTTAATCGGAGATACAGTGCGCTTTACTAGTCTATTACCTTATCGTATTAAAATAACAGGACGTACTAAACATTTTATCAATGTATTCGGTGAAGAGTTGATGATAGAGAATACAGACAGAGCATTGGCAAAGACCTGTATTGAATTGAATGCTGAGGTAGCTGAGTACACGGTAGCACCTATATTTATGGAAGGAAAAGAGAAAGGTGCTCACGAATGGGTAGTAGAGTTCAGTAAAGCTCCAGACAATCTACAATTGTTCAGTGAAGTACTAGACAAGAATCTACAAGCTCTCAACTCTGATTATGAGGCGAAGCGTACGAATAATATGACTTTAAATCCATTAGTATTACATAGCGCTCGTAAGAATCTATTCTATGATTGGCTAAAGAATAACAATAAACTTGGAGGACAGCATAAGGTACCACGCTTATCTAATGAGCGTACACTACTAGAAGAACTATTATCAATGCAACGTATATTAGTATAATATTGTGTAGTTATTATAATTCATCAAAGCATTCATTTTAATGGATGCTTTTTTTATATCTAATAGCTAAACTAATGAAGTAAGAAGGATAGTAATTGTAGGTGATACAGTGATGTATGATATATGGGATAGATGGTAACTTAGAAAAGTATAGATATAAAAAAACCCTGCCTAGCAGGGTCTTTTTTATGAACAGTTTTGCTAAAATTATTTAGCAGCTTCTTCTGTAGCTGGAGCTTCCTCAGTAGCTGGAGCTTCTTCAGTAGTAGCCTCTTCTGTAGCTTCTGGAGCAACTTCTTCAGTAGCTGGAGCTTCCTCAGTTACTACTTCTTCAGTTGTTGTTTCTTCTACAGCTGGTTCTTTTGCAGTTTCTTTACAAGAAACGAAAGATACTCCCATCATTGCTACTAAAGCGATGCTTAATGCGATTTTTTTCATCTTACTAAATTATAAAAGTTAATTATTAATTCGTGACAAATATATGAATTTTTTGGTTCGCAAAACTTTTTTTGAATATTTTTTTTTAATCAATAAGTTTCTGTAAACCAATGTCTTAATTACTTTTTTTTCTTAGGTTCTACTAATTTCATCTCCTCAATTAGATGTTTTGCATCTGCAAACTTATCTATAATGAATAAAATGTATCTAGCATCTACCATAATGTTACGACAAATAGATGGATCATAGTATATATCACTCATCGTTCCTTCCCAAACACGGTCAAAGTTTAACCCTATTAGATTACCCTCTGCATCGATAGCTGGACTTCCAGAGTTTCCTCCAGTTGTATGGTTAGTAGCGATGAAGTTCACAGGTAATTTACCATTATCTGCATACTGTCCGTAGTCTTTCTTATTATATAGATCTACTAATTTTGCAGGTACGTCGAATTCATAGTCACCAGGTACATATTTCTCCATAATACCTTCTAAGTGAGTTACAGGTTCGTAGTACGTAGCGTCTTTAGGGAAGTACCCATCTACTTTACCATAAGTAACACGTAGTGTACTATTAGCATCAGGGAATATTCTAGCATCAGGATATAAGTCTAACTGAGCTTTCATAAATGTACGTTGTAAAGCAGCTATTTCTCTTTCTAATTCTTCGTATTTAGGTAATACATTCTGAATATAGTTTTCGATTAGTGCTTTAGCAAAAGCGTATCCTTTATCGTTGTTGATATTTTTCACTACTTGATCAGCATTACCTTTTAATAATTCTTGTAGTCCTGCGTAAGTAGTTAATTTACTATTCGCATAGATATCTTTAGTGATAGCTGAGATGTTAGCTCCGTTTAATTCTTTAGGTAAGAATTGTTTAGGCGCATCTTTTGCATACATTTCTACGATAGCCTCGAATACTTTTTCGTCAACTGCCTTGCTATAGTTTTTGTAGAATTTGTCTTGACCTTTGATTAAGTTCTCACGTCTGCTGTTGAATGCTTGTTCATTAGACGCATAAGTCTCTAAAGCATATACTCTCCAAGCCGCAGCTAGAAGTTCAGCATTGCGTTGTACTACTTCAGCGAAGTAATCTTTGCTAATAGCATAAGGTTTAATATCTCCATAAAGTTTTTCGAACTTAGCAGGGATATCAGCATAAGCTTTAGTGTTTTTATTTTTCTTAGCTCTTGCGATGAAGTCTTTTTCGAAATCTTGTTTAGCTTGTACAGCGTTCGTCTTTTTTAAACCTTGGCTTTCTCCGATCCATTTTTTCCAATAGTTAGCTGTGCTAGCATATTTAGATGCATATTGGATCTTGATTGCTTGGTCTGCACGCATAAACTCGTCAGTGATCTTAAGTGCTTTATCACGGATACCGATTCTTACAGGGTTTAGATCGTTTACGATTTGTTCTACTGCATAAGATGGTAAGTACTCTTGTGTTCTACCTGGGTAACCAAATACCATAGTGAAGTCACCTTCTTCTACACCACTAAGTGAGATAGGGAAGAAGTGCTTAGGACGGTAAGGTACATTATCTTTTGAGTATGCTGCTGGTTTATTGTCTTTGTCAGCGTATATTCTGAATAGAGAGAAGTCACCTGTGTGACGTGGCCATACCCAGTTATCTGTATCAGAACCAAACTTACCAATAGATGATGGTGGTGCACCTACTAGACGTACATCTTTAAAAGTCTCTGTTACGAATAAGATGTATTGGTTTCCTTCATAAAAAGATTTAATCTTATTGTCTTGCCATTTTTCTTTAGGAAATTTAGCTACAGTTGTAGTAATGTTTTTTTGGATCTTAGCTTGTTTTTCTATTTCAGAATCTTTAGCTACTACACCAGCCATTACTTCTTTAGTCACGTCCTCTATGCGAACGATGAAAGTAACTTCTAAGTTTTCGTTAGGTAGCTCTTCAGCCATAGATTTAGCCCAGAACCCGTTAGCTAAGTAATCATTCTCTACAGAAGAGTGTGCTTGGATCTGTCCATACCCACAGTGGTGATTAGTTAGTAAAAGACCTTGTGAAGAGATAACTTCAGAAGTACACCCACCATTGAAGTGAGGGACAGCATCTTTCATACTAGATTGGTTCACATCGTAGATATCTTCGATAGACATCTTCATTCCAAGGCTTTTCATTTCTGTTTCATTCATTCCCTTTAGCAGAGAAGGAATCCACATCCCACCTTGTTGTGCATAGATAGGTAAAGCTACCAATACTACAAGTGCCTTAAATAGATTTTTAATCTTTTTATTCATAAAAGTGTTAGTTAGAATTGAATTCGCTGGCAAGATACAATATTACATGGGAACGCTAAAATCGAAATATGTTAATACGCGATAGTACTGTTGGAGTATAGTGGTTCGTAATATTAGTATACTAAGAAAGTAATCTGTCTGTATTGACTCCGTTAAAACGGTCAAAAAAACGGACTCACTACGGACTCATAACGGACTCACTACGGACTCATAACGGACTCACTACGGACTCATTTCTATTGAAACTCATTATAAGTACCTATGTGATAGAATGTAAGTAAGGAGTGGAGTTACCTTATCTTATAGATAGAGAGGTGTGTTTAGAGGGAGAAATAAGATAACTATACTACTGTGTATATATAAGGAGTAGAATTTGTAGTGATGTATCTAAGTGTTGCTGGAATTATGTCTATATAGCACCATTTTGGTATGAGACTGTACCCTGTCTTGTGTGAGGTGTTATCTTTTCAAAAAAGTAGTTTCTAATGCGAAAAAAAGGTGTGTGAGAACACAAAAAAGAGAATTAGTGTGTTGAAAAAATCATAATTAGTGATTGTGGTGTTGCAGTAATCAATATTTTGTCTTATATTGGTACATCGGGATTAAAATCCGATCGAGTAGACTTTTAATATAAAAGTTCACGACTAGTATAATTATTAATTCATATAAAAAAGGTAAGTAACCACTTTGATTACTTACCTTTTTACTTTTAGTGTATATGCTTCATTATTTTTTCTGTAGCATTCTTATTTTTAAGGATAAAATGATTGCTTGTTTTACCTAATTCGATTCTTTTAGCGTCATTGTATAATAATTCATCAAAGATTTGGTCTAATTCTGATTGTGAATTTACTACTATACAGCTACCTAATGTTATCAAATCCTTAGCTTCTTGGAACTTTTTATAATTTGGACCAATAATAACAGGCACTCCATAGGTCGCGGCTTCTAGGATATTGTGAATACCTGCTCCAAAACCTCCTCCTATATAGGCAATATCTGCATAACTATAAGCTTTAGTCAATATAGAGTAGGCATCTATTATATAGACAGAGTACTGGCTAAGATCTTTCTCTTGATGTTGGCTATGCAGTACAGTTGGTTTCTTTATGTTTTGAACGAGATTATCTATCTGATCCTTTTTGATATTATGTGGCGCAAAGATAAACTTGATAGAATTATCTTGTGTATTGTTGATATAATTGGCTAGAATCTTTTCATCTTCTGGCCATGAACTACCGATGACGATAGTCTTCGCCATTTTATTTAAGGTAAAGGCTTCTAGAAATGCCAATTCATTGTGCTGTTCTAATATCTGAGATACTCTATCGAATCTCGTATCACCTACTATCTCTACATTGTTATATTGCAATTGATTTAGAAGTATCTTAGATACTTCATTCTGAACAAAGAAGTATGTAAATGCCTTTAATGCTGTTCTGTAGAATCCTCCATACCATTTAAAGAATACTTGATCTGGTCTTAGTATCCCTGATACTAAATAGGTAGGGATATTCTGTTGACGCAATTGATTTAAATAATTAGGCCAATATTCATATTTCACAAAGAATACTTGTTCTGGATGACACAAGGCTAAGAACTTTTTAGCATTCGCTAGTGTGTCCATAGGTAAGTATAATGTGGCATCAGCGATAGTATTGTTTTTCTTCACTTCATATCCAGAAGGAGAGAAGAAGGTAAGCACTATCTTATGCGTAGGGTACTTCTGTTTTAGTTGCTCCATGACAGGAAGCCCCTGTTCATATTCGCCTAACGAAGCTACATGTATCCAGAACACTTTATCAGTAGAAAGTATATTGTCTTTTAAGATTTGAAAAGATTGTTTTCTCCCTGCAACGAATAAGCCTAACTTTTTGTTGAACAGCGCGATAATACGGATGAAGAATATAGAAATATAGGTCAGTATATTATATAGGAAAAACATAGGTAAATCTTTATTGAGCGAAATTACGTTTCTTTTGATAAAGTTTGAGCTTTGGCGCAAAGAATTTATTATTTTTGTAGTGATAACTAATATCGAAATTAAGTGCTATTTATATAGGTAACTTGTTGGTAATTATATGAATAGTTCAAAAGATATAAAAGACAATTAGAATGAAAAAAATTCAAATGGTTGACTTGAAAGGTCAATATGAAGGAATTAAAGAAGAAGTGAATCAATCGATTCAAGAAATATTAGAATCTTCTGCTTTTATCAACGGACCACAAGTACACGCATTTCAGGCAAACTTAGAGCAATATTTAGGAGTTAAACACGTGATACCATGTGCTAATGGAACTGATGCTCTTCAGATCGCTATGATGGGATTAGGTTTAAAACCAGGTGATGAAGTAATCACGGCTGACTTTACTTTTGCAGCTACTGTAGAGGTAATCGCTTTATTACAATTAACTCCTGTATTAGTAGATGTATGTCCTGATACATTCAATATTTCGATAGAAGCAATCGAAAAAGCGATTACTCCTAAAACTAAAGCTATCGTACCAGTACACTTATTCGGACAGTCTGCTGATATGGACGCTATCATGAAGTTAGCTGAGAAACATAACTTATATGTGATCGAAGATAACGCACAAGGTATCGGAGCAGATTATACTTATCCTGATGGAAAAGTGGTAAAAACAGGTGCTATCGGACATGTAGCTGCTACTTCATTCTTCCCATCTAAAAACTTAGGATGTTATGGTGATGGTGGAGCTATCTTCACTAACGATGATGCATTAGCACATACGTTAAGAGGAATAGTGAATCACGGTATGTATGAGCGTTACCACCACGATGTAGTAGGAGTGAACTCTCGTCTAGATAGTATCCAAGCTGCTGTGTTAAATGCTAAGTTACCTAATCTAGATGCTTATAATGTAGCTAGACGTACTGCTGCTCAGATGTATTCTGCTGCTTTAGCTAATCATCCTAATATCGTTACTCCAGTAGTAGTAGGAGATGAGAATAGCCACGTGTTCCACCAGTATACATTGCGTATCGTGAATGCTGATAGAAATGCATTATTAGCACACTTACAAGGTAAAGGTATCCCATGTGCTATCTATTACCCAATACCATTACACAATCAGAAAGCATATTTAGATCCTCGTTATAATGAGGCTGATTTCCCAGTGACTAATCAGTTGGTACAAGAGGTTCTTTCTTTACCTATGCATACTGAGTTAGACGAAGAGCAAATCAAGTTTATCACAGATGAGATTAAGGCATTCTTAGGATAGTCTTATAGTACTATAAAACGAAAGCAGACCCGATAAGGTCTGCTTTTTTTATGTATTGATGTTATTCTTTTGTCGTAGATATTAATGTGAACGAAACGAGTGCACATGCTACTAATGAGAGCGCTACGATGCTCATAGAGCCATTATTCAAACTATTTAATAAGATAGAGGTCATGAAGGTAAAGGCTAGTTGAGAAGCTCCGAAAAGAGCTGACGCTATACCTGACTCTGCTTTATAGGGTGCTAATGCTAAAGTAGTCGTAGTAGGGAATAGTAGTCCTAATGGCATCACAAAGAAGAAAAGAGGTACTAACTGTATATATATGCTCAAATCTAACTGTATGAATAACCATAATAGTGAAGCAGCTATAAACTGTGTACTCGCTCCTAGCTTAATAATATTTTTAGGAGATAGTCTTTTTCTCAAAATAGAAGAGGTTAAGAACGATCCTAACATTAGACCACATGAGTTAGCCATGAATACAAAGCTAAAGTGTGTACTCGATAGTCCTCCTACTTCCATTACTAGAACAGGAGAGTTAGAGATATAGATCATTAGACAGCTATAGGCTATACTTCCGATAATAGTATATCTTATAAACAGTTTGTTCTTAAAGAGCTTAAAATAATTCGTTAGTATACCTCCTACATTTAAAGTTGGTATTCTATTAGTATAGTCTTCTTTTAGACAGAATACTGTCATACCAATACTCAGTGTAGCAAACAAGGCCATCGTAGTAAATACATGAGTCCAATCTAGATACTTTAAGACTATATTACCTAATATAGGAGCGATGATGGGAGCTATTCCTCCGATCACGGCTAGTATACTAAATATCTTAAGTGTCTGATCTTTATCAAACCTTTTATTGACAATGGCTCTTGCGATAACTACTCCACCACTACTACCGAAGGCCTGTAAAAAACGATATAGCCACATGACTTCAATGTTCTTTACAAATACTACAGCTAGAGATGAAAGTATAAAAATAGACAGACACAGTATGATTGGTTTTTTACTACCATACTTATCTGATATAGGTCCCCAAAAGAGTTGCCCGATTGCTAATCCTCCTAAGAATGTAGAAAGTGATATCTGAACTCTATTAATCTCAGTATTTAGATCGTGTGCTATCTTCGGGAATGCAGGAAGGTACATATCTATAGCTAAAGGGCCTAATGCAGTAAGGCTCACTAGAGTGAAGATAAGGATCCATTCTTGTGCTGAAAGTTTATCCACTATATAGGTTTTAAAAAAAAATCCTTGGAAGTGTACAACCAAGGATTTTTGTTATTATATAATTGTTGTATGTTTTACCAATTTGTTATGCAGAGTGAGTTTCTGCTTCTTTATTGATTTTTTTGATTAGTCCAACTAATACTTTACCTGGTCCAACTTCTGTAAATAAAGAAGCTCCATCTGCGATCATTTGTTCTACAGACTGAGTCCATTTTACAGGAGCAGTTAACTGTAGGATAAGGTTCTTCTTAATCTCTTCAGGATTGCTCACTGCACTAGCAGTTACGTTTTGATACACTGGACAGATAGGAGTGTTAAAAGTAGTTGCTTCGATAGCAGCAGCTAGTTCTTCTCTAGCAGGTTCCATCATAGGAGAGTGGAATGCTCCACCTACAGGAAGTAATAAGGCTCTCTTCGCTCCAGCTTCTTTTAGTGCTTCACACGCTTTCTCTACAGCTGTAGTTTCACCAGAGATTACTAATTGTCCAGGGCAGTTATAGTTAGCAGCTACTACTACACCATCTATACCAGCACATACTTGTTCTACGATGCTATCTTCTAAACCTAGTACAGCAGCCATAGTAGAAGGTGTGATTTCACATGCTTTTTGCATAGCCATCGCTCTTTGAGAAACTAGTTTAAGTGCATCTTCAAAAGCTAAAGTACCATTAGCTACTAATGCTGAAAATTCTCCTAGTGAGTGTCCAGCTACCATCTCAGGTGTAAAGTTTTCTAATGTTTTAGCTAATACAACTGAATGTAAGAATACCGCTGGTTGAGTTACTTTAGTTTCTTTTAGTTCTTCAGCAGTACCTTCGAACATGATATCTGTAATTCTAAATCCAAGGATTTCATTTGCTTTCTCGAACATCTCTTTAGCTATAGGTGAGTTTTCGTATAAGTCTTTCCCCATTCCTGTGAATTGAGCTCCTTGACCTGGAAATACGTATGCTTTCATAAGTTTAGTTTTAAATTTTGTAAGGCAAAAATAAGGTATTTTTATTAGTAAACCATATAGACATAAAAAAAGCCATCTGATATACAGATGGCTTCGTTATGATATGTTTTTGTATTATTGGATAACACCTACACGATTATCTTTAATCTTAGCATTGTCTTTTAATACTTTCAGTACTTGCATTTGTGCCATACCTCTAACGCTGTTTTCTACTCTAGCTTTATAACTAGCGTAACCAGCAGTTAATTCAGGTGCTTTAGTTACATTTTTAGTTTGGATCATATACACACCTTGTAAACCGTCGATTAACTTAGAATCTTTGTTTACTGCAGTTGCGAAAGCTGTTCCTACTACTAATGGCTCATTACCAATATTAGTGATCAGTGGAGCTCCTGTAGTTACATCAGTTATAGATGCGATAGAAGCTTTAGAACTGTTAGATACTTCTTGAATAGTATTTCCAGTCATTTTCTTTCTGATTACAACTGCTTTTTTCTCGTTCATTAAGATTGGCTCAACGATTGATTTCACTTCTTCTACTGGTGCAAGACCTGTATCATTTTTAGAAGTTACTTTAACGATGATGTGTCCGTCAGCATTGTCAAATCTCTTAATAGCACTCTCTTTAGTCTCTTTATTGAAAGCCCAAGAGATAATACTTCTTTGGTTACCTACTCCAGGTAAGAACTCTTCGAATGGACGAATAGTTACTTCTTTCTGAGCATTGAAACCTAATCCTTCAGCAGTAGCGATAAAGTCTTTAGCTGTAGGAGCGTCTTGTTCTAATTGAGTAGCTTTAGTGAATAAGTCATCAGCAGTTACGTCTGATACTTCTATTTTACGAGCTACAGTTGCTAATTTAGCACCTTCTTTCTTTTCGTTTACTTGGATAATGTGGTATCCAAAGTCAGTTTCTACTAAACCGATAGTTCCAGCAGCATTGTTAAAGATAAAGTTGTCAAAAGGTTTAACCATTTGTCCTCTTGGGATATCTTCGTATTTACCACCGTTGTTTTTAGAACCTGGGTCTTCTGTTTGCGTCATTGCTTCCATGGCGAATGAAGAAGGATTAGCTTTTACTTTAGCTAAGATTTCTTCTGCTTTTGCTTTTGCTTCTTCCTTGGTTCTTGTTGCTCCAGGAGCTGCAGAACCTGCAAAACCGATTAAGATATGAGAAGCATCAACTCTCTGACCTGCTTTTTTATCAATCATTCTAGAGATACAATAGTAGTCACCCATAATGTATGGACCAAAAGTTTGACCAGGTTGTAAGTTGAATAATTCTTCTTGGTATTCTAAAGGAAGGTCTTTCTTCGCGTAGTATAAACTGTCAAATTTGATATCTGAATTTGTGTTTACAAATGTTTCGATATCTTTTACAGTTTTAAAACCAGGGATAGTATCGTTCTTTTTAGTTGTAGCATTGTATTGTACAGTTGGCTTTAAGTAACCTTCTATAACTTCTTTTACAGCTTCTTTATCAGCAGCAGATGGCTGACTAGGAAGGAAAGCATATTGTAATACACGAGTAGGCTCAGATTTAAATCTGTTAGCATGTTTTTTCATGTAATCTAATATCTCTGTATTAGAAACAGCAGCTTCTTCGTTATTCACAGTAGAATAAGGAACAGTAACATAGTCAAAAGAAACTTTGTCATTCTCATTAGAGTATGCTGCTTTAGCATCAACATTAGTAGTATAAATACCACCTTGAACTAATGAAAAATACATTTGCTCTAAACCAACTTTCTCTAATTCTTTTTCATAAGCTAACCATTGGTTCCATTGCTCTTGACCAGCACCTTTCATCATAGCAACAAATTGGTTGAATTTGTTGATGTCGAATTGCCCAACAGCGTTTTGGAATTCTGGATTGTTAGCGAATGTAGGGTTGTTTTTAACAACGTTTACTAATTGGTCTTTACCAAGTCTTAAACCTAACTTTTCAAATTCGTTAGTAAGTAAAATATTATTTACTTCGCTGTTCCACACCATTACTCCTGCTTGAGTATTGCTCATCTGTCCTTGCTTTTCGGCTTGAGCTACTTTATGTAGGAATTCTTGGGTATTAATTTCTTCACCATCTACACTACCAATGTTTCTTGATAGTCCACCTCCCGTGCTTCTTACTACGTCGCCAATAACGAATGCTAATAATGCAATACCAATTACGGCAATTAACAGAGCGGATTTTTGTCTAATTTTTGATAAAACTGCCATGCTTTTTTATTATGTGTAATTTTTTTCAGTGAGCGAAAATACAATTATCTATTTAATAATAAAAGGGGTAGTGCTATTATTTTAGTGCTTTCGTTAAGTTTTTATTTAGATTTCAGAATAATTAATTTGTTTTTTTATAATTAATGTTGAAATAGAGTAGATAAGAGAGGATTGTTATCGTGGTTTTATTAAAAAAATAAAGGCGAGATATTTAGTATCTCGCCTCTAGTAGTGTATTATTTTTTGTTATACCCGTCCATCTTTTTTAAGAATTTTCTTCGGAAGAAGAACATGAATATCGCTACTGCTGCTATCAAGAAACTCAACCAAGATCCTGTGTCACCAGCTACTATTTTAGATACACCGTCGTATATAAATAGTACTGCGATAAATAAGTAGAAGAAAGGTATTATGCGTAATGCTTTCATTTTATTCGTTGTTTTTTACGCTTTCGGCGTAACTGTTAGTTGCTTTTACCTTGCTCATTTTACTGTCAAAGTCTATTCCTATTCCTCTAGTGAAGTTTTCGCTATCAGTAGAGGCTCTGTATTTGCCTTCTGTAAAGAACCATTCGTTTTTTTGATCATAGTAAAGTTGATCAGAAACAAGCTTCTTACCATCATGTGTTGTTATCACCACATTTCCTTGTAGGTCTATTAGGTCTGTCTTAGTATAGCGAATAGCGTAATCGGCTATTACAGTATTTTTATTTTTATCCTTGTCATATATTGTTAAGTGAATTCCAACTGGAAATTCGGTAAAGGGATATTTGACATTGCTGTAATCTAGCATTTTTGGACTTACTAAAATAGCTTTGACTCTTCCAGAATCTATGTATTGACCACGCATATTTTCTACTTCACTGGCTGGAAAGAAACTTACTTTGTTGAAGTTTTGTATTTCTTTAAAGTTACTTTCACAAGAAAATAAACTTACAGCAATCGTGAAAAAGAATAGTATGCTTAAGAATTTAGAAAGTAATTTCATTTGTTAGCTTACTACAAATTAATCAAAACGACGTTTTTGGAACCAAAGGTCATTTAATGAGAATCCTACATAAACACTGAAATAGTTCTCTTTAACTAATCCGTTGTTTTTAGTTCCTCTGCTACCGTATTCAAAACCAATATTTAGGTTAGTGAATTTACGACGCTCTCCTATAGGTAAACCTACACCAAGATTAACAGCCATATCGTTGATAGCTTTGTCATGTAAGATAAGTCCAGTATTTTCATATCTGAAACCAGCTCTATAGACAACGCGATCTAGATAACTGCTAAATGAGTTGTACTTCGGAATATAGAATCCTCCAAGAGAAAAACGATTAGAGTTTTCAAAGTTAGAAATATTCGTTTTATTCCAAGAGTCAGTTAATTTACTTGTTTGTGTAAATGTATATTGACCACCAATGAACCATTTAAATTCTTTACCAAAGCCTAGCCCCATAGAAAGAGCTTGTGGATTAGTAATTTTTCTAGAATCATCAATCACAGTTTTTTGATCTGCGATTTGATTTCCTTTTAAAACTTGCAGTTTCGTAAGGTTGTCGTTTGTCCATTTTGTTTCAGGACTATAAGTTACATTAGCTTGCCAATCGTACCCTTTAAACTTACCTGTATATTGTGCTGAGAAATTAAAAGAGAATCCTTTGTAGTCTAATCTTCTCAATTCTCTAGTAATATTCTGAAGTGATGTTCCGTCTCCGATATCTGTGATGTTCTCATACAGATCATTGTTGGTATGACCAAAGTGGTATCCAGCATCAACTCCAACAGCAAAGTTTTTGTTGATTTCATATCCAGTACCTAAAAATACTCTGTTCACTCCACCATCACCTTCATATCTAGAGTTTATCTTTTGTCCTTGAGGATTTGTTCTTTCTCCATTGATTTTATAACCAACATTAGAGTAAGGTAACAACCCAAACACAACACCAAACTTCTTTGCAATAGGTAACCCTACAGCAACATAGTCTATCGTTTGTCTATTTGCATTTTCTGAACCAGCATCAGTCTTAAAATTATAAGAAGTACCTGTAGCTCCTAATGAAAAAGTAGTAAGCTTAAGCTTACCAAATGAAGCTGGGTTTTTTAAATTTATATGAATACTATCTGCGTAAACATTTGTTCCCCCCATAGCTTTGTATTCATTCGTACCGTTGTAATTAATATTACCTACGCCATAATAAGAGTAAGGAGACGCATTGCCTTGTTGAGCTAGAGCAGCTGTACCGCATAGTAAACTCAGGCTAAAGAAGATTTTTTTTATCATTTTCAATTGTGTATTGATATAAATTGTTCAGACTCTCTAGTAGAAAGTTTGAATTAGCAAATATGACATTTTTTAATCTTTTGACCAAAAAAAGTGTATCTCCACCAGTCAAAATTATTTTTAAATCAGGATACAAGGATTTGTATTGGTTAATGATGCCATCTATTTCAAGGGTTATTCCATTAATTACGCCAGAGTGAATGGACTGATTTGTTTGATTTCCGATTAAATAATCTATATCAGTTGGTTCTAATAATGGAAGCTTTGCGGTATAATGATTTAAAGCCTTATAGCGCATACTTAAACCTGGAGAAATAGCTCCGCCTAGATATTCATCCTTGTCATTAATAAATTCGTAGGTTATACAAGTACCTGTATCAATAACTAAACGATTAGAATTTGGATATAGTATAGTAGCTCCTGCAGCTAGAACCATTCTATCTATGCCAAGAGTAGCTGGAGTTGCATACTTATTCATAAAAGGGAAAGCACTTTTATGACTAATTTCGATTACTTCTGTGTTTTCTAGTAACCAATTGTAAGTTGTAGATTCTAATTTTCCTACCGAAGAGAGTATAACTTTAGGCTTTACGTCATTTATTTTTAAAATATTTTTAATTTTTTTTTCTAATAAATTTATTTCAAAAAAATGAGTTTCTAAAAGCGTATCTTTTTCAAAGATAGCTAATTTGGTTCTTGTGTTGCCTATATCAATTGCTAGAATCATAGTGTGTTTCTTGTGTTAGGCAAAGGTAGTAAATGATTTTTTTTCTAAAAAGTTTTGGAAGAACGAAAATCTGTTCTATATTTGCAACCGCTTAACAGAACAAGATTGTTCAATACTAAAAGCCAATTGGTGCCTTAGCTCAGTTGGTAGAGCAATGGACTGAAAATCCATGTGTCCCTGGTTCGATTCCTGGAGGCACCACTAATTTAGCTTTTAGTTGTTATAGTTTAAAAAAAGGTGCCTTAGCTCAGTTGGTAGAGCAATGGACTGAAAATCCATGTGTCCCTGGTTCGATTCCTGGAGGCACCACTAATTTAAACTTAAGCGAAACATAAGGTGCCTTAGCTCAGTTGGTAGAGCAATGGACTGAAAATCCATGTGTCCCTGGTTCGATTCCTGGAGGCACCACAAAAAACCACTACTCATCAGTAGTGGTTTTTTTTATTTTGCGCCCTGATGTAAAAGAAATGGATCAGTGACAAAAGTTGGGATCAGTGACAAAAGTTGGGGACTAGGCAAAAAGTCTAGTTAATCTAAAAAGTAAAATACATTTGAAAATAATGCTCACTGCTAAAATAAAGAGTTTTAAGAGAAGTATTTAATCATTGATTAATCATGTATAAGTGTATAAAGAACGTTCTTAAGGGGGCTTGTGTGTCTTTGTGTTGGTGATTGAGGAGAGGATAGGAAGAAAATAAAAAGCCCACTTCATAGAAGTGAGCTTTATGTATTATTTGTTGATTGCCTCAAACTCCATTGTTAGTTTTTTTAGTTCTAACTCTTGGGTTTTAATGTTAGTTTGCAAATCAAGTAATTGCTTTTTGAATTTTAAATCTTCTATTGGAGTAAGCCTACCTGAAGCATTTAGTTGAACATATTTGCTATTTCTAGCATTGTATTTATCTTCTGCTTTTTGAAGTTTTAATGTTTGTTTGCTTACTTTTTTCTGACTTTTGATAATACTCTTTTGTCTTTTAAGTTCAGCTTTATGTTCTTTTTCTAATTGCTTTTGGGCTTTTAGTTCTTCTTTTTGTTGTTGTTTAGCTATTTCTTTTTCTTGTTCTAATCTTTTAGTAGCATCCTTTTCATTTTGAAGTTTAATCTCTTCAAGTTTTAAGCTTTCTTCAACTAGTTTCTTTTCATCAATTAATGACTCAAGTGAAGTGTGTTCTGTAGGGATCTCTTTTAGATCAGTAGTTTTAATTTCTTGAGCTTTAACCACAGATGTTGTTGCTACAAATATTGCAGCAGCACATAGCATTTTGTTTTTCATTGTTTTGTTTGTGTGAATTGTATTAAATATTTGTTTCGTGAGTATGTATTTACCATTCATTAATTCTATTAGCATCTAGCTTTAGAAAGATGAAAAGTAATACAGTAAATGCCATTAAACTAGAACCTCCATATGAAAAGAATGGTAGGGGTACACCAATGGTAGGGAATAGTCCAATAAGCATTGTAATATTAAAGGCGAAATGTATAAACAGAAAACAGATAACACAATAACCATAAACACGGTTAAATATTTTTTTCTGTCTTTCTGCTAAGTGTATTAATCTGAAAAATAGGCAGACAAATAGAATGATTACAAAAGAAGCACCAGCAAACCCCCATTCTTCCCCTACTGTAGTGAAGATGTAGTCTGTGTGTTGTTCTGGTACGAATCCTCCCTTTGTTTGAGTTCCTTCTAAGAATCCTGTTCCTGTCCAGCCTCCTGATCCAATGGCTATTTTGGATTGATTAAGGTTGTACCCTTCAGCTTGTAAGTTAACGTCTTCTCCTATTAATACATTAATCCTGTCTTTTTGGTGTGGTTCTAGTACTTCATCATAAACGTAATCTACAGAGAATACGAAGGCTGACATGATTACAACTAGTATAATATATATTAAAGGGTTACGAGTAATCTTTTTGTTTAAATAGAAGTGTAATGCCGCTATTGCAAGTATAGAAGCTATGATGATACCTGGTTTTACTACAAGTGCTGCGACAAATAGAATAATTGTTATAAATCCAGTCCATAAGTACCAACTAGGCAGTCCTTCTCTGTACAAAACAAATACAAGAGAAACGAATAACATAGCACTACCAGTATCGTGCTTTAATATAAATAGGGTAGGTACACCGATGATAACTAAAGCTATAATTTGTTCTTTAAAAGAACTTAGATGGGATTGACTATCTGATAAAAATTTAGCGAGTAGCAGGGCAGTAGTAGTTTTTACAAACTCTGAGGGCTGTATACCGAAACCAGCTATTTGATACCAGTTCGTTTGACCTTTTACTGACTTACCAAATACAAATAAACCAAGTATGGAAAGCAGCCCAATGATATAGAAAACCATAGCATACTTCTCATAGAACTTAGTGTCTATGGATACAATCAATATAATAAGTGGAATACAAAAAATAATAAACATTAGTTGTCTACCATAGATTTGGCTTAAGTCAAAAATAGATGTGGTTTCTGCAGGTAGAGAAGCCGAATAGATATTAATCCACCCAGCTATGACTAAAAGCATATACAGAAGTATTGATATCCAATCTATGTTTTTTTGAACACTAACGTTTTTCATTTTTGATTTAATCTAAAGCTATATATTAATTCTATGTGTTTTTTTAGGTTTATCTGACGTGTCATAAAGATGAAGCACTTTGTCATATTCATTTTTCAAACTTCCTTCTAACATTCGTTTTTCTAAATCAGTTCTTACTATTTCAGGTAGAAGATATTTCTGAACCATTAAGCTAGTAATAGGAGCTGCCCATCTACCTCCCCAATATCCGTTTTCAATAAATACAGCAATTGCTATTTTAGGATCATCTTTAGGAGCGAATGCTACGAATACAGAGTGATCGGTTAATTGGTAACGTTTACCATTGATTCTAGTAAAGTTCTCTACAGTACCTGTTTTACCACACATTTCTAAGCCATCTACTCTCACAGAACGACCAGTACCAATATTAAATACATCATTCATACCTTTTATAATAGGCTCAAAATGGCGTGGATCTATTGATGTGATATTTTTAGTAGTGAACTTTTTATCTATGTCGTGATGTTCTATATTCTTAATGATATGAGGTGTATAGTAATAACCTTTATTAGCTACAGCAGCCATTACATTGGCTAATTGCATTGGAGTCATAATAACTTCTCCTTGACCAATAGAGTTAGAAATAGTAGTCGTACTTTTCCATCCTCCATTTGGATACCATCTGTTGTAATAGTCGGCATCAGGGATATGTCCTTTTCTTCCTTCAGGTAGATCATATCCTAAGAATTGGCCTAATCCAAATGAATGTAAATGTTCACTCCATTTATTGATTCCTTCAGCAGGTGATTTATACTTCTCTATTACTCTTTTATATGTATTAGCGAAGTATGTATTACAAGATTTTGCAATAGCGATGTTTAAATTCCAATGACCAGAATCGTGGCATCCCATCCACGCACCTTTACCATAATAGAAACCTCTATTACAAGCAAAAGTAGTATGTTCATTAATAACACCTTCTTGTAAACCTATTAAACCAGTAAGTATTTTGAATGGGGATCCTGGAGAATATTCTCCTGATAATACACGATTATACAATGGTTTAGCAAGTGAATCATTATATAGTGCAGTATAGTTTTTAGAACGTTCTCTTCCAACGAGTAGAGCAGGATCATAACTAGGAGCATTAATTAAAGCTAGTATTTCTCCCGTTTTAGGTTCGATTGCAACAATACCCCCTCTTTTATTCTGCATTAATAACTCTCCATAAGCCTGTAGTTCACTATCTATTGTAAGAATAATGTCATCTCCTTTTACGGCTAAAGTGTCATATATTCCATTTTTAAAAGAACCTATTTCTCTATTAAAACGGTCTCTTTGAATATATTTTACACCTTTAGTACCTCTTAATGTCTCTTCATATTCTTGTTCGATACCTTGTATACCAATCAAGTCACCTGATTTATAATATGAATTAGACTTTATATTCTGTTCATTTACTTGACGTATGTAACCGAAAAGGTTTGCTCCTGAAGATACTTGATAGTCTCTTAGAGATCTTTTTTGAATATAAAACCCATTGAAGTGTCTTATTTTTTCTTGAAAGGCAGCATATTCAGCTTTACTTAATTGAGGTAAGAAAATAGAAGGTAGTCTAGGACTATATACCTTTGCTTTTTCTAATTTAGAAACAAACTGGTCATAAGTAACATCTAGTAAACTGCATAAAGCTAGAGTATCAATATTCTTAACTTCTCTAGGAACAACCATAATATCATAAGAAGGTTGGTTCGCTATAAGTAATTTATTGTTTCTGTCAAAGACATATCCTCTTTCAGGATATTCGTAAACAATTTTTAAAGCGTTATTCTCTGACTTTTTAATATAAGTATCGTCTATTATCTGTAAAAAAAACAATCTAGCTAGTACTACAATAGTAACTACTATAATAATTAAGGGTAATAAAAGCTTTCTCATTTTTTTGACGGTTTAATCAGAAATAATATCAAAATACACGCTAGTAGTGTAGTTATAGTTGTTAGTACAGTTCTTAAAAGAATCTCCCAGATAAAATTAAATCTAAAGAATTCTAATCCAAAGAGTATAATGTGATGTATAACAACGGATATTGAAATATAACCAAAAACCTCCAGAGATTTAAAAATATCTTTAGTGATTTTTTTGATGATATTTAAATTGTGATATTGATAGCTGATCCCGAAGGAGAACTTTAATATTGATGGTCTAGCAAAGGCTAGAATTAAACTAGCAGCTGCATGCATTCCACCAGAGTTCTCAAACATATCTACAATAAGACCTAAAAAAAAGCTTGTTAAGTAAAAAACAGCTTTATTGTTGTCTGTTGGGTATAAAATGATAAAAAGGATATATGGAAATGGGTTTATAAAACCAAAAAGATCTATATTATTGAAAATAAGAATCTGTGCGATTAGTAACGCAATAAAACGAGCAATATTTGAAAATGCAACACTATTCATCTTTTGTTTCAGCTTCTAGTTGGTTAATTTCTTCAATATCTTTGTTCTTAATTACGTATATATAACCAAGGTTCGTCATGTCATTGAACAAGCGAACAGAAATTGTAAAGTAATTTGAAGTTTCATTAGTATATGCTTTCTCGATTACTCCAATAGGAATATTTTCAGGGAATATCGTAGATATACCTCCTGTAACAATAGTATCTCCTTTGTAAATCTCAGCTAGCCTTGGTATATCAGATAAATTAACATATCCAGTGTTTTTTCCATCCCATTCTAGAGGACCGAAGTGATTCGTACCTTTTATTTTAGCATTGATCTTAGATTTAACGTTCAAGATGCTTTGTACTGTAGAGTAGTTTTTAGATGTTTTTTCTATAACTCCGATCACTCCATTACTATTAATCACCCCCATATCTTTTTCAATACCTTGTTTAGAACCACCTTTTATGGTAAGATAGTTTTCTTTAGTATTAAAAGTATTACGGATTACTTTAGCGACTATAATAGAGTATTCTTGTCTTTCTTCTGGCATTAAGTTTCTAATTTCTATAGAATCTTGTGCAGTAGTATTGTTGAAAGCGATGGCCTTTAGGTGTGCATTTTCTAAAACAAGAGCGTCATTCTCTGTTTTTAAATGCATATACTCCTTAAAGTTGTTTACATTTTCATAGACATAACCAGTCACACCATTCGCTGAGCTAATAAACGAACTTTGATGAAAAGTATGCGTTTGTATTATTAGCCCGAATGATATGACTAAAAGCAGCAAAAACAGTAGCTTAGTACTGTTTTTTATAAAGAAATTGATTATCTGCTGCATAAGTTATTTTTATTTGATCAATACACTTTTGTATTTGTCAATGTTCTTGATTGCTAGGCCAGTACCTCTTACAACTGCTCTTAACGGATCTTCTGCAATGTATACAGGAAGGTCTGTTTTTTGAGAAATACGTTTGTCTAAACCTCTAAGCATAGAACCTCCACCTGCTAAATAAATACCAGTATTATAGATATCAGCAGCTAGTTCTGGTGGAGTTTGAGATAATGTTTCCATTACAGCATCCTCTACACGTTGGATAGATTTGTCTAAAGCTTTAGCGATCTCTCTGTAAGATACAGTTACTTGTTTTGGTTTACTAGTTAATAGGTCACGCCCTTGAACTAGCATATCTTCTGGAGGAGTTTCTAAATCTTCAGTAGCTGCTCCGATTTGAATTTTGATTTTTTCTGCAGTACTTTCTCCAACGAATAAGTTGTGTTGTGTACGCATATAATAGATGATATCGTTAGTGAATACATCACCTGCAATTTTAACAGATTTATCACATACAATACCTCCTAAGGCAATAACAGCAATCTCAGTAGTACCACCTCCGATATCTACAATCATATTACCTTTTGGTTGCATAATATCTACTCCAATACCAATTGCAGCAGACATAGGTTCATGTATAAGGTAAACCTCTTTACCATTCACACGCTCACAAGATTCTTTTACAGCACGCATTTCTACCTCTGTTATTCCAGAAGGAATACATACAATCATACGTAATGCTGGCGTAAACATTTTTTTTCTTAATGCAGGAATGCTCTTGATAAAGAGGCTTATCATTTTTTCTGAAGCATCGAAATCAGCAATAACTCCGTCTTTTAATGGGCGAATTGTTTTGATATTACCATGCGTTTTTCCCTGCATCAAGCTTGCTTCTTTTCCGACAGCAATAATTTTACCCGTGGTCCTATCTCGGGCAACAATAGAAGGGTTGTCTACCACAACTTTTCCTCCATGGATGATTAGGGTATTCGCTGTTCCAAGGTCTATAGCGATATCCTCAGTCATAAAATCAAAAAATCCCATATAATTAAAAGGCTTTTATAGTTAATATTTTAATGCTTTACAAAAGTAGTAAATTAATGTTTAAAATGACGAATTCCTGTACAAACCATAGCGATATTATTTTCGTCACAATAATTGATACTTAAATCGTCTTTTATAGACCCTCCAGGTTGGATTACAGCTGTAATTCCAGCGTTGTGAGCTATTTCTACACAGTCAGGGAAAGGGAAGAATGCATCACTAGCCATAACAGCACCTTTTAGTTCTATATTAAATGAATTAGCTTTTTCGATTGCTTGACGTAAAGCATCTACACGAGAGGTTTGTCCTGTACCAGAAGAGCACAGTTGACCATCTTTTACTAATACAATTGTATTTGACTTGGTGTGTTTACAGATTTTAGAAGCAAATAACAAATCTTCTATTTCCTTGTCTGAAGGAGATAATTTTGTAACGTTTGTTAATAGCTCTTTATTGTCTGTAATATTGTCTTTATCTTGAACTAAAATTCCGTTTAAGCAAGTACGTACTTGTTTCTTAGGAAGTTCAGTTTCTTTTATTACTAAAATAATTCTGTTTTTCTTTTCTTTTAAAATCTCAATAGCAGCTTCGTCGTATGCAGGAGCGATTACAACCTCGCAGAATAATTTGTTGATTTCTTCAGCAGTTGCTACATCAATAGTGTTATTTGCAATTAAAACTCCACCAAATGCAGAAGTAGGATCACCAGCTAGAGCATCTAAGTACGCTGCTTTCATTGTACCTCTTTGTGCTACACCACATGCATTATTGTGTTTTAATATAGCGAATGTAGGAGCTTCACCTTTAAACTCATTCATTAAGTTTACAGCTGCATCTACATCTAGTAGGTTGTTGTAAGATAGTTCTTTTCCATTTAACTTGTCAAAAAGGGCATCAAAGTTTCCGAAGAAGTGACCTTTTTGGTGAGGATTCTCTCCATATCTAAGTTCATTTCCATTCGCTTGGCTAATTTTAAGGACTGTTTCGTCTGTATTGAAATAGTTAAAAATAGCTCCGTCATAATGAGAAGAAACATGGAAAGCTTTTGTAGCTAATAATCTTCTGTTTTCTAAAGTAGTCGCCCCATTATTCTCTTGAATCATCTGTAAGAATAGTTCGTATTCGTTTACAGAAGGTACGATTACTGTATCTTTAAAGTTTTTAGCAGCAGCTCTGATTAAAGAAATACCTCCAATGTCTATTTTTTCAATAATATCAGCTTCAGGTGCTCCAGATGCTACAGTGTTTTCGAATGGATATAAATCCACAATTACTAAATCAATTTGTGGGATTTCATATTCTTTCATTTGAGCAATATCTCCTTCGTGATCTTGTCTATTAAGAATCCCTCCGAAGATCTTAGGATGTAATGTTTTTACTCTTCCTCCTAAGATAGAAGGGTAAGAAGTAACGTCTTCTACAGGTACTACAGGTATGTTTAACTCTTTGATAAATGTTTCTGTACCACCAGTAGAATAGATAGTTACATTGTGCTTGTGTAACTCTTTTACGATTGGCTCTAATCCATTTTTATCAAAAACAGAAATTAGGGCTGATTGAATTTTTTTAGTTGTGCTCATGTTGTGTTTTTTGTCAATGCGCAAAAGTAACTATTGTCTAGGTATTAATAAAGTTTAATGAAGAAGTTTTTTAACTTTCTTTTTATTTTATTTCTAATATTGATTAATTTAGAAAAATATCTCTCTGTTTTTTGTGTTGTTGACAAGATTAAGGGAGTTATGTTATATCTATAAAGAAAAGCGATTAGCCTTATGAGAGTGTATTTAAGACTTTTATCCACGAGTTTTAGTTTTGCAATTAATGCGTTACGTATTAATAAGCTTCGTACTGCACTTTCTTTTCTTGGTGTTACTATTGGGATTTTTTCGATTATAGCTGTTTTAGCAGCAGTAGATTCGATGGATAGGAATATTAAAAGTGAATTGAGTGGTTTTGATCGAAATATGATTTATGTTTTCGATCGTTCTTTTGGGCCAACCGAAGTTCCTAAATGGAAGTATGAGCAGTATCCAAAGATGAAGTATGACGAATACGATTATCTTAAACGAAATCTAGCCAATGTAGAGTATGCATCGTTTAATTATTTTACTAAGTCTGAACAGATGAAGTTTGGTGCGAACTATGCAGAAGTTATTATGAGACCATGTTCTTCTGATATGCAGTTTTTGGATAATGTGAAAGTGGTTAACGGGCGTTTTTTTAATGAATCAGAGGCAACAAATGGTGTTCCTGTGGTAGTGATAGGGCATGAAGTAGCTAATACATTATTTGAGGATTTTGATCCAGTAGGACAGTATGTTCGACTCTATGGTAAGCGTTTTACAGTTATTGGTGTTATTGAAAAGCAAGGATCTATAAGCGTTGGAGGGAGTCAAGATGAGAGTGTTTATATGCCAGTGAATATTATGAGACAAATGTTTGGAGATAATAGTTTAGTTTCTACTACCGTAGTGATTCTTAAACCTAGTAAAGATGTAGATATTAAACAGTTTGAAGATGAAATAGCAGCGAAATTAAGATTGTATAGGGGATTGAAAGAAGGAGAGGATGATAATTTCTTTATCAATGTATTTGGAGGGATGTTAGATATGATTGAGAAAATTATCGGACAGATGAATGTAGTGGGATGGATTATTAGTGGCTTTTCTTTATTGGTAGGAGGTTTCGGTATTGCTAATATTATGTTTGTATCAGTGAAAGAGCGTACTCATCTTATTGGTATTCAAAAAGCGATTGGAGCAAAGAGACATTTTATCTTATTTCAGTTTTTGTTTGAAGCAATTATATTATCACTTATTGGTGGGCTAGTGGGGATCGTTATGGTATGGGGGATAGGTCTACTAGTTACTAGTTTATTAGATTTTACTTTTGTATTGAGTCTTTCTAATATTTTCGTAGGACTGATTTTATCAGGTTTTATAGGAGTGTTGTCTGGGTACTTACCTGCTAGATCAGCTGCAAAGTTAGATCCTGTAGAAGCTATTAGAATGGGAGGATAGAAATAAGTAGAAATAAAAAAGGATACTAATTGCAAAAAATAGTATCCTTTTTTTATGTTCTAACCTTAAGAGATTATCTCATAGGTCTATTTAAGATCAAATCTAAGTATTGATTTACATTCTTTTTCAGGTCTCTTCTGTGTGTAATAAAATCAAGGAATCCGTGTTCTAATAAAAATTCAGAAGTTTGGAAGCCTTCAGGTAAGTCTTTACCTGTTGTATCTTTTACAATACGTGGGCCTGCGAAACCAATTAATGCACCTGGTTCAGCTATATTGATATCACCTAACATAGCGAAAGAAGCTGATATACCACCTGTTGTAGGGTCTGTACATAATGAAATGTATGGAATTTTAGCATCGCTTAGCATTGCTAATTTAGCAGATGTTTTTGCCATTTGCATTAATGAAAAACCTGCTTCCATCATACGAGCTCCTCCTGATTTTGAAATCATTAAGAACGGTATCTTATTTTTTAATGAGTAGTCTATACCACGTGCGATTTTTTCTCCTACTACAGATCCCATAGAACCTCCAATAAAAGCAAAGTCCATTGCAGCAACTACTAATTTTTCTCCTTTTGATTGACCAACAGCGACTTTAACAGCATCTTTTAATTGTGTTTTAGTCATTGCTTCTTTTAAACGATCTACATACTTTTTAGTATCTTCAAATTTCAAAATATCTTTTGAAGAAAGGCTTTTGGCTATTTCTTTGTAGTCGTTGTTGTCAAAAAGAATTTCAAAATATTCTTTACTACCAATACGAACGTGATATCCATCTTCTGGACTCACCCATAAATTTTGTTCTAACTGATCTTGATCAATTATCTTTCCAGTCGGAGATTTATACCATAATCCTTTTGGAATATCTTTTTTGTCTTCTGTTGGCGTCTGAATACCTTTTTCTTTCCTTTTAAACCAAGCCATAAAATGTTTCTTTTGTTTATACTAATTTGAAAGCAAGGGGGGAATTATAACGTATTTACGTTATTTAAATCTTCAAAAGCTTGTTCTAAGCGAGCGATTAAAGTCAATTCTCCTTGTCTAACCCACGCTCTTGGATCATAATATTTCTTGTTTGGAATATCTGAACCGTCAGGGTTACCTATTTGAGTTTTTAAATAGTCTATTTTTGAAGACATATAGTCTCTGATTCCCTCTGTGTAAGCAAATTGTGTATCTGTATCGATATTCATCTTGATTACACCGTAACTAATAGCTTCTCTAATTTCTTCTAAAGAAGAACCTGATCCACCATGGAATACGAAATCAACAGGATTGTGTCCTAAGTTGTGTTTCTTCGCTACGTATTCTTGAGAGTTTTTAAGAATGATAGGAGTCAGTTTTACATTACCTGGCTTGTATACACCGTGTACGTTTCCGAAAGAAGCAGCGATTGTAAATCTAGGGCTTACTTTAGATAATTCTTCATAAGCGTAATCTACTTCATCAGGTTGCGTATATAATCTAGATGAATCTACATCCGTATTATCTACTCCATCTTCTTCTCCTCCTGTGATTCCTAATTCTATTTCTAATGTCATACCTAGTTTGTCCATGCGCTCTAAGTATTGTTTAGAAATCTCAATA
Source organism: Myroides odoratimimus (assembly GCF_001485415.1). GTDB lineage: Bacteria > Bacteroidota > Bacteroidia > Flavobacteriales > Flavobacteriaceae > Flavobacterium > Flavobacterium odoratimimum. Next base: position 44,230 of record NZ_BCMQ01000013.1, read on the forward strand.
TTTTCTTTAATAGGCTCCTCTGATAAGTCAATCATGTGTGAACTAAATAGAGGTTTACCATATTGTTTCATATGTTCTTCACCAGCATCTAATAAGCCATCTATCCAAGGTAATAGTTTTTTTGCACAGTGGTCTGTATGTAGAATAACAGCTACTCCATAAGCTTCTGCTAATGCATGTACATGTTTTGCTCCTGCAATAGCTCCTATGATAGCTGATTTTTGATTCTCATTAGACAACCCTTTACCTGCCATAAAAGATGCTCCTCCATTTGAAAACTGAATAATCACTGGAGAATTTAATTTAGCAGCAGTTTCTAATACTGCATTGATAGTACTTGAACTAGTTACATTTACTGCTGGTAGTGCAAAACCTTTTTCTTTTGCATATCTAAAAATCTCTTGAACTTGGTCGCCAAAAGCAACTCCTGGTTTAATATTATGAGCCATAGTTGTGTGTTTAAATTTTGTACAAAAATACTAATTATTATTTGAATTAGAATGGATAATTAATTCCAACGTTTAAGACTGATTCTTTTAAGCTAAACTCCTTGAACCATTTTTGTCCTTTATCTTGTGCAGGATTATATGTTTTGAATCCCATATCTAATCTGAATACAAAGAAACTAAAATCATATCTCAATCCTAATCCCGATGCTACTGCCATATCTTTTAATGAAGAAATGCCGTTAAAGGTATAGGTATTATCTTTAATATCATCAAATACGTTCCAAATATTTGAGGCATCTACGAAAAGTGCTCCATACCATTTCCCTCCTATGTTAAAACGATACTCAGTACTGAAGAACAATTTCATATTCGCTTCGTTAAAGTCATTGATACCTCCACTTTGCCCAGGACCTAATCGGTAAGATTGCCATCCTCTATTGTCATTTGATCCTCCTGAATAATAACTCCTTGTGAATGGAATGGAATTGGAGTTGCCATAAGGTACTGCTAGACCAGCGAAAGCACGCATTGCAACAACACGTTTTTTGCCTAGATCAAAGTATTTAACGAAGTCTACCTCTGTTTTTACATATTGAGAAAACTCTACATCCATTATTGTTTTTTTCCCTGTTGGTCCTATTTTAGAACTTGTATTTTGCATTAATAAGTTCATAAGACCACCTGCAGACTCTACTTTAGCTTTTAGCGTATAGAAGCTGTTATCTAATAGATTAGTTCTAGTCGTATTCGTAAAAGTGATATTACTCGCTATAATTAAGTTGTTTTCAGATAGGCGTATACGTCTTTCTTCTATACTTCTTATCTCTTGATGATCTTGAGCAGAGATACCTAGAGGATTATTTGTATCTAGAGCATCTTTTATAAATAGATTACTTCCTCCTTCAGCTATCGTTAGATTTCCATTCTGATCATAATAGTCTGGATTGATAGTAGTATAGTTTTTAGACAGGTCATTTAATCTAGTATAAGATGATTTATAAACACTGAAGTAATTACTAGGGTTGGTGTTTCTAATGTATTGTATATTAGCTAAATCCACACTAAAGCTATTCCTTCTTGATGGTAGCCACGTATAGTTTATAATAGCTGTTAAACTGTTTTTGTCTAGCCCAATATTTTTCTGTTTAGTATGCCCAAAGCTCATAGAAGTTGTTGGTAACATACTTTTAGGAATTAATCTATCCGTATTTATTGGAAATAATAGTCGTGGAAAAGTTAGTTTAACATCTCCACCATATTCTGTTACATTGAAGAACACATCATTAGGGTTGCTCATTTGGCGAGAAGAACCTAATGATCCTTTTAAGTTGATTTCTAATATCTCAGCTCCTCTAAAAACATTTCTGAACAGTAACCCCATACTACCACCAATACCGAAATCTTGAATATTCGAGTGAGTAACATCAAATGATGGGTTGAAAGTCATCTTTTTACGAGATGTTAGGTAGATATTACTGATTAATGATTGTCCAGTAGTATCTCTTTTATCTTCTACATATTCTATAACAGGATAGTTAAAAGTACGTAAATTACTGATAGAGCGAGAGGTTAATACTCTTCTGAAGTCACTAAAAGTACTTCCTTTTGTTATAAATATAGCATCTGTAAGTGCCTTTGGCTTATACTGAAGTTTTGTAGAACTATAAATATTAAAGTTGTTATAGTGAACACTATCTAAGACGTATTCTTTGTTTTTAGAACTATTATCTGTGAAGATATTTACGTCGCTAATCGTATATATTTTAAACGGAACTTCTTTTAATGAATCCCCTGACTTTACTGTTCTAGGATCAATGATTAATTCTATATTCGCTCTGTTTTTTTTATTGATAATAGTATCTACTTCATAGCGAATATTTAATTCTTGAAAATGATACGCACCATTATCTCTAAAGTCTGTAGCTAATCTTTTTCGTTCTTCTTCGAAGTTTTTAACATCAAATACAGTATTGCTCTTGATTTTTGATTTTGATAGAGACTTAAGGTATAGATCTTCTAAAGCTTTCGTACTGATATTAGCGTTAATACTATCTATTACATACGGTTCTCCTGTAGTAATGCTATATGTGTTTTTTACTTTTTTTACTCCAGTGGTATCTAACTGAGTTGTAATTTTTGTATCAAAAAAACCTTTGTTGAAATAGTAGTTTTTTAGACGAATCTTAGATTTGTTTGTTCTCAGGCTATCGTATAAAGCAGGTGCTTCTCCTGTTTTTAATAGGAAGTTATTAATCCCAGATATAATAAAAGACTCTCCTAATCGGTCAACTTGTTTCTTAGAAAGAACACTCTCCATTACCTTTTCTTTACCAGGGTTTTCTTTTAACCATATTTGATATAGTGAATCAGCATTTGGCTTTGCCAGATTGTACAGATATAGTCTTAACCTCATATTAGTCATGGGAAAAGTGCTGTTCGGGTGTTGGTATAGCTGCGCCATAACCTCTTCTTTAGATATTTTTTTACCATTTTCGAGAATGGTATTATCCATTAATAGAGCACGGTCGTTTGGAACCTGCTCCGTGATAGAGCATGCAAAAAAACTTATGCTCATTAATAGAAATAGTAGTATTTTTGGTAAAAATCTGCTCAAAGTAGTATAGTCAATTTTCAGTCAAAAATACAGTTTTTTATGGTTACGAAAAACCAAATCAAATTAATTAAGAGTTTACATCAGAAAAAATATAGAAAAGAACACCAACTTTTTATTGCAGAAGGAGTTAAGGTGGTTGGAGAATTAGTGAAGTCTTCGTTGGTTTTAGAGCACATATATTGTACAGAAGAACTGAAGTTTAATGTTCCTCAGTCGAAGGTTTCTATTGTCAGTAAAGAAGATTTAAAAAAGATGTCTGCGCTGAGTACGACTTCTAATTGTTTGGCTGTATTTCATTGCACGGAACAAGAGTCTGTAGATTATAGTGATCTTATCGTTGCTTTAGATGATATTAGAGATCCAGGTAATCTAGGGACTATTATACGATTATGCGATTGGTTTGGGATCAAGCATATTATTTGTACCAGTGAGACAGTAGATGTCTATAATCCTAAAGTGGTACAGGCTACAATGGGGTCAATTGCTCGTGTTAATCTTGTATATGGAGAGTTACCAGAATTAATTAGAGCAGGAGGGGAGCTTCCTATTTATGGTACTTTTATGGATGGAGATAATATCTATCAGAAAACAGTGGCGAATAAAGGAATTATCATCATGGGAAATGAAGCTAATGGTATTTCGAATGTTATTGAAAATTTAGTAACAGAAAGAGTAGCGATTCCTCGTTATGGAAATTTACAACAGACAGAAAGTTTAAATGTTGCCATGGCAGCCTCTATTGTACTAAGCGAATTTAGAAGACATAATTTTTAAGCATATAAAAAAAGGGAACTTAAGTAAGTTCCCTTTTTTTATATCTGTTTTTAATGAAAGGTAAAGTTGACAAATATCCCTCTAGATTTCATTGATTCTATATTTCCAGTCCATGGACTTTGCGCATTTTTATCTCTGATTAATTCATCATTAATTCCAAATACCCCTCTAATAGAAGGAGAAAATTTAAAATATTCAAAATAAAAGTCGATACCTACCCCTATTTCGTAGTTAGCTGTAAGCTTCTCTACTCGCCAGACTCCCTCATAGTTATCGCTATCTACTTTATTATTACTTCCTAAGTTTAAGTCCAAAGAAAAACCTCCTAAGACATAAGGACGTATATTTCCAGTTCTCAGAGCAGAGAATTTTAATAATAAAGGGAAGTGTAGGTATGTAGCACTAGTTGACTTGACCGAAGAACTGTTTAATTCATATTCAGAAGGTTCTGGATTATTGTGCTGTGTAGCATAATAATCATAGATAAGCGCTCTAGGGAAAGACAATTCTCTTTTTGCATATGTTAGTCCTGGCTCAAAGCGCAAGTCTAAATGCTCCATGATACGCAAGTTCCCAACAAGTCCTACATTAAATCCCATAGAAGACTTTACTTGTATTTCAGTATAGTCATTTGGGTATTTTTCTTTTAATGCTTGTAGCTTGTGATAATAGTCTGCATTATAATCAAACTTGTAATTGTATGAATTGACTCCTAAGTAATAGCCCCAATGGACACGCTGTTTGTCCCAATCTCTTTTGTTAAGCATCGGGTTTCTACCAAATATCCATTGCCCATAAGACTGTGAGCTAACGAATAGGATTAAAAAAAATACAATTAGTCTTTTCATATTATTTTGAAGATGAATATATCGTAGCAATTCCCATCGTTTGTGGAAGATGCTTTACATCTTTAAACCCAACTTTTCTTAAAATATTGTTTAAAGCTTCTCCAAAAGGGAAGTTTTTTGCAGAGTCAGATAAATATTTATAAGCTTTTTGGTCTTTAGAGAACAATTTACCCATGAACGGCATTACATTCTGCGTATAGAAGAAATATCCTTGTTTAAATGGGAATTTAGTAGGAACAGAAGTTTCTAGAATAACGAATATTCCTCCAGGTTTTAATACGCGAAGTATTTCTGACAATCCTTTTTCTAAGTCTTCGAAGTTTCTAATACCAAAACCTACTGTGATAGCATCAAAAGTATTGTCTGCAAATGGCAAGTTTTCTGAGTCTCCTTGTACCATTTCGATTCTATTATCTAAGTTTAACGCTTTGATTTTTTGTTTACCTACTTCTAGCATTCCAGCGGATAAATCTAGTCCAGTGATTTTAGTAGCTTCTGTTTTAGATAGCAGAATAGCTAAATCACCAGTACCAGTAGCAATGTCTAATATTGTAGTTGGTTTTTGTTCAGATACTAACTTTAATACCTTACGTCTCCATCCTTGATCAGTACCAAGAGAAATCATTCTATTTAAGTTATCATAATTGCCAGAAATAGTATCAAACATTTGTTCGACTTGTTGTTTCTTGCCTAATTCAGATCCTTCGTATGGAGTAATATTTTTTGACATTGTATTTTATTTTTGACAAATATAATTATTAAAAGCCAAATGAGAAGTTTCGTTTTGTGTCAAAATGAAGAATAAATGCTTTTTAAATAAGGAAGTAGATAAAGACAATGATCTATTGTCTAAAACAAAGAATAGGGGATCTGAAAAAAAAAGAAAACCTGAACACATGCTCAGGTTTATCTGTATGAGGTTAGATATACATGTGGTAGTATTCACCACCTGCAAACTCTAGTTGATTTCCTTGTTTAAATCCTAGTCGAGAATAAAGCTTCATTGCACTAGGGTTTTCTAAATCTACAATTAGTCCTACTTGTTTATGACCTTGTGACTTAGCATAGTCTACAGCATGTTTCAGTAAGTGGCTACCTACTCCTTTACCTTGTACTTTAGGAGATACAGCTACAGTGTCTAAGTAATATTCTCCACCAGTGGTTTCTGGTTCAGGTATCATGTCATTATTATACTGTTGCTTCATTAGGTCTAGTACAGGCTCTCTTAACGTGATAAAGTCATCTCCGTTATATCCAGTTATAGAACCTACGATATCACCCTCTTCATCTATCGCTACGAAAGTGTTTTCATAACTATATAAGTTCCCCGGTTTACGGAACATAATAGTTAGAAAGTTAATGGCTTCTTCGATGTCTTCTTTTTGGATAAATGTGAAGACAATATCTTCCATTGCTTGTAGCATTAATTCTGGAACTACGTCGTAATCTTCTCTTTTTGCAGGTCTAATTGTATAATGCATTTTTCTTAATTTGAATTAGTACAAAGGTAAGAAAGTTTAAGAGAACTCGTGATTATTACTGATGTGCTCTTCGTTCATTTATTTTATCCCATTCCTCAGAAGCATTCTCTATACCTATTTTACTAGGTTCGAACACAGGATCTTTTCCTTCTTTGCGTTGTGCTACATAATCTTTTAAAGCCTTTAATGCTGGTTTTCTTAGGATAAAGATAGCGATGATATTAATCCATGCCATAGCTCCTACACCGATATCACCGATTCCCCATGCTATACTTGGTTCACTAGTAGAGGCAAAGAATACAATGCTTAATATGATGATACGCATGATCCATCTTAGGATAATGTTTTTCTTTTTACTTAAGTATTCGAAGTTTGATTCAGCGATGAACACATAAGACATAGCTGTAGTGATAGCAAAGAAAGTTAGTGCTATAGCAATGAATTGAGAAGCGAATACAGGAAAGTGTGTTGCCACTGCTTTTACCGTATAAGCAGCTCCAGCTTCTACACCGGGCATATTTTCTACTATATAAGTCCCTGATTCATCTATCACGTTATACGAATTTGTAAATAAGATCATTAAGGCTGTTGCTGTACATACGAATAAGGTATCTACATAAACAGAGAAAGCTTGTACTAATCCTTGTTTTACAGGATGAGATGTCTCAGAGGCAGCTGAAGCGTGTGGTGCTGTACCTTGCCCAGCCTCATTAGAATATATACCTCTTTTTACACCCCATGCGATTGCAGCACCGAAGACTCCACTAAAAGCAGACTCTAAGTTAAAGGCAGATTTAAATATTAAAGCAAAGATGTGTGGTACCTCTTGTATGTTTAACCCTATAATAATGGCAGCCATGATAATATATGCACTAGCCATAAAAGGTACAATGATCTGAGCAATTAATCCCATTTTCTTCGCTCCACCAAATACTGCAAATCCTAAGAATAAACAAATAGCAATACCACTAACCCATGTAGGGATAGAGAAAGCTGAATGCATACTTACGGCGATACTATTACTTTGGATACTCGGTAAGAATAGACCACAACTGATTAAAGTTACGATAGAGAAGAATAGGGCAAATGCTTTACTCTTCATTCCTTTTTCGATGTAGAAGGCTGGACCTCCTACGTATTGACCATTTTTATCTACTTTGTAAATTTGTGCTAATGTAGATTCTATAAAAGCAGATGCACTTCCTAAGAAGGCAATAGCCCACATCCAGAAGATAGCTCCAGGACCTCCGGCAGCGATAGCGGTAGCTACTCCTACGATATTACCTACTCCTACACGTCCAGCGATAGCCATACTAAAGGCTTGAAATGGGCTTACCCCTTTATCGGAAGAACCTTCTGTAAAAAGTAATTTCACCATATGGCGAAAGTATCTGATCTGTATAAATCCTGTTGTAATCGTAAAATAAAGTCCTACTAATAGACAGAGTGCAATAAAAATGTTAGACCAAATTAAGTCATTTAGTAATTTAATAATTTCTTCCATTGTGTTGTTTGTGCTTTTTGTTGTGTGTGTTTGTAGTACATCTCTTTGTTATTAAGTAGAGATATGCTTGTTTTATATTTGTGGAAATTAAGAAAATTTTAAGTATTGAAAGGTGTTAAAATTATCTTTTTTTAAATTTAAAATCATTCTTTCTAAATCTTACTTTATTTATGAAGCTATTTCGGTGAAGTATTGTGTTTTTGTTTGTAAAAAATATCGATAACTAATGAAGACATTTTTTAACTTTGGATAGACAAATAACCAGACTAAACCTTATAAATAAACTCTATGTCACACACAGATTACATTCGACGTTCAGAAGGATTGCCTTTAGAAGAGATATTATTAGCTCGTATCCCTATTGTCTTAGAGGTAATGGATAAAGTAACCTTACAACATAAATGGGATTATGCTTATGCAGAAGGGAAGTGGACGGTAAAGGAACTGATACAGCATCTGATAGACTGTGAACGTATATTTAGTTATCGTGCCTTGCATATCGCACGTCAGGACACAAGTGTCTTAAGTGGATTTGATGAGAATCTGTATGTAGATAATTCAAAAGGGGAATGTAAAGAACCTCAAGATTTAAGAGAAGAATATATCACACTGATGAAGAGTGTGTATTATCAGTTTAAAGGTTTTACAACAGAAGCTTTAGCTTTAAAAAACCAAATGGCTCATTATGTACTCTCTGTAGAAGAGATTGGTAGGCTTAACTATGGTCATACTTTACACCATATAGATATCTTATTAGAAAGATATTTAGATAAAAAATAATTAAGTAGTAGATATAAAAGAAGAGAGCCACTCATTTGAGTGGCTCTCTTACTATATTTTATTAGTAACGGATGCTGAATAAACCTTCAGCTTTGTTTTCTAATTTTTCAAAACGCTCAGTACATTCTTTGATTAGTTGAACAGCAGCTGCTTTATCTCCAAAACCATCAGTTGTAACTGTTTTGTTTTCTAAGTCTTTGTATACTTTGAAGAAGTGTTCTACTTCTTTTTTGAAGTGCTCGTTTACATCTTGAATATCGTTTAGTTTATTCATGATTGGATCAGATACAGGTACACATAAGATTTTTTCATCTTGTCCTTTATCATCAGCCATATAGAAAACACCTACAGGTTTTACCTCTACTACCATTCCTGGAAGAGATGGCTCAGTGAACATTACAAGTACGTCTAGAGGATCTCCATCTAAAGCTAATGTTTCTGGAATGAATCCGTAATCAGCTGGATATCTCATGTTAGAATATAAAAGACGGTCAAAACGCAATCTTTTTAAATCAAAATCATACTCATATTTGTTTCTGCTGCCTGCTGGAATCTCAACAAATGCATCAAAAGTTTCGAATGTATTCATATTTTTTTATTTAAATCTTATTTCTAAAAATCGTGTGCAAAAGTACTCTAATTACTTGTTTATAACAAGTTTTAGATTAATTATTAGAAATAAATTCCGAAAGATCCTCTAATAGCAAACTTTCTAGCGTCAGGCATATCTAGGTAATTTCCTCTCCAACTTAAATCAAGTCTAAAGATTTTAAATATATTACCTACACCTATATAATATTCATAATACACATCACTAGGTGCCTTGTATTGTAGTCCTGATGCATTTAAATCTATGTTCTCTTGTGAAACCTTTCCGTATATTCCTCTAACTCCTACGATCTCACGTAAATTGAAATCTCTTAACCATGGAATACGTGAGAATAAACGACCTCCAAAATTGTGCTCTAAATGCAATGATGCATATTGATCAGTAACAAATTCGTAGTAGTTTAAGTTCGCAAACGTATTTTCGATATTAAACCACGACTGGTTACCAGGTACAACACTTAATAACCCTAGAGGTACTTCTCCGAATGTCTTCCCTGCTTCGAATGTAGGTGTCAATGTACCAAAGCCTCCTAACAATAAAGGTTTTCTAGCATAGAATTGAACTTTTTTATACTCGAAGTCACTATCTATTACACCTTTGAACCCTTGTGTATACTTTAAGAACATACGTAGGTATTTTTTATCTACATCTGTTCTATCTACACCGTATCCTATTGTTTTTCGTTTAGGTGTATATTCGGCAGTTAGGTTAAACTCAGACTGTTTTGTTTCGTTAGCGATGATATTATTCTCTTTATCCTCGTAGTAGTCTAGGTTAAATAAGTCTGATGCCGCTCTTAGTGTTCTATAATTAAACGAAGTACTAAACTTTAAGTTCTTGACAGGTTCTATTTCTAAACCTACTGTAGAAAGATTAATTTTAGTCAATTTCGTATTATCTCCACTCGCAAATAAAGAGTTCGAAGCAAAACTTCTTCCCAATACATCATTTGTCTCTGTAAGACTTACACCTATTTGCTCTATATCTCTACGGTTTCCTCCGAATAAGATTAATCTACTATCGTTGTGCAATAGTACTTTAGCACTTACGCCATATTTAAACTGATTATCTTTAAATCCGTATGCACCATATCCTTCTAATCTCCATCTGTCATTCGGACCAAAGTAAGTTCTTCCACCAGCACGCAAACGCAACCCTTCAATATCGTTATATCCAAAAGTAGAAAAGATAGGTCCGTAGTCAAATTTATACTTATCGATATTGTAGTAGTTACTCGCTATAGTAGATGATAGATCAAATAGGAACTTAAACTTAGGTACTGTTTTTAATGTATCTAGCATTTTATAGATTCCTAGTTCGTCTTTACTTAATGATTCAAAGCGATAACTTTTCCAGAAGTCTTCATCTCTTTTATAGATTCCTTCATCATATACATTCACATTCTTTTGATAGAATTCATCAGGATGCTCTATATCAAATTTGTGATGTTTATAGATAGAAGTACGCTTACCATAGACCCCTTTAGACTTCTCTCTTTTAGAAAGGGCAAAGTCAGACATGAAGTGATCTTTAGTCAATAGGAATACAGAATCATTTAGAACATCGAATTCTTGCTCTATATAAATCTCTTTAACCCAGTTAATATTTGCATCTCTACTCGCTTCCATATTAATTTTCTTGATTGCGAATGTAGAGTCGTTCACCCAGAAGTCTCCTTTGAATGTTAGTTCTCCTTTACGTCTAGGGTAGTATACGATATTAAAACACCATTTATCATCTATATAAGCACTATCTGCTAGTACATAGTTATACACATTAATACCTGTACGAGATAGTGGACTGACGAAGTCTTTATCGAATATCTTGATATAATTGTTGTAGATATTATACTCAGCGTATAGGTCTTTAACGAATTCGATAATATGTTGATTCGTATCAAAACCTGAGTTTTTGTTTCCTAAGGTTTTTTCGATTTTCTTACCGTTTCTATTATCACCATATACCTGACCTATATTTTCATTGATAAAAATAGGTAGGTATGTCTTCCCTGTAATGCGGTTGGTGTCTACTTGTTCGAAGATGAACTCCATACCTCTGAATAGTTTTTTCTTCTGGTATGCGCTATCTATACTGTTTAAGTCAAACTCTACTTTTTCGTATTTATCATACTCGTATTGAGAGAACATATATAAACCATTCTTGCGTTTACGCTCCCATATTTTACGTAGAATATCTAAGGCAGGGTTATTCTTCTTAGAAGTTTTACCAGCATAGATTTTAACTTCATCTAAGGTGTTGTCATCTTGTAGAACGACTTTTAGATCTAGATTTGTTTTTCCCTCTAACGGAATTTCAAGTGTTTTATAACCCACGAAAGATACCACTAGGGTAGTATAGGTCTTGGTAGACTCTAAGTAGAACTTACCAGATTCATTAGCAATTACCCCATCAGTAGAGTTTTTAAAGTAAACGCTAGCAAATGGCACCTCTAAGTTGTTTTCGTCAATTATTTTCCCACTTACTTTGGTTTGTCCCCAACTAAATGCTGAAACGAGTAGAAATAATAATAGAAACTTAACTTTATTTTTCATAGTAAAGTAGTATTCATAAAAAAAGACTCCATCTTAGCATAAGATGGAGTCTATCAAATATACGTTATTTTTTTTACTTGTAAAGTACTTTTTTTACAGCTTTCACTACATCGTTAGCGTTAGGTAGCCACTCTTGTAGTAATACTGGAGAATATGGTGCTGGTGTATCAGCAGTCGTGATTCTTTGGATAGGAGCGTCTAAATGATCGAATGCTTGCTCTTGTACCATATAAGTAATTTCAGAAGAAATACTTCCAAATGGCCAAGCCTCCTCTAGAATTACTAGACGATTTGTTTTCTTTACAGATTTAAGAATAGCCTCTTGATCTAATGGACGTACAGTACGCAAGTCAATAATTTCACAAGAGATACCTTCTTGAGCTAGTTCATCAGCAGCTTTATAAGCTTCTTTGATGATTTTACCAAAAGAAACGATAGTTACATCAGTACCTTCTCTCTTAATATCAGCTACTCCTAATGGGATAGTGTATTCTCCTTCTGGCACTTCACCTTTATCACCATACATTTGCTCAGATTCCATGAAGATAACAGGGTCATTATCACGGATAGCCGCTTTTAATAATCCTTTACAGTCATATACGTTAGATGGTACTACTACTTTTAATCCAGGTACATTAGCATACCAGTTTTCAAAAGCTTGTGAGTGAGTTGCACCTAATTGTCCTGCAGATGCAGTAGGTCCACGGAATACGATAGGAATATTAAATTGACCACCAGACATCTGACGCATCTTAGCAGCATTGTTTATAATTTGGTCGATTCCTACTAAAGAGAAGTTGAAAGTCATAAACTCAACGATAGGACGGTTACCATTCATTGCAGATCCAACTGCAATACCAGCAAATCCTAACTCTGCAATCGGAGCATCGATAACACGTTTTGGACCGAATTCGTCCAACATACCTTTAGAAGCTTTATAAGCACCGTTATATTCAGCTACTTCTTCACCTATTAAATATATTGATTCGTCGCGACGCATTTCTTCGCTCATCGCTTCACACACGGCCTCTCTAAATTGAATCGTTCTCATAATTTTCTATTTTGTGTAATTAATTTACGAAAGCAAAAATAGGAAAAAATATCTTTATCTTGAGTATCTGTTTTATTGTTTTATAGGTTTTAATCTTATGCGTCCTCTTTTATTATATTTTTTATAACCTACTTTATTTCTGATTTACAATTCTTTAATATTATACGCCTTTAGTTGAAGGTGTTGTAGTATTTTAGCTTTTATAGTTTATCGTTGTATCGTTGAGATTTCTTAACTCATGGTGTTACGCCATCTCTATGTGCCCAATCAAAAGAAACCCTCCTATAGAGATAGAAGGGTGAAGTGTTATTGCTGTGATTGTAACCAATCTTCATATTTAAGTCTGGTGATTACTTCGATACGGTCGTCTTTAAAGTATTTGTCGTATCTGTTTTTTGATTTATAAGCGAATGTAAATCCACACTTAGATTGTGCACGTAGTGATTTTGTGTTTTCTTCGTAGAATCCACACCAGAGGTCTACCATCTTAAGGTCTACGAATGCGTGTTTGATTAATCGCTCAAGTGCCTCTGGGATATAGCCTTTGCCCCAGTGTGGTACACCTATCCAGTAGGCTACTTCTGCTTCGTTTTCAGAAATGTCAAAGTTGCTGTTTTTTCCGATTAATAAACCAATACATCCTATCGCTTCATTAGTGTCTTTTAGAGCTACGGCGTATATCTCTGGGTGTGCAAATTCGTTGTTGATTACTGCTTTACTTTCTTCTACACTTTTATGGGCTGGCCAACCTGCTGCTGGACCTACTTGTTCGTCTTTTGCGTATAAGTATAAACTCTCTGCATCTGACTCTTCCCAAGGGCGCAAAATCAATCTTTCTGTTTCTAGTCTCATCTTCTTTTCATTTTTGTACTCTTGTTGAAAGTACTTGTTATTATTCTGATGCAAAAGTAGGGGTGTGCTTAGAATCTGGCTGTATGATTATTTTAGATAAAAATGTAATTTTAGAAATTATTTTTGTTTATTTGTATGGTGCTTTGATTTTATTCTGTATTTATGAAAAGTGTTTTGATAGATTTAAAGGAGCGTATCACTCTTAGTTTTGGGGTGGATTATGGCATTTGTACGAAAGAGAATCAGTTTGATTATCCTGTAGCTACCCCTTATTTATCGTTCTTTTTTGTAGAAGCTGGAAGGGCACTCATCAGTGTTGATTTTAAAGAGTATATACTGAGTAAGGGTAACTTTATTATCGTAGGAGAAGATAATATAGTCACCTTCAGAGAGATGTCAGAGGACTATAGGATGCATTGTTTTTTGATTCAGCGCGATTTCGCTAGTGAGATTGCTTATGTATTACCAAACGAATTGTTTAGTTACCTACATTATTTCCCAGTGCAATATTTTAGTGAAGAGAATATTAGGATTTATAATCACTGGCATTCTGTATCTCTTTATATGATAGAGCACACTTCTATACACACTAAGCGAATGCTGTGTAACCAATTTCAGATTTTGTTTTTAAATTTATCAGAACAGGTTAACTATGATGAGTTAATTATAGAGAAGCACTACAGTAGACAAGAGGAGCTATGCTGGAAGTTCTGGGATCTGATCACTCATCATGCTAAGCAGCATAGAGATGTCGCGTTCTATGCAGATACTTTATGTATTACACCTTATTATTTATCACAGATCACTCAGCAGTTCTTGAACTATAGCCCTAAAGAGCTTATTAATCGTCAAGTGGTATTAGAGATTAAAGATTACCTTCGCAATACGGATTTAAACATTAGCCAAATAGCTGAGCAGTTAAACTTTCAAGACCCTTCTTATATGGGGCGTTTCTTTAAGCGCGAGACAGGGGTAAATCCTCTGCAGTTTAGAAGATAGCTTTACTATTTTTTTGTTGGTGAAATATTAGTATCTGTGATTAAATAATCAGTAGCTATCCTAGCTATGTACTATATATAGTTGTTCGAATTTCTCTACACTTTTTTTGTTCTTGTCCTTTTTTGGGACTAATAATGATGCTAGAAGCTGTCTTTTTACATTGTTTTTTAGCCTAAATAGAGCTTTAATCCTTCTTTAAACGTTGTTTTAAGAAAAAAGTAGGTCTGCTTTTTTATTTTTATTTTATGATTTTTAAGGGTTAAGTGGTTGATTTTTAAGGTGCTGTTGTGTGTTGTCCTTTTTTTGTAGTTGGGTATTGAATAGCTTTCAAGCCAGTATATATAAGGCTTTGTGCTATCTTCTTCAACAGTTCGTCAAGACTTCTCCATGATTGCTCTAGTTAAGACGTTGTTTGTTGAAGAAGTCTTGAAGAAGTGTTGTAGCGGTGTTGAAGAAGTAGAGAGAACTAGTAAATTACTTAAAAAGAAAAGAGTTTTGCTTAGATAGCTATTATAAGGAAGGTGATATTAGTACTAAAGACATAGATTAAAATCTGAATTTGTCTGTGACGATAACGTAATTCTGTTCGGGGACTAAGAGTATAAGTGAGAGGATTAAAAGATTATTTAACCAAATTCGTGTTAATTCTTTTATTAAAAAAGTTGTTATTAAAAGAGAAATAATAGGATAAGGACAGGAGTACCCTTACCATAAATAGGAAAGAAAAAGTTTGTATTTCAATATAATTAAGGGGTGTGGAGCATTATAAAAGGGTAGAGGTAAAAGTTTGTTAATTAGAATCTATTTAAATAAGACTGATAATTTTATATGCACGCATAGTAAAATATCAAAAATAAATTCTTATTTTCGTTCGGTAAGTAAATGTGAAACACAAAAAACGATATAAAAATGAAAATATTAGTTTGCATCAGTCATGTGCCTGATACTACTTCAAAAATTAACTTCACGAATGGAGATACAACATTTGATACAAATGGAGTACAGTTTGTAATCAATCCTAATGACGAGTATTCTTTAACTAGAGCTATCTGGTTCAAAGAGAAACAAGGAGCTACAGTTACTGTAGTGAATGTAGGTGGACCTGATACTGAAGCTACGTTGCGTAAAGCATTAGCTATCGGAGCAGATGAGGCTATCCGTGTGAATGCTAATCCTACTGACGGAATGTTCGTAGCAAAACAATTAGCAGAAGTAGTAAAAAATGGAGGTTTTGACTTAGTATTAGCTGGTAAGGAATCTTTAGATTATAATGGTGGAATGGTACCAGGAATGCTAGCTGCATTCTTAGGATACGATTTCGTTAACTCATGTGAGGGGTTAGAAGTAGAAGGTACTTCTGTGAAAGCGATTCGTCAGATAGACGGTGGTAAAGAGACTATCTCTGGAAAATTGCCATTAGTAATCGGAGGACAAAAAGGTATCGTAGATGAAAAAGACTTGCGCATTCCTAATATGCGTGGTATTATGTCAGCTAGAACAAAGGCTTTAGCTGTAGTAGAACCAGTAGGAGCAGAAGAAACTACTAAAGATGTGAAATTCGAAAAACCAGCTCCAAAATCAGCTTGTAAAATGATTTCACCTGATAACTTAGATGAGTTAATCAACTTGTTACACAACGAGGCAAAAGTTATCTAATTTCATTTATTTGTAAACCTTTAAAAAAGAAGAATTATGTCAGTTTTAATATATGCTGAATCAGCAGAAGGAAAATTTAAAAAAGTAGCATTAGAGTTAGCTTCTTATGCTAAAAAAGTAGCAGAGTCATTAGGAACAACTGTGACAGCTGTAACGATCAATGCTTCAGACGTAAGCGAATTAGGAAAATACGGTGTAGATAAAGTATTAAAAGTATCTAACGATAAGTTAGCTAACTTTAATGCTAAAGCTTATGCAGATGTAATCAAACAAGCAGCTGCTAAAGAAGGAGCTAAAGTAGTAGTATTATCTTCTACAACAGACAGTTTATACGCTGCTCCTTATGTAGCAGTAGCTCTAAACGCTGGATATGCTTCTAACGTGGTAGCTTTGCCAGAGAGTACTTCTCCTTTCGTAGTGAAGAGAAACTCTTTCTCTACTAAAGCATTTACACATACAGAATTAACTACAGATGTAAAAGTATTAGCATTAGCTAAGAACTCTTACGGACTAGTAGAGGCTTCTGGAGCTGCTGCAGCTGAGGATTTTGCACCATCGTTAAACGATGCTGACTTCAGCCTAAAAGTAGAAGGAGTAGAAAAAGTATCTGGAAAAGTAACTATCGCTGATGCTGATGTAGTAGTATCAGGAGGACGTGGATTAAAAGGACCAGAGAACTGGAAGATGATCGAAGACTTAGCAGAAGTATTAGGTGGAGCATTAGCTTGTTCTAAGCCTGTATCTGACTTAGGGTGGAGATCGCATGAAGAGCACGTAGGACAAACAGGTAAGCCTGTAGCTGCGAACTTATATATCGCTGTAGGTATCTCTGGAGCTATCCAACATATCGCAGGGGTGAACTCTTCTAAAGTAAAAGTAGCTATTAATACAGATGCGGAAGCACCATTCTTTAAAGTAGCTGACTATGGTATCGTAGGAGATGCATTCCAAGTAGTACCTCAATTAGTAGAGAAATTAAAAGAGTTTAAGGCTAAGAATGCATAAGCATTTTATAAGCTTTTAAATATATAAGGCAACTAAGACGAAGAATATTTATATCTTTGTTTTAGTTGCTTTTTTTGTATAAAAAATAATTATGAGTTTAATAAAATTAACGGTAAGTGGGATCTCTTATAGTCATACACAGAATGGTGCATATGCACTTATACTAGAAGAAGAGGTAGGAAGTAGAAAATTACCTATCGTAATAGGAGCCTTTGAGGCTCAGTCTATTGCGATAGCGATAGAGGATGATATTAAACCACCTAGACCTCTGACTCATGATCTGTTTAAGACCTTAGCAGATCGATACAGTATCATAGTCAAAGAAGTTATTATTAACAGACTATTAGATGGAGTTTTTTATTCTAGCTTAGTTTGTGTAAGAGATGGTATAGAGGAGACGATAGATGCACGTACTTCAGATGCGATAGCATTAGCGATACGCTTTTATGCTCCTATTTATACTTATAAAGATATCTTAGATAGAGCTGGTATTATTCTTAATGCTGAGGAAGAACAAGAAGAAGAGGAGGTAGAAGAACAAAAGGTTCCTTATTCTGGAGAAGATATTGCTTCTCAAGTAGAGCAGTTTTTAGAAGAGGAGGCGAAGGCTAATGATTATTCTAGTTATACTAAATCTGATTTAGAAAAAATGCTAGATGATGCTCTTGTAAATGAAGATTACGAAAGAGCAGCCTTGCTAAGAGATGAATTAAATAAAAGATAATAAACCTATATAGACAACACAACAATGAAACAATACTTAGACTTAGTACAGCAAGTACTAGATAACGGAACACAAAAAGGAGATCGTACAGGGACAGGAACTAAGAGTATATTCGGTCATCAGATGCGATTTGATTTATCAGAAGGATTTCCTTTGGTTACAACTAAGAAAGTACATTTAAAGTCTATCGTATATGAGTTGTTGTGGTTCTTAAACGGAGATACGAATATTAAGTATCTTAGTGAGAATGGAGTGCGTATATGGGATGAGTGGGCTGATGAGAACGGTGATCTAGGACCTGTGTATGGATATCAATGGAGAAACTGGAATGGAGAAGGGATAGACCAGATAAAAGAGGTGATAGATACACTGAAGAACAACCCTAATAGTAGACGTATAATGGTGTCTGCATGGAATCCTAGTGTGATGCCTGATACTTCTGTTTCTTTTGCAGAGAATGTAGCTAATGGTAAGGCGGCATTACCTCCATGTCATTCATTCTTTCAGTTCTATGTAGCAGATGGTAAACTGTCATGTCAGTTATATCAGCGCAGTGCAGATGTATTCTTAGGGGTGCCTTTTAATATTGCTTCTTATGCTTTATTAACGATGATGGTCGCTCAGGTATGTGATCTAGAAGTAGGTGATTTTATCCATACATTCGGAGATGTACATATCTATAATAACCATATCGAACAGGTAACGTTACAGTTAAGTAGAGAACCAAAACCGTTGCCTCGTATGGTGATAAACAAAGAGGTGAAAGATATATTTAGTTTTAAATACGAAGATTTTACACTTGAGGGGTATGATCCTCATCCTGCTATAAAAGGACAGGTGTCTGTATAAACAGAATAATAAAAATATAGCTTATGAAAAGAGATGAATCTTACGAAATGTATGAATATGCACGCAAACGATTAAAACAAAGAAAGATGTTATTCTTTCACTTTGTAGTATTTGTTTTAGGAAGTATTGCCATGTTTTGTTTTAACGGCTTAGTTCAGGATCAGACTACAGTTACGATTTGGTGGCCGTATGCTATCGGGATATGGGCATTGTTAGTATTCTTACACGCTGTGAATGTATTAATCGTAGATCGTTTTATGGGTAAGCGATGGGAGGATAAGCAAGTAAGACGTTTAGTAGAGCTACAAGAACAACGAATCAAAGAATTAAGAGCAAAAGTAGAGAAGGATTTTCCATTAGTAGATACACAGAGAGATTTAGAGCAAATCCAACAACCAACTCCTACTAGCTCACCAGAATTAGATAAAAAATAAATATATGCTGACACTGATCGCTGCAGCTGCAGAGAATAATGCTTTAGGTAAAGACAATGATTTGTTATGGCATTTGCCAGATGACTTTAAACACTTTAAGGACTTAACGTCTCACCATTTTATTATAATGGGAAGAAAGACTTTTGAGTCATTTCCAAAACCTTTGCCTAACCGTACGCATATCATCATTACCCGTCAGGAGGACTATGATGCTCCTGCGGCATGTATCGTAGTGAATAGTTTAGAAAAGGCTTTAGATTTAGTAACAGAGCAAGAAGAAAGTTTTATTATAGGTGGAGGGGAAATCTATAATCTAGCACTTCCTTTTGCAGATAAGATAGAATTAACTCGTGTACATACAGTATTAGAGGCAGATGCTTTCTTTCCTGTTATAGATCCTAAAGAGTGGAAGTTAGTCAGAGAGGAGTTTCATGATAAAGATGCAAGACATCAGTATCCGTTTACCTTTTTGACATATATGAAAAGCTAAAAAAAGTAAGTTATGAAAAAGATATTTTCTTGTTTAATTGTTGCTCTAGTTGGATTTTTGGGATATGCTCAAGAACCTTCTAAAACAATAGATCAAAAAAAAGAAACTGTAGTGAAGGATGAGCCAATCGTCATTAAGGATACCTTACGACTAAAGTTTCAGAATAATGAAAATGTAGGTAAGGATCAGCAGTTCTTAGGTAAAGATATCTATGAAAGTACTTATCTAAAAGAAGGAGATGTTTTTAGAAAAAACACAAAATATAGTGGTACTTCTTATAAGAGTAAGAATTTTGACTCTCTTACCTTAATCGATATTACTAATCCTCTAGAGCTAATGCTTTTCTATAAAGAAAAGAAGGCTTTTGTATTAGTCAATAGAGAGTTAGCAGAACGCAATGTCATCGAACTAGGAGTTAAGTTTCCGACTATGGAGACTAGTTTTGCAGGGGTGAGTACGAAGCGTAATTATTGGTTAGTGAATGAGCGCAACAGATCAGTGAATTTATATAACAGCGTTACTTATGAGCTACACCGTGTATTTACTTTTCCAGAGGGAGTTAAGATTAAACAATATTTGACACTGCCTCATCTGTTCTTTTGGGTAGATGAAGAGAACGTATTACATGGAAATGACCTAGTCGGTAAAGAGATTGTTACGTATAATCTAGAATCGGAATACGATTTAATGCAAATATTAGAGGTAGATAAATTACTTTATTCTTATAAAGATAAATTATACTTTGTTGATTTAAAAGCGAATAAGACTTCTGTTCTAGATACAAAAGAAAAAAGCATTTCAGGCTTCTTTTATGGCAATCAAAAATTGAGTATTTTTGACGGACAGAAATTAAATAATTACTTTATAAAATTACCGTAATGCATATAGCTATTGCTGGAAATATAGGCGCAGGAAAGACTACGCTTACAAATTTATTAGCCAAACACTATGGGTGGGAACCTCATTATGAGGATGTAGTAGATAATCCTTATCTAGATGACTTCTACCACCAGATGGACAGATGGTCTTTTAACTTACAAGTGTATTTTTTAAATAGCCGTTTTCGTCAAGTTTTACAAATTAGACAAAGTGGTAAGACGATTATCCAGGATCGTACAATATATGAAGATGCACATATCTTCGCGCCGAACTTACACGCAATGGGCTTAATGTCTAATCGTGATTTTCAGAACTACTCTTCTTTATTCGAATTGATGCAAGAGTTGGTAGGGGCTCCAGATTTATTAATCTATTTAAGAAGCTCTGTACCTAATCTAGTAGGGCAAATCCAAAAGAGAGGAAGAGATTATGAAAACTCTATTTCTATCGAGTATTTAAACAAATTAAATGAACGATATGAAGAGTGGATTAAAGGGTATGACAAAGGGAAGTTACTAATTATCGATGTAGATAATTTGGATTTCGTAGAAAACCCAGAAGATTTAGGAAACGTAATTAATAAAATAGATGCTGAAATAAACGGTCTATTTTAGAGTTAATATAGAATAAAGGAAAGCCCTGATATCATTTGATTTCAGGGCTTTTTTTATAAAGGTATATTAGAAGTCTTTTTGATCGTCTGAATTACAAAAGAACTTTTGATATTAGATATAATCTCTAGTTTAGAGATTTTGTGTACTACGAATTGTTGATAGGCTTGTACGTCGTCAACTAATAACTTTAAAAAGAAGTCATAGTCCCCTGCTATATAAGAAGCTTCTAATACTTCGTCTAAGCCCTTTACATATTTCTCAAATTCTTCGAATAGACTTTCTTGATGTCTGATCAGTATGACTTGACAGTATACGATTAGTTTTTTTCCTAATAAATCGGGGTTAAGTTGGGCAGTGTACCCTTGAATAATACCTGTTGCTTCAAGCTTCTTTATTCGTTCGTGTACTGGTGTAAGTGATAAGTTCACTTTCTCTGCTAGTTGTTTTGTCGATTGTTTTCCGTCTAATTGAAGTTCGATAAGTAGTCTTTTATCAATTTCGTCTATGTGTTGCATAGTTAATTTTTCTGTTTAGTGAAGTTTAGGATATGTAAAAGTAATGGTTTTTTCTTTGAAAGATATTGATTATAGATGTTTTTTCCTTAATTATGGTTGTGTTGTAGAAAAAATATTTATGTGTATATCTTTGCACTGTTATATCAGATAAAAAATAAGTAAATGAAGATTATACAAAAAATAGTAAAACCTATTTCGAAATCATGCAGTACACCTGTTCTTGCTAAAAACTTCTCTATGTGTATGGAGAAGATGTGTGTACCCTTATGTGAAGAAAAGCTTTATTGATTTTTTGTTTTAATAACAGAAAAGGAGGCTTTGGTAGAGCCTCCTTTTTTTGTATCGTTTTTTTAAGCAGCAAAAAAACGATAGGTAATGTGTGTGCTGCTAAAAATAATAAAATTTTTAGTATAAATGAAAAGTATTAAACTTCGGCTACTAATAAGTAGCTTGCTACTGCTGTGTAATGTGGCTTTAGCACAACAAGTAACTGTGACAGGTGTGGTAAGTGAACAGGGGGGGGTCTCTCTACCTGGAGTCTCAGTTATCGTAAAGAATTCAACTAAAGGAGTACAAACAGACTTAGATGGTAAGTATGCTATCGATGTAAATGAAGGTGATGTGCTTCAGTTCGAATATGTAGGTTTTAAACCTCAGTCTATCACCGTGACTAAGCAGCGTGTAGTGAATATTAGCTTAGCAGAGGATGTAATAGGCTTAGACGATATCGTAATCGTGGCTTATGGTGCTCAAAAACAAAAAGCTGTAGTAGGTGCGATTAGTCAGATTAAGAGCGATGCTCTAGATAAGCAAGTGTCTACTTCTGTAGTGTCTGCACTACAAGGAACAGTAGCTGGAGTGAATATCATAAACTCTAACTCTCAACCTGGAGAGAGCCCTACAATACGCATTCGTGGTATCGGTTCTATCAATGCATCAGCAGATCCATTAATTATATTAGATGGAGCTCCGTATTCAGGCTATATTAGCTCGATAAGTGCAGATCAGATAGAAAGTATCAACGTGCTGAAAGATGCGTCCTCTACAGCCTTATACGGTTCTCGTGGAGCTAATGGTGTAATCCTGATTAAAACAAAAATGGGTAAGCTAAATAGCCAACCAGACGTGAATATCAAGTTGAGTTCTGGAGTAGCATTCGATGCTGTGAAAACACACAAGGTATTAGATACTCGTGGGTATACACAGTATCTGTGGGAAGCCAGAAAGAATAACTATCAGTATGTGCTAGGCCAAGATGAAGAGACAGCACGTAGAACGGCTTCAGATGGGTTAGTAAGTTATTTTGGTTATAATCCATTTGGAACAGATCAACCTGTGGATTATAATGGTAATTGGACAGTTAAGAATCCGTTGTTATGGGAGACAGACTGGAAAAAAGAATTGCAGAGAAACCAAGCGTTTAGAAATGAATACAATTTTAATGTAGCAGGTGGAGGTGATCGTACGACTTATTTCCTTTCAGGTAACTACTTAAACCAAGATGGAATGATCAAGACTTCTAACTTTGAACGTACGACTGTTCGTCTTAATATAGAAAGTCAAGTGACAGACTGGTTACAATTAGGAGCTAATACTGCGTACTCTGCTTCTAATCAAAACTTCCCTGTACAGAGTGGTACTAACCTTTATAGCCCAATGGGATGGATCTATGCTATGCCTAGTGTATATCCTGTATATAAAAGAGACTTAAATGGACAAGTAGTATATGATGCTCAAGGAAGTCTGATCTATGATTATGGTAATGCTTCTAGTAAAGATATTAATAGTGTTCGCCCTATCATGAGTGGTGAGAATGCAGCAGGGATATTACAAAACAATAGTACTGTAATTAGACGATCTACGACGAGTTGGAATGGTTTTGCTAAGTTAGATTTGGCTGAGGGGTTATATTTCAGAACTAATCTGTCTTATGAAAAGTATGACTATGACAATAAAGAGTACAACAACTCTCAGTATGGTCAGGCATCTAGTGTGAATGGTCGTGTACTTAGATTCAAGGATACGTCAGAGACATTGAACTTTATTAATGCCTTACACTACGATAAGATATTAGGAGAACACCATATCGCAGTAGATGGTATCTACGAGGCTTATAAGTTTAAGAAAGATTTCTTTAATGCTTCTACTACAGGATTCTTACCTGGTAATACAGAGATAGGGAGTGGTACCTCATTAGAGGGTATTAATGGATACGATGTAGAGGATAGATTGACTAGTTATTTAGGTAGGGTAAGTTATGACTATGCAAATAAGTATTTTATAGAAGGATCGTTTAGACGTGATGCAAGTACTCGTTTTGATAAATCTGTTCGAAAAGGAAACTTCTACTCAGTAGGAGGATCTTGGATAGTGTCATCAGAAGATTTCTTAGTAGACAATAATACTATTGACTTATTAAAATTAAGAGTTTCTTATGGTGAGCTAGGAAATAATAATATCACAGGGAAGTATTTTCCTTACTTAAGGTTATTTGATACAGGTTATAATCAGTTAGATAATCCTGGGGTTGTATTAGGTGATTTAGCTGATCCATATTTGACATGGGAGAAAACAGCTTCATTCAATGCTGGTATCGATTTTAGTTTGTTTAACAATAGAATAGAAGGATCGGTTGATTATTATAAAAAGCGTTCTATAGATTTATTATTTGCTATTCCACAAGCTCCTTCTACTGGTAACTTAGAGATATTATCTAATGCTGGAACAATAGAAAACTATGGACTAGAGGTAAGCTTGACTTCTCATAATATACGTTCTGGCGATTGGAAATGGGATACTTCACTTAATTTCTCTATTGATAGAAATAAGATTAAATCACTGACGCAAGACAGTTTTATCAGTGGGTTAAATAGATGGGCAGAAGGTCGCTCTCTTTATGATTTCTATTTAAGAGATTGGGCTGGTGTAGATCCTAATGATGGATATGGAATGTGGTATAAGGATGTAGTAGATACAGATGGTCAAGTGATAGGAAGAGAAACTACAAAGGACTATAACGAGGCAACGCGTTACTATAATAAATCTGCTCTTCCAAAACTAGTAGGAGGATTTAATACGGCTTTATCTTATAAAAACTTTGATTTTAGTGCATTCTTTAATTTTAGTTTAGGTGGTTATATTTATGATAATGATTATTCGGGATTAATGAATGGTATGTCTATAGGATATCAAAGTTCACCTGATATAGTTAATCGTTGGCAAAAGCCGGGTGATATTACGGATATCCCAGTACTTATTAACTCTACAAATAACTTTGCTGCAACATCTACTAGATTCCTGTATAAGAATGATTATTTAAGATTAAAAGCATTAACACTTGGGTATACTTTACCTATCGAAAGTTTAGGTAAGTTTAAATTAAAACAAGCAAGGGTATATGTGCAAGGAGAGAATTTATTGACTTTCCAGTCACATAAAGGTATCGATCCAGAGCAAGCAATTAACGGGGTGACTAACTATCGTGTGCCTCTATCTGCAACCCTATCTGTTGGATTAAATATTAATTTCTAAAAGAGTAAATACGTGATAAAATCAATAATAAAAAGTATCGTAGCTGTATTGTTTATTAGCACAGTTACAGGATGTTCATCAGATTTCTTAGATGATCCAAAACCAAAAGATAGTATATCTCCAGAAGTAGTATTTGGGAGTAAAGAGGGGGCGACCTCATTCTTATCGGGAATTTTGAGATTACAGAGAAGCACTTTGATTAATGATGAAGCGTCTGGATTACATAGTATTTTATTTGCTCGAAGTGTAAAAGGAGCAGATTTGATACAAAAACAGATTTGGTTTGGCTCAGATTATGACTACCAGGTGTATTTAAGTACAGGGACTAGATCTAAGTTCTCATGGCGATTGCCTTATAGAATCATAGATCAAGTAAATAACTTTATTCAAGGAGTAGAAGAGAGTACAAAGATTAGTAAAGAAGATAAAGATGAGTTAATAGGTCAGGCTCTAGCTCTTAGAGGATATTATTACTTTCAATTGGCAATAGAGTTTGGAGATGCTTATTTATCTAATCAAAACGTAACATTTCCGCCGATATATACAGAGCCGACTACTATACCTAATCCATTTTCTACTAAGGAAGAGTTCTTTACTAGAATAGTAACTGACTTAGAAGAAGCTTCGTCTAGACTAGGAGGAGGTAGAATAAATAAATCGTATATCAATAAATCAGTAGCTCAAGCATTTTTAGCTCAAGTATATCAATATATGGGTAAATGGGATCTAGCTAAGAAGAATGCGAATGAAGCTTATGGAGGAAATATACTAAAAGTATTGAATGCAGAAGATTACAACAAAGGCTTTGATACGATGAGTGCGACAGAGTGGTTATGGGCATTGCCTCAGAGTGCTGATCAGTCTGTGTATTATAAATCACATCCACACGCTATGATGGATCATATAGCGGTAGCTTATCACGGTACGTTTATCAATGATGAGTTTGTGAAATATTTTAGCCCAACAGATGTGCGAAACTTGTTTAGTAATTTTTACGAAAAGCCTAAAGGAGATTGGCAAGAGTATGTGACTTCTAAGTTTAAATTCACATTCGAAGCTGATTTACCAGTTATCAGATATCCTGAATTGGTATTAATAGAAGCTGAAGCAGAATATCATTTAGGCAATGAAAGAAAGTCAAAAGAGATATTAGATGCTATTCGTCTAAATAGAGATGCAAAAGCTAAAGCTACAAGTGCTACTGGTACAGCGTTACTAGATGTAATCTTATTAGAGAGAAGAAAAGAATTATATGGAGAATGCGGAGTAGAGTGGTTCGATGCTAAGCGATTATTAAGAGGAATCACTCGTACAGGTAATCACAGAACTGTAGTATCTCTTTCTGCACAGGATAAACGCTTCCAGTTAGTCATTCCTCAAGAAGAGTTAGATGCTCGTAATTAATTGAATATTTATTTTTAAAAAAAGTATCCATTTTAGAATGGTATTTGGTTGTTGTTTTTAGTTAGCGTAAGAGGTTGTCATTCGTGACAACCTCTTTTTTTGTGTGGGTTGAGGTATAAAAAAAACACCTCTACTAAGAGGTGTTTTTGCTTATTGTGTAATCTCTCTAAAGAGACTTTCTAGATTTTTGTTTTTTACTTGCATGGATAGTGTTTTAAGTCCATTCTCTTGAGCGAAGTCATATACAGTAGGTCTATAATCATTATCTATAGGGAACACTAATTCCCACTGTGTGTCATGAATATGATTTGCACGGATAAGGTTAGGGATTCTATCTATAAACTGAACCTCTATTTTAAAGTCAAATTCAACAGCTATTATCTGTTCATTTTGATTCTCTAACATAGATGAAAGCATTTGATCTGCTACTATTTGTCCTTTTTTGATAATAATCACACGGTCACAAATAGCTTCTACTTCTTGCATAATATGTGTAGAGAGAAATACCGTTTTATCCTTACCAATGTTTTTAATTAACTCTCTAATCTCTACTAATTGATTAGGATCTAATCCTGTGGTAGGTTCATCTAAGATAAGTACCTCTGGATCGTGAAGAAGAGCAGTGGCTAATCCTACACGCTGTCTATATCCTTTCGATAATTCACCTATTCGCTTATGCGCTTCAGGACTTAGACCTGTTAGGTTAATTACTTCGTCAATTCTACTTTTAGCTACTTTATAAATATCAGCGTTGAACTGTAAATACTCTCGCACATACATCTCTAAGTACAGCGGATTGTGCTCTGGTAAATAACCTATAGAATGCTGTACATTTCGCTGTTCTGTCTCTACGTTAAAGTCATTGACATAAGCTTGACCTTCATCACTGTGAATGTATGTCGTTAGAATCTTCATTAGTGTAGACTTACCTGCCCCATTAGGGCCTAAAAAGCCAGCTATTTGACCCTTTGGGATAGAGAAACTAATACTGTCTAAGGCTTTCTGTTCGCCATAAAACTTGCTTATATTTTTAACCTGTAGTGACATTATTTTGATTTATATGATAGTAACAAAAGTATATATTTAATGTGAAAATCCGAAAGAAACACTGAATACAATAATACCTATTACAATCAATGTGATAAATACATATAGCCAATCTTTCTCTAAGAAAAACGATAAAAGTGATAGAAATATTCTAAGCACAGGTGTTAAAAATAAAAGTAATATCCCCAAGAAGATAATAGACTCTCCATCTACCTGGGCTACTCCTGAAAAAATATTGTTTATCACGTTGATTATATTATCATCTTTTTCTATAAAATTAGTGAAGTTTACTTGTTCACTTCCTTTATTAGAAAAAAGAATAATGCCTCCTATACCAGCAACAGATAGGGCAGTCCATACTCCATATCGCAGTACATTACCAATTATAGATTGTAAGTCTGTGTCTGAAAATTTAGTTGTTCCCATAATCTTATATATTACCTGTTACTCCGTTATAAATCATATTAATCGCTAAAGCTAAGATTAGAAAAGCAAAGAATACTTTTAGTTTTTTAGGGTTGGCTTTTAGAAGTACTTTGGCTCCTACCATTGCCCCAACTAATACACCTATTATTACAGGCATGCAGATAGAGGGTTCTATATATCCTTTTTGAATATAGATAACAGAGCTAGCAATAGCTGTTACTCCCATCATAAAGTTACTTGTCGTAGTAGATACTTTAAAGGGAATCTTCATAATAGAGTCCATAGCAATTACTTTAAAGGCACCTGAGCCAATTCCTAATAGTCCAGACATCATTCCTGCAATCCCCATCATGCTAAACCCTCCAATAATATTCTTCATACCATATTTTACAGTCGTACCACTAGGGGTAGGGTATGAACTTACTAGTTTTAAGTTATGGGCAAGTTTGCTAGAGTTCTCTGGAGTGACTAAATGGTCTTCTTTTTTTCGAAGAGAATTGATAGAGGAAAAAGTAAGAGTTAATCCAAAAATAACTGCCAGAACAGAAGTATTTGCATTGGTAGAGATGATAGCTCCTATAACTGCACCTGCAGTAGTTGCTATTTCTAGAAACATTCCTAATCTCATATTGGTAATTCCTTCTTTGACATAGGCTGAAGCTGATCCTGAAGAAGTCGCTATTACAGCAACTAAGGCAGTTCCAATAGCATAATGCATATCAACACCTAAGAATACAGATAACAAAGGAATGATTATTATACCGCCTCCTAGTCCTGATAAAGAGCCTATGAAGCCTGCTGCAAATGCTCCTAAGAACATGATCAGCGTGAAAGTTAATAAGGTCATTTTTTATATTATTTTGTTCTTAAGTGGTTAAAAGTAATTATTTATCAAATAAATATCGAATAAAAGGCCAACTTTATAATTTAAAATAATATATTAGAGTCTTTTTTTGACAGTTTTGGTAAGTACAAAACCAAAGTTGTAAAAACGTCATTATATGTAAATACAAATTAATAATTAACCAATGGAAAAACTAAACATTAACAAGGATTGGTTGTCTTTATTCCAAGGACAAAATCCTGCAATAATTGCAGGTCCTTGTAGTGCGGAAACGCCAGAGCAAGTCATGAGAATCGCTAAGTCACTGCCAAAAGAGGTTAAAGTCTATCGCGCTGGGATTTGGAAACCTCGTACTCGTCCAGGTGGATTTGAAGGAGTAGGTGCCATTGGATTGAAATGGTTACAACAAGTTAAAGCTGAGACAGGAATGTTATTAGCTACTGAGGTTGCAACCGCAGAACACGTACAATTGTGCTTAGAGCACGATATTGACATCTTATGGATTGGGGCACGTACTGCCGTAAATCCTTTTGCTGTTCAAGAAATTGCAGATGTACTTAGAGGTACTGACAAAGTTGTTTTGTTAAAGAATCCAGTGAATCCGGACTTATCTTTATGGATGGGTGGAGTAGAGAGACTTGCAGAAGCAGGTATTACTAAATTAGGAGTTATTCACAGAGGGTTTAGTACTTATGAGAAAACGAAGTATCGCAATATCCCTGAGTGGCAAATCCCAATTGATCTAAAATTACATTTACCTAATATTCCTATTTTCTGTGATCCATCACATATTACAGGTAATAGAGATAAAATATTAGGTGTATCTCAGCAAGCATTAGATCTTAACTATGAAGGATTAATGATAGAGACACACTGTGATCCTGATAATGCATGGAGTGATGCTGCTCAACAAGTAACACCTGATCAACTAGGAGATATTATTTCTAAATTACAAGTGAGAAACGTAACGGATGAAACTGAAGAGTTCTTACAACAAATACAAGCTCATCGTATCCAAATCGATGATATGGATAGTAAGTTACTTGATCTATTGAGAAAACGTATGGCTATCTCTGATGCTATCGGAACATTGAAGAAAGAGAAAAACGTAGCTGTATTCCAACAAGATCGTTGGTTGAAAATTCTTGAAAAGATGCAAGAAGAAGGTAAACATATCGGATTTACAGAAGAGTTTATCACTGCTATATATACTGCTATTCACCAAGAGAGTATTCATAGACAAGATAAAATTATCAACAAATAGTAGTTGGTAATGTGAATTATAGAAGGGCTTTTACAGATGTAAAGGCCCTTTCTTTGTTTAAAGTATTGTATAGTAATGAATCAGGTTAACTAAGAATTGTCTTTAATCCTGTTTAAGGAACATATTTTTTGAAGTATATTTGCCATATGAATGGTATAGTTTACAAATCAACAGGCAGTTGGTACTCAGTGAAAGGTGAAGACGGCGTATTTTATGACTGTCGAATTAAAGGTAAGTTTAGGATTAAAGGTATTAAAAGTACTAATCCAATTGCTGTAGGTGACCATGTTCGCTTTGAACTAGAAACTACAAACGATGTTACTACGGGGGTTATTAATGATATAAAACCTCGTAAGAATTATGTCGTTCGTAAGTCTGTAAACTTATCTAAGCAAGTACATATTCTTGCTTCTAACATTGATACTCTATTCTTAATTGTAACCATAAATAATCCTGTTACGACTACAAGTTTTATTGACAGATTCTTGGTGACTGCTGAGGCTTATGGAATTAAGACAGTATTAGTATTTAATAAAATAGATACTTATTCTGAAGATGCTCTAGATGAGCAGTTGTACATGCAGTATATTTATTCTCAGATTGGTTATGAATGTTTAAGAGTATCTGCTGTCACAGGTAAAGGAATAGATGCTATTAAAGAAAGAATGGTAGGTAAGGTATCTACATTTACAGGGCATTCTGGAGTAGGGAAGTCTACTTTAATCAATGCTATAGAACCAGGATTACACTTAAAGACGGCTCAAATCTCAGAACAACATCAACAAGGACAGCATACTACGACATTCGCAGAGATGTTTGACTTATCATTTGATGCTAAGATTATTGATACTCCAGGTGTTAGAGGATTTGGTGTGGTAGATATGGAACCACAAGAAGTAGGTGACTATTTTCCTGAGTTTTTTGCTTTAAAGGATCAGTGTAAGTTTAATAATTGCTTGCATAGAGAGGAGCCATACTGTGCTGTAAAGGACGCATTGGATAGAGATGAATTAGCTTGGTCTAGGTATAAGACTTATATTCAGATTCTAGACGGAGAAGAAGAACATTATCGAACAGATATATATAAAGATGGAAAGAACCAAGACGAATAGTCTTGGTTTTTTGTTTTTATTTTGTATTTTATTAAGTTTTTTTTAACGTATATTGCGTGGTATAATTTAATAACTAAAAGAGAATGAAAACTAAGTATCTATTGCTATTTTTATTCATATACTTTTCTGCTTTATCACAAGATAACTACAATGTATCTAAGATAGAGCAAGATTTTATAGATAATGCATATACAGTCATAAATGAGAATATTGTAGACTTACAAATTTTTTCTATTGATAAATATACAATCAAGACAAGGAAGGTCGTAACTGTTTTCTCTGAGAAAGGTCTTAGTAGCCTTGATTTTAGTGAGATTTATGGAAGAAGTAATAAGATAAAACAGATTCAAGTTACTCAACTAGATGCTCAAGGTAAAATAGTTAAAGTATTCAAACAAAAAGATTTTAAAGACTATTCACTTAGTCAAGGAATGGCTATTACTGATATAAGGGTTCTTACTTTTGAGTTTAGACCAGTTCAGTATCCTGTAATATTTATATATGAGAGTGAAATAGAATCTCGTAACACTGCTTTTTTGCCAAAGTGGCAACCTATACAATATTTTTCTGAGTCGATTTTACTTTCTACTTTTTCTATAGAGAACAGTAGTGGTATTGTCAGTACTCCCTTGCTATACAATCCTGACTTTACGAAGATTACTAAAGTTGATCAAGGAAATAAAGTTACCTATACTCTCAAAGATTTTAAGGCAGTGACAAGTGAGAGTAATATGCCAAGTTCTAATAAGCTTTTGCCAAGTGTAGTTGTTACTTTAGGACAGGTCTCACTAGAGGGAATAAAAGGAGAGTTTACTAATTGGGAACAATTGGGTAATTGGTATTATCACAATTTTATTAAAGGAACAGAAGCTTTAACTCCGGAGACAATTAAGAAGGTAAATGAACTGACAGCAAATTTCACAGATGATATGGCTAAAGCTAAGGTACTTTATGAATATATGCAGAGCCATACACGTTATATCAGTGTACAGTTAGGAGTAGGAGGTTGGAAACCTATGTTAGCTAATGATGTTAAGAGATTAAATTATGGAGACTGTAAAGGGCTTAGTAACTATTATCGTGCCTTATTAAAAGTAGTAGGAATAGAGAGTTATCCAGTGGTGGTCTATGGTTCATCTAGTTCAATAGATATAAGAGAAGAGTCAGTTTGCCTTCAAGGCAATCATATGATTATAGCTATTCCTCTTAAGCAAGGCGGTTATCAATGGGTGGAGTGTACTAATAATCAACTGCCTTTTGGGTATATAGCTGGCTTCACAGATGATCGTCAGGTATTAGTAGTGAAGGAGAACGATAGTGAAATCGTGAAAACTAAGGCGTATACTAGAGACGAAAGCACACAGATCAGTAAAGGAATTTATTCTCTTAAAGTTAATGGAGATATAGAAGTTGCTTTAGATATTACATCTAAAGGAGGGCAGTTTGATAATAGAGTAGAGATGTATTATGCCAATTCCAGAGATAGGGAAAAGTATTATAAGCAAAGATTCTCTTCTTTTAATATTAATGAGTTTAAGGAGATTAATCTAAGTATTGATAATAATACAACATCGTTTGATGAGAAGTTCTCCTTTACAGGTGCTAAGTATGCAACTAAATTAGGAAATAGATTAGTGTTTTCTATTAACGGATGGAATGTAAGTAATAGTAATTTAAGTAATAGTAAGAATAGAAAACAACCATTGTATATCAGTTCTTCTTGGAAGGATGAGGATGTAGTAGAACTAGAGATTCCTGAAGGATATGTAGTGGACAATCTTCCCGAAAATGTCAATCTAAATACTAAGTATGGTGACTATAAAGTGACTTATCAGGTGCGAGACCAGAAGATATATTACACTCGTTTAAGCAGTGCAAATGAAGGATTATTTACTGTAGAAGATTATGATTTATATCGCAAGTATAAAGAAGAGATTCAAAAAAATGACCAAGCAAAAATAGTGTTGAAATTAAACCAATAAGGGTTATGAGAAAAGTATTACAGTTTACCATCAGTTGTTTAATTTGTGTGTGTACATATACTACACAGGCGCAGAACTTTTTAGGAAAAGTCACTGTTGAAGAATTACAAGAGACAGTAGATAAAATTGATCCAGAGGCTGAAGCTGCTGTTCTTAATGAGTATGGACGTGTATATTTTGATTATATTCCTAATGTTGGATTTAAGTTGGTTAGAGAAGTAAGTCGTAAACTTAAGATATATAAGAAAGAAGGACTGTCTTTGGCAGATTTTCAAGTTTCTTATTATATTGGGAATAAAGTGCTTGAGTCTGTGCGTATAAACGATGTATATACTTATAACTTGGTTGATGGAAAAGTACAACGAACTAAGATAAAGTCAAGCGCTATCTTTGACGAAAAACAAGACGAGAATTGGAAAACAAAGAAAGTCGTTGTACCAGACGTACGTGAAGGCTCTATAGTAGAGTATAGTTATACTGTGACTAGTGACTATTTTAGTTACATTCCCTCATGGGATTTTCAGAGAAGTATCCCTATTCATAGTACTGTATATGAGATTAAGATACCTGAATATTTTATTTATACTTCTAGAATAATGGGTGAAGCTAAAATCGATTCAAAGAAAACATCGGAGAAGAAGAGACTTTATCTTTCTAATGATAGAGGACCACAAGCACCATATTTTGAGTATACAGAATCTACAGGTATTTATAGTACAAGCAACGTAAGTTCATTAAAAGAGGAACCTTTTGTATCTAATATAGACAATTATCGATCTAGTCTTAAACACGATTTGTCAATTATTCGTTTTCCTAACGAGAAACCGAAGAATATATCGCTTAATGAAGGTGATTTAGTGAAGTCTATCTATGAGAATTCTTCTTTTTCAGGGCAGTTTAAGATGGATAAACCACTGAGTAAATTAATCAACTTAGAAGAGTATAAGAATCTAGATAATAAAGCGAAAATAGAGAAAGTATTAGCAAAAACTAAAGACATAATCTCATGGAATAAGAAGAATGGTTATTATTCAGAAGATTTAAAGAAAGCTTTAGAACAAAAGACGGGTAACTATGCTGATGTTAACTTTACTCTACTTACGATGTTGCGTTACGTAGGGATAGAAGCATATCCTATCTTAGTTAGTTCTATAGAGAATGGTATTAGTATATCACTACAGAAAACTTCTTATAACAGAGTGATTGTAGGAGCCATGTTAGATGGACAGGTTATTCTATTAGATGCTACAGAGAAGTACGGTAGCTTAAATGTGATTAGAGTAAATAATCTAAATTGGAAGGGACTAATGATACAGGACAAGGATAAATTTAAGGAAATCGATATGATACCTAATTTTTATTCTGTTACTTCGGAGAATTATACATTAAGTATTAATGAAAATGGAGTAACTATAGGAAGAGGAACAGAGCAATATAGAGATTATTCTGCATTATGGCTTCGAAAAGATATGGAAGGTAAAGGTGATGATGCGATAACTAAGATTTTTGAAGAAAGTTTTGACAATGTTGAGGTGGGAAATATAAATGTACAAGAGAAAGAGAATTCATTAATGCCCTTATCTGTAAGATTTGGTATGTCTAAGAAAGATGGATGTACAGTAATAGGAAATGAGCTATATGTCAAGCCGAGCATATTTTATAATTATAGAACGAATCCTTTTACTGCAAAAGAGAGAAAACTTCCTATTAATTTTATTTATCCTTTAATTTATATCTATAAATTCTCAGTAATTATACCACAAGGATATGAGATAGAATATTTACCAGAAGCATTAGATTTAAAAGATGATGAAATAGAGTTGGGGTTAGATTATAAAATACAGAAAGAAAACAATAACGTTACTTTCATTATACAATTTACAAGAGGAAGTTTTATAGAAGCAAAGAACTATTCTAAAGTGCAAACATTCTACACAAAGATGTTTGAAAAGTTAGAAGACCAAATAATATTTAAAAAGAAGTAAATTAAAACCAAGACGAGTAGTCTTGGTTTTTTTTATGTATTTAAAGTAGTAGTCTGATTAATTAAGAATCTTTTTGGTGTAAGTCCTCTTGCTATGTTGTATAATTGTGGTAAATTTTGACTTTATAATTACTACCACAAAAAATAAGATAATGAATAAAATAGCCTGTTTTTTATTTGTATTAATATGTTGTCTACAGACACCTTCTTATGGACAAGATTTCTTAGGAAAAGTAAAGCCAGCTGAATTAGCAGAGCTAAGTAATACCTCTTTCGTTAAGGATAAAGCGGTCATACTACAAGAAGAAGTTAGAGTAGATTTTGAATATTCTGATGAATATGGTTTTAGAGTGAATGAGACTGTATCACGTAAAATCAAATTATATGATGAGGTAGCTAAGGAAAAGTTGAAGTTCGTGGTTCCTTATGCACCTAAAGGATACGCAAGAGAGGATATGACTATTAATGTATCTAATATATATCGATTGGTAGATGGTCAAGTGGTAAAACAGAAATCTCCAAAACAAAATCTAATTGATGAAGATAAAGGTAATTGGAGAGAGAAGGGAGTGAGTTATAATGATGCGAAAGCAGGAGATATTATAGAGTATTCGTATATTAAATCTACAAACTATATAGATGAGTTACCAGAGTGGTATATACAGAGTGATATGCCTAAAGAAAGCGCCAGTTATAAAGTAGTAGTACCAGAGTACTTTTTATATAGCATCATAAAAAAAGGAGATATAAAACTAACAGAACAAGAGTATAATAGAAGAGTCTCTTTTCGTGGGGTGAATGGCTTTATGATTAAGTCTGAAATCAATGCTATAGAAAAAACGTATAAAGCACAATTAGTACCTTCTTTTATTGTAGAGCCTTATCT
The DNA here is from genome assembly GCF_001485415.1 of Myroides odoratimimus. Classification (GTDB taxonomy): domain Bacteria; phylum Bacteroidota; class Bacteroidia; order Flavobacteriales; family Flavobacteriaceae; genus Flavobacterium; species Flavobacterium odoratimimum. The sequence continues at coordinate 80,390 of NZ_BCMQ01000013.1, forward strand.
AGATAATCCTGCGAACTATATTTCAACAGTGCGCTTTGATTTACAACAAGTACAGTTCCCAGGTAATTCTGCGGAAAAAGTAATGCAAACGGAGAAAGAGTTTTATGCTGACTTACTTAAAAATAGAGGGTTTGGTAAAGAATTAAAACAAGATAAGTTTCTTAAAAAAGAAATTAACCTAGAAGAATATAAGGGACTAAGTATAGAAGCTCAGATTTCAAAACTATTAAATGTAGTACAGAGTCGAGTAACATGGAATCAAGAATATGGACTTTTCACACAGAATGGTATCAAAACTACTTTCTATAAAGGGACTGGAAATAGTGCTGATGTGAACTTACTATTGACAGCCATGCTAAGATATGTTGGTATAAAAGCTAATCCAGTATTATTGAGTACTAGAAGTAATGGTGTGAAAACCGCTTGGCAACGCAACTATTATAACCATATTATTACTGCTATAGAAGCTGATAATAGTATTTATTTAGTAGATGCTACGAATAAGTATACGACTCTTAATATCTTATCATTAGATGATTTAAATGGTACAGGTACTATACTATACGACACTGGGGCTATTATTAAAGTGAATCTAATGCCTCAGTTCATTTCTAGTAAAGAAGTGAAGTATCAGATCACTCCTAATTTGAATGGAAGTATTTCAGGTCAGATTATAGAGAACTATAAAAACTATCGTGCTCTAGAGTTTAGAAATATGTATGATGGTAGTGAATGGAGATTTGGGAAGTGGTACGAGAGTCAGTACGTAGGGATGAATGTAAGTAGTACACGTGTGTATAATGGTGATAATAATGAGAAGGATGTAAGAGCAGTATTCTCGTTCAGTAAGCAGAATGGTGTATTGTTTCTTAATGATAAGTATATTATTAATCCATTTCAGTTCTACCCATTGTATTCTAATCCATTTAAAAACGAATATAGAAACAATCCTATTTACATAGGGTATCCAGAGTTAGACAATTATCTAATGGGCATAGTGATTCCAGAAGGGTATAAAGTAAGTACTCTACCTCAAAACTTTACTTTAAAAAGTGAGCAGACAGGTCTAGAAGTACAAACTAAGTTTGAGGTAAAAGACAATCAAGTACTGTGTAGTTTGATTTTTATTAAAGCTAAAGGAGTGATTGATTCAAAAGACTATGACAGCGTGAGAAATGTGTATACTCAATTATTAGAACAGTTAAAAGCACAAGTTACCTTAGAGAAGAAATAAAAATAAGGCTACCTGATTCAGGTAGCCTTATTCAATTATTATTAGTAAAGAGAAAATAAAGTGGAGCAATAACCACTTGTTATTTTACTGAGGAGTGAGTATAAATACTCCGTAAGTAGAGGTGTTAAATATAGATTTTGAAATCTCTTTAATGTCTTCAGGAGTGATGCTATTTAGTATTGCATCATAATTATTAAAGTCTTCAAGAGAACCAAAGTTTAATAGAGTTTCTCTAAGTTTTTCTACCCATTGGAATGTACTCGTATCTGTTAGATGTAAGCGTTTATTATTTAGAATGGTCAATTTCATTTGTTCTAGTTCTGTTTTAGAAATACTTTGTGTTTGAAGTGAATGAATAACTTCTTTAGCTAAGGTCTCTAATTTATCTATATCATCTAAAGAGGTAGAGAAGAATAAACTAACAGAAGTTCTAGGCTCAGGGTAAACTTCTACGTCTAGAGCGGAATAAGGAGAATATACTAATCCTTCTTTTTCTCTCGATAGTGTTAAGAACTGGTTGTTAAACATCTCTCTCACGATATGAGCCATCATGCTCTCTTTTAGAGTAGGTTTAATTGTTCCATTGAATACTATTGTGACATCAGGTCTTTCGATATCACTACTCGTTAGTGTAGCTCGTGTTATTTCTTCTTTTACGAATGCCTTAGATGAATTAGCACCGTTTTTATCTACTTGCTTTGGAGTATTATTTAAAGCACCGAAGTAAGCGATCGCCTTCTTCTTGATATCATCTGTATCAAAATTCCCTGCGATAAGTACATACACTTCTTCTAGATTAGCAAATGATTGATTGTATAAAGTAAAGAAACTATCTAGATTAACTTTCTTCCAGTCTTCTATCGTTGTGAGCTCTTCAGAGAATAAACTACCTTCTTTTTTATATTCTTCTATTTGATGTCCTATTTTGATAGCAGGATTATCTAATAAAGAAGAAGACTTAGTAGTTGTATCTATAGAAGAGACACTTTCCTCTATATATTCTTTAAAATCCTGTTGAGGTGTGATATAGTCATATAACTTTCTATACGTCCATTCAAAAAGGTCTTTGCTATTTCCTTTTCGCGAAGAAGTATTGATAATGCTAGCATCCTTATTTATACTCACGAGTGTAGATATCTCTCTATCAGATCCCGCTTGCATATATCCGTCATTAGTAAAGCCGTGTATCCAAGAAGAGTCTATAAAATATCCAGCATCTTGATAATATTTTTGTTCAGATGTAGGTATTTGATTTAGCCCATTTCTTGTGAACAAAGTCATGATATAATTATCATCTGTTGCCTTTGTTGGTTTAATACCTATGCGTAGCCCATTCGCTAATGTTAGTTCTGTAAGGTTGATATCCGCATATAGCTGTTCTTTTACAGCTATATCAGTTGTTGCTTTTTGTATAGGAGGCATTGTTCTCCAGTGGAAAGAACCACGTGGTCTTTCGTGCGTCTTCTTTTGTTTAGTAGATTTGAATACTAATGTTTTTGTACTTCCTTCATTCCAATACTTGTTTAGTTCATCAGCAGAGTCTATGGAGAACAAACTATCATTATATGTAAGTAGATATAGGTTCTCTTGATCAGTAGACCATGTGTTACTGTGTTTGCTTTCTATATCCTTTGTGGTGATAGTAGGAAGTAATTCAGTTAGTAAAGCATGTCTATCTATCGAAGATAAGTAGTGGCTATTCACTACGACCTGATCAACATAAGCATTGGTGATATAAGCAATGTCTTCGTCTTCAGAAGGAACAGAATGGTTCAGTAGATGTTGCTTATAATGTTCAAGCTCTTTTTTGTGAATACCTTTTACAGACATTGTGTTTACTGTACTAGCTACTAAACTTATGCGGTTCTGTAATTCTTCTACTGTCTTAGCCTGTATTTCTATGGCATTTTCATTTTTATTAGGTAGATACCATAGACTGTGAGCAGTAGCAGTGCTTTTGCTCATAGACAGTTTCTTATTGATCCATTGTTTATAGATTTGTTCTATAAGTTGTTGTCTGTAATCTTCTTTAGAAGCTAAGAAAGGCGCTTCTGTAAAGCGAACTATTTCTAATTTATTAGAATTTATAGTCGCATTGCTCTGCTTTTCTAATAAGTTAGTATAGACAGGGCTAAAAGTGTTTTCGCTTTGTTTTCTATCTAGATTCGACTGCCCTTTAAAAGAACTGAAGTATTTGTTTATTTGCTCTATAGCATCTTTAGTATTCACCTTACCTACGATGATTATAGTAGCTAGAGCAGGATTATACCATCGTTTATAGAATGCTCTAAGCTTTACAGGATCTAGATTTAGAATCTCTTTTTCAGTAGCGATAGGCAATCTATCTAAGTGAGGAGTACCTTCTAGTTTTTTGCGGTTAAATAAAGGCTCTGTACCAAAGTCTTTAATCTCTTGGATAACGATTCTTCGTTCTTTTTCTATTCCCTCATTATGGAGATGTGACTTCCCTAAGAAGTTAGCTAGTATATTTATTGCTAAATCCTGTTGTTTGATATCTAAGAGAGACAGATCATATACGGTGCGCTCATAAGTAGTATAAGCATTGATATCTCTCCCAAACTGATAGCCTAAACGCTGTAATGTATCAATAGCTTGTCTACCTGGGAAGTCATCACTACCATTAAAGATCATGTGTTCTAAGAAATGAGCAAATCCTTTCTCATCATCGCGTTCTTGTAGTGATCCTACATTTAAGACTAGACGATATTCTGTCTTCTGTTGAGGTATAGGATGGATGATATAGTTTAGCCCATTGTCTAATGTTCCATAAATTGCTTTTTCTGCTTTAGGCAATGGAGAAAAAGTACCTTGCCCTACTACAAGCAGAGGGCAAAGTACTAAAGCAAAGAAATATAGTATTTGAGTACGTTTCATTATTTTAATTTGTATTCTGTTTTAACTTGGATATATCCATCAGCATTGTTATGAATGAATATAAACTCAAAAGTAAACTTACTATCTGTCAGTTTAGCTTTTGATTCTTTCCAAGTATAATTGTCATAATCGTCTTCTATTATTTGATCTACATTGATATGATGTGCAGGGTTAATAGAACCTCCCATTTCATAGTTTTCAGTAGCCATTAAATCTCCTGCATCTAGTAGTTTTTTAAACCTATCCCAAGCAGAATATTTAAACTCAAAAGGTACAGCTAGATATTCATCATTATATAAGTTCTTTAGTGTTGATATAAAAGATACTTCTTTAGTATTAATATCTATGGCGATATGGTTAAGTGTCACCTCAAATGACTCTGTAGAAGTACGTGTTAATCCTACAGATTTCATTACTTCTTTGTTTTGTGGAGGAGCATCAGGTCCAGGGTTATTCCAAAACTCTAAATCATCAATAGTTAAGTCTCTAAACATTTTGTAGAAATAAGCCTCCAGTCCCATAGCATTAGAGGTCATTTTAAGAACAGGTTTATCTGTTGTGGCTAATTCGCTTAGTGTTATTATCGTCTTACCTGTTAGAATAGTAGTATAAGGTAGGTTAAATACTTCTTGTACGCCCCCTCCAGGATATTTAACCTCTGTAGTGACATTTATTTCTCCTAGTAGAGGGTATAAATCCAATCCTTTTTCTTTATAACCGTCTAATAAAGCAATCTGTTCTTTCGTTAGCTCATCTATAACACTCAAGGGTAATACTGTAAAAACAAGAGGTTTTTCTAAAGGAATAGTTGTATTGTTTTCTACTAAATTTAGTTTTATTCTTTTTGCTTCAGTGATAGTACGAGCTGTTTTACTTTTAAGTGTAATTACTGCTTTCTTCTCACCTGGAGCAAAGGTGATAGTTTGATTCTTTAATTCTAAAATATCTTTGCCTTGCTCTTGATTATCTTCCAGACCAAAAGTTAAAGTGATGGTCTGATGTGTTTTTTTAACTAGTAATACTTCTATGGAGATCTCATCTTCCCCATTGTTTTTTAGCACCGTGTTTTGGGTAGATAGATGAACTTTATTTTCACCTAAGTATTCTTTAGTAACCCCATCATCTTTACTACAGCTACTTAAAGATAGTGTAGTTAGGAGTAGTATAGTGAATGACTTTACTATATGTTTAAAACTTGTTTTCATCTTACTTTGTTTATTTGAATGAAGGCCAGCCTTTGTTTTGTTGAGCATTGTTATTATATCTCAATTCATTCATGGGTATTGGCCATGTCCAGCGATAGTCATTAGGTTCTATCTTGATAATGATAGTATTGCTATCTTCTTTTTTTCGTTCTATGGGTGTATTCCATCGTTTTAGATCAAAGAAGTTGTTCTTTTCTCCAATGAACTCTTTTTGTTTTTCGAAGTGAAGTTTATGACGTAGTTCTTGTTGACTAGGCGTATCTTCTATGTTAGGCTGATTAATAGCAGATAAGAATGTATTGAGAACTTCTTTTGCTTGTGCTAATTTATTTTGTTCTAAAAGACTCTCTGCTAAGATGAAATATGCCTCTGTACTGCGTATCATCACCACATCTCTAGGGTCTTTATCTAGTTGTGACCTTTTGTATTTACCTAGAAGAGAACGCTCTATTTTGTCCTCAGCAGTCGCTTTCATACTGTGTTTATATTGAGATATGGTATATCTAATATCGTCCAAGTCAAAATTATAATCTTCATTGATGTAAAGTAGATCCCCTTGGTTATCTTCGTAATATAAGTAGTGATTAGGATTATCTAGGTTGTTGTATAACCAGTAGATATTAGTATTATCTGAAGCCCAAATATTGCGATAATCCTCTGTTGAGGTTGGAAGTTTAGCTCCATCATTTACAAGTTTTTGTGCAATAGCTTCTGCTTTTGCATACTCTTTCTCATACATAGCGACCCTTGCCTGTAGTATCCTGATCCCTTTCTCTTTGATAAAGTAGTTTTGATGTTTACCAGATTGCTGTATTAAATCTAGACCTTCAGATAAGTATGTTTTGATTAGTTTAAGAGACTCTTCTTGAGTTAGTCTAGCTTTTTCTTCTACGATTAATTTATCTTTAGCGATAATACCTAAAGCTGTAGGGTTATAACGTTCAGAGAATAGTTGTAATAAATCGAAGTAATTATAAGCTTTTAAGACTAAAGCAGAACCTTTAATGTACTGCCAAACAGGGTCCTGACTATTGAAGTTGTGATCTGATTCTAATAGTACGTTTAGGTGGACGATGGCATCATAGTGATTATTCCATATCGAACTACTATTAATCGATAAGGTTGTTTCATCCCATTTATAAGTGAGGCTACTTCCTTTTAGATAATTAATTAGATAGGATGGCTGTAGATCTTCTGTATATAAAGTATAATCTTTAGGTTGTATAGGTGTAGCTTTATATGCCTGTGATAGTACTCCATAAGCTTTGATAGGTGAATTGATAATATCATTTCCAGAAATTTCGTTCTCAGATTTATTTTCTAGACTGCATCCCCATAGAGAACTAAATACAAATAAGTAGAATATTTTTTTAATCATTAGAAAGTAGCATTAAGAGAGAAAGTTAATATTGGCTGTAATACATCATTTAGAGAACCTCTATCTGTCTGAAAACGGTATGTGTAGATATTATCTGCTTGTACACTTAGCTGTAGGGATTTAAAATACTTATTGATAAAGTTATTATTGCCTAAGTTGTAACTAAGTTGTATGTAATTTAGCTTGATAAAGTCTGTTTTATATATTGTTCTATTATTAGCAAAGCTTTGAGAATAATCTTCTGCATTGCTTGGTAGTTTTTTGATAGGATAAACCTTATCTTCATCTCCTACTTCAAACCAGCTATCTTGTAACTGTCCCTCTATGGCATTTAAATGAGATTTGCTATAGTCTCTCACATAAGACTGATCATACATTTTCTTACCACCGAAATTATAGTTGATATTTATATTTAATGCCCAATTTCTATAAGTGAAGTAGTTGTTGAAAAAGCCGTTATAAGGAGCTATACTGTAGCCAATACGTCTGAAGTGATTTGCATTTTTTGGCTGATTTAGATCTATTACATGACCATCATTATCTATGTATTCTGGTACTCCTGTTAATGGATGTATACCATTAGTTTGCAGCCCATAGATGATACCTAGAGGTTTGCCTACTTCGTATTCTGGTATTACAGATTCTTCTGTTAGATATATTCTATCTGTACCATAAAGTGATTTTACCTTATTGGCGTTATAGGATAAGGAAAGAGAAGTATTCCATCTAAAATCTTTTAGCCTGATAGCATCTCCACTTAACATAAATTCTATCCCTCTATTTTCTAGTTCTCCTATATTTTTAGTAAATGTATTAAACCCATTACTCATGGCTATAGGCATAGATAGTATAGCATCTTTTGTTGTGTTTTGATAGAAGTTAACTAATAGACTTAGTCTTTCAAAGAAGCCGAAATCTACGGAGTAGTTTATAGAGTGAGTTTGTTGAGGTTTTAAATCTTTATTAGGTATTCCTTGTAGCACTAATAATCTATAGTCTCCATAGAATGTATTAGGATTGCTAAAAGTAGACTCTATATCTCTTATTGAGATTCCTGTCATACTTGCTGTATATCCTAATGAGGCTTTAAATTTCAAATCAGTTAGTATATTTTGATTCTTGAAAAAATCATAGTGAATAGGAGACCATCCTATTCCTGTAGACCATGCATCATTCCATCGTTTACTTGAAGGTAAAAGGGAAGAACCATCTCTTTTGAAACTTCCATATACATCATAAGTTCCTTTATAAGTATATCCCAACGCAGTTCCAAAACCAAGTTGTGTATTCTTTATTTTGCTTCCTGAGTTTTTAGGAGCATAATCACCTGTTAAAGAGTTGTTGATACCCGATAGACTACTGATTTCATCATCTATTCCATGACCTTCACCCCCAATAACTTTTGTATTCGTAGTATAGTAATCCATATTTACTCCTAAGAAAATATCATGGTCGCCTAATTGTTTTTGGTAATTAGCACGTAGATTATATGTAAAATCGAAGTTCTTGCTATCAGAGTCAGATATAAAGCCTTTGGCATTGTTAGGCTTTTGCTTTTGACTATAGGCAGTACTAAGGATTCTTTTATAAGTTTCGCTTAATGAATAGTCTGCACCTATTACCCCTGCTATGTTTAATTCGGGCAATATATCCCATTGCATTACCATGGAACTGCTAAATCTTTTACTAGTCTGTTTTTGTTTGTATTGATTGATTAAGTCAGCATAAGAGCGATCTGAATAACTCGTTAGTCTTGTCGAATGCTTTGTTTCATAAGGATTAAGCATAAAGGCTAATGAAGTAGGATCATTATCCATTCCATTTTCAGTATTGGTAGTCGAAAGCCCAAAACTATTGTTAAGAGATAAGGTTAGATTAGGAGCTAATATATAATCTAAATTAGCACGTGCGGTTATTTGATTGATATCATTACCAGGTATACGACCACCTTGTTTACTGTAATTCAGCGAGTAGAAATAAGAGTTTTTTTCGGTACCACCTCTTACACTAAGGTTATGAGATTGGAAATAATTAGGCTTTACTAATTCTTTAAACCAATCTGTATTAATTCTTCTTAAGGAGTCTAATTTGTGTTCTCCTTCTTGTAGTTTCTGACTTAGAAGAGGACTGTTCTGATATGTACTATTGATATATTCTGATGAGTATAGATATCCAGGAGTAGCAGGATTTTGCATTCTGCGTTCGAATGCTAATTTTTCATCAGTCTTCATCATATTAGCTGTTCTTTCCCCTCTCATTGTTACTCCTTGTTTCATAGCATAGCTAATAATCGGTTTACCATCAAATCCCCTTTTAGAGGTTAATTCGATAACTCCATTAGCAGCCTTAATACCATATAGAGCGGTAGCAGGGGCATCTTTTAATACCTTAATAGTGGAGAAGTCATTAGGATTAAGAGTCATAAAAGTCTCTGTCGAAATCACAATTCCGTCCATTATAAACAGTGGTTCATTGGCATTTCCTTGATAGTTAAAAGAAGAATTACCTCGTAATCTTATCTCTGGTTTTTTGCCCAATTCTCCAGAGTAAGTAACAGTAAGACCTGCTACTTGTCCTTCTAATAACTTAGCTATATTCAACTCTGAGCGTTGACTCAGTTGTGTCATGTCTACTGTGATTACAGAACCTGTACTATTACGAATGTCGATATCATTGATATTAGTCGATTTTCGGATGATCAGTTCATCTAATTGTTTTGTAGTGGGTAGTAGATAGATTGTTTGATTTCCCTTTTTTAATTTTATTTCTAGGTTTTCATAGCCTTCATGGCTGATGATAACAGAAGAGTGATAGAGCTCAGGAATTTGGAACTCTCCTTTTTCATTAGTGAAAAAGGTATCTCCTGAGGCTAGTACAGTGATTATAGCTGTATCTAATCCTTTTTTAGTTTCTAGATCTAAAATCTTACCTGTGAATACAGGCTCTTGTGCATAGACTCCAATTGCACAAAATAAACTGATTACGAGAGTAGTAATAGTTCGTAGTGGAGTAAGTAGCATAATGGTGTGTTATAATTAAGACTAATTCTAAATTAAAGTGCAAAAGTAAAGAGTTTTTTTACTTTTCAAAATGAATAATGACTTTATTTAGATTAGTTATGTATTAAAAAGCTACAATAAGCGAGTTTTTTACAAGGTAAGCTTAGTTATACTATAGGTTTTTTGTTTACTTATTTTACTGTTTATTAGGTGTTTGTTTTCTTTTTGAGATTAGGTTTATTGCTTTTTATGTGTTGTTTGTTATTTAGAATTATTTCTTATAATGTAGAAATTCTTAAGGTTAGAATGATGTCTAAATAGGATGTGATTATTTAGAATACAGCTCTTGAGTAGCTCGAAGGTTTGTAGTGGTATGTTAGGTATATGTGAATGATAGAAACTATTTGAGTATATAGTGAGTCCGTTATTTTAGCCCAAAAAACGGACTCACTACGGACTCATAACGGACTCACTACGGACTTAGGTAGAACGAAAGCAACACGAATTCAGTAGAAAGATACATGAGTTTGAATTGTTAATTTCGTAAACAATGTGTTTTTTATTTTGTTAAAATAAAGTTTTATTTGTTTTATTTTTGCTCTTTTTGATTTGAAGCTATCTATTGTGTTTAGGTAGTGTGTTATGTTTAAAATTAGAATATATGGGAATGATTAGTTGCTCTAAACATGGATTAAGTGGTATCCTATCTTGTATGGGGCAAGACTTAGTAGATAAAATACAATTAGGAGAAGAGGTGCTATCTACAAGTCTGTGCAAGATAAAAGTAGTGATGCATATCGATATAGAGGATAAACTAGAATTTAGTTATGTCTTAAATCTAGAGACAAAGGATAGATTAAAATTAGCAGATAGATATGAGATTAGTAAAGACGAAGATTTAACTTCTTTAGATCGTCTTTATAAGTCATTAGGCGTTATCTGTGTAAGGTGCTTTGCAGAGTACCAGTATAAAGACGCTTTTAAAGGTTTTTTAATAGGAGCAGAGGTTTTATAATATCTGAATGCGTTTAAAGTAGAGACACAATATTTTGTGTGTCACCCAAACTATGTTACCC
>NZ_BCMQ01000014.1 GCF_001485415.1 Myroides odoratimimus
TAGTTTATTGATGATGTTCTCTATAAACTCCTGGTTGTTTGTGATGTTCTCTACAAACTCAATGTTATCTCCAAGTTTTGTTACAAACTCACTGTTCTCTGTAAGGTTAGTAACAAATACGCTGTTCTTAGCGATATCCTTAATCTCTAATTCAACTTTATTATTTTCAGTATCTGTAATAACTAATCTTTCTTGATCCTCACTAATTGTAAAAGATTTATTAGTGGTATCTGTAAAAGTAGCCCCTGACATTAATGGAGTCCACTTATTTTCAAACCAATAATAAAAACCAGCTTTTAAATTACTTGACCCTATATTATATACAAGCAAACTTTCTATTAGTTTTCCTTTTACAGTAGTATTATCTGTCTGACTTAATAAATTTACCCTAGGTAATAAAACCCCTTTATCAGTAGCAGTTACATCTAACATTGTTGCATCTGCAGGTTTTTTTGTTCCAACCCCAACTTGAGCAGTAACATAACCACTGAAGAAAAGTGCTGTTAATGGAATAATTTTCTTAATCATAATTTTACTTTTTTCTTATGAATTACTTCTTCATAACTAACTTTTGTAAAATTACACATAATACATTATTATTAATAATAAGTATTTTTTTTAGCATAAAAAACAAAACAAACCCCTAAAACAAAAAATAATATTCAAAAACAACCATTAATTAACAAATTAATTCTATTTATAAAAATTATAAATAACTCAGTTTGGTAAGTCTTCTAAAAAACAAAAATCACATATTGTCACACACAAACTAATATTCTTTTTGCTATACTGCCTATAATCACACAAGGTGATTTATTGCACTTTGTAGGGATTTTACATTTTCTACAATAGATTTTTTGTTGTTTTTACAGTCAAAAACTACTCTGGATCTATTTTTTCGTCGTATTAGCATGATTATATACTTTTTTTAACACAAAAAAAACAGCCATTTTGGATTATGATTTTTTGATAATCATACATTCTCATATTAAGAATAATAACATAATAACTTAGTGCTAAAAGAGAAAAATAGTAAAATAACCTATTTTTATTTTAGTCTATGTTACTTATTAATTGTTAAGAATAATTTAATATCTCTTATTAATACTTCTGTATTTAATTTAAACAAGCTTTTAGTATAACTCTAATTCCCCTTGCTTTTAAAAAGCAAGAGTCTAATACTTTAGTGCTATAAACTACAGTATTGTTTATTGAATTGTAGGCCTAATACTTCTTCTATAAATTAGAGTTACTCTTTTATATAGCTATCGCTATTTGTTTACTCCTGCGTAAGATTTAACGGTTATCTGCATATCTAATTTCCCTTACTTAGCGCATAAAAAAAGAGTCTGCCCCATATAGAGCAGACTCCTTAATCTCTAATCACAATCATCGTGTCTATGCTTGTGATTATACTTTTTATTGTGTTTATTTTTATACTTATTACTTTTTCTGTAGTGATGCTCTCTCTTGTGATCATAAGGGTGATAATGTTTATAATGGTAGTCACCTGTATTCCATTTATCACGTTGTTCTACAGTTAAGATATCGCCTATCTGTATTCTGATTTCTTTGTATAACTCTTCTCTTTTGCGATCTAGTTCATATTCTCTATAATGCTTAGCACTAGCCCAATCACTATATCTTCTTTCATAATCACTCTGATACTCTCTGATCTTTCTCCACTGATTATCTTTTAAGCCTAAGGTAGACACATCATCATACACTAGAGATACTAATCCCCCCAGATTAATACCGATACTAGTACTACTCACTTTAGTCTGAGCACTACCCAAAGAGGCCATCAGTATAAAAGCCCCTAAAATTACTTTCTTTTTCATATTGCTAACTGTTTTACTTTCAAACTATTATTTTGTTAGTAAGGCAAAATACCACTTGATAGCAAGGCAATATTCAAACTATATCCTCTATTCTTAAAAAGTACACAACAAATGAAATCAAATACCACAATATTTCAAAAAATATTCACTAAACATTAACTATTCTATTCTTATACGATTTATACTAAAAACAACTGAAATATCTCTAAAGAATACCGACTTAAGAAAAGAATACTCCTACCAAAACAGATACAAACAAAACAATATTACAAAAACATACTTTATTAACTAAAAATAAAACAAATAACCATATTTATTAACTCAAATACATGCTAAAAAACTATATTTACAATAAATCATATTCTAATTATTACAACTAGTTTTCATAAACTGCTATTATACTTTTTACTATACCTACAATAAAGCGTTAGAATATTGAAATAAAGATGGAATGCATGCCTTTAGTAATTTTGATAACACTCAACCCAGTTGAGTTTCCATACGATTTTTCTAATCATAATTACCAAAAGGCAGACATCCATTACTTGACAAAAAGAAATACTTCTTTGACCTACTAATACTTGTTTTTACGATAAGTGAAGTAAAAACAAAAAAGCACGAAGGTTCGCCTTCGTGCTTTTACTATATATTACTATCTTCTTATCTTTTAGCGATTCGAACAGTCTTAGAGAGGTTGTCTGCTTTTACCTCTACTACATAGATATTAGAATTAAGACTTGCCATATTGATACTCACTTTTTCTTGTTGTACAGTCTCAGAACTACTTAGTACTAGACGTCCATTCATATCGTACACCTTCATATCGACCACCTTGCCATTGTATGTCTTATCTAAAGACACATATAGATGATCCACCACAGGATTAGGCCATAACCTCACCACTTGCTTTGTCTCTACTTTACTTTCTTGTAAGTCGTCAAACTCCCCTACAGTACTGATTAGTGAATATTCTTGTTTACCTGTATCTAATTTTCCTTTATGAGTGACCTCGATTACATAGGTTCCAGGCTGCACATCGTATAATTCTATCTTTTCAATATTATCTACATCATTGACTCCTTGGATCGCTCTAAGGTCATTAAAATCCTTATTTAACTTCCACGGATAATAAGTATCCTTCCCTTTTCTAACCACTACATCTAGATCATTGACAAGGTCACCATTATTTCTTTTATAGTTCTCATCTGAGTTTTGATACGTTACAACACCAGGAGCATCTGTCCAAGCCAAGGTTACCACCATCTTACTTGTCTTTTCACCTACTTGGATTTCGTGAGTATATTTTTGTTGCTCTCTGAGTTCATTCTCCAGGATATAGGTACTACGCTTATCTTTTGCCGCTAACATGACATCCACACCAGCCTTAGCATTAATCACTCCCCAACCAAACAAATGATCAGGCCCCGCAGCACGACCTGCCTCATCAGCCGTATGTGCCATCAGCGCGCGTAATGTCGCCGACTTAAAAGGCATATTAGTACTAGAGGCATAAATAGCCCATTCTTGCCATAGGGTAAACACTCCACTAACAGCAGGAGTAGCCATTGATGTACCATCACTATAAGCATATAGACTCGTCTCAGCCGCTCCATATAAAGGACTTGGATTGCGATAAGCAGCTGATAATACATCTACCCCTTTAGCCGAGATATCAGGCTTTATCCTAAAGTCATTAGTAGGCCCTTGACTACTAAAGCTAGCCAGCACTACATCAGAAGGCCCAGTATACTGAGCGACCTGTTCTACAGCAGCTACTACCACAGCATTTTTAGATACAGAAGAATCATTTAACAAATCACAATTACAGTTTTCCTTTTGACTCCCACCATAAACGTTATAGTGAAACTCCCCATCATTGCCTGCTGCTATGACAGGCTGATAATAAGCAAATAAATAAGCTACCCGGTCAAATTCTCTACTGTGCTCAGAATAAGCCCCAAAATTCCTTATCAAACTAGGTTCATTTAAATATCCATAATCATCGAAGTAGTTATACCCATAAGAATGATTACTAACTAACATCCCACCAGAGGCCATTTGCCCCATCTTGCGATAATCGTTATTCCATGAATAACTCACTAGTTTTGCTTTAGGAGCGATTCCTTGAGCTTTGTTATTATATCCTAGCCCGACCATCGTTGCTCCAACATGAGTAGCGTGAAAACGGCTTTTTTGATATCCCTTAGCATTGTATTCTGTCAAAGAAGGTAAAGACTCTCCTAGTGTTACACGCGATGTCGTATTAGAAGTTGTTGTATAAAACTCTTGATGGGTATCTAATAAAGGTAGTCCGTCGATAATCCCAACTGTCATCCCTTCTCCCTCTAAGTATTGATTAACGCCAACCTCCTTTTGGATAGCATTCACTCTCGCTGTTAATCTAGAACCATAGTTCAGGGTAGACTTATAAAGCAAAATCCCATTTTTATCTATACCACTAATCTCAAAATAATTCCCTCTGGCATTTATCCCACTTGTTGGCAGATTTCTTTTCTCAGCCTCCAGAAAAGCCTCTTGTTTATTTAGAGCAGCTTTTGTTGTATATGCATTAATTTCTCTAGTTGCCTTATCTAGATCATAGGTTGACCTTACTGCACTACGCGTAGAGATTGTCTGCCCATAATGATCATAAACCCCTAAACACAACAATGCAAAACCTGTTACTATTATTTTTTTCATACTTTCTATACCTAATACGGGCTAAAATTAACAATTTATTCTTATCTAAGAGGCTGATTCAAACTTTTTATTTATATCTATTCTAAACTAATAAAGGGATTCAACTATTTATAAGGGGATATCTCCTTAATGATATTATAAAAAAATAAAAACCTCTCTTATTAAAAGAAAGGTTTTTTATTAGGGTAAGGTAAAAGGTTATTTATTTTTTGGGAAAATATAAATAAGTGTGAGTAATAAGGATAGCTCCTCTTGTACCTTACTGCTGACAAAAGTAACAATAGAAAACATTCATTCTTTACGGAAAACCGTAAAAGCTTATTTTTTATTATCACGGACCTAAGTACGCGACAAAAAATCATTAGTAAAGATTTACACCTAAACTCCAATATAACTGATAAATAGACATACAAAGCAGGATTAAAAAAGAAAACCCACCAAAAGGTGGGCTCTTATAAAAAAAGCAATAGAGTTTTATAAGCGATAGTAAAAGGACGAATTGTTATAAATTGTTTTTACTTCTCTATTGCTGTATTAATATTATTCTATTTTATTAATGTTAAATTCTATACTTCACGCGAATTACATCCAGGCAAACTAGTTAACGATTGCGCACCTTCTGTTCCCATTTCCAAGCGCTCTCTAGCGCCTCTTCTAATGATAACTCTGTCTTCCATCCTAGCACTTCATTTGCTTTGGTAGTAGAAGCATAAGCCTGGGTAATATCACCATCTCTTCTAGCTACAATCTTGTAGGGAAGCTTAACTCCTGATACTTTTTCAAAAGCCTGAATAATCTCCATTACAGAAGATCCTTTCCCAGTCCCTACATTAAAGACCTCTACCTTGTCTACATTCTCTTCTTTTATCAATCTATCTAGTGCTGCCACGTGCGCTTTGGCCAAGTCCACCACATGGATATAGTCTCGTATACAAGTACCATCAGGCGTATCATAATCATCTCCAAATACAGACAACTCCTGACGCAACCCAATAGCTGTTTGTGTAATAAACGGAATCAAATTCTGAGGAACTCCATTCGGTAACTCCCCGATCAAAGTTGAAGCATGCGCCCCAATCGGATTAAAATAACGCAAAAATACTGCACTTATATTACTTACACGAGTCACATCTGTGATAATATCCTCACCTATTTGCTTAGTATTTCCATAAGGAGATAACGCTTTTTGTACTGGAGCCTGTTCTGTAATTGGCATTACAGCCGCTTGTCCATAGACTGTACATGAAGAACTAAAGATAAAATGACTCTTCTCTTTCTTGTCTAATTCTTTTAATAAATTCAGTAGAGGAACAATATTGTTCTCATAATACATTAAAGGCTTTTCTACACTCTCCCCCACAGCCTTTGAAGCTGCAAAGTGAATCACTCCTTTAATATCCTTATAATCTGCAAAAAGTTTACTCACTCCAGCTCCATCTCGCAGATCCAACTCCACAAACAAAGGACGTACTTTAGTAATCCCCTCGATACCATCTAGTACCTCTATAGAAGAATTAGACAAATCATCTACGATAACTACCTCATATCCTTTTTGCTGCAGCTCTACTACGGTATGAGACCCTATAAATCCCAATCCTCCAGTAACTAATATTTTCATCTTTTTTACAGTTTATCTTTTTCTTTAACCATCAAAGATAGTCTTTTTACCTTTTTTAACAATATCAAAATGTCGAAACTATCTTTTTTTTGAGTCAACACCTATTTTAAGAAAACTGGGTAGCTTCCAATTAAGAGTTAGGAATTAAAAATGTGTGCCTTGGCATTAAATTACACATAGTCTTTTCTTCATTAAGTTATTCTAAATACGCACTATCGCTTAATAAAATGAAAAAGCCATTGTCTTAAGACAACAGCTTCTCTATAATCTTTGTTATCGCAGATTTATAATCCGTGATAAATATACCCTATACTTGTAGGGCAACAATTTCAAATTTTTAATTCCTTAAAAACAGACTCCCTCCCATTCTCTAATATCAACTACTCGGTTCTAGATAAAAGCGATGCCGCCTCATTATCCAAGATATACTCTACATGAGACAATCTTTGTAAGAAAGTAGCAGGTATATCAGCGGAGATTTCTCCTTCTAGTGCTTTTTTTATAATCTCTGCCTTGCGCTGGCTTAGCGCCATTAAGATTACCTCCTTAGCCTGAGTGATGGTTTGTACCCCCATTGTGATTGCCTGTGTAGGTACTTTATCCTTGCCTCCAAAGTCGTCCTTTGCATCCTCACGCGTAATATCATTCAGGGTTACCAGACGTGTTCTAGACTCTAGTATAGCACCAGGTTCATTAAATCCGATATGACCTGTACGACCAATACCTAATAATTGCAAGTCAAGCCCTCCAAAGTCTACAATCTTCTTTTCATATAGATCACAGTACGCCTGTATTCCCTCTAGAGATAAAGTCCCATCGGGGATATGTACATGTTTTGGGTCAATATCGATATGATTAAACAGGTTATGCTTCATAAACGACACATAACTCTGATCATCTATTGGTAAAATGGGATAATACTCATCCAGGTTAAAGGTAGTCACATTTTTAAAGCTTAGTCCCTCATCCTTGTGTAAGCGTATTAACTCTTTATACACCCCTTTTGGAGTAGATCCCGTTGCTAATCCTATAATTGCGCGGTCTCCTTTATTTTGTTTTTCTTTTATAATTTTAGCTATACGCTGTGCTACATAAGCCGAAGCAATATCTTTGTCCTTGTATACCTTGATAGCCTCCCCTTTGCTATATGTAATTTCTTGCGTTTTAAATAATTCGCTCATCTATCTTTTTCCTTAACAACAATAAACAATTTGTTATTACCCCTACTATCTATATTTTTTTCCTAAAATATATCAACAACAAAAACACCTCAGTATAGGTGTTCCCTTCTTATTGGAGTAATTTTGATTCTGTAAATATAATCATTTATCTCTTGTAATTTCCTTCACATTGGGTGAATATCTTGCTTTTTTGAGTAAAACAACGATACAGAAAGTATGCCCTAATAAATTGGAACAGGAAGCCACACTAGAGGAATTAGGAATTAAGAATTGTTTACATACCGCATCGGGCATCTATATCACGTTTATTTGGCGCACAATATACACATCACCAAATGTGTAGGTATAATATATAGAAATACAAAAAAAACAGTAAGTTTGCACTACAACAAAATAGAGTGTTAAAATCATGAGAGTAGGAATAACTTTTATAGCCTTTGATCATCTACATGCAGGTTATGTCAAAATGCTAGAAGAAGCCAAAAAACAATGTGATTATTTAATTGTAGGATTGCAAACAGATCCTAATAAAGATAAAAACTATAAGTACTTATCTCCAAAAAGTTTAGTGGAACGCTATATACAACTTAATGGATGCAAATACGTAGATGAGATTGTACCTTATATCACAGAACAAGACCTAGAAGATATTATGCGTTCTTATAAAATTGATGTCCGTATTATCGGGGAAGAATATAAAGGTAAAAACTTTACCGCCAAAGGCTATTGCTTAGAGAAGGGAATAGAATTCTATTATAATAAAAGGTAATTTAGTTCAAGGGTAATTCGCAATTATTAATCCTACTACGCAAATTCGGGAGACTTTGCGTAACCCCTTATCACAAATTTACAATCTATAACATAGATAGCTAATTCTTAATTCTCCGAAAGTTTTCTTCTAGAGTCAAAACACCTCACTCTTCCATACCACCTGTCCAGGCTTCAATATCTGTCCTTCCGTGATTCGAGCGAATCCTGCTATATAAGCCGCTGGATATGTACACACATAATCCTCTACTATCGCATCGTGATCGATAGTCACATTCGCGTTAATAATACAGTGCTTACCTACCTTTGCATTCGCTTGTATCACAGCATTCGCTAATACCACAGTCCCCTCACCTATTTCAGCAGAAGGCGCCACATATGCAGTAGGATGAATTATAGTGGCAAATGTATGTTTTACCTCTCCTACGATACGCTTACGCACCTCATTATTTCCAATACCTATAATCAATTTAACCTCTGCCTCATAAGCAACACTATATGGATTAGAAGCATCATCAAAATATTCTACTCTATTCTTTTCATCCACTTGATAAATAGTATCCTCTACTACCCTACCATGCCCTCCCTTACCATAAATAAAGTATTTGTTATTCTTAAGTAACTTTTCCATATATCCGTTAATTTGTTTTTTATTACAAATCGTTTGATTCGTGAGTCGCTTCGCTCGTTATACGTAACAATTGTGAATCACTTCAC
This sequence comes from Myroides odoratimimus, assembly GCF_001485415.1. Taxonomy (GTDB): domain Bacteria; phylum Bacteroidota; class Bacteroidia; order Flavobacteriales; family Flavobacteriaceae; genus Flavobacterium; species Flavobacterium odoratimimum. The sequence goes on from NZ_BCMQ01000014.1 coordinate 8,826, forward strand.
CCCAATCATCCTTCACGATTTACGACTTAACACTTTACGCAAACCTCTTTATCACTCTATTCTTCCAAACCAAATACACCACACTCATCACCACCAATAACGATACTGCAAACATTATTTGCGTCATCCCGTCTTGATCTGCCATATCAATAGCACCATATCCAATAATAAACTGCATTACACCATAACCAAATGACACATACAGCTTATTTACTTTTGCCTCGTTAGCTAAATATTGATACAAATGTGTACGGTGTGCTTGAAAAATATTTTCTTTATTTAGAGCACGGCGAATAATCGTCCATACGGCGTCTATACCATATACTGCTAAGAAAAGGATGTAAATAAAGTTGCCTGTTGTTATAATTAACTGTCCCAATAAGAACACCACTGTAAAAGCCATACTTACACTTCCTACATCACCTGCAAAGGCTTTTGCCTTTGTTCTAAAATTAAAGAAGGCAAATACAACAGCTCCTAATATGGCAAATAAGATTAAATCCATCGCTATAAAACCAACACTTTGATTTACTAAGGCTAATAATCCCAATACGACAATACTATACCAAGCAGTAATCCCATTGATTCCATCCATAAAGTTATACGCATTAATTGTACCGATAACACCTACTAAAGCAGGTAATATCCATAACCACGATAACCCAAACAAATTCCATTGATAAAACATCAACAAGACAGAGATCAAATGCACTAATAATCGAATCTTATTAGACAAGGTAAAAATATCATCTAAAAAGCTAATCAGTGTTATAGCCGTTAATCCTACGATGAAGTAAGGATATTCAAATCCCGAATAAATAAAATAAGCTAATGCTCCGAAGTAAAACACCACTCCTCCTCCACGTAAGGTGATTTGAGTATGTGAACTACGCTCATTAGGCTTATCTATAATATTGTACTTATCTGCTATCTTAAAGTACAATAACTCTGCAATAAATAATACCGCTAGTACTATAATGTATTCCATTCTTTTTCTTTTTTTAAAAATCGTAAGACATGAGTCGCTTCGCTCGTTATGCGTAATAATCGTGAGTCGCTTTACGCTTCACGTTCATCAGGCATCACACATCATCCTTCACGTTAAAAGACCTAATCGTCTTCTCCAACCCCTCCTCTGCACTCACAGGCAAGTTATCTATCCCTAAAACTTTCTTTATCTTTTCATTCGAAACCACATAATTCTCCGTTAGCTTCTTTAAACGTTCACTATTAAGAGGCAATTTAATCTTATCTCCTATTGAAGCTACTCTATTCATAAATCCTTTAGAAATATGCCATAATTTAGGTTTCTTATTAGACACTCTAGCCAATAATGCTACTAACTCATTTGTAGACAAAGCCTTATCATCAGCAAAATTATATACTCCAGAAGAGACATGAACATTATTCATCATTTGATCTACTAAATAACATAGATTATCAATAGACAAGAACGAACGATGATTCTCAAAAGAAGCCAAAGGCCAAGGAATGCCCTTATCCACTACTTTATACAGTAAATTAAGATTGCCTTTATTTCCTGGTCCATGTATCATACAAGGACGGATAATAAACACTCGTTTTCCTTCAGGTAACTGTGCTTTCAATAAATATTGCTCAGCTTCATACTTTGATTGTCCATAAGGAGTAAATGGCTTAGCGACTACTTCTTCTGTTAAAACACCTTCTACTGTATCTGCTACAGCCTTTACAGAACTAAAATAAAAGAAATCCTTAGCCTCACTCCTTAAGAAATGATGAAACAGTTCTATCGTTAAATCCCTATTTACTTTAAAGTATTCTTCAGCACTAGAAGTGTTCGCTGTATCATGTGCCTTACCTGCTAGATGAATTATCACTTCAGCTGTATGAGGTATCTCTACCTGCCAACCTTCTTTACGCAGAGAAAGTTGATAAACACAATACTCTTTACTTCCTAAATAAGGAACTAAATTCTGACCCACAAAACCAGATGCCCCAGTGATTATTATTTTACTCATATTTAGTCATTTGTAATAAAATATTCTCGATTTTAGAAAGAACCGCCTCTCTTTTAAATTCTTGATTATAATAATTTAAAGCGTTTCTTGAGCATTCTTCTTTTTCTATATCACTCAACTTTAGCACTTTTTCTATATTAATAGATAAGTCACTTATATTTTCTGATTCACTAACAAAACCTGATTTAGATTCTTCTACAACTTTCGCTCCTTCACCGTCTAAACTTGCTAAAATTGGTTTTCCACATGCCAAATATGATTGCACCTTAGACGGTATAGTTAATGAAAAAATGTAATCTTTTTTTAACGAAACATACAATGCATCTGCATTAGAAAAAAACTCAGGCATTTCCTCTGCTGGATATTTACCTAAAAAATGAATATATGATTCTAAACCAAAACCTTTAATATTGTTTTGCAAAATTTCTTTATATCGACCATCTCCTAAAATTATCCAATTAAACAAAATACCTTTATCAATAACAATTTTCATTGCTTTTAAAAACGTATCTAAACTCTGTGCCTCACCAATATTTCCAGCAAACATTATCTTTTTTCCATGTGGTAATAAACTCAAATACTTATTTGAAACTATACTTTTATAAAATTCCTCAGTAGTATTGGGCACATAAACTATTTTACTTTCCTTTACCTTTTGCTTAATAATATAATCTGTAAAAGTTCTTGATTGGACCAATAAAGTTGAAGAGTGCTTATATATTTTTTTTGTCAACCAATTAAAAAAACCAAGTACAGCCTTATTTTTGACACCTCCAGCAGCAGTAAGTGAAGCAGGCCACAAATCTTGAACCCAAAAAGCATAAGGTACTTTTTTAAATACTTTATAAAAAACAGCAGGTATTCCAACTGTAATAGGAGAAGGCTCAAAGACTAAGACAGTATCTATTTTCTCTTTTACAGAAAATATCTTAAAAGTCGCAAAAAAAGCAAAAGAAAAATAATTTAAAAAAAGGCGGATAGCACCTCCTTTACCACGTGGGAATAATCTAGATCTATATATCTTTATATCATTCCAATATTCTATAGAACCACATTTTTTATATCCTGGATAAAGATTCCCGTCTGGATAATTTGGCAACCCTGTTAAAACTATTACTTCATGTCCTTTTTCTCTTAATCCTAATGCTATATCATTAATCTTAAAACTCTCTGGCCAAAAATATTGACTAAGTATAAGTATTTTCATAAATTAAATACTAATAATGAGGATATAATTCCTTATGATTATCAATCCATTTTTTTTGCTTAACAAGCATTTCTCTATAACTAGGAACAATATAATCAAAATCTTTCCTACTACTAATTAAGCTCTTATCGACTTGATAGGTTGAACTATCTTCTATACTAATTATGTTTTCTCTATAAATTTCATTAAAAAGATGTAATAGAGAATATTTATCAATTTTACTTCTCCCTGCAACTTGAATTAATCCTGTAATATTTTGGTCTATAATTTCATACACAACCATAGCTAACTCTAATGTTGTAATACCTGACCAAAATGCTTTACTAAACCCTTTTAACGAAGAGTCATTTGATTGCCCCATAAACCAATGAAATAATCCAATACCATTCTCATTTAATTCAGGGCCTATAATTGACGTTCTAATTGTTACATCTTTATTATTAACAATTTCGCCTAAAGCTTTTGACTGAGCATAAAAACCAATCCCGTCTTTAAAGGATTCTTCTGTATAACCACCATTTCCTTTACCAGAAAAAACACAATCAGTACTAATATGTATAACTTTCGTTAAAGTATTATTAGTTATCTCTTCTAGAAAATGAGGGAAATAGCTATTAAACCAAATGGCTTTAGCAGGATTATCTTCAGCATCTTTATTTAAAATACCAATACAATTAATAACACAATCAAATTTCTTACTTACAATTAAATCTTTTAATCTTTCTGTATTTGAAACATCAATATTAAACAAATGCTCATCTTCTTGAATTCCTCGAGCAACGCCAAAAACATTAAAGCCATATTTTTCTTTAAAGAAATTATAAAGGAGATGCCCTGCCATCCCCTTTATACCAATAATTAAAATACTTTTCATACTATTTATCCCAAATCACTTTATTAACAATCGAAATATAACTTTGGATAGCTTTAATAACTCTATCAGATGAATTAACCACATTATATTCACGAGGCAACTCAATATCAGACACAAACAAACATTTCGCAATTTCAATAGAATTTATCATTTGATCCTTATCAATTCCTCCCAAAACAATAGTTCCTGCATCTATTGCTTCTGGTCTTTCTGTACTTGTACGGATACTAACAGCTGGAAACTTCATCATAGCAGACTCTTCACTAATAGTACCGCTATCAGATAAAACCACAAATGATTTTTGTTGTAACTTAACATAATCAAAGAAACCTAATGGGCTAACATTCTTCACTAATGGATGAAAAACTATCTTATTCTTCTCAATACGATTCTTAGTTCTAGGGTGAGTTGAAAAAATAATAGGTAAATTATACTTTTCTGCAACTGTATTTATTGCATTAGCTAGCACCTCAAAATTATCATTAAGATCAATATTCTCTTCTCTGTGAGCACTAACAACTATATATTGATCTTCTAATAATGCTAAACGCTCTAAAACATCACTATTATCAATCTTTTCCTTATACTTTACTAATACTTCATTCAGAGGTGAGCCAGTAACAAAAACATGATCTTTCCTAAAGCCTTCACTTAACAAATATCGTCTACTATTCTCTGTATAGGTCAAATTAATATCACTAATATGATCTGAAATTTTACGATTTATCTCTTCTGGTACATTTTGATCAAAACAACGATTACCAGCTTCCATATGAAAAATAGGAATTTTTAATCTCTTCGCTGCTATAGTGCTTAAAACACTATTCGTATCACCTAATACTAATAAAGCATCCGGTTTTTCCGTTAACAAAATTTCGTATGATTTAGAAATAACATTTCCTATTGTTTCTCCTAAATGCTTTCCTGCTACATTCAGAAAATAATCTGGTTTTCTTAATCCTAAATCTTCAAAAAAAATCTCATTCAATTCATAGTCATAATTTTGACCAGTATGTATTAATATATGCTCAAAATAAGTATCGCATTTTTTTATACATTCTGCCAATCTTATAATTTCTGGTCTAGTTCCTAAAATTGTAGCAACTTTAATCTTTTTTATTTCCATGTCTCTAAATCAAATTTATAATCATCATTAATTTCTCCCATTAGATAATTAGAGAAACACAACAATTGTGATTCATTATCTAATGCTTTAATTGCTGTAGCATATCCACCACCAATTAATAAACTATCAAATGTATTAGCATCTAAAATATATTCCTTACTATCTAAAGCCAGAGAAGGATTATCAAAATCATCTATTTTAACAACTCGTATAGAAAATCTTCCTCGAGATACACAAAATAATCTCTCTTCTATTCGATGCCCTTGCCAACCTCTAATAATAGAACTATTTGCATTCTCAATAATATATAATCTTTTAAACTCAGTTAGAACTAAATCATTATTAAACAAAAGCTTACCACGATTATCAAGAAATCTTTCACCTGACTTAAATACAATCATTAGTTTTTATTTAAATAGTTCTAATTTCAGCAATAACTTCTTAACACCCTCAATGTCTTCGCGCTGAGTATTATGAGAGTTATAATCTTCAACCTTAACATCAATTTCTTTTCCTTCTGAAAAATACTTGGCATAATTTAAATCTCTATTATCAGCTGGGATTCTATAAAAGTCTCCCATATCCTCAGCCTTAATCATTTCTTCACGAGTACATAAAGTTTCATACAATTTTTCACCATGACGCGTACCTATTATTTTTATAGGATTTTTAGCTTTTTTTAACTCTTTAACAGCTTCTGCTAAAACACCTATAGTAGCTGCTGGTGCTTTATTTACAAATAAATCACCAGGATTTCCATGTTCAAATGCAAACAAAACCAAATCAACAGCCTCATCTAAAGACATAAGAAACCTTGTCATACTTGGATCTGTAATCGTAAGTTCTTCTTTTTTTTCTATCTGACTTAAAAACAAAGGAATAACAGATCCTCGAGAAGCCATCACATTTCCATAACGTGTTAAACACACTACTGTATCTGTTAAATTACGTGCTTCTGCTACAGCAACCTTCTCCATCATTGCTTTAGAAATCCCCATTGCATTTATTGGATAAGCAGCCTTATCTGTAGATAAACAAATTACTTTCTTAACACTATTAGAGGCCGCTGCACGAATCACATTCTGAGTTCCTTCCACATTTGTCTTCACTGCTTGCATTGGGAAAAACTCACATGAAGGAACCTGCTTTAGAGCAGCTGCATGAAAAACGTAATCAACATTATGCATTGCATATTCAATACTATTATAATCACGTACATCTCCAATAAAATATTTAATTTTATCATTCTTATACTCATTACGCATGTCATCTTGCTTTTTTTCATCACGAGAGAATATACGTATCTCTTTAAAATGATCTGTTGCCAAGAACTTTTTTAAAACAGCAGTTCCAAACGACCCTGTTCCTCCTGTTATAAGCAATACTTTATCTTTAATTTTCATCCAAAAATATATTTAAATTTTTTTTCACATTGTTTTTATCAATTAAACATTCACTTACATATAACATTATATTCCCTCTTAAACGACTATATTCAACATTATCCATATATAAACATTTAACAATGATCTCTACAAAACAATTCTTTTCTAATTTTCTAACAAATCCTAAATTATATTTCTCAATATCCTTAGTCCATGGAGTTTTATCTGAAAGAATAATAGGACAATTTGCTACTAGCGAATCAGCTATAGCTTGTCCATAATTTTCTCCTAAACTTGGTAATACCCAAAAATGATACTTTTCTAAAATATTAAATACATTTTCATATAAAACTTCTCCTTTATACTCAATATTAACTCTATTACTAGAAAACTTATCAATTAGACTTTTACAAAAACTCCAATATTCTGCATCTGATATTGGACCATAAATATCTAATTTAATACTAAATTCCCCATTCTCTTTAAAACCATCAATTATTAATAATTCATTTAATAAAAAATCTAGATTTTTTATTCTAGATACTCTAGATAAAAAAGCTAACTTTAATATAAGAGGCTCTTTTACTAAATTGTTTTTTTCTTTCTTTTTAAAAGCAAAAGAAGAAGGTAAAACTGGAGCATATTTAACAATACAATTAACTCCAAAAATCTTTTGTATCGATAATTCTTCTTCCTCTGTTGTAGCATGCCAAGTAATTGAATTATATATACCTAACTTTTTTGCTACTTGAATAAAGATCTTCTTCTTAGCACCTTTTATATTTAAAGCACCTTCATTAAACTCACCTCTGGGACATAATGTAATTTTATTTTTTATAATTCCTAGTCGTTTAAGAAATATAATTAATATACTATATCTAAAACTAAAATAACTATTTAAATATATAATAGAATATTTATGATATTGATTTATAAACTTAATCATTTCTATAATCCCTCTATTTGAATAAATAACATCATAATCTTCTTTTATTAGAACTTTATTTAATTCAATATTAGAAAAACTGTACAAATCACCATAATCTCGATCAGATGTAAAAATAGTAAAATGAACTTTCTCGCCTAAAATAGCCGTCATTGCTTTTATAGAACGAATAGGTCCACCGTATTTAAAACCTGGCTCAAAATGAGGTATAAAAATAAGAGTTTCTGATTTATTACTCATCTTTAAAACTTTAATGATATGCTTTTTCTTCTTTCAATTTTAAAAAATGTTCTACATTTCTATACTTAATAACTTTAGCTGGATTACCTCCAACTATTGCATATTTAGGAACATCTTTATGCACCATAGCACCAGCTTGAATTATAGCGCCCTCTCCTATAGTTACTCCTCCTAACACAATTACACGTGACCCCATCCAAACAAAATCTTCAATAACAATTTCTTTTTCAATATTCACATGATCATAAGGTATCTTACTTCCTTCATAATTATGATTAGAGCTAATCAGCAAACATTCAGTACCTGAATGAAAAAAATCACCAATAGTAACTTTCCCTGTCCCCACGATAGTCATTCCATTAAAGTTAACTTCATCACCTAAATATGTGTTATTATTTATTCTTGATAACCCCCATACTCTCAAATTATTTCCACAAGAACCTACCTTACGTTTTACTAAAAACCTATAACAAAACGACCTTAATAAAACAATTTTTTTTACAAAAAAACTAATCATATTTTAAAATTTTTTGAGAATTATACATTGTAATCAAGAATAAACATCCCCAAGTTAAAAAATTCACTTGAGCAGCAAAAACAACCCCTAATGAGTCCAGAAAACAATAATTAAGAACTATACTAATTATTAAACAAGGTATAGATGCATACATCAGCATCCAATTTTTTTTATAGAATTGAATAATTGGAACAACTAACCAATAAAATAATTGAAATATAGTACCCCCTATAAACCAACTAATAAAAGAAGCTGAATTACTATATTTATCACCTAAAATAATTGGTAAGAAATAAATAACTATAAAATAGAAAAATATACCTATAAAAAGAAAACCTCCACCAACTAACAATCTAATTTTATTAAATTGTTTCATATCCATTTTCTCACTTAAACTTTTAAATACCCAAGGCAACCATGCTGCATTAAAAGATACCGCTAAAATCTGAAGAACCGAAACTAATTGATAACTAGCACTATACAAAGCAACTTCTTTTGCACCTAACATTAAATTAATAATAAACCTATCTGACAATGCAAATAAATAAGCGATAACACTATTCAGTACTAAAGGTGTAGAAAAATCTAGTATTGCCTTTATACTGCTTTTTTCTAAGAAAATTGAATATGAATAAGATTTAAGTATAAAATATAAAGAAACTGTAAAAAATAAAGAAAACGCTAATACTTCAACAAAAATAAGATTCCCTAAAGAAAATTTTTCTGTTTTAAACAATAAAATTACTGCTAAAAAATATACAAAACTTTGACCTAAAACAATAAAACAAAAAGACTTAAAATCATTATTACATCTAAATAATCCTTTCACTATATTCAAAACTGAAGTAAAGAAAGAAATTAAAAAAGATGCATAAAAATACTTCTTATGCAAACCTAAATATTCAATTAAAAATTGATTATTAAAGAATGAAATAAATAATAAAGAAACTATTAATAACATTAAATTTATCAAAATTGATGTATAAACATATTTGTTAAAAGATTTCTTTACGTCAACATCAAAAAAATAACGAACAATTAAATCTGATAAATTAAAACCAATTATAGGTATAAATATATTTGTAATAGCTCTAAAAAGTGAAAACTCACCAAACTCACTTAAAGATAAAGCCCGTACGAAAAGAGGCAATAATATAAAAGGAAACGCTTTATTAAGGAAGTTTATTCCTGTATAAATAATGGAACCCTTAAATAAATTACTTTTAAAAACATGTATAAATCCCATAAATAATTATTTAAAAGTACTAAAAACTTTTTCGTATAAATCTTGAACTAGTGACACTTTCTCTTTAAAACTATCATTTAATTTCTCTTTTGGTATTCTTAAAAACTCAACATCTGCTGAAGTAAATATAGCCTTTAAAGAATATAGAGCTGTAGAATAAAAAGAAGCTATTTTACTTGGAGTAATTCCATTCTTAAGCATATAAATCTCAATTATTGTCTCATGTTCGATAATAGTAATATTAAACTTATTAATTATTTCTTCTAACTGATCTACATTCTCAAATCTATGAGGTAAATAGTATATTTTTAGTTTTTGCTCTCTTGAACTCAAATGTGTAAAATACTTATCTAATAATTCTACATAGCACTTACCATTCAATATCACATTTGCTTTTACAATATTTGAACCAATAAAATAAAGAGAAAAATCGTCATTATTAGATAAGTATGTGCTTTTTTTATTTATATGATTTCTAACATAGTCAAGATTGTTACTAATAACATTGTCTCCTTTTAAATCAAAAATTGTAAACCACTTAATAGTTAATTCCTTTTCCTTTCTTAATCTGTAAATAAAATCACTTACAAGACATTTTATACTGTCCTTAAATGTTGATACTGCACAAATCCTATCTAAATTATTGTACTTTTCAAACAAATAAAGTGTAGCAGCTCCATCATCCAAATTAACTAAATAATTATATCTTATATTACATATAAACAATTTATTAAAAAATTCATCCAAATGCCCGATAAACAATTTATCTATCATCTTTGTACTTAATGATTTCAACAATCTTATTTTATTGAAAAACATCTTATAAGATTTATCTTGTTTTATAACTATTAGCTCATATTCACTATCAAATTCTTCTAACACATTTCTTAATAATAGATTCTGTTTGTTATTTAAACTTTCAAACAAAACCAATATATTATTCTCTTTAGTACATAATTTTTGCATTGCTTCCACTGCACATACTAATTGAAAAGGACTTGCAACTAAAAATAAATTATGAATCATAAGATTTTCTTTTAGATAAATAAATACACATCAAAAAATAAACAGGAAATAAATATCTCGGAGCAAAAATTGGTGTAATTGAAAAAATTATTAAATATACAATTCCAATAAAAACTAAGGAGTCATTTACTCTTGGTCTTTTTTTGAATACTTTATATAATAAAAGTAAATTAAAAACACATTGTAGTGTAACAAAAAAATTATTATATAAATTCTTAAAATCAAAAATTTTTCCAATTCTAAAAATCAATCCTCCTAATAGATAAAAAGCTTTTGGAACAAAAACTATTAAATAACCTAAAAACTGATTCTGAATTAAAATTAATGTAGTAAAAAGCCCTGAACCTTCACTAGTCGTTTCTGCACCTAACATAGCAACGTTATCAACATGCTCAAAAGACTTTAAATTTAAAGGATAAAAAATAGATATACCAATAAGTAATAATAAAATTGTCTTCAATCTATAATTCTTATATGGATTTAATCTAGATACAGAAACAAAAGCTATTAGAATAACTAGGCTCAACTGCCACCTCACAAACACAGAAATAATCATAGCATAAATAAAATACTTTATTTTAGACTTTTCCATATACAATAAAATAAATGAAATAGACCATAATGAAAATATTTCTTTATTAATACCTATTATACTACCTAACATCAAAGGAGCGATTATAAGCATCATAAAAAGTTTAGCTTGATTTAAATTATAAGCTTTACTTAAATTTCTTATCGTTTGATATAACACTAATAGATTAATAAATAAAACTAAATAAAAATTACCAAATACACTTTTTAAAATTAATAATGGTCCTACTAAATTTAAATTTACTTGTGCTACTTCATTAATTGTATATCCTGCATTATACAAGCGTACATATGTATTCGTATCTGCATAAAATTGAAAATCTACTGTCTCCTTTATTGCTTCTACTCCAACAAATGATAGAAATAAAAGACAAAATGCAAAATATAAAACAAATAAAAAATTAAAATGCCTCATTCTTATTATTTACTATAAAACAGCAGTACATCCAATCATCCTTAGTATCAATATCTATTGAACTCATTCTATCCATAATATACCCATATGTCTGTTCTGTATAATATAAACCATTCTCAATCACCTTTTTTGATAATACATAAATAGCTCCATTAGGATAAAAAGTTTCTTTCGAAGCTAAACCTATATCTTCAACTATTCCTTCACTATTTATAAATTTATTCCATGATAAAGGATGATGTTCTTTCGTAAAAGAAATTACTGAGTCAGCACCTTTATTTTTATAAAGAGAGATAGCTTCTTCAATATGATTTTCATTTCGAAAAGGAGAAGTAGGTTGTAACAAGACACAAGAATCAATTGTAATATCATTTTCTATTTCAATCAATTTTACTATATACTTTATTACATCATTACTTGAAGCTGTATCATTAGATAATTCACTAGGTCTTAAACCAGGTACTATAGCACCATATCTTTCTGACACCTCTGCTATTTCTTTATCATCAGTTGTAACTATTACTTTTGTAATATCCTTGCATTTAAGAGCTGCTTCAATTGTATAAACTATCAGAGGCTTTCCGTTTAATAATTTTATATTCTTTCCTGGCAATCTCTTCGATCCTCCTCTAGCTGGAATAATTGCTATCATTTCTATTACAATTTTATATGTTTAATATCTTCTTGAGCTTTCTTAAAATCATCATGTTTCCCTATATCTAACCAATAACCATTAATTGGATAAGTTACTAGTTTTAAATTCATCTCTAAGATCCGTTCCATTAAGTCAGTAATATCAAAGAATTCTCCACTTGGAATCATCTTTAACAATGACTTATTCAAAATATAAATACCTGCATTAGAATAATATGTATAACGAGGTTTTTCCTTTAAAGAATTAACCTGATTATCGTTATTAACCTCTAAAACCGCATAAGGTACGTCTACATGGTAAGAAGTAGCCGCTACAGCCATATCGGCACCAGACTCTTTATACATTTTATAAAAATCAGCAAAATCAATATTCGTCAATAAATCACTATTCATCACAATAATATCATCATGATGAAAATCATCCACTAATAAAATAGAACCAATAGTTCCTAATGGTTTATCTTCTTTCACATATTGAATAGAAACTCCTTTACTTAAGCCATCTCCAAAATAATCAATCAGTTGATCACCTAAATAATTTATACTTAAATTAATTGTTTTAATACCACAATTAATTAATCTATCGATATTATATTCTATAATAGGTTTTTCACCAACTTTTAATAAAGGTTTAGGCGTATTTTCAGTTAATGGGCGTAATCGCTTCCCTTCACCACCAGCCATTAACACTGCATCTGCAGGAATTAAAGTACTTGTAATATTAAAGTCTAAAATATCTATTATTTGTTTCTTTATATTCAGAATAGGAATTACTTTTAAATTTCTTTTACGATAACAATCAAAAGCATTTAAATCATACTTCCCAGTTTCAATATAAACTGGATTAGGTTGTATAAATTCAATAATAGAAGTATTAAAATCAAATCCTTTGATAAAACCTCTTCTTAAGTCTCCATCTGTCAAAGATCCTATTAACTTATTTTCTTCATCTGTTACAAATAAAATTGAACTTGGTGCGTTAGCATCTAATTTCACCAAAGCTTCCCTAACTCCTTTATTTTTACAAATGGTATGTTTTTCTACTATATTTTTCATGTGATATCATAAAATTGTTTTACTACCTTAAACTTATCTATACTTTCTAAAACTTCTATAATCTTTCTAACGGTACCACCATTGTAATATGGATTAGATACTGTATCTAAAGCTCTCCTAAAATTACTTTCTTTTGTTTTAGCAATTGCCGTTGAGATAGATTCAACAGAATTATCTGAATTAATTATACTATTGGCTTGTATCCTCCCTTTTTGACGGTCTCCTATATTAATAGTTGCTGTATGAAGAGATGGAGCTTCTAATATTCCTGAAGAACTATTACCTATAATAGCATCACATACTTTCACCAAAGATAAAAAACGTAGTGCTCCTAAACTGTGATAAGCAATGGCTTTCTCCTTATTTTTTGAAACATATTCATCAATCAAACTATTGATGACACGTCCATCTGTATCTGCATTAGCCTTTGTAAATACATAAAAACTATCTTCTTCTTTATCTAGTGCTACTAACAGGTTTTTAAACTGTTCTTCTGAAGTTATATTACTTAACGTCTCTGGATGAAAAGTAACTTGATAATTAAACTTCTTGAACTTTATATCTAAACTCTTTTCAAGTTCTTCTTTAGTCAATAAGAGTAAGTTATCAATATTATCTATTCCAATAGCTCCTACATTAAATACGCAATCCGGATGTTCTCCCATTTGAATAACTCTACTCCTATATTCTTCTGTTGAAGTAAAATGCAAATAACTCAACTTAGATATAGCATGGCGAATAGCATCATCATAAGCCCCTTCGGTAATTTCTCCTCCATGCAGATGAATAATAGGAACTTTAGCAATAACAGCTGCTGAAGCCATTGCCAACATCTCATAACGATCTCCAAGAATTACCACAGCATCTGATTTTAAGCGATTAAAAGCTTCAGCATAACCTATTAATCCCAACCCCATAGACTTAGTAATACCAACAGCAGTGTCAGAAGACAATAACATTTCTACTTCTTCATCTATAGTGTAGCCATCCTTAATGATGAATTCTTTTGTTAATCCAAATTCAGGTGATAAATGAGCTCCTGTCACCAATAGCTGTAATTGAAATTGAGGATGTTGATCTATTGCTTCTATTAATGGCCTTAATAATCCATATTCTGCACGTGTAGCAGTTGTCACACAAATCTTCTTCATCTTACAGCTCTATTAAATCATCTTCCTTAAAATCTCTACTTGCTTTTGAGCCTATAACACTGTCCCATTTCATTGGTGATATACCTTTACCAGGCCTTTTTACAGTAATACTATCTTCTGTAAGAACTTCACCCATCACTATATCTCTTTTGGCTACAATACTCTTTCTTGCTATAGCTATATTTTTTGCTTCTGAAGCACTCGGTACCTTTATCCCATCACCAGATACTGCTAGCTCTATATTACGAATAGCAGACACCATTGCTTTCAGTTCACTTGGTTCTAACGACGCAATATGATCTGGTCCTGGCATTGTCCTGTCTAATGTAAAATGTTTCTCTATTACTGTAGCCCCTAAAGCTACTGCTGCAATAGGTACTTCTATTCCCATTGTATGGTCTGAATATCCTATAGCTACTCCTAGTTTATTCTTTATAGTAGCCATTGCTTTTAAATTCACATCTCTCATAGGAGTTGGATATTCTGTATTACAATGTAATATGGTTATTTTATCTTTTAAAATTCCTTCTGATACAAACACATTCATTGCATCTTCTACTTCCTCCAACGAACACATCCCTGTTGACAAAATAACTTCATCAAATAAAATAGCAGCTTTACGTAAATAAGGTAGATTAGTAATTTCTCCAGAAGGTATTTTTACTAATGTTAAACCTATCTCTTTCAAATATTCTAAAGAGTCCAAATCAAAAGCAGTTGAAAAGAACTTTATACTCTTTTTATTACAATAGTCAATAATATGTTCATGATCCAATTTAGACAACTCCAGCTTTTTAAGCATGTCCAATTGTGAATCATCACCATCTTTTGTGTTTACTATCTGATACTCTGCTTTCTTAGCTTTTTTAGAAACTAAAGCTTCTGCTTTAAATGTTTGAAATTTTATATAATCTACACCAGCTTCTACTGCCTTATCTATTAATAAAAAAGCATTCTTTAAATCACCATTGTGATTTACTCCTGCCTCAGCTATTATTATTGTCTTTTTCATTCTATTCTTATTTTGCAGGATTGCCATATACTACACTATTATCTGCAATATCTTTAACGATAACCGATCCCGCTCCTATCGTACAATTACTTCCTATTTTAATACCTTGTCTAACAACTGAATTAGCTCCTATAAGTGAATTTTCTCCAATGCTTACATTTCCTGCTAATACAGTCCCAGGAGCTATATGTACTCCCTTTGCCAAAACACATTCATGTTCAACAACTGCAGCAGAATTAATAATACACATCTCCCCTATCTTTGCGAATGCATTAATTATGGCACCTACATTAATAAAGCTTCCCACTCCAATCGTACTATATTGGCTAACAATACTTTTAGGATGTATCACGGTTATTAAATTTTTATTTTTAGAAAGAATATAATCACCTACTTTTACTCGTAGTTTATTATCTCCTAAGCCCAAAGCAAAGTCACAATCTATACTCCAATCAAAACTATCACTTCCCTCATTACCTATATACTCAAGGTTGAAAGGATTAAATGATACTTCTGCATAATCACAATAAGACGTAATACTCTGCTCTCCTAATAATACAGCATCATATACTACATAACCATGACCTGAATACCCTACAAGTACAATGTCTTTCTTATCTTGCACTACTTGGTATATTAACTATTCTCTCTTCTAAAAACTCTGCATTCACTTGAGCATCACGTTGACAATCTTTATACATAGGTAATCTGTACATTAATTGCCAAATAGGTCTAGTCATTACACCAGCCTCATTCGTTTCTTTTAAGAAAGCATCACGTTCTAATCTATTTTCTAACTCTACACACATTAACCAATAATTAGCTTGAGTATCTTTCGTTTCTTCTCTGAACTTAATCCCCTCTCCTTTAAAGAAATTGATGTATTCTTGAGCAATTAATCTCTTATCTGCTAATAACACATCTAATTGCTCTAATTGCCCGCAAGCTAATGCTGCATTAAGGTTTGGCATACGGTAATTATATCCCAATTCTTCATGGTAAAATTCATAAGCATGTGGTCTCTTTGCTGTAGTCGTAATAAATTTAGCACGAGTACCTATCTCTAAATCATTCGTAACGATGGTACCTCCACCTCCGCAAGTCACAGTCTTATTTCCATTAAAAGAAAACGTTCCTAATAACCCAAAACTACCAGTATGTTTACCTTTATAGTAACTACCTAGTGACTCAGCTGCATCTTCTATAATTGGAATATTCCATTTTGAACATACTGCAATCAATTCATCCAAATGCATTGGAAAACCAAAAGTATGCATTGGTACACAAGCAGCTAAACGCTTACCTGTTTTTTTATTAAAACATTGGTCACCTCTAACTTCTCCAAACTCTTCTAAAAAAGCTTCTACAGCTTTAGGAGATAACCCCATTGTATCTAAATCAACATCAACAAAAATAGGCTTAGCACCTATATAAGCTATTGCATTAGCTGTTGCTACAAAAGTTAACGCTTGAGTTATTACTTCATCACCATAAGCTACTCCTGCTAATTGCATAGCAATATGTAAAGATGCTGTACCATTAACTACCGCAATTGCCTTCTTAGCTGTAGTAATATCCTGCATCATCACTTCAAATTTATCCACATAAGCCCCCACTGAAGACACAAAAGTAGAATCAATAGTATCTAATACATACTGCTTTTCATTTCCTCTAAAACGAGGTTCATGCAATGGAATGAATTTATCTGTTTTGTATATATCACGTACAAAATCAATGGTTTTATTAATGCTTTTCATAATCTTACATTTTTGAATCTAAGTATTTACCTGTTTCTTTATGTCCAAAATTAGGAATCATTAAATGAAATAACTCTACTATCTCATCTTTTGACCATTTCTTATTTATCTTTAACCCCTCAATCACTGAGGTAAAATGATTTAATTTTTCTTCCTCAAAAAGCAATTCATTCTTGATAACTCCTAAATTGACAAATCTTTCCATATCCAATACTTCGTTATCTGTAAAGAATTCTTCGAAATCCTTCTCTCCTGTCGTATCACTTTCAGTAAATAAACATGGCCACTTTCCTTCTTGTGGCAAAGTACGAACCAATTCTCTTGCTTCATCCTCTGTTTTGCACAAGTAAGGTTCGTACCCTAAGTCTTTAAGATACTTGACAGCTATCTCTGCAAATGTAATTAGATGTAAATGCTCACTTAATTTAGGGAAGAATATATCCCTATTCTCACCAAAGATACAAGACATTAAACACAGTTCACCTGATTCTTTAGGTATTACAAAGTATCTTTTAATATCATTTGGAGCTACAATAGGCTGTTTCTTTTCTATTCGTTTATTAAACCCATGTAATAAAGACCCATCAGAAAAAGCAACATTTGCAAAACGTGCTGTCGATATATCTATTTGTGTACTCTTACGCATCAAGTACATTTCCATGATACGCTTTGATGCTCCCATCATATTTACTGGATTAGCAGCCTTATCTGTAGAAACACAAAAATACTTCTTCACTCCTTTATTGATAGATTGTTGAATAGTCTTATCTGTATTGAATACGTTTACATCAATCATTCTCATCAGTGTAAAAGGATCTTTCTCACTTCTCACATGCTTTAACGCAGATAAATTTAAGACATAGTCATACTGACCATCTGCTTCAATAAAAGCATCATATTCAATAGATCCAATATCAAGAGCAAAAGTTTGGAAGTCACCATCTATATAACCAAAAGAACTACGTATATCTCTTACTAACTCAACCATATTATTTTCACTAATATCAACAACATGCAGTTTCTTTGGATTGCGTTTAAAAATCTCTTTCGTAACTGCTTGGCCTATTGACCCAGCACCACCTATAACTAAAAAACGTGATGATGAAACTATTCTTCTTAATTCAGAGTCATATTTATTAATATCATCTGTAAAAAGCTCTTTCTCTCTTCCTATTAAACTTAATATATTCATATCTTATAATCTTGAATCAACAATATCTCTATCTAAACATGCCTTAGTATCAAATATTACAGCATTATTTACAGTTAAATCCTTTAATTCTAAAGTCAAAAACTGTTTATGTGCTACAGCAATTACTACTGCTTCATATTTCTTATTCTCTGGTAAAGTTTCTTCTATAATACTAAAACCATATTCATGTTTTACCTCCTCTGCCTTTGCCCATGGATCATATACATCTACATTCACACCAAACTTCTTCAACTCTTTATAGATATCAGCAACTTTCGTATTACGAACATCTGGACAGTTTTCTTTAAAGGTAACTCCTAAAATCAATACATTAGCCCCTTTAATATGTAAATCTTTCTCAATCATTAATTGTATTGTCTTAGACGCTACGAAAGAAGCCATTCTATCATTCACTCTACGTCCTGACAAAATTACTTCTGGATGATATCCTAATTGAGTCGCTTTATGTGCTAAGTAATATGGGTCTACTGAGATACAGTGTCCTCCTACTAAGCCAGGCTTATACTTAAGAAAATTAAACTTAGTGCCTGCTGCATCTAATACATCATTTGTATCTATCCCTACTTTATCAAAAATTAAAGCTAACTCATTTACGAAAGAAATATTGACATCACGTTGTGCATTCTCTATTGCTTTTGACGCTTCTGCTACTTTTAAAGAAGGTGCTAAATGTGTTCCTGCTTTAATGATCTTTTTATACAGATTATCTATCTCCATCGCAATTTCAGGAGTACTTCCTGAAGTTACTTTCATAATAGTAGTCAAAGTGTTCACTTTATCTCCTGGATTAATACGTTCTGGAGAATATCCAACATAAAAATCTTGGTTAAACATTAAACCAGAGAACTCTTCTAATAAAGGCACACAAACCTCCTCTGTACATCCTGGATATACTGTAGATTCATAAATCACAATATCTCCTTTTTTCAAGACTTTACCAAGCATAGTAGAAGCGCCTCTTAATGGTCTTAAATCCGGGGCATTAAATTCGTCAATAGGTGTCGGAACAGTTACAATATAGACGTTTGCAGTTTCTAACAACACCAAATCATTAGAAGCTTGATACCCCTTCGTAAAATCATTTAATTTAGCTTTATTTAAAGAAATATTTAGTTGTTCTAAATCAGCTTCTAGCGTATGATCTTCTCCACGATTTAACTCATCTACTCTCTCTTTATTAATATCAAATCCTATAACTTGAAAATGTTTAGAAAATTCTATCGCTAGAGGTAATCCTACATAGCCTTGTCCTATTACTGCTATTTTATAATCTGTTCTCATTGAGATTTTTAATTTTAAAAACTTAATTTATTACAATCTACTATCTATTATACTTCTATCTAATACTGCTTTCACATCATAAATAACCGCTGGTGAAGATACCATTTCTTCAATATTTAAAATACGGAAATCCTCATGTGCTGTTGTTAATATTATTGCTTCGTAATTATTTCTTCTTGTTGGTAAACGATGATCAGTAACCTGAAATTTTCTTTCCAACAACATTTCTATATCATCAACCACCTCTATCCCATACTCCTCTCTCACTTCCTCTACATTCACCCAAGGATCATATACATCTACTTCGATACCATAAGAAACTAATTCCTCATAAATCTTCGCTACTTTCGTATTACGGGTATCAGGACAGTTCTCCTTAAATGCAAACCCCAATAACAATACTCTAGAGCGACTTACGTCAATCCCTTTTTGTATCATTAACTTCACTACTTTACTTGCGATAAATACAGGAATCTCATCATTTACACGACGACCTGATAAAATTACATCTGGGTAATACCCTACTTGAATCGCTTTATGTGCTAAGTAATATGGGTCTACTGATATACAGTGTCCTCCTACCAGTCCTGGTTTATATTTAAGGAAGTTAAACTTGGTACCTGCTGCTTCTAATACATCTTGGGTATCGATCCCTAACCTGTCAAAGATTAAGGCTAGTTCATTTACAAAAGAGATATTGACATCGCGCTGTGCGTTCTCTATTACTTTTGCAGCCTCTGCTACCTTTAATGACGGTGCTTTATGGGTACCCGCTTTGATAATGGTACGGTACAAATCATCTATATAATCTGCCACTTCTGGTGTACTTCCTGAAGTAACTTTGATAATTGTTTCTAAGGTATTGACTTTGTCTCCTGGATTAATACGCTCTGGTGAATACCCTACATAAAAATCACGGTTAAATACTAACTTAGAAGCCTCCTCTAATACAGGAATACACTCTTCTTCTGTACATCCTGGGTATACTGTAGATTCATAAATCACAATATCTCCCTGCTTTAGTACAGTTCCCACTAATTTAGACGATAATTTTAATGGGGTAAGATCAGGAGCATTAAACTGGTTAATCGGGGTTGGTACGGTAATGATATATACACTTGCCTCTGCGATATCACTGATACTCGTACTTGGTTTGTACCCCTTTACTCCTCCTGAATTGTTATAAGTTAAGATTGAGACGTTTAACTGACTCTCGTCTACTTCTTTTGTAAGGTCAATCCCTCTTTGTAGCTCTGCTACTCTGCTTTCTTTTATATCGAATCCCACTACTGGGAAATGTTGTGCAAAGGCAAGTGCTAAAGGAAGGCCTACATAACCTTGTCCGATCACTGCAATTTTAACTTCTTTTTCCATACTTTTTTTCATTATTGTTACTGTCTAAAGATACCGTATCGTCAGTAAGTGTCATTATTTTTTAACAATAAGTTACAAATGTACACTTTTAAAATATTGGTACTAGCAAAAATGTTGTTTTTTGTGTGTAGTAGTGTTTTTTATTAGTAAAGGCTCCCTCTTTCTTTTTCCTATATTTTTCAACTACTTCTTTTTTTATTACATAGACCTTAATTTGTTAAGCTCATCAATCATAGCAGTTCTTCTTGGATATAATTCTTGAAGGGCTTTTATAGTAGTTTCTATTTTTACAGATTGATTAATAAATCTATCTTGTATTTCTTTAATAATGTAAGCTAGACTTCTATAACCTGACCTATTATTAAGTCCTTTAGCCTGTAAAAGTACTAATGGCATTAAAAGATCTACTAAAACAAAGTCATCATAATGTTTTTGTAAAACATCAATATAACTTAGCACTAATCCTAGATCTTTAACCTGACTCACCAAATTAAACAAATCCTGTATCATATTTTCCAAAACATAAACCTTCCCTAATCTTTCTAGTAACATTCTGTTATATGCACTTGTGGTCATATAAGTATTTTTCTTACAAAACTTATCTACATCTTTAATTACTTCGTTTATATAATCCTTTAAAACAATACTCCAATTAGAATCCGTATAGGTGTTTTTCCACTTAATTAGATACTCGGATTTATCACCCTTACCTTCTAGGGCAAACTTTTTATATAGACAGCGCATCTTTTCTATATCACCACTTAACTCATAAATCTCTAAAAGAAGACATTCCCACCTAAAAACAAGCCCTAAATAATCTAACTCCTTAGCTTGTTTAATACCTATATAGACTTGTTCTTTAGCCTTGTCGAATTCTTTATTGTCTTTATAGTAGTTAGCTAGTCTAATCCTTACATCTGATAGCTCTAAGTTATTCATTATAGTGGCTAAAAAAGAGTCTATATCCTTATAATGTTCAAAAAAATCTAATTTGAGCTTAATAAGGTGTTCAAGCAAAAAACGATTATCTTTCTCTTTACTAGCCTTTTTATCAATATAGGTTAAAAAACGTTCTTTGTTTTCCGTTTTAAAACAAAGCATTTTATATGAGTCTAATAAATCATAGCCATAGTCTCCATAGTCAAAGTAAATCTCTCTGTTTATTTGACTTTCTAAAAATTCCATTAGATCTAATTTAAGCTCTCCTATTTCTTGTGATTCTATTAGCTTATCTAAATACTGCAATATCTCAGATAACAAAACACCTATATGCCCACTACTATCATCACAATACTCTACAACTTTAATTACTTCTGTTAAAGCCGCCTTTATAATGTCTAAAGACTCTTTATACCTGTGACGTTGAATCAACACCTCTAAAGTCTCTAAGTGTTCTTGTAACTCACTAGCAAGTCTTGGTGTGTTATTATAATCTATAAAGCCCTTATAATTATAAGAGCTTATAATACTTTTAAAAAGTGCTCTATACCTATTTTGAATATCATCATTTTTAAACTTATCTGAGAAATAAGTCTCTAGATCCAGTTTAAACTGAGGATTCCTCTCACTGTAATACACAATAAACTCTTCTAATTCTTCTTTATGAATTTCTTTTAAAATCTTATCTATCTTTATTTTATACATTGCTGACTTTTTATTATACTTTCTACTTAAACTTACTAAAAGAAACAATTACCACTTCACGCTTTCATAATCAAAATAATCATCATCAAGCTCTAAACTTGTTACCTTAATTTTTAATCTTTTAGCCTCACGTTCTAGTTCTTCTCTGTAAAGATTATAACCCGAAGTTCCATAACAGGCTTTCTCTAGTAATCCTGGCAAGGCCTTAAAGGCCTTTTTACCACCATTTAACAAGAAGTATTCTAGGTTAATTTTTCTCATATAAATATACAGGCAATCATTTAAGGTATCTATTCTACTGGTTATAAAACCTTTTAATTCTAAAGCTGTTTTTAAGTCAAATTCATACATTGCTTTTTCCATCCAATACTCAAACTCTAACAAATGTGATAGAGCTAGTTTATTAGTTGGCAATAGCCTTTGCTTGTATCTAATGGCCTGAATAAAAAATATTCCTTGAACCCACGATAAACAACATCCATAATAAACAGATTCACTACCACTTAAATGGCCCGAGTTTCGCTTTAATCTACTATCATTAAAGGCTTTTCTAATTTCATATAAAACCCCGCTTATAATTTTATCACAAGAATCAAATTCTAATTCCGAATCATAGATTTGATCATTAAAGAAAATAGAAAAAGAGTCATACAGCTCACTTAAATCTTCACGACTTCCCCAAAGCTGAAAACCTATAGCATTTTTAGTTGGTTTAATATAAAACATAGTCTTGTCTTTTATTTTTTTACAAGATAAAAATAGTTTTTTCTCAACAATAACAGCAAAGTTCATCTTATTAAAAATAAACCAAGTCTTTTTAAGGACAAAAAAAACCTTTAAGAGTCAATAAGATAAAAAAAAGCAATAACCTATATTTTTAAAGATATAAAACTATGGAAAGCGAAGATGATTTAAGAGCCGTTAGTATTATTATACTACTTCTGCACATTTACTGGTTCTGTTACTCTTTATTTATACGCCTTGGGTTAACCTACCCTGTGATTGATAAAATCCTTTTAGGATTTAACGCTAAAGCAAGTTTATTTCTCTATCCTATCTACGCGAAGCTATTTTCTATTTTATTTCTAGGACTGAGTCTTTTGGAAAACAGAGGGGTAAAAAATCACCTAAAAGAAAATAATTATTCTATTTTGTATTGGAGCATCACTTTTCTTTCTAAACTCATCTCTAGCAGTTAGTCTATACATTAGTAGTTTATCTATAGGATACATACTGCTTCTTGTTTCTGGAGCTTATATAAATAAGCTTATTTAAAAAAACAACAGTACAACGAAGCTTAAACTGCGCAAGGTGAAGTTTTTTAATAGAGAGCATAAGAGGGAATTCTTATCTATAACTAATCTTTTCCAAATAAAGTCGGATATGATAGCTACCTTATACAAACTGAGATGGCAAATAGAAGTTGGGCTTTCTCAAACTTGGTGAGTTTTTGTAAGATTCATCTGTTTAACTACATTAAACTATTACATTTCTTAGAAAATCCTGAGCAAGATTGGATTATTGAAGATCAAGAGATAAAACAACTTTCTTTATTTTGACAGCCTATTTATAGTCTAACTATGAGATAAAAACAATATAAAGCTTACTATCAAGATAGTATGATAATATAATCTCTTAATAATAAGTTTTATCGGACACTAATGGGTAAGTATATACTTTTCTAAATATCTTTACGTTTAATTTAAATAAATCATTCAATCTTTATATATGCCTATAGACAAATCTTATTCAAAAATTTAATTAATGAAAAAAGCCATTATTTTATCTGCCACCTTACTAACATTTACCTTATCAAGCTACTCACAAAGCGATACAAATACAATAGAACACCAATTTAACACACTAATTAGCCAATCAAATAATTGGCAAAATTACAAGGTAGTAGAGAAAAATAAATTACAACAAGTACAACAAAATGTAAAGGATTCGATAAACAACCTACAAACTACTATACGAGAGAATAAGAATTCTCTTATAGAACAAAAAAAATCCATAGATTCTTTATCCAGTCAATTACAGGTTCTTCAAGAAAACCTAACAATTGCAATTGATAAAGAAAACAATCTTGACTTTATAGGTATCAGTACCCATAAAAGTACTTTTAAAACAATAGTTTGGTCTATTATTTTAATACTCCTATTGGTTTTAGGTATCTTATTTATCCAATTCAAGAAAAGTTTTACCAACACAAAGGATGCCACTAGAAAACAAATCGAAGCAGAAAGTGAACTTGAAGAATATAAAAGATCATCCTTAGAGCGAGAACAAAAAATAAGAAGACAGCTTCAAGATGAAATCAATAAAAACAAACGAGTTTAACCCATAGGATAAAGCATATAAAAGACTGAGATTTATTTTATAATTCATTAAGAGTTAGCTTTGGGTTAACTCTTAATGATTATATCATTTTTCTCTTACAACTCTCCTGGCGTATATTCAATCACTCCCCCCTATTCTATCTATTTTTATATTTAAAAATGGCTAAGTACACGACAAAAATAGCATTATGTCAATAAACGGAGATACATTAAACAGATTCACTACCACTTAAATGACCCGAGTTTCGCTTTAATCTACTATCATTAAAGGCTTTTCTAATCTTAATATAAAACCCCCACTTATAATTTTATCACAAGAATCAAATTCTAATTCCGAATAATAGATTTGATCATTAAAGAAAATAGAAAAAGAATCATACAGCTAACTTAAATCTTCACGACTTCCCCAAAGCTGAAAACCTATAGCATTTTTAGTTGGTTTAATATAAAACATAGTCTTGTCTTTTAAGGACAAACACCCCCTTTAAGAGTCAATAAGATAAAAAAGAAGCAACAACCTATATTTTTAATATTCTAATTTTTAAAGATATAAAACTATGCAAAGCGAAGATGATTTAAGAGCCCTTTCAAAGATTTTATCTTTTTTAAGAGCCGTTAGTATTATTATACTACTTCTGCACATATACTGGTTCTGTTACTCTTTATTTATACGTCTTGGGTTAACCCACCCTGTGATTGATAAAATCCTTTTAGGATTTAACGCTAAATCAAGTTTATTTGCACATCCACTCTATACTAAGCTATTTTCTATTTTACTTCTAGCTTTAAGTCTTTTGGGAAACAAAGGGGTAAAAAATCAAAAAATCACTTTAAAGAAAGTAGCTATTTTATTTTTAATGGGAGCTGGGCTTTTCTTTTTAAACTTTTTCCTTTTAAAAAGAAACTTACTTATTGCAAATATCCTATATATCACAACTTTATCAATCGGGTATATACTACTTCTTGTATCGGGAGCATATTTAAGTAGACTTATAAATCAGGAGCTTTTAGAAGATGTTTTTAATTTAGAGAATGAAAGTTTTTATCAAGAGACTCGCCTTTTGCAAAACCCGTATTCGGTTAATCTTCCAACTAAATTTTACTACCGAAAAAAATGGCATAATGGATGGATTAATGTAGTTAATCCCTTTAGGGCAACAATTGTTCTAGGGACTCCAGGTTCGGGTAAGACCTATGCGGTTATAAACAGTTTTATCAA
Source organism: Myroides odoratimimus (assembly GCF_001485415.1). Taxonomy (GTDB): domain Bacteria; phylum Bacteroidota; class Bacteroidia; order Flavobacteriales; family Flavobacteriaceae; genus Flavobacterium; species Flavobacterium odoratimimum. The sequence continues at coordinate 35,099 of NZ_BCMQ01000014.1, forward strand.
GCAGCAAATAGAAAAAGGCTTTGCCATGTATATCTATGATTTTAAATACGATGATCTTTCAACTATTGCCTATAACCATCTTCTTTTAAATGCCCATAAATACAAAATAACGCCTAAGTTTTATGTTATAAACTTTGATAATCCAAGAAAAAGCCACAGATGTAACCCAATAAACCCAAAGTTTATAACAGATATCTCTGATGCCTATGAATCTGCCTATACCATTATGCTTAATCTTAACCGATCTTGGATACAAAAACAAGGTGATTTTTTTGTAGAATCACCAATTATCCTTCTAGCGGCTATTATATGGTTTTTAAAGATTTACAAAAACGGTAAACACTGCACCTTTCCTCATGCTATTGAATTACTTAACAAACCCTACAAAGATGTTTTTACTATTTTAACCTCGTACGACTCCTTAGAGAACTATCTCTCTCCTTTTATGGACGCTTGGCAAGGAGGGGCTCAAGATCAGCTTCAAGGACAGATCGCATCGGCAAAAATTCCGCTATCTCGTATGATATCTCCCTCTCTATATTGGGTTATGAGTGGAGATGATTTCTCCCTTGATATTAACAATCCCAGTGAGCCCAAGATTCTCTGTGTGGGAAATAATCCAGATCGCCAGAGCATTTACTCCGCCGCACTTGGCCTTTACAACTCCCGTATTGTAAAGCTGATAAACAAAAAAGACCAGCTAAAAAGTAGCGTTATAATAGATGAGCTTCCAACTATTTACTTCAGAGGCCTTGATAATTTAATTGCAACGGCTAGAAGTAATAAAGTAGCGGTGTGCTTAGGCTTTCAGGATTTCTCTCAACTAGTAAGAGACTATGGAGATAAAGAGAGTAAGGTTATTCAAAACACGGTGGGTAACATTTTCTCTGGTCAAGTAGTTGGAGATACAGCCAAGAGCTTATCTGAGCGTTTTGGAAAAATACTTCAAAAACGCCAAAGCATATCTATTACTAGGCAAGATAGATCCACATCTTTTTCCACTCAGCTCGATATGCTTATCCCTGCTTCTAAAATATCGTCTTTAAGCCAGGGGATGTTTGTTGGGGCTGTATCTGATGATTTTTTCCAAAAAATAAAGCAGAAGTTTTTCCATGCACAAATACTCATAGATTCTGATAGGATAAAAAATCAAGAAATGAATTATAAAAAAATACCAACTCTTACCTCTTTTACAGACTACAAAGGCAATGATCACCTAGATAGGGCTATTACAGATAATTACAATCAAATAAAAAAAGACGTTGAGCTGTTGGTTAAAAATGAAATTAAACGCATTGAAAACGATCCAGATTTAGTACACTTACTTAATAACAACAAGTAAATTAAACAAAGATAGAGATAGGTGTTTTAAAACAAACTATCTCTATCTTTTAGCTAAAATATTATTTAACTGTATCAAACATAAGCCTTGCGTTTTTATCTAAAAACAAATACGCTTCAAAACAAATGTTATCTCGCGCTTTAAAGATAAATACTTTACTTGTTTTTCTTAGTTCCAATAATTCCTCAAGTTCTTGCTTAGATAGGTGTACTTCAAAGACTAATCTAGGTATAGTCCAATTACAAGTTTTATTTAAACAAACAAGCCTTTGATAGCTAAGCTCAAATTTACTACCTAAACACTTAGGACAAGATCCTTTTAAAGGCTCTTTTGACTCTTTTAAATAAGAGATGCTTTGGCTTAACTCCTTAAGCTTTTCACAACTGATTTTATAAAACATCTGCTTGTTTATCTCTGCTTGATTTGCCTTGAAAAATAAAACCTCAAAATCAAATAAATAAGCAAAGCTAGAAACAGGTAAATCTTTTGTTTTAAAATAATAATCAAGGGCCTTGTTTGTACAAACAAGCTTTTTATTGTCTATATACAAATACTCTTGTTTTATTAACTGATCAAGGGTTAAACTAAGACCGAGAAAAAGATCTGTAAAATAACAAAAATGCATATGTGCAATTGCGTTTTCGTGTAAGGTTTTAATAAAGTCTTTTTTTAGTTTTTTAAACAAACCCTCTATACAAGACAAAGCATTCTGCTTTTTTGTGTGTGTTGTAATATTTACAGATTCTATTTTAAAGACTTTCATACCATTAAGCTGCTCTAGAGTATCAACTTGGTTTACCAAGTTATCCTTTAAGAACTCTCCCTTATAAATCTCTAAGGGTAAATCAAGACCTGCATCATCTACAAAGAGATTTAAACTAACTTTTTTTACATCTTCTTTAGGGGTAAAACAATCTATTGTTCTTTTTACTATCAACTGATAGATTACTTTTTCACACGTATTTAAACAAGTTGGAATCTTTAAAGTAGGTATAATGCCGTGAGTTTTTAAATCACTATCTACTATCACGTCCTTATAATTAAGCCTAGCTAATTTTAAAGTTAACAGCTCTTTTTTAAACAAGGGATAATCTCTTAAGGCGTTTAATAATCTTGGTATACTTGATTTATACCAACTAGGCAGATAATTATTTAAAGTAAGGGGATAACTAATAAATCTTTGTCTGTAAAGACTAAGCAAGGCCTGTTTTGTTTTACTAAAAGAAAACCCATATAATTTATTAACGCATATTATAAGACTTATAAAATCATATAAAAGTAACTGCTTTTGCCTTAGAGTTTGTATGTTTTTTTCGCTTATCTCTACCCTTGAATCTTTATTAAGCAAACCAGATAAGCTTTGGGCTTGTTTTAGTTTTTTATACTTTTTTTCAAAAAAGCAACAAAATAGTTTCTCCTTAAAACTAAGCTCGACACTTACTCTGTAGCGAGTTTTAGATTTACTAGCCTCACTCTTTAGATGTTTTTTAGATAACAAAGCGATAAGAGCAGTTTTAATAAGACCTAATTTAATTTTTGTTCCTGTTTGATTGTAATAGTACCTACTTAACCTATTTTGAACAATCTTAAAGACAAGATCCCTGTTATAATAAGTTTTAAAACAAAAAGTAGTATTATCTAAATATAAGTGATTTTTTAAAAAGGATTTCTCTAAACTATAAAGCCATAGGGTTTTACAGGGCTGGGTTATATTAAAGAATTCTTTGAAATACTCAAATTTTCTTCTTTGGGCCAAACTTGGCTCTGTGGCTATAACAATAGATTCAGATTTAAGGATGAGACGCTTTATTAACTGCACTTTTTTACTTTGAACAACACAAGGAATGTTTTTATTAGTCCTTTTTACAAGCTTTAATTTATACTCAAAGAAGTTTTTAGCTCCAAAAGAGTCATTATCTTGTTTAAATTTTAAAGGCTTTAAGTCTACCAGGCAATCATCTATCCAAATAACTAAATGAGTCTGTGAGCTATAATAATCAAAATGCCTATTGTTTGCATTAAAAAACGTGGCTAGAATTCTAGCCACGCTTGCTGATTGTGTTATAATAAGTTCCATATTAAATTTTTAAACCTTTTTTTCTGTTTTGAGTCTCTTTATTATTCTGTGTTTGACTCTCAATGATCTTAGGGTTACTTGGATCAGTGAAAGAAAAATTAGTTCTATTGTTTATTTTATCATAGTTTATAAAACCCTTATAAGGCTTGCCTCTTTTATCAATAAGTCCATCAATAGCCACAGTCTTACCTTCTAAGAGCTCTTTATACTGATTTTCATCTAGGGTCTTTCCTCTAAAGACCTTTAAGTCTTCAGGATTAGAGATCTTCTTATTTTTATTTGTATTATCAAACAAAAACTCAATATGCTCTTTAGAGGCATTATACTGAATATGAGCATCAAAAGGATTTCCTTTACTTGAACTCATAGCCTTAACTAGAACTGCTTTTCCTTGTCTTAGCTCACTTAATTGATTATCAGAAAGATCAACCCCTTTTATATGTGTTGGAATTTGCATTTTCTCAACACTAGTAACCATTATATTATTGGTTAATCTATCCACGCTTACAACCGATGGGATATAAGAGTTAGTCTCAGGATCTAAAAGCTCCACTACCCTTCCCATATTACCTGTCTTTAAAAGATTGTGTTTATCTTGCCTGGTAAACTCATGTCCTTGAAAAGGTATATTTAAATTTGGGTACTTTTTTACTCCCTCAAGAGTCATTACAACCTCTCCGTTAGGTGCATGTTTAAGTCCAAGACGTGCATCTAATGAAAACTCAGCAGATCCCAAATTAAGATTAACTTGAACTAAATCTTTTGTTTTATATCCCTTTAATAAAGGTTCTAAAAGATCCATCTCTTCAAGTTTCTCTTTTGAGAGTCCTATCTGACTTAGTGATTCCCAGTTTATATGGTCAATATTGTATTTATATGGATTATATTCTTTACAAGAGGTTATATCCTTATTGGTACTATTATCTATACTTTGAATCATTTGCTTCGGATCTACTTGATGGGATAGATACAGCTGATGATTTAAAGTGTTTTTCAAGTCTAACTCACCTTGCATCTGCTTGGACAAACCAATAGCTAAATTCTCTGGAACCCTAAAAAAACTAAACCTAGTGGGGTCTTTTAATTGAGAAAAGAAATTGGTGAAAAAATTAGAAAAGAAATCTCCGTTTTTATCTAATCTTAAAAATGAGTTTAAATTATTCTTATTAATTGGTGCACTTTTAAGATTACCGTTTTCACTTAAGCCCTGTACGGCTTTAATTTTGTTATCCTTTGAATCACTAACAAGTAAGATATCATGTTTTGATTCACTGCTTTTTTTTACTTCCATAATTAATAGGTTAATTGATTAATACCTAAAAGTATCTCCTAGATCATTTTGTACTTATTTTTGGCACAAAAAAGTATGTGTTTGACCTTTAGAGTCGTTTTATTACTCTCTTACCGGAACAGCAAAGCTGTCTCGAATGAACTGCTGCACATCAGAGAGCTTATAGTATATCTTACCTTTTAATCTGTAATAAGGAAGTTTTTTATCAGATCTATATCTTTGAAGCGAGCGAGAACTTATCTTTAAAATCTGTAAAACATCTTGATTATCTAAAAGTTCTTCTCCATCGATATTTAAAGTTTGGAGTTGAACCTTGGCAATATGCTCACTTAAAGCATCAAGTTTTGTAGAGAGTCGTTCCATCCAGGAGATGAATTCTAAACGAGTAACATTCATGATTTAAATTTTTAATGGTTAATATTCTTGTTAGCTAACCATACAAAATTGAAAAGCTTAAAAAAGGTGTAAAGCCAATTGGCATGAAAAAAACAGAAATTCTTATAAAACCGATAAGAATTTTAAAACTAACTAGCCACAAGACCAGATACAATAAGACTTTAAAGGATAAAAGTAAAAAGACAGATAACGACTTCTTATATACGAATTTTTTCTGAACTATAAAGCCAATTGGCATCTGATTTACAGATAATTAAAAAGCGTACTATTTATCTCTATACTTTTTAAAAATAAACTAGCATATAACCTGTAAAGCTATAAAAAGAGCAAAAAAAAATTAAAAAGTGCTAATCTTCAAGTAATTCTAAGCTAAATAAAAATACAATTCAACTAAAAAAAACTTACAAACACTATTTAAAGATAAATTACAACAATAAAGCACATAATTTATAAAAAACAATAACTTAAAGTTATTAATTTAAATTAAAAACATACTTTTGTATAGTAAAATTACATAATACCAATGTATTATAACCTTGATAGATAAAACACATAATTATAACACATTAATGAAGTTTGTCTATTTAAAGACATGTTAATTAATACAATACGAAAAAGAAAATGAAGAAAAAACTACGCTTTATAAGTTACCTACTTATAACTGTATCACTGTTTATATTAATTAATCTAGTGTATCGCTATAATACTATAAATGAACCCTTTGATGAGTTAAACAAAGAAATATTTATCAGTTTACTTAATCTAATTATTGGATTAATCTTTTTTTTCAAATCAAGAAACACACAAAACGAGAAATAACAACGATAAGAAATACTTGTTTTTATAATTGGGTGTTACAACAATACTCTTATTCTTTTTTTGTTTAAACCAAAGCCTAAACACAAACCATACTATTTGAGTCTTTTTGCTATTTCTTTAAAAGAATCATCCTGTTTTTTTTCTAGTAAATCCGTTAGATTCTCTGAGGATCTTTTAGCTTTATTTAGCTTTTTGTAGTTTATTTTAGTTGTGCTTTTACCAATAATATCAGTAGTTAATACAGTGTAATCTTCTTTAGACTTACTGTCTAAAAGAAAAGAAACTAAACTTTTAATTGAAAAGTAAACAAAAAAATAAAGACCTAAGAACATACTTATCATACCTTTTAATTTTAAATAACCACACCTTTTTTAAACACTTATCCCACATTTATACATGCCCATATAAAGTATTTCACTCTTTTAAAGAGTATGTCTTTTCTTTTTACGTTTTTTCTTTTTAAGATTCATAAACTGCTTCTGATCTAAATCATCTACTGGGCCAGTAAATAGAAAATTAAAAAAACTAACAAACTCTGCTTTATTATAAGAGTTATAATAATTATCCACAAACTCAAAACAAGGATGAACCTTTAAACTATCAAACTCTTTATTTAACTCAATAAATCTATGTTTTACAAGTCTCTCAATAGGGTCTTGTTTCTTTTTAGAGTTGTTTAAAAGGGTATTAAAAAAAGGATCGTTATCTAATTTATTAGACAGCTGAATATCAATATGAGAAAAAGAGAAAACTCGTCTATATTTATGACTAACAAAATAGAACTTGCTTTTATCTTTATTATCAGCAACTAGATTAATTCCTTGGTTAGTGAGTAGTTTTTTAAAGTGCTTGTAATCTTTACTTTGAGAAAGATATGATCGTATTTGATCACTAACCTTGTTTTCAATATTTAAGTCTTTAGCTTTAAGAGACTTTTTAAAGTGTTTTTCTAAAAAGTCTATATCTACTTTTAAAGAAAGTTTACTTGAGCTTACTAGATTACTAATTTCTTTATTTTGATGATCAAGAGCAAAATACATTATAGAATTAAACTCTTTATTGTTCCCTAATCTAGCCTTGACTTTAAAAAGATTTAAAATAGCATTATACTGTTTTAAATCTTCAAAACTATAATACCTGGGTAAACTACTAACAACACTATCTATTTGCTGAATGATGTTTGGTTTTCTATAATCAACAATAGCTAGGTCTAAACTATTTTTATATCTTTTTTGATAACCTGTTAGGTTATATTGTTTTGTAAGGTCTAAACAAACCTTTTTTGCTAAAGCAAAATCAAACTCTTTTTCTATTTTATATCCTTGTAAATCTATTGCAACCGATACAATATGAAGATGTATGCGTTGAAGGTCAAAATGTTTATAAATAATATAAGGCTGGTTTTGATATCCCATTTTGTCCATATAGGTTTTAGCTATATCTAAAAGAGTTACATCACTTATTTTATCCACAGGATTGGGATTAAGTGATATATGTCTGGCGGGAGTAACTGTTTTTACATTATTAAGTAAATAAGGTTCAAAATAACTATAAAAATACCTGCTTGCATTCTGAATTTCACCTATAGGAAGCGCTATTTTATTAACTCCTAGTATACAAGCTGATTGATTATCTACCTTATTTTGATTATATCTTAAAGCTTTTATAATACTATCGCTATTATTAATTTGCGCAATCATAGATCTGAATTTTTACAAATAATCATTTTTTCAAAATCAAGTATAAGATCAATAATCGCTCTACATAATTTTGAAAGCTCTAAAGTTGTCTTTTCAATATCTTTTAAAATTTGTTGTGAATCTGAATCTAAGTCAGATCTATTTACAAGAATATTATAACTTATCCCTAAAGCTTTAAAATGATTAATCAAACCTGTAAGACTTGCATGAAACTCAAGAGCTACTTGATCTATTACAACAACCTTAATCTTTTGATTTAAAACACACGAGGCAGCAAATCTAGATATGTTCTTGATTTGATACTTTACTAGAATCTTATTAAAGTCTAATTGCTCCTTTTCTGTTAGTTTAAAAGTATATCGATATCTCTTGGGAGGTAATTTTTTTGTTTGTTTAGTTTTTTTGTTTACACTGTTTTCCATAGCTATAAATATTAGATACAAACAAACTAGTAATAAAAACTAACAGTTAAAACATTATGGTATTTATGGGCATAATTAGGCTTAGATTGACGATTTACTTGTATTTTAAATCACTAAATTTTTTTAAAGTTAAGCATCATACTTATAAAAAAATAGGACTAAGACTAGTATTTAAAAATCTTTACAATTACAAAGCACTAGGTTAGTACAAAAACACAGTAGTATTTAACCTTCTGTGTTTTTTGTTTTTTATTATAGATACTCTAAAGCTATTTTAACTCCTTAGCCATTACATTAAAATAATCACAATTACCCCATAGATTTTTATTACCAACTACATAAAACCTTTTCTTAGCTCTTGTTAAGGCTACATTTAGCATATTGGGTTTCTGGCTAACCCAGTTTCTTGCTCCTTGTGATCTAGGATCACCACCTAAAACTAAAAACACAACATCTGCCTCCTTTCCTTGGAATCTGTGTATGGTTCCACATTCTATTTTTTTGTCATATAAAAATTCATTGTGACAATAACGAGCTATTGATTTAAAAGGAGAGATTACATAAATCTGCTTATTAAACCCTGAGCTTCTTAATTGAAAAATCTTTTCTTTTAATAGCATTATCTCATCAATAACAACATGTCTGTCTTGAAGTATTACTTGATCACTGACATTATACCACTGCGATACTGCTAATGATTCCTCCTCAAAGGTTAGATTAGTGGCCTTAACCATTTGTCCGTTATAGGCAATATCATTGGCAATTCTAAACATTGGATCATCACAACGTCTGTGTGTTCGAAGCGGAAAACCAGTCCATATTTTCTTATCAGTTCCACTTACATCCATGTAAGTTCCATATTTTGAGATTCTATCTGCTAATTGTTGTACTGATGTTTTAGAATAAGACCACGCAATATCAACCCTATATTCCTGTCTTAGTCTTTTTACAAGCTCGACAGGCATTGTAACTACAGGTTCTACCTGTAATGGATCTCCAACTACTACGCATCTTTTAGATCTTTGAATCAACCCTACAACGGATTGAGCTGTAGCTTGACCTGCCTCATCAAGTAACAGCCAGCCTATTTGCTGTTTACTATAACTCGAGAATAACCTACCCACAGAGGCTAGTGTGGTTGATACAACAGGAACACAGAAAAAAAATGTATCCCAAAGATTCTGATAGATTTTATCATCTGTTTTTATCGTGTTTTGTATTAGCTGAAAATATGCATTTAGATTATTTCTAATTTTTTTTGCATTAACTAAAATCGCATTTTCATGTAATTTTAAAGCTGTTAAAAATATCTCACTTCTTAAACGTGCTATCTTCTTTGAGTGATATGGGTTTAAAAGATGTATCTGCTTGATTGATTTATCTAAAAAATTTAAATCACAAATATCATTAGTATCAATGCCGTATTTGTGGTTTAATTCTCTTTTAATATTATTATAATAGATAAAAAACTCATCGAGTTTTTCAATCTTAAGACCTAGTGCTTTTTTTTCTAATTGATAATCCTTTATGCTATTTAAACAGCTGTCTATCTGATTTTTTAAATCAAAAATTTGTTTATTTATTTTATTAAACTCTTGTAGTATTTCACTAGCTTGAGCATCCCAACTTGTAAAATTACTGGTTTTAAAAAGTTTATGAAAAAACAAAAAAGAAGGTTTTCTAAGTGATAAGACCCCTAGAGTAGATTCTATTTTGCTAAAATCATTTTCTAACTCCTGTTTTTGATTTAAAAGTATCTTTTCTCTATCTACACAATCCTTAATTTTTGTATCAATTAACGCTATCGCAGATAAGTGTTTATCTTTTTGATTCTGATTTTCAATACACTGAGGCAGTAAATCATGAAACTCACTAGAAAGGCTCTGAAACTGAGTAAACTCGCTTATCAAGGATTTGAATTTTTGATTTTGCTTTTCAAATTCTCTAGCGTAAAGATTAGTGTTATCAGTCTTTTTATAAACACTATAAAGCAAAGCTTCAAAGCCAAAATGGTTTTCTTTTTCATTAGATTCCCAAAAAGCCTGTTTAAAAAGTGTTCTATTTTCACTATTTCCAAGTGCTGCTGCTAAAACTCCCCAACTAGGCTGATTTATAAGTCTTTGGGAATAGTTTGAAAAATAACTAGCCTTTGAAAATGTTTCATTATCTATTTTTGATTTACAAGGTAGCTCTTTAGTTATATTCTCAACCGCTGCATTGTTATTACTTGCCACAACAATTCCAAAATCCCTTTGAAGTTTTGGATTAAGAGGATAAGTATATAAATCAAAGCCGTTTTCTTTAGGTATAACATTATGCCCTTGATCAAAAATATGATCACAACCTAGATCTGATATCACAAGAGCTCTTTTTACAACTACCTCAGCAATAACATCTAACAATAGCGTAGTTTTACCCGTACCAGGAGGTCCGTTTACTCCTTGAATCCCTTCAGAGTCCTTAAGGTCTTTAAAGATTGTGTTTACCGCCGCGCTTTGAGCCGAGTAAAGTCCATATTCAATTTTAGAAGGCCACCTTCCCATGGTAAGATAGCAAGGATTAAGAGCCTTAAATAAATGCCATTTATCTTTTATTAAGTCTCTTCTTTTATCAATACTGGGTTTAAGGGTAAGATATTGCTTTAAACTAGGGCTGAATTCACTTGTTTTTATACTAGTTAAATAGTTAAGATCATCAAGGAAAAAACTATTTAAAAAGCTAATTACAGCCTCACTATCCTTATAAACTTGCTCTTTTAAAACAAACACTTTAATATCAGAATTAAGCCAAGGAGCTAGCCAAGACAGATAAGCAATCTCATTTTGGATTTGTGTTAAGCAAAAAGGCTTATCCCCTTTTTGATGTGAGTCACTAGAGTTATCAAGTATATTATGTCTTTCTATAAAATCCTGCTTAACCTTTTCTAGCTCTTCAGATATAGTAGATAAGTCTTTACCACTTTTAAGAGCGTTAATTCCAAGTATATAACTAGCCAGTATGTAACTATCTTGCTCTATTGATCCATTCTCATTAAGTATTAAGGCAGATAAACAGCTAAAACCAGTTACTGGTTCTTGCCAATCTTGAATCTGTTCTGATTTAAGTAGTGTATTTAAATAGCTAATAATATTACTATTGCCAATTTTACCAAAATAAAGTGTGTACCTCCACTTATAATTATCTTTAGCCCTTGTCTGGTCAAGCATCCAAGGTAGGATCTGATTTAAATCTAATAGAACAGCATCTTTATTAAAACCAGGTAAATTAAATACCTCAATGTCTCTCCAATACTTTAGTATGTTGTGTTGTTGTGTCAATTTTCTTTTTCTTTAATTACTATAATAAACTACATCAAAAAACACTTTAAATAAGCTACTATAGACAAATAGGAAGCTAGGGGAATGATTTGGCTTATTATGGCTTTTTGTAATAATACTTTCCTCCAACCTTTTTAGCATCAATAATTTCTTCTTTTCTTAAATTTGATAATGCAGCAGATATAGCATTACTAGTAACTGTTCCCTCTATTAATCCATTCTCAAGAAGATTCTTCCTAATATCTGCAACAGTTTTAGCTTCAGAAAAGAAAGGTCCTTCCAACAAGTTTCTTATATTTTGCGTTACTTGAGAGGTCGTCAATTTCACATTACTACTTAAATTATTTATAGGAACTAATCTAAAATCTACATCCATTAATTCACTTAATGAATAGTTCAGTGCCTTTGCATATTTCACGTAAAAATCAATATCCTTAGCAGCCCCTTTCTCTACTTGAATAATACTACTTTTAGAAACTCCAGTAATATTTATAACAGCTTCTCTAGTAATTTTACCTTTTTCCCTTTTAACTCTTAATCTTTCTCCTATTATTTTTTTATATGCCATTTTCCCCTAATTAAACGCGCACAAAAAGAATTACTAAAAACATTTTTTGTGCATTAATTTATTTTGTTTATATTTGTATTTAAATCTTATGACTATTAAGCTTTAATGCTTATAAAACGATGTTATCTCATGCCATAAAGTCCTAAACAAAGCAGATGAGAGTAACCGTGTAGTCCCTCCATGCAAAAAAAGTTTTACTTTTGTATTGCATGTGAGCGGCACTCGCGTATATTTTCAACTGCACTGAGCTTTTAGCTCTTGGAGGGTTTAGGACCCCTTTGGCTTGAAAGTATATAGCCGCTCCTTGCATTTATACAAGAGCTATTTTTATACTTTAGAAACATCGTTCATATAATCTATGTGAGCGATTTTTTGTTTTAACCACTCACTGTTGTGATTCTCTAAAAGAAAAGCAATGGTACAAGGTTCAAACTCTAAATTGTTCTCATACAAATAGTGTGATAAAAAAAGGCCGTGATTCCTTGATTTATTTACACTACATCTTTACTTAAAAACACTAGTGTTTTAAGCAAGATTGGTTTTTCTTTAAATGATTCGCACTCTAAAAGTAAACCCTTTCTTAATGTTTTCCAAAAAGAAAACTTACTCTAACTAGTATTTTTTTAACAAAAGATGACAAAATGCGATAGTCTAACATCTAGGTGTTAGACTATCCAAGAGAATTAAGGTATTAGAAACAAGTGTTCTATACCTCAACATACCGCATAAACCTTTAATTTTTAGCCGTCTCCCAATTAGGCTATAAAGGTTTAAACAAGCAAGGTAGATTTGTAAGTATTCTTTTACTAGTACTTACAATACCTTATCCTTAATGGACTTATCGAATGATTCAATTCGAAATTTTTTCAATTATTTATTACAACAAACAACAATTAGTAGTAACCAAATTCACATTTAGCCTATGATTAGACTCTTGTGTAACTACCCTTAGAGTTATGTTTTTTTAAGACTTTGATTTCATAAACAACTTAGCCCTAACTCTAAGGGATTCACATATAGTTTACCAAGTAAAATTACATTTTACGCTAGATTCAAGAACAGTTCTTGGATGCGTACAGGACCTCTATTACCTATTAGTTATCACATCTATTTAAACCTAATAGGCAGTAAATAATTTAGTTAGTAAGAAAATGTCGCTATGACAGACTTTCCACTGTGCTATTATTAACCAAATAAAAACTATCTCATTATGGAAAAAACGTCTACAGGCTACTGCTTAATTAGTTGGGTTTGTTTGAAATTAACTAGTAAGAAGGTTTTAAAAGTAGCTAAGTCTGTAGGCACAAAACACAAACAACACATTGTATGGCTTAAAGGGATTTTAAGTCATACTAAAAGTCCATGACTATTCTCCCTGAGCTCTTGTTACGCATTTTGGGAGACATGTTAAAGAGCAAAGGGAGATAGTTCTATTAAAACAATATATAAAAACCAATTAACTAACCTTTGATACAAAGGCTTATTTAAGTACTACGGCAATAAAAATCTTAAGGATTTAAAGTCTTCTTGTATCATTTTTAACTATAACAATTATGAAAACTCAATTTTTAACCAATACCAGTTACAGGATTGTACTGCTTTTAACTAGCCTTACCTTTACCTGTGGCTATGCCGTACCTAAAGATAGTCTATTTAATGTAGATTATCAAAAAAAGACTATTCACGGAATAGTAAAAGATAACTCAACAGTGCTTATAGGAGCCATTGTACAGATAAAAGGAACAGATGTAGCTATAAGCACAGATCTTCAGGGAAGATACTCTTTACAGGTCTTAGCTGGAGATACTCTACTTGTTTCTTATATCGGATACAAATCAAAAGAAATTACAATAACAAATGAGTCTGTTTATAACATTACCCTTTTACAGGATCAAGACATGCTTGATGAAGTAGTTATAAACGCAGGTTATTACACTGTTAAAGACCGCGAGCGTACAGGAAGTATCACTCGAGTTACTGCAAAGGATATCGAACTTCAACCTGTTATCAATCCTTTACAAGCTATTCAAGGAAGAATGGCTGGTGTGAACATAACTCAAAACTCAGGAGTACCAGGTGGAGGTTTTGATATACAAATTCGTGGTAGAAATAGTCTAAGAACCTATGGGACTGAAAGTGTCAATGCTAGTGTGCCACTTTATGTTATTGACGGAGTTGTTATCCCAACAAGCAATCTAGTTAATTCACCTCTAGCTACTTTCATACTGCCTATGAGTGATACCAACGTTCTAAATTCTATCAATCCTTCAGATATACAGAGTATAGAGATTTTAAAAGACGCTGATGCAACAGCTATATACGGCTCTCGAGGGGCTAATGGGGTAGTTCTTATAACAACAAAGAAAAACAAATCAGACAAACTTTCTTTTAGCTTGTCCTCTTCTACTTCTTTTAGTAAAGTAGCTAGTAAAATGAAATTATTAAATACACAGCAATTTAATAAAATGCGTGATCAAGCATTTATAAATGATGGTATTACAGTCTATCCTGATGATGCACTGGATATCAATGGAACTTGGGATAGAGACAGATACACCGATTGGCAAAAAGAACTTATTGGAGGCACTGCTCTTAGTCAAAACATACAATTAGGAGTAAGCGCAGGAAGTGAAACAACACATTTTTCAGCCTCAGTCAGTCAAGGTACACAAACAACTGTATTTCCAACAGATAAAGGCTATAAACGAAATACCTTTTTAATCAATATTAATCACAATAGTAAAGATGGAAGGTTTCAGCTAAACTCATCAACCAACTATTCATTACAAAAAAACAACCTAATAGCAACTGATTTAACGTCTCAAGCTCTTACTCTACCTCCAAATGCTCCAAGTCTTTACAATACAGATGGAAGCTTAAACTGGAATTTTGTAGGAGATACAAACCCCATTTCTTCCATGCAAGAAACTTATGAAAATGATAACAACAATCTTGTACTGAATCTTGATTTTAGTTATGAGCTTTTAAAAAACATGTATTTAAAATTAAATACAGGATATAATAGATCTAACACAGAAGAGAAAAAACTAACGCCTCATACTATTCATAATCCTGCCAAAGGTTACACCTCAGAGCAATCTAAAGCTGAAAACACTATTAGAGATAATAAATCATATATTTTAGAGCCACAGCTAAACTATGTCTTTAACCTAGATAAACTCTCTGTAAACTCTCTTGTTGGAATGACCTACCAAGAAAGTAATACATCTGCTTTATACTTAACAGGATCTAATTTTCAAACCAATGATTTTCTATCCAATATATCTGCTGCAAAAACTAGAGGAATAAGGCAGTCTGCTAACCTAGAATATAAATATGTGGCTCTTTTTGGAAGATTAAACCTAAATTACAATAGTAAGTACTTGATTAATATTACTGCTAGGCGGGATGGTTCTTCAAGATTTGGAGACAATAATAAATTTGGAAATTTCGGAGCTATTGGAGCAGCATGGATATTTTCAAAAGAAGATTTTTTAAAAAACTCCTCATGGCTTAGTTTTGGAAAAGTTAGAGCTAGTTATGGAACTTCGGGTAATGATAATATTGGAGACTACCAGTATTTAGATACATACACCCTTAATCCTAATAATTATAACGAAATTACAGGTCTTACTCCTTCAAGATTATACAACCCTAATTTTAGTTGGGAGAAAACTAAAAAACTAGAAGTCGCTCTAGAGCTTGCCTTACTTCATGACAAATTACAGTTTGAGCTGGCTTACTATAGAAATAGATCCTCTAATCAGCTTGTAGGCATTCCTTTGCCAGCAACTGCTGGTTTTCCTTCTATTCAAGATAACTTACCTGCAACGGTTGAAAATAAAGGTTGGGAATTTAGTCTAAACTCTCAAAATATTAAAACTAAAGATTTCTCTTGGACAACAAGTTTTAATATCTCATTTCCTAAAAACACACTACTTTCTTTTCCTGATCTAGAAATATCTACTTATGCTGATAAGTATATTATAGGAAAAAACATTAATGTTAGACGTTTATACAACTTTGAAGGCGTTGATCCCCTAACAGGTCAATACATCTTCACTGATTACAATGGTGATGGTAAAATAACATCTAGATTTGATAGACAAAACATAAAGGAGGTTAAAACTCAATATCATGGAGGACTTCAAAATACGCTTACTTATAAACATTTTAGTCTTGATTTTCTGTTTCAATTTGTGAAACAAACTAACTATAATCAAAACTATATTTTAAATACTCCTGGATCAATTTTTAATCAACCTTTAGAGGTATTAAATAGTTGGTCCCATGCAAATCCAAATAGCCAGTATAGTTATTTCTCTAGTGGATACGATCCTGTTATACTTAACAATTTAAACCTCTTTAAAAATAGCAACAAGACCATTGGAGATGCCTCTTATATAAGATTAAAAAATGTATCTCTATCTTATTTACTTAAACTGCCTCAGGCTAAAATAGACTCTATTCGTTTCTATTTTCAAGGACAAAACCTTTGGACAATAACAAATTACTTCGGCTTAGATCCAGAGCTTAGTATTTTTGGTTACTTACCCCCCCTTAAAACATACGCCTTTGGTGTTCAACTAACTTTATAAACCTACTTTATTATGAAAATTATATTCTACTCAAGCCTGCTATTTTTGGCTATAATCCTATTTCAATCTTGTGAAGAGACAATCGACATTGGGCTTCCAACAGATCAAATAGCTACTGAAAATGTCTTTAAAGACAAACGCAGTGCCATATCAGCTCTAGCTGATCTTTATATCAACCTTAGAGAGGCCTCTATATTTTCTGGAAAAAGTCTAGGTATTGGTTCTAGCCTAGGTTTGTACACAGACGAGTTAGAACCTATTTACTCTTCTCCAGAATCTGATAATGTATTACTTTACAATAACTCATTAGATCCTACTAGATATGTAATCTCTACTTTGTGGGATACATCTTACTCTAATATTTATGCAATAAATGCTTTTATAAGCGGGGTTATTAACTCTGAAGGAATAACAAGTGAAGAAAAAGAAAAACTTATAGCACAAGCATCTATATTAAGAGCGATGTATTATCAATCGCTCACCCAGATATATGGAAATATACCCTATAGCACCTCCACTGATTACAAGGCTAATACTAAAATTGTAAAAACACCTGTGTTTGACGTTTTAAAACTAATTGAGCAAGATCTATTAAAAGCCGTAGGTTCTCTTTCTTATAGTGATGAATCTTCTAATAAATATTACCCTAATAAAGCTGTAGCAGAGCTTATACTAGCGAAGAATTACCTTCTTCAAAAAAAATATGAAAAAGCGGAGTTATATGCTAAGCTAGTTATGGATAATCCCTTGTATAGTTTGGAAACAGATATTTCTAAAGTATTTAAAAACCCTGCTAAAAGTACACTTTGGCAAATGGCTAATACCACCCCTGTTGCTGCTACTTATGAGGCAAGAAACTTTATCCTATTTTCTAATAATTCTGGTAATAAATTGAATAACTCTCTATTAGCCAGTTTTGACAATAACGATCTTAGAAAACAGCTTTGGATAAAAGAATTTGAAGATACAGGTAGCTTTTATTCTTTTAAATACAAAAACAGACTCAATAATACTGATGAATGTTCTATCCTTTTTAGAATTGAAGAGGCTTACTTTATCTTATCTGAAGCCCTTATTTATCAAAACAGAGAAAAAGAGGCTATTGTTTACTTAAATTCAATAAGACAAAGAGCAAATCTTCTTGCTTTACCTAATACTTTAGATAAAGAACAAACTCTACTTGCTATGCTTAAAGAAAGTCAAAAAGAGTTTTTCCTAGAACACGGTAGACGCTTTTTTGACCTTAAAAGAAACAATAAACTTTCTCTTTTAAAAATACCTAAACCAAACTGGCAAGACAAACACGCTCTTTTTCCCTACCCTGAGAAAGAGATACTTATTAATCCTAACCTAAACCCACAAAATGACTACTAAAACTTTAAATCTTACCTATAGTCTTATACTTATATTATTAGGTAGTCTCACTTGTTATAGTCAGACTATAAAAGACAGTACATATTACAGTAAACTTGACAACACACTACTTTCTTCAAATGGAAATTTTTCCGTTACTAATAAACACTTTTTATTTGATTCTAAAAAAGATAGCGTCTTTATTTTTAACAACAGTGGAAAACTCTTATTAGCAAAACCAACAAATAATAGGTTTGAATTTCTTAAAAATGATATGCTAATAGAGATTAATTCTTCTGAAACAGAAATAGTTTTTTGGGATCCCAATACTAGTAAGTCTGAATCAATTTTAAATGTTTCAGAATTACAAATAATAAATAACCATAACCTTATTTTCTACCTTGATACTAAAACTGATAGGTATAAACTAATTAAAGTATTGCCCTCTAAAAATCAAGAGATTTGGAGTGAATCTAAAGCTCTTGTAAACTTTAAAAGTATAAGTAATAATAAACAACATCTACTTATTCAGTATAGTGACCTAACTAAGGGAGTCGAATTAATTAATTTAGAAACCCTAAAAAGAACAGTAAACCCCAAAATCAATAATTCTATTAAAAGTGCAATTTGGGATAAAAAACTACCTATTATATTTTTAAGCCCTAATAAAAAACACGATAATAACTTTCCATACCTAATCTTTTTTAATTACAATACTAATCTTATTAAAGTTCAAGAACTTAATCCTGAAATAACATACGGAATTCCTGAAGCTATAAATGAATTTAGTTTTAAAACAATTCAATATTATCACCTAGGCAACAAACCTTACAATACTGAAAAATTGCAAATATGGTCTACAAAAGATTTAAACTTAGTTAGTACCATTAATTACCCTAAAATAAAAAGAACAAGAACTAATGGACATATTATATTTGATTACAAAAACACAAGAATTTATCAACCTGATACATTATACAATTATAATTCAATTTCTTTAAAAAACAACACATTGCTTGTTTTTAACCCTAATCAATACAATAATTACTCTTATTCTAATTTTGCTAGACATAAGGACATATACTGCTATGATATTAATAAAGCTAAATTTACGCTAATTACAAAAGCTCAAACTAACTCTTTTAACACAACGAGTTTATCCTCGCAAGCAAACTACTTTGTTTATATTAAAAAAAAAATAATGTATTTTTATAACATAGAACAAAAAGCTTTAGAAAATACCTTTGATTTAAAAGAAGATCCAAGTAGATTAAGATACTGGTCTAAAGATGAAAAATACTTTTATTTTTCTTCAGGAAATAAATTAATGCAATACAATACTAGAAGCAAAAAATTTAAAGTGCTAATTGATGGAGGCAATACAAATTATCGCTATAAAATTCTTAACTCTCTAGCATCATCCCTATATAACCAAACTAGTCAAATACCATCAAATATAATTCTAGACAATAGTAAGCTCTTAATTGAAAAGTACAATATCAAAGAAGCAACTACTTCTATTGTATTGCTTGACTCTGGAAAACAGATTCCAATAATAGACAATACAAATGATCAAGTCTCTAATGTAAAATTCAGTGATGACTTTAAAACAATTACTTACACATTAGAGAACTTTAATAAACCTGTAACTGTATATATTTACCACAATGGGAAAAACAAGCTTCTTTTAGAAAACTCAATGCCTAAAAAAATATATAATTGGAAAAAACAAAAGATAGTTACTTTTAAAGATAAATTTGATAACGATTTAAAAGGAGTACTATTTTACCCCAAGGATTTTGATCCAAACAAAAAATATCCAATGATTACTTACACTTATGAGATTCAAAATTATATAGCTAAACAATTTACATACAAGAGTTATCAAAACGCAGATGGTTTTAATAAGGAGCTATATTTAGATAAAGGATACTTTGTATTCTATCCCGATATCTTAACAAATAAACAAGGTCCAGGATTATCTGCTCTTGATTGTATTGAAGAAAGTATAAAAACAATATTACTGCAAGAAAAAGCTATAGATAAAGATAAAATAGGCCTTATAGGGTATTCTTTTGGTGGATATACCACTAACTTTATAATTACACAAACCAATATTTTTAAAACAGCTGTAAGTGGAGCAGGAATCACTGATATTATAAGTTTCAACTTCCTCTACAATGAAGCCTATAGTACTCCTAACTATGGTAAATTAGAAAATGATCAATTTAACATGAAGAAATCTTTCAAAGAGGATAAAAAATTATATCTAAAAAACTCTCCTATTTTATATACTGAAAACATCAACACACCTCTTTTATCTTTTACTGGAAAGAAAGATAAAGTAGTAAATCCTAAACAACAAGAAGAACTGTTTATGGCTATGCTAAGCAATAATAAACCACATGTATCACTTTTCTACGAAGAGGAAGAACATGCATTTAGATTAAAAGAAAATCAGATAGATATTACAAATAGAGTTATGAATTGGTTTGATTATTTTTTAAAAGATAAAAAAACTAAAGAAACTTATTGGGTGGAATACAATACAACAATCGAAAAAGAAAGACTGATTAATAACTAAAGCAAAGACGCCCTTATTTGGGCGTCCTCTTTTTAAATTATGGAGTAATTCTATAGAGTGTTTTTGTACAAACTGTTTGATTTAAGTCTGAATCAAACTCTTCTCCATATAGTGTATGAGTAGTACTTCCAACGGTCCAAGTACATAATTGAGTATCAAATTCAGTACTACACATTACCTTTGGATCATTACACTCAAGTCCAAGTTCATCAATTTTTTGATATCCTGGCTCTAAAACTAAAGCGTTTTTCACTGCGTTTGTTGCAAACGCACTTCCGATAGCAAGAGCAAATACACCGATTGGCAATCCTGCTGATTTTAAAAACTTTTTCATCTTAATAAAATTTAAATTGGTTAGTAGCTTGTTTTTAAAGATCAAGCTAAACTTTAATCAAACTTGTCTGTCAGGGATTTGGCCAGTCTATAACGCACAAGTTTTTGATCAAATAGACCATATATGTAATGATCTGTAACAATTAAATCAGATAGCTTCTCTTGCCCTAGGTGATAGATATAAAAGCTTGCGATATAACTGTCTTTTACAAAGTCGTAGATGTCAACAATACTAGCTTGTCTCCAGATTGCCTTAGACTCATTTTGTCCAAGAGAGTTTGATACAATAAACAGCAGATTGTTTTTAACTACTACTTTTTTATTTATAGGGCTAACAGGAGTTGTCATCTTGTTTTCTCCTGAGGCTAATTTTGCTGCGGTTATATGAAGTGATTTTGTAGTATCTATTGTGTTTTGCCTTTTTAATAATTCTAAAGCAGGACTTGTCAGTACGTACTGGTTTTTATAAAAGTAAGTATAGATTAAAGTTTTGTTTTGTTTACTTAGGCTAAAACTCCCATCACTGTCAAAGACTCCATCGGAATCACTCTCCAATATACTAGCATCAATAAACGCTCTTGGGGTGTTTTCAGAATTAATAATTCCTAATACATTTTTGTAGTCCTGACTACTTTGACTTTTAATTGCAATAGATGTGGAATCAATTGCAATAAAATCGTTAAAGTAAGCTTCTTTAAAACTAAATATTTCTGTTTGTTTTATTTTCTCATTAGAGTTTAACTCTCCTTTATAAACAATTGGAATTGATCCATCTGCTAAGAAAAAATAAGGATAGACTGTTTTTAATCTTAAGTACCTATAAGGAAAATGTGTTGAATCTATTTTAATGAAGTAGTCTTGTCTTTGCAAAAGAGAATCCACACTAATAAATACAAGTGGAGATTTAGTATTACCTAAGTAAAGTTTGTCTTTGTAATATCCTGAGAAATAAAAAGTATTTACTTTTAAATCTAAAGTATCATCATGTACTACCCCATGAGGCAGGTATCTTCTTATAAAAGGATTTTCTTTTTTTATGATATGTTCTGAGGATAAAAAAACAAGTATAATAACACTACTACTTACAAGTGTGGTTGCGATAGATAAAAAATAGAATCGTTTTGGTTTATCTTCTTCAAAGAAAAGGGCAAGTAGAATTACAACACTTATTATTATATTAAACCATAAATGTTCATTCCAGCTTAACCTCTCAAGTACTCCTCCACATGAGCAGGGAATAAAATCACTGTAGTTTAGAATTAAGTAGATGTAAATGGAAAATGCAACCATTAAACCATAGCTTAGATAAAGAGCCGATAACTTTGTCTTTTCTAAGACAAGTAGCAAAGAGATACTTATCTCAACAATTATAACCATGTAGGCTATAGTGTTTGCATAAACGCTTAGAAGTGGGGACTGAGTGAGTTGTACTTTAAACTCTTCAAAGACAACAAGCTTACTTATTGCTGCGTAGACAAAAAGTAAAACAAGAAAATAACGAACAAATAAAATAAACTTAGTTTTCATAATGATTGCATTTTGGGAAAAACAAAGCTACAAATCACTATTTTTCAATTCAATACGTATTTCTACGTAGTGTGTCCTATTTTGGAACAGAATGTCTATATAAGCGGTTTTGTTTTATTGAAGTATTCGCATTGCACCTTTAGCTTAAGCTTGTTTAAAATAAACATCTTTCACTAAAACATTTTAAAAACACTAAATTCTGCAATAAAGTCAAAAATCATTAAAAACAGATTATTTTTTTACTTTTTTAGCCATAAACAGCTAAATACAATATTAAAAATTTGAACATAACTTATCTTTTTCTATAATAAAACAACAATCACTCTGTTTTTTACTTTATTACAAGCACATATCTAACTCAAAACAAGTAAACTAAAGCTTTTAATATAAAAAATAATGGTTGAGTATCAAAGGTTGGTGAAATAAAAAGCCCTTAAACAGAGGCTATTTTGCTTTTGGATACTACATGTATATTCTGATGAAAGTACACTACTTATTACAGTAAATCAATGTTAAACTGATAAAATAAAAAAAGCCTGACTCAACCTTTTTATGCTTAGTACACACTTCTAATGAGAACTCCACTGATAATTAAAATTTACTTTGTAATACTTTATTGAGTTTTCTTTATTCAATTTTATATATAGGTTACTATATCTGAAATTTCTTTTATAAGAAAACATATTTTTCCAAAGTTCTTCTTGGTAATTTTCTTTATGAATTTGTCTATATTGTTCTTCAATATCAAGATTAAACTGATTTAAAGATATTACTTTATGATTTTTCGGTATTTCATCTAAGTTAACTTCTTGGATTAAGTCAAAATAGAAATTATCTGAACTATTTTTATATTGCCATTTTTCTTTATTTTTATTGAAAGAAAACCACTCGGTAGAACTATTTAGTAACTCTTTATCAGTATCTAAAACAAGATCCTCTCTTACTATTATTTTTTGGCCATATAAAGGTTTGAAAGCAATTAGTATTAATAGCAGTAGTATAAATTTAAAGTAGTGTTTATTTACAAGTGGTTTTGTTTTTTGCATTTTTATATTCTTTTAAGTTGTATTCTAATGCTTTTTTAAAACAAGTAAAAGATTTACAGTAGTTTAGGATTCCAAAACTGTATTATAAGAGATAAGTCTATAAAATTAGGGTTATATTAATATGAGACGGATATGTAGTTAAATCTAACCTTGTATAGTTTCTCTGCGTTATCTGATTTTACTCTAACAAAAAGATTTGTAAAATTATAATTACCAAAATACATTCTGCCAAGATCTAAAAATTTTTTATTATAGATATTATTATAGTAGTAGTCTAACATAAACTTATCAAAATCATTTATAGAGTATTCTTTTGTAAAAGCATGAGTAGGTACTTCTTCAAGAAATGTAAATTCATAAGTGTCTAAACGAGCTCCTCCATCATTTGAAGGCAAAAAAATACTTGAGATTTTATTTTCTTCTTCTACTAGTATGTAGCTTTTGTCTTTAGTTATGCTTACAACAATTGTATCAGTAATATTAACTTGGGCTAATGAAAGATTAGCAATAAGACATAGGGTAATTGATAAAATATAGTTTCTCATATTATTGACATTCAATTGTTTTGTCATTCGTTCTATATATTCAGGTGGATGTTGTACAATAATAGGGGTTTTAATAATAATTAATTATATTAAGTACTAATCAAAACGCTTATTTAAATAGCCTTGAATATTATTATTTATTGTTCTATACAATTTAATATTGTTTTTATCTCTACTGTCTTTAATAATTACATTATCAAATGTAAATGCCCCTTGTAATATAGGAGGCAGGTTGTTGTTCTTTTGATATTCCATTAATTCTTGATATTTACAATCACTATAACTAATAAAAAGAAGAATATCCATTTCTTTATATTTTATATCAGTATCTAACGAACTTAGTTCTTCTACAATTTTAAAATCATATTGTATTCTAGTACTGTAATTAAAATGGTTTAAAGTTACTTTTGAAATCAGACTATTTTCCTCTTCTATAATTATTCTGACATAATTATAATTATTATTTTTATCGACATTAAGTCTAGTATTGTTGTCTATATTCAGAATTATTGGATCTTTAATTTGAGCTATACTGCCTTGAAGTGTAAATAATAAAAGTATAATGTATTTGATATTTATTTGCATTCTATCTTGTTATTTAGTGATTTCTTTATAGTTGTCATTTAATTCTTTTGTGAAGCAAGTCAAAGAGTTCTTACAGTAAAGGTTTCACAACCATGCTATAAAAGATAAACTCCAATTAAAAGGCATATTTTTAATTACGCAATCTTCCACTCATATCGTATCGACACCTTATAATATCGTTCTTCAGTATCTTTAACCTTTAAATATAAGTTTTTATAAATCATAGTCTCTATATGCGTTCCTCCAAAATATGGAGGTTCTGGTTTTTTCCCATTAAGTTTCTCATATCTAGATATAGAATCATCAATAAAAGAATCAAGAGCAATAATTTTATAATCAGATGGAATATCTTCTAATTTTATTTCTTTAATTACTTTAAAAATAAATACATCATGCTGGTTTAGCTCTATGATCCATTCATTTGCCTTCTTATTAAACAGAACAGGCTGTGCAATTTTATCTTTATTTTTAAGCTGTGTCGCATCCACTAAAATAACATCTTTAATCTGGTTGTTTTGACCAAAAGCCAGCAGACAAGTAAACAAAGTAAAAACTAAGAGTGTTATCTTTTTAAAGCTTTTACTTACAAGTGGTTTTGTTGTTTTCATCTGTGTAATGTTTATTTCTAATTGTTGATTTTCTCCTTACTCATTTAGAAATTCAATATACTGACCTTCAAAAGAAAAATGCTCTATCTCTCCATTACTTTTCTTGACAATACACTTATTTGAGTTCTCCATTTTTATAATACTATCCCCCACTACAGCATAGCTTCCAATGATAGTAGTGGGATATACATTGATTAATTTATCATCTTGAATTCTAATTTTTAAAAAGGTATGAGGTAGTTTTTCACGAGGATTAAATTTCTCTACAACTACTCCATTAAACCCTGTAGTGTAATTGCTTAGTACTTTTTCTTCTTGTTGCAAATTAGTATAATAACCAATAACAAAAAGATTCAACGCTATTATAAGCCCTATTATAATTTTATTTTTCATCAAGTGTCTTCTATGATCTATGATTCTACTAAAGAATGCATTATCGTAAGCAAAATAACGCTTTTGATTTTAAAAATAATTGGTTTTAGAAAAGTACTTTTCCAAAACCAATTATAACGTTCTTATTGTTTATAGGTAAAGTATATTTAGGTAAAATAATGAAAATTATTTTTTTATTACAAATAATATACTTACATTTGCCGATGTAAATATGAATAGGCGAAATTTTCAATCAAAATAATAGCTTATTATGTACTTTAGTAGTTCTACACTATATTAAGAATTTATTACTCTTTAAACTTCAGTATAAAATAAATTCTATTATTTAATAGCACTTTTAAAAAAATCATTTTTTTATTTTTTAAAGCAAAATTTCATGTACTCAAAACATGGTTATCTTTTATACAACACCTCTACTGTATTAAAGTAAATAAAAAATAGACATTGTATGATTTTAAATATTTATCCTCTTTTAATAAAAGTAATTGATGATTTAAATAAGTTGTTCTTTTCAATTTAATCAACATCTTTTAAAGTATCTAAAAAATACTCCTTCTATATAATAGGAATAAAAAAACAACCATTTATTAAGTGTTTTTATGTCTTACAACTTATAAAAGACTTAAATCTAACCACTAATATTATTTTTAACAATCATATTAAAAGTTAGATAGCCAATACTTTATTTATAATATTGAGTTTAGATTACACAACGCATTTAAGAAGATTATATCTAACTAAAGTAAGTAATACAAATCCAGTTAATAGAATAAATATTTACACAAAAAGATTCATTTAGTTATACTAAATAGCCAAAGTATCTTATTATAAAAAACAAATAGGTTATGAATTTCACAAAGAATTTCAAGCCAATAACAATATATATGAATAGAATAGAAATACAACACCAAGATCATAGAAATGATCTTACCTTAGAAGAAATGATTATATCAAAAAGTATGAATGGATGGATATTACAACTATACCTTCAACTATTTAAAAAAAAACCATCTAGTTTATAAATTAAGAGGGTTATAAAATAAATTATCTAAGATAAAATCCCTAGGTAAATACTTTATTAGGGATAATTAAAATATTAAATTAATAATTAAGATTATGCAAGAAGGTACAGTAAAATTTTTCAATGAAGCAAAAGGATTCGGATTTATAACAAATGGAAATGAAGATATTTTTGTTCACGCTACTGGTTTAGAAGATGACATTAGACAAGGTGATAATGTAACATATAACGTAGAAAAAGGACAAAAAGGTTTCAATGCCGTAAATGTAAAAAGAGCATAGTATTAGAAGTAATTTTTACATCTAAGTTCGCTTTAAATTTGCAAATATTAGTGTTTTTAAACACATCATTAGTAATAATTGATGTGTTTTTTGTTTTTAAAAAATAATTGGTTTTAGAAAAACACTTTTTCCAAAACCAATTATAACAATCTTATAATAATAAAAATTAATACCTAAAACCACCTATCCAATCTAAAAAGGTAAATACCTTAGAATATCAACATTGAGTTTACCTTAAAATAATCTTCTTTTTTAAAGGCTACATTGTAGCTTACTTAATAAAGCTTTATAGTAATGATATAATAACCATACTCTGTGTTTTTATCACCAACAGGACAAATAAACAAGTAACTATCTCTTGATACTTGATAATAAGTAACCAAAGATTGCAAGGGTATATTAATAGGGGTAGCTGTTTTTAAAAATGTTTCCAGGTTATCTACCACTAAGGTTTTATTTTGAAACTCTTTATCATGAAGTTTGAAGAACTTTTCAATGCCTTCTAACAATCTACCTACTATAAAAATCCCAGGTACTATAGGGTAATTATCAAAGTGACCTTTACAATGCTCTATGGTAAATGCTGGAATATCAATACTAAAATGCGCTGGCTTACCTAAATCAATTTCCACTTCTTGATATACTAGGTCATTTTTAACAGGGATCCTCTGGGTATAAAAACCACTGAAAACTTGCTGAAAAGCATTCTGATTAAAAATTACATATTCCAGCTCAGAGGTATAAACCAATTGTGACTGATTATCAAAAATATCTAATAATACTTTGCCTTTTCGCTCTGAAAAACAAACAGTTCTAGCGCAGTATCTTAACTCTTGATCCATTGTTGTATTACTAATCTTTCTTATTCGAATTTTTTCAGCTAAAAAAAAGGTTTTCTCACAGACCCTCATATCCTGTAGCAATGATATACTGGCTAATGTTGCGGCAGTTTGTCCTATCTTTTTAAACTCCTTAAACTGATTTTCAGAGCTAGTTGTAGTATATTCTACACTAGATTGGTTTATAATTAATTTATCTAATTCAAACAGATACGGATACCCCTCTCCTATAGATTCATATATATGCTCCATACTATAAACTATTTTGTTTAAATATATAGGTACATGTTATATTTGAATGCTGATCATAAGAGCACTGAGGTACGTGAATTTCAATATGATTTAATCCAAGATAATCTTTAATTCCTTCCATAAAAGCAATTAAAGTAGGGAAGCTTAGATACTGATCGATTTTATAGAGTTTAGCCGCCCTGTGATAACGATCTGCTCCCTTTAGCTCAATAACTGCATAATCCGGGGTATAATCTTTAACTTGAAACTTAAACTCTGGGCTAGAGGTATAAATGGCAGAAATAGCCACTAAGATTAATGATCTACAATCACGAATCATATTAGGGTCCTTGTCTAGGGCTTGTTGTGCTTTTACTCTTCCTAGATCATAGAAAAATGCCTCAGAATGTACCCTTATTTGATCTACCCCATGTCTTTGCCCAATTAATTGCAATTGCAAGGCATAGAACTGTGAGGTAATATTAGATAAATTAATGGCTAAATCTGATACAGATCCTGGAAGATACAAATCCACTAGTCTTTCTTTGATTTCTTGTGAAGGATACTGATCACTTCCTCTTAATAAGTTCAATTCTAAAAATAAGGTGTTTTGTTGTTTCATAATACAATTAAATTTTAAAAAATATTTAGTTTTAAATTTAATAACAAATATTGCAATAATTATAACTAAATAAAAAACACAATTTAACACAAACAACACAATTATAATCTAAAAAAAACAATAAAATCAAAAAAAATAAAGCAATTAAAAACAAAACAGCTTATACCCAGGCCTTATACAAAAAAGTAAAAAACTGTGTTTTTTATACATTTAAAACAAACAAAAACCAATATATATATTGAGACTTTACACTATTTAAACAAACTCACCTACCTTAGGCTAAGTTTTAAAAAAAGCTAACTTTTTTAAGAAGATATGATAGTTTTAAAAACCTATATCCCCTTAGGTCTTAAAATAAGAGAACTAGAAAAGAACATCTCTTTTATTATCAACAGACTCAAGTTTGTTTTTCTTGTTATAATGTGATTTAAAAGCAATCAATTACAGCTTTATTTTACGTAGACTAGTTAGTTTTTTTATGATTTATTTTCTTTTAGAGGTTTTATAACTGTTTATAAAATCCTGTTTTTTAATATAATGCATTGAAATTGCATATAAAACAACACCTGTAAAATTATAAGATCCTGTTTTTTCAAGTAAACCTTCTTTGTGTTTTTCAACTGTCCTACAACTAATATGTAAGCTATCAGCTATTTCAGAGGAGCTAAGCTGTCTAGCGCTAAGAGTTATAATTTCTAATTCTCTTTGGGAGAAAACACATGTGGTGTTTTCTATATCAAAGCTAAGTTTTATTAGAACCTTTCTAACCCTTTTACCAAAATACTCTAATGATTTGTTAACTGTTAAAATAGCTTTTTCAATATCCTTAGATTTGGCTTTTTTACTTAAGTATCCTGAGATATTAAACTTAAGCATTCTAGCGATACTATGATGATCATAAAAGCTAGAAAGTATAATTACCTTTAAAGAAGGATAAGTTTTATTTAACTCTGCCACTGTTTGATAACCATCCATTTTAGGCATCTGAATATCTAAAAACACAATATCAACCTCTATTGTCTTTAAGCCTTGTAATAATTTTAACCCATTAGAACTTTTTAAGACTACCTTTACAGAGCTAATCCTAGATATAATCAATTCAAAACCATCTCGAAAGACTGTATGATCATCCACTATTGCTACTTTTATTATTTTGCTCTGCATAATAAATACCTATTGCATTTGAATTCTCTTCTCTTATATGCCTAAAATCAGCATTAATTTGTTTTAATCTAGCATGTATATTACTAAGACCTATACCTTTTTGGGCGTTATCACTTTTTATATCAGAATCATAGCCTATTCCATTATCACTAATTAATAAGATAAGTTTACCCTTATCCCAAAGAAGTCTTAAACTTACCTTACTAGCCCCGCTGTGCTTTATGATGTTTTGTATCAGCTCTTGAACTACTCTATAAAAAGTTAGTTTTACATTTTGATCTAACTCAAAACTAACTGGCTCATAGTGATAACTAAACTCAATACTACTTGTCTTGTTAATTCGGTTTATATAATCAGATAAAATACACTCTAAAGGATTATCCTCAATATAAGGTGGAGATAAATGATAACTCAGCTCTTGAAGCTGCTTATAAGTGTTTAAAGTTATTTTCTTTATCTGTTTTAAGGCATCTTTTTTTGTCTTTTTATCTTGATAGAGTTTTATTATCTGTAGATAACTTAACACACATGCCAACTCGTTACACACCCCATCGTGAAGCTCTCTTGAGATGCGAGCTCTTTCCTTGTGCTCAGCTTCTAAAATAATACTAAGTCGGTTGTTTAAAAGTTTGATTTGATACTCTTTAAGATTTTTCTGATACAATATCACAATAGCGATAACCACACCACATAAAGCAGTGGCCGAGATTGTGGCCAACCAAAAGATAATCGTTATTTTATTTTCCATATTCCAATAGATATTACAATTCTAAGGGTTAAGCTCCCTAGAATATTAATTAACCAATAATCTAAAAAATACAATTTGTTATCCACTCTATAACTACACAACACAAACAAAGGTATAGTCACACTATAATAAACCAAAAGACCTATTACCATATAAAAATCAGCCCTTTTAAAGAGTCTTAGACTTGTTTTTTGAATAAAATTCTGATTAATTACAATAAAACTAGAAACAATCACAAAAATCATCACAAAGACCTTATTTATAGTTTTTGATACCAGAAAATGATGGTTTGTTAAAAAGCGGAATGAAAACAGATAAACTATTACAAAAAGACCTAAAGACAGGTAAAAGTAAGCCTTTGGTTTTCTATTTAATAAGTTTATAAAAAGGTAAAACAGAGCTATAAACTCTAAAAGGGAATAAACTTGGAACCAAACAAGAACATTGATCTTTAAAATAAGACTTGCTATTGTCTCGTACAAAGAAGCAATAAAAAACAATAAAACAATTCCCAAATAAGCTTTATCACAATAAATACCCTTTTGCCTTTTATACAGGTAAAGACAAAAGGGTATAATTCCAAACAATAAAGTTAATACTATTACCCCCATTGATACATAAAGCTTGCTTTTATCCCAAAGTATTATCATACGAACAAGCAGGAGGACAAGTGATTAATTCCTCTAGGATAATTCCATCGCTAATATCCTGCCCTTTTTGATCTACTCCTACTAAAACCATATTGGTTAAAGCGGTTTGTTTATTGAGCCCTGGATAGATACGCATACCTATACAACTGGTTTGACTCAAAAGCGCTTGTAGTTTATCTATACCTACATAATAGCTATTTATCGCATCTGGATACTGAGCTTTAAACTCAGTGATATACTCAATAGCTTTTTGTTTTGTAATCACTTGACCACTTTGATTTGAAATTTTCATAAAAATACTGATTTATAATTAATCCATAAAGTTTAATACTTTAAACTATAAAGTCAATACGTATTTTTACGTAATTATACGTATAAATACGTATTGATTAAGATTAATATTTTTACTTATTTAGCACAGTTATCCAAAAACCAACATTTATGATAAATCTAAAAACAAAACCAACCTTAATAAAAATTACAACTCATGAATCAAACAACAACAACAAAAAATGCCCTTAGTCAGATTATCAAAAAAGAAGCTGAACTAGGGGCATTAGAATCTGTTTCTATTTCAAGTACATTAGAAATGATCGAGTTTTTAAAAGCTGTTTTAAAACAAATCAAAAAACAAGTTCTTCTTTATGGTTTTACCAGTCAAGAGCAAGAAATTGATTTTTTTAAAAACATTAAACCTTTAATTCTTGGAAAGCTTATCTTCTACAATAAATTATACGGTTTTAAGTGCGAGTCTCCAAGTGATATAGTATCTGCTAAGATATACTTTCAAGAAAAACTAAAACAACTCCACAGTGAATATAAAAAATACCACCTATATAGTGATATCTATAAATATTATAAAACAAAGGCTTCACATAGAGATATAGAATACTTTACAACAGGGCACATAAATAAAACACATCTGGTAAATAGTTTTAGTTTTGAAATAAACCCTAAATTCTCAACCTTTTATGATTATAAAATAGCACGTATTATAACCTATGAACTTCTAAGTGCGTATTTAAACAATAAAACAACCTCTTACAATTCCCTTATAGGTACAGCCACCCAAAACGCTATAACCTGGTCTGAATCAAATAGCGCATTAATAGAACTAATATATGCCTTGTATGTGACAAAATCTGTAAATCATGGTAAGGTTAAAATAAAAAAACTATCAAAAGCTTTAGGGCAAGTTTTCCAAATTAATATCTCAGATAATATTCACCACACCTTTCACCGCATGAAAACAAGAAGTTATTCAAGGACTATGTTTCTAGATAAACTAAAACAGTCTCTTGAGGATTACATGGATCAAGATCAGCCATACAAAGGTTAAAAAAAGCAAAGTGGGGCTAGTCTTTATAAGATAGCCCCACTTTAAATTCTGTTAATATCTAATAAAATATTAGATGTTTTTATTGTAGCATACAATCATACCTAACTATAGGTAATATCTGCAAATACTGAGTTAGTGTTATAAACTTGTTTTAATCTTTGTTTCTCTTGCTCTATAGAGATTAATGACTCGCAACCGGTTTGTTCATAAACCAACTCTGAAGCTTTCCAAACCTTTTTTGTATATTTAAAGGTTCTTTGACTTATACTAACTTCTTGCTTATTTTTATGATCAATAAAGTAACTATTGTAAAGCATTACAAAGCAAGTGCATTAAAACAAGCAAAAAATGTAAAAATGTAGGAATTAAGTCAGCAACATTTAGTTATTGGGTAATTAAGTATAAAACAGAATCAACACAATCCTAATATAATAATTTTATAAGTCTAACAAAGAATCAGTTAACTAGCATTCAAGGATATGAAATGCTCTATCCTAGTGATTTAAGCTACAAGTATATACAGATAATCTAAGTGAAATCGATTTCTCAGTAAACCTTGTTTGATATTTAACCTTAGTAGTTTGCATCAATTTAATTTATCTTAATCACCCTGCGATATAGATAAAAGTTTTTATTCTCTATTTGGCATTATTTAAAACAAGCTTAATCAAACGTTAATGGGCGTGTACTTGTTTTTATCAACCAGAGTAATCAAATAAAGCTTTTACATTGAAAGAAAGGGATTTATGCTGTATTTATTACAAGCTATTATAATTTATATTTTTTGCAAACTGAAAAAAAACATTTCGGATCTACATACTTATAACTACAAAAAGTTAATCTCAAACACTGTACAATAATATTTAGATCTCACAAAAAACTCTTACTCAGGGGTAGATAGGTATATTTAAAGACTCTATCTCAAATTACTCTTTTATTTGTGGGGATATACATATTACTTTCGTTAAAATATAAGATTGTATAGCTAATTTTCTTTTCTTTTGTACAAAGAAAATAATGAGTAATATTAGTCATTATTGAGATTACTCTAAAACAAACACTACTGTTTTTACTTATGAATAAGTTACCTTTGGAACCTTTTCTTCACCGATTTAATAATAGATTATACATCAACTGCAAAGATGTTAATAAATTAGTACAAATTAGGGATCAACACTTGTTTTATCCTCATAAATTAACTTTTTTTTGTATTCATCTGTTTTTGGAAGGACAAGGAACATATTATTTAGATTCTGTTTCAATTGATGTCGCTCCTAAACGAGTTTTAATAGTCTCAAAGAATCAGGTAGAGCAATATTGTCAGCCTATAAATTATAAGTCTGAGATTTTGATGTTTACTGAAGAATTCTTTTGTATTGATGAGCTACATTTTCAGTTTTTCTATAATACAAAACTTTTTGATTTAACTGATCATTTACAGTCAATTGATATAAGTGGGCAGTATGAAGAATTAACTTTATTATTTACACTTATCAAAAAAGAGTTAAACAAAAGTTTTTACCCTAAACAGCAATATATTTTAAATAATTACCTTTTCAATACATTACTAATTTTAGAAAATGCTATTGATAAATCTACTACTCAACAGCTAAATATTTCACACGATAAGTTAATTGTATCTAATTTCAAACATTTAGTTAACAATAATATAGATAAAAGCATGACTGTAAAAATGTATGCCTCTGAATTAAAACTAAGTGTTCGATCAATTGAATATGCATTTAAAAAAACTGATAATATCACTCCTTATGCTTGGGTATCAGAAAGAATGATTATGGAAATTAAGAGATTGTTATTATATAAAGATTTACACATAAATGAAATATCATTTAAACTAAAATTTAAAGAAGCTAATCATTTGACAGTATTCTTCAAAAGAAAAACAGGTCTAACTCCTTTGCAATTCAGAAATAAATATAAAGAGAATGGTGATTAACGCAGTTTTTATTCGTTTTTATATAAGCTTGAATAAGAGTTCAAGAATTAGCTTTGCATTGTTGTTAAAGCAGTAAATGCAGGAAGCGATAAAGTTATTATTTTTAATTTACATGTTTTAATGAAGAGAATAAGTCATTATTAATTCTCAATTTAATCTTTGTTACTAGATTTAAAAAAGTAACAACAAAACTCACACTTTAATTAATCTTTGTTGCTAGTTGCTAGATTTAAAAGAAGTATCAAAACTCACACTTTTTTCAAGTAGCTCAAAATGAGCTAGCAAACAACAATTCACTTTTGAGGCTCCTAATTAGGGGCCTCTTTCTTAAATCAAGTTTAGCTTAAGAGTTGTGGGGGGATCTATATTTCCAATAAATAAACCAAGGCTTTTACTAATATTACAAACAGATTTACTACTGGTAAAATTACATAGAGATAAGAAATAGATATCTGTAGCTATTAATCCTTTTGGTTTATAAGAAATAAGTCTATTAAACTGGGGCTTTATTATTAATATCAAACGGATATGTAGTTAAATCTAACCTTATATAGTTGCTCTGTGCTATCTGACTTTACTCTAACAAAAAGGTTTGTAAAATCATAATTACAAAAATACATTCTGACAATATTTAATTTTTTTTTAACAAACTACTTCAAGGTATCGCGTTACTTAAAAGATAATAGTAATTGATTTTGATTGAACGACTTATATACAGTATTTTCTTCTCCTTGATTTTGAATGTATTTCTTAATTACATCCTCATTACCATATTGATCAACTGTATTTACATAATATCCGCTTGTCCAAAAATCACCTCTACCATAGCTGTTTTTTTTACTTCTGGATGCAATCGAAAAATCTCTTTTGAGGTAATACTTTTCACTGTCCTACCAATAATCTTTACAGAAAGTTTTGGTACACTTTAAATCAGAAAATGTACATGATTTTCATCTGTTCCGATTTCAACAAAATGTATTTCATAACGCTCTGAAATCTTGCTACAAACTTCAACCAAACTAATTTCAACATCCTCTGATAAAACAGTTCTTCTATATTTTATTAGACAAACCAAATGATATAGTAGTAAGCTTTTATTAGGCCGTTTGAATATATATATTCACTAATCAAACAAATATACTAATCTTTAATCTTCTACCTCAAGGCAGAGCCTTGTGAAAATCTTTTGATTATACTAATAAGTAATAGTAAATAATACCCCATATCACTAAAAAGAATAAACCTACTAAAATATTATTCTTTTGTCCTTCAAAATCCCTTTTAACAAATAATATGTATAAAAGACAAATGATAAAAACAACTATTAAACCAACTGAAATAAAAGGATACAACATATTATCTACTATTTAATTAAATATATTTACAATATAGTATTTTTTTTCAAACAATAGTGTAATCTAAGCCTTTCATTTTAATGATAACTTCAATTTAATTTTAAAAACCACCATTGGATACTCTTTTGGTGCAACAGGAAAACTTGAAGTAAAGCAAAACAATAGTAATATATTTTTACCCAATACAATCAAAGATAATATCACCGTTGCTTCATACAAACCTCATAGCTCTTTTAGATAGTCAGCAGGAAGTGCATTAACTTACAACTTAACAGATCAATTAGGACTAACATTATATGTTGATTATTCTAGTCCAAAACCAACAATAATCTATACTCCTGAAACCCCTCTATTAAATTTAAATTCTAATAAAGCAGATTTGCACTATATAGCATCAGGATTAAGACTTACAGCTTATTTCTAATAATGAAGTCATCTTAACTTTTTAGTTTTGTAAAACTTCTTCAATACTATGACAATAAAAGTCCAAATTTAAAGGCTTTACAATCGTTTTTTGATTTTTTGGTAATGAGGTAAAAAGCAGAAAAAAGCGAGGTTTGGCAAAAGTAAGGTTACTAAAACGTTACTGTTAAACATTGGAAACAATCGTTCTAAAAAACTATATTTCAGTGTTTTGCATAGGTTTTCATATTGTTTCGTGGCTCACATAGGTTTAACTTTATCATTAAGAATTGTGAGTATGGAAACGACAAAAAATCAACGTTTAAGGTTCTTTTCTACCTTAAAAAGAATGCCCCGAAGAAAAACGGAAAAGTTGTAATTATGTGCAGAGTTACCGTAAACGGTAAACAGTCTGCATTCAGCACAAAGTTGGATATTTCCGCAACTAATTGGGATTTGAAGTATGGCAGGGTTTTAGGCAAAAGCCGAGAAGCCCAAGAGGTAAACGGTAAACTTGATAAAATCCGTTTGGGTATCGAGGAATGTTATTCCAAAATCCTAAAGAACGAGGAAACGGTAAACAGCACTAAACTAAAAAATACCTTTCTCGGAATGGGAAGTGGAGAACTGACCTTTTTCAAATTCTACGAACAATTTATAGCAGACTTTGAAAAAAAGGTAAACAGCGGACTTCGGGTACAAGGCACAAACAGCAGGTACAAAACGCTTTTGAAGCACCTGCAGAATTTTGCCCTCGTCAAATACGGTTATACCGATATTACGTTTAACGACCTTACTTCCGAATTTGTACAGGATTTCGACTACTATCTGCGGAACGATTTAAGTATCGGGCATAATACGATTTGGGTGTATATGATTGGTTTTACTACCCTTTGCCGATTGGCAATGAGCAGAAAGCATCTTGCCTT
The DNA here is from genome assembly GCF_001485415.1 of Myroides odoratimimus. Classification (GTDB taxonomy): domain Bacteria; phylum Bacteroidota; class Bacteroidia; order Flavobacteriales; family Flavobacteriaceae; genus Flavobacterium; species Flavobacterium odoratimimum. Next base: position 72,141 of record NZ_BCMQ01000014.1, read on the forward strand.
TAATCCGTTCAGCGAGTACAAGAACACCAAAAAGGATAAGGACAGGGGTTATCTGTTGCGGAACGAGTTGGAACAGCTTGTAACGTTCAACTGCGAAAAAAAGAAAGACGAGTTGGTTAAAGACCTGTTTGTTTTCAGTTGCTTTACAGGACTTTCGTATTCGGATATAAAAGGACTTAAAAACAGTAATATACAAGAGTTCTTTGACGGCAATCAATGGATTATTGTACGTAGAAGAAAGACAGCCACATCGTCCAATGTAATGCTGTTGGATATTCCCAAAATAATTATAGAAAAATACGCAGGACTGTCAAAGGACGACAGGGTTTTCCCTGTTCCGTCCAACAGTTTCTGTAATGATAGACTAAAAGTAATTTCCCAACAAATTGACTGCCTTAAAGAAAAGAAAGTAACCTTTCATTTGGCACGCCATACGTTTGCTACCTTGTTTTTGAGTGAGGGTGTTCCTCTTGAAAGTTTGAGCAAAATGTTAGGACATAAGAACATTGCCACCACACAGATTTACGCCAAGATACTCAACGAGAAAGTCGGTAAGGATATGCAAAAGGTATCACATAAATTTAAAGGTTTGGAACGGTCTTTTGTTGCTCAACTTTGATAATAACGTCATTATTATACATTAAATTAGGTGTAATCAGAAGTAGCCGTATATTATAATTTGTACCTTTGTTAAATGTAGATGAATATTTAAGTATGCTTATAAACCAATCCATTATAACAGATATAAAAGCCATTATAGCCCAATCAAAAGATAAGGCTATACGTGCCGTTGACCATCAGCGAACGCTGATGTATTGGCATATTGGCAAACGTATCTTTGAAGAAGAACAAGAGGGAAAAGAACGTGCAGATTATGGAACGTTTCTTATCAAATATCTTTCAGAACAACTGCAACCCGAGTTCGGAAGTGGTTTTTCCACAAGACAAATCAACCTTTACCGTCAGTTTTACCGCACATTTGAGAATGTGCATACACTGTATGCACAATTGAGTTGGAGCCAATACAAGCTACTTTTAAGCGTTGACAGTCAGGATAAAAGAGAGTTTTATATTGCTGAAACAATAAAAAATAATTGGACGGTGCGGCAATTGGAACGGCAGATTTACAGCAGTTTGTACGAACGGCTTTTGTTGAGCAATGATAAAGAAAGTGTTTTAGCGGTTGCCAAAAATGAGAAACAGCCGTCTGATGCCAAAGAAATCATTAAAGACCCAATGTATTTGGAGTTTTTGGGCTTGAAAAGAGAAACATCTTATTATGAAAGAGATTTGGAAAGTGCCATTATTACACACTTACAGGAGTTCTTGTTGGAGTTAGGCAATGGATTTTCCTTTGTAGCAAGGCAGAAAAGAATACATATTGAGGGCGATGAGTTCTTTGTGGACTTGGTATTTTACAACCGCATTTTGCAATGTTTTGTAATTATTGAAATCAAAACCACTAAACTAACTCATCAGGATATTGGGCAGTTACAAATGTATGTGAACTATTATGACAGGATAGAAAAACTGCCATACGAGAACCCTACCATTGGGATTTTGCTTTGTGCTAATAAAAATGATGCAGTAGTAAAATTTACATTACCAGAAAATCAAAAACAGATTATTGCAAGCCAATACGAACTTTACTTACCAAGCGAACAGCAATTATTGGAAGAAGTAAATAAGGAATTGGAGAGTTTTGAAGAAAGGGAGGATAAAAAATAGATGCTCTTTTGATTGAATAATACCAAGAGAATTTTAAATTATTAAAAAAAGATATAAATAGATGCTAAGTACACGACAAAAAACTAAAGCAATTGATATTTAAAGGGTTGTGTCCATTTTTAGAGAGTAATAATCTTGATAAGTAGTCAAGTCCAAGTTTAAATACACTAATAAGCCTATTGCCATGATTCTTGATTGTGATAGGCTTAATAGTGTCAATATAGTCCCCAATCTTATAGCACCATACAAAAGCAATCATCACTAACATGACTAGTTTTTCAAGCCTATCGATTTTTTGTAAGTGTGTATCTTCTATATTAAATCCGCTAGACTTGAAGGCTTTAAATAGTGTTTCTATCTGCCATCTTATTTTATAAGTATCTAAAGCTTTCTCTGGTTTATTAAACCCAATGACAATACAATAATCTATCTATGGAAATGAATTACGGTTGACAAATGAAATTGAAAGTGGTCATTATATTTTAAAACCTATATCAGATTTACCAAAAAATAGAGAATTTGCACCTGCAAACGAACATTTAACGATGCAAATTGCGAAACAAATTTTTAAAATTAAGACAGCAGAAAATGTGTTAATCTTTTTTGAAGATGGAAGTCCAGGCTATCTTACAAAGCGTTTTGATTACGATGGAAATGGGAATAAATTAGCTGTAGAAGATTTCGCTTCATTATTAGGAAAATCACCTGCAACAGATGGAGAGCAATACAAATATGAAGCAAATTATTTAGAGTTATTTGATGCATTGAAAAGATATGTACCCGCATGGAAAGTAGAAGCACCTAAGTTGTTTACTTTAATCGTTTTCAATTATCTATTTTCTAATGGAGAGGCTCATTTAAAGAATTTTTCATTGATAGAAACTCAACAAGGCGATTTTAAATTAAGTCCAGCTTATGATTTGCTAAATACTAAAATTCATATTCACAATGCTGACTTTGCATTAAAAGAAGCAATATTACCTAAATCAATCTCAAAAGGAAAAATCATCGATCAATTGATGGTATTGGGAGCTAAGGCAGGAATAACAGAAAAATTGATTGCTAAAGTTCTTCAAAATCTAACTTCGAAAGAAGAACAAGTGGTAGATTTAATCGAAAGATCATTCTTATCAGAGAAACTAAAACGTAATTATTTACAAGATTATCAACGTCGATTGAAGAAATTAAGAAATGATTAATTTCAAATACAAATTTACAACTTGAATCCCCGTATACTTTTAAGCTAATACATCTTGTGCAATAGAATAATAGTTAATCGAACCTTAAAAAGTCATTTTAAGCTTAAGATTCCCTAATATTAGGTTGGTTATTGTATAAAACGCTTCTGTAAAAAAGAGCCAAAAAGATGATTTACATTTGTTGATCCTGTTTTAAAGCGTGAATTCAACTTTAAAATCAGGTTCATTTATCGCCAATACTTCCTCTCTATATTCTTGCTTTGGATCAAAGAACAAAAATACAGGCGTGGTGATTTCTTTAAACTTATTACGTGTTTTATCTATAATCATTTCTTTTATTAATTCACGATCTATTTGATGTGCCAATGCTGTGTCAACTTGATACATCTTCGCATAATGATTCCAGTTTTTTACTAAATCAAGTGCTTGATCTATGATTTTATTAGGATTGCGAATAGAATTTTGTTCGGCGATGGTTACTAAATCTTTGCGTTCAAAATCTTTGCGTTTTCCGTTGATACTCAAGTTGTGTTGGCTCACCCACATACTATCTGGACGATAGGCAAAACAAATATCATAGGCGGGGGCTAATTTCCATTTTCCTTGAGCATCCATTAAGAATGCAAAATTCTTGGTGTGATCATCACAATTACGTGCTACTACATTAAACACCATACGTTTAAACATTTGTTCTGCCTCTGCATAGGTTAAGCGCAATAAACGCATGGTTTGAAATACTTGTTCGTAGCTATATGATGTGATATTTGCAAAATCGTAATGTTGCAAGGCACATAAGGTTTGTGTATGTACTTTTTGATTTCCACCCACACGGTCAAAACGTTTGGTCATAAAATGAACGCGTTTGTTTTCTTCAATCAAACGTGATTCTGTCATTTCAATCCCAAAATCTGTCGCCATTTTATAATAAGCCATTTCTACACGACCGTAACTTTTTGAAACACCAAATTGGACATCGCTGATTTCATCAAACTTGATTAACCAATGTTCGAAACCATCTTCGGCTAGTGTTTGCCCGGATTTTACTTTTCCCGTTTTCTTATTGTATGCTATAATTGCTTTAGGGCGAGCCCCTCCTGCAGAAGTTCCCATTTTAAGCACATCTAACATCACATCTTCCATATTGTGTTGAGTACTAATATGTAATTCTTCTTTTTTTTTCTAATAACGCTTTAGTGGTTTCTATTAAATCCGATAACTCTAAGTCGTAAGACGTAGATTCTTTTCCTATAACCGGCTCAAATTCTAAGGCGCCCATTCCTCTTTTTCCGATAAAACATAATAACTCTACCGGATTTAAACTGTTGTCTGGTCGACCTTGACGTGCTAACCAAGCATTGATTAATTCCTTACCGTAGCGATCGGGTAATGCATCGGCTAATAAACCTGGCATTCCTTTGAAAGTATCATTATCCCTAAATTCGGGAAAATTATAAATACGGTTTTTGTTGGGCATTTTAATGGGAGCAATGGGCAGCTCCTCCAACTTGAATTGAGGATCATACTCAAAGCTTGCCAACCCTCTGTTCGGATCCCAAACGTTTGCCATATATGTTAATAAATGCAGTTGTTACCATCCTAAATCTGAATTGTCTTGTTGTTGGTTAGGTGCTTTTGATGCTCTTTGTCGTTTTTGCTTTTCGCCTTTAGCTAATTCTATTGGGCTGAGTTCTTCTAGCACATCAAAACTATTTAAAACATACAAAGCATTTAAAATACGTAAGATTTTGATGAGATTAATCAACGAAATATTTTCACCACGCTCTAGCAAACTCAAGGTAGTACGACTAATAGCCGCTTGTTGGGCTAAGTCTTCTTGCGTCAGATTTTCTTTGATTCGCGTTTGCTGAATAAAAAATCCTAGTTTTTGTAAAATAGCTTTATCTGATAAAGCAGTAATGTCTATTATATCGTTCATAAAGTACAAATAATCCTATTAATGAATTATATTCTATACAATGAGAAATGTTACTTTCACTATATAGCTAATGTACAAAAAAAACGCATAAACCAAACAAAAATCAGTTTATGCGTTAAATATTGTGCAATAAATAGCGTCCTAAACGTTTAAAAAAGGCATAAAAAGGATCCACCTAAGCAAGTACACCTTGTGCAGTCTAAAAATCATTCTACTGAGTCTGTAATTAACTTCTTATAATTATGCGGATATAGGTCTGTAATATTCTTGTGGTTGATGGATTGAATATTTTCAAGAACATATTTAAGCCATTGATAAGGGTTAACATCATGCTTTTTACTTCAATGATATATACCAATTACAAAGATTGGCTAATAAATAGAGAGAGAATTATAATTTTAATCATCCTCATAAAGTATTAGGAAATAAATCTCCTAAAGAATATAATCGAGTAGGAGGCTGAAGAAATAATCTTCAGCCTCCTACTCGATTATTTACTTATCGCTTTTCAAGGCTCAATTAACTCCCGATGGCTCAGATTTACAATCCGTAACAACAAAAAAAGATAAAATAGCACTCATATAGTGCATTTATTTAAAATAAATGCACTATGTGAGTGCATTTATACTTATATTTGTAATAAAATAAACAGTATGGAACGGTTATTTGAGTATTCAAACAAGTTAATCAATGAGGCTAACACAGATTTCTTTCGCTACATATATAATCAAATCAATTGGGAAAATCGAATGATAGGTCTAATTGGTCCCCGTGGTGTAGGTAAGACTACTCTTGTCCTGCAATATATCAAACAGAATTTAAGTCCTACAGAAACACTTTACATTACCGCAGAGGACTTTTATTTTGTGGATAATAAAATCATTAAGTTAGTTGATACCTTTGTCAAGTTTGGAGGCAAGTATTTATTTATTGATGAAATTCATAAATACCCTGATTGGGCAAAAGACCTCAAACTGATTTATGATTACCATAAAAATTTAAAAGTTGTATTTACGGGCTCATCTGTACTTGATATTAAAAAGGGAGCTTCTGATTTAAGTCGTAGAGCTATTATCTATAATATGCAAGGTTTGTCTTTTCGAGAGTATCTGAAACTATTTCATAACATTTCTGCTAAAACATACACATTACAAGAAGTACTACAGCATAAGGTTAATATTCCAGAGATAGAAAGGCCTTTATTATACTATACTGATTACTTAAAGAAAGGTTATTATCCTTTTGCCTTAGAACAAGACTTTGATATTCGTTTGGCTCAGATAATTAATCAGACTTTAGAGAATGATATTCCAATGTATGCTAATATGAATGTGGCTACAGGTAGAAAATTAAAACAATTATTAGCTATCGTTTCTCAAAGTGCTCCTTTTAAACCTAATATGAGTAAAATAGCTGAAATGCTATCTGTAAGTAGAAATAATATTGCTGACTATTGTCTATACATTGAAGAAGCTGGGCTAATCACTCAACTACGTAACAATACTGGGGGAATTAGAGGATTAGGCAAGGTAGATAAAATCTATCTAGACAATACCAATTTGATTTACAACCTAGCAAGTGATTCTTCAAATATTGGAAATATTCGTGAAACATTCTTCTTAAATCAGACACGAGTAAAACATAATGTTATATCTTCTGCTGACTCAGATTTCTTAATTGAGAATATAACCTTTGAAATAGGAGGCAAAAACAAAAGCCAAAAACAAATTAAAAATATTGAGAACAGTTATGTTGTAAAAGATGATATAGAAACTGGCTTTCTGAATGTTATTCCTTTATGGCAATTTGGATTATTGTATTAATTTTTTTGTGCTTTTGTTGTTTACGGATGTGATCAGCACACAATCATATGGGCGTAACACCTTACGCCTATATGATTGTGGATGTTATCTGTGTGACACGGTTGATAAATCGTCTCTACATTGACGTGCTGTGTGCTTAATTTCATATAAATTCGGATCTACTCCCAACTCAGTTAATTGATGTATTAACTCTTCTCTAAATTCATTAATAATAAATCCTCCAGAAGCTTTTCTAAGTTTTTTAATTTGTGTTTTAGAATCAAGCTTACCAAACCCCAGCAAACGCTGGTCAATAATCAAATCAATATCTTCTGAAAATCACTGTATTAAATTATAAGCCCTTACTCAGAGAAGTTCCTCCTTTAAATATAATAGAATCTGCATACTTAGATTGAAATATTGCCTTTAAAAGAATACAAACCCACCAATCTTTCTCTATTACAAAAGCTGGTAGTCCATAAACAACTTCAGCTTTTTTTAGTACAGCAACTCTTTGTTCTTCAGATAAATTAATCCACATACTCCTGTTTATAATAAAGTTTTTTAATTTCTTTTTGAATCCAAACCGGAGCAAATTTCAATTGAGATTCTACCACTTGTTGATCTATTTTATCAACAGCTAATTTAATCGCATTTAAAAAAGAATCCGTAATTTCTCTTTGCCCCTTCTCTTTAAAAGCCTGTACTACTAAATGTAACAGATCATCTTTTATCATAAGGTTTTTAGGGACAGTTCTCTTAAAATTAATCTTCCTATTTCCAACCTTAATTTCTCTTTGAGATCCTTTAGTCAAATAAACAGTCTTTAAGGGGTCTGGGTTGTTAATCCTAATAGATACAACGCTAATACACTAGTTGGCGCTATAGGCACCTTATCTCTTTTTGCAATCTCATTTGCAATTTCCTCTATACTAGGATAAATTGTTCCTAATAAAGAATCTTGCTTTGGTTTTATATAAATACCATAGGTTAATCGTTCAATAAGGTTTTCTTTTTCTAAACTAGAGAGTGTTTGTCAAATATTGTCAGCTGTACCATATTTAACAAAATCATTAGCGAAAAAAATTTCTCCACGCTTAGATTTAGAAATCTTATCTACTATCTGATTACTAATAGATTCATTCATAAAAAAGATTTACATTTGTCACAAATTTAATCAAATCCTTCCGCAGGTCAATCACCCTTCTAATAAGCCTTTCCAAACAGTAAAGCCTTTGTTGTCATTTGAATAATCGTGGACAATTCCTAAAAAAGTAATAGGATTAGTATCTAAATAGACCATTTGAAGGAAAAAACGCTTTATTTAATTCATAAAATACCACCTATCGGGTATAAAATATTGAATACCCACACAAACTATACCCGAAGGGGTATTATTCCATTTTTTTATGTATATTTATACCTGAAAAGGTATAGATATGGATTCGATACAAGTATTTGTAAAGCAAAAGCGAAAAGAATTAAAGCTTACGCAAGAAGATTTAGCCCTAAATGCTGGTGTAGGCTTGCGTTTTGTACGTGATTTAGAACAAGGTAAAAAAACACTCCGTTTAGACAAAGTAAACGATGTGTTAGCTTTATTTGGTAAAGAAGTTGGTGTAATTGATCAAACTAGAGAATAATGGCACGACAAGCTAAAATATACTTTCAAGATCAGTTAGCTGGTTATCTCCTGGAAGGAGATGATGGATATTCCTTTTACTATAATCAAGATTATCTAAGAACACCTCATCCGCATCCAATTAGCCTAACGCTCCCCCTATCTGAAGAAACCTATCATAGCAATGTACTCTTTCCTTTTTTCGATGGGTTAATTCCTGAAGGATGGCTATTAGATATCGGAGAAAAACATTGGAAGCTCAATCCCCGAGATCGATTTGAATTATTAATCAACTTATGTAGAGACACTATTGGAGCGGTCTCAATTTATCCGATGGAGGCGGCAAATCATGAATAACTGTTTATTTTGTTATAAGCCTGTTGAAACAGGCGACTATCACCCTACTTGTTCAAAGAAGTTCTTTGACACTACAAAAGTTCCTATATTAGAATTAGATAAAGAAAAATTAGATAAGTTAGCACAAATAACGGTAAACGAAAGATTAGCGTTAACAGGGGTACAACCTAAGATATCCTTAAGTTTAAACAGTGAAAACGGTAGTAAACGATTAACCTTAGTCAGTTTATGGGGGGATTATATCCTCAAGCCTCAATCTCCTAATTTTGCTTTTATGCTACAAGTAGAAGACTTGACCATGCACCTAGCTAAGCTATTTAAAATTGAAACCGCACAACATGCTTTGATTCGCACCTCTACCGGTGAGCTGGCTTATATTACCAAGCGTTTTGATCGAGTGAAAAACAAAAAAATTCATGTAGAAGATTTATGTCAGTTATCAGAATTGTTAACTGAACAAAAATACAAAAGCTCCTATGAGCGTGTAGGGAAGATCATTAAACGATACGCTACCAATTCGGGGTTAGATACGATCAAATACTTTAGACTTGTCTTGTTTAGCTTTATAACAGGTAATAACGACATGCACCTAAAGAACTTCTCTTTAATGCACACAGATAAGGGTGTCTTATTTTCTCCAGCGTATGACCTTTTAAATGTGAATTTAGTCTTTCCTGATGATAAAGAAGATTTAGCACTAACCCTAAGTGGTCGTAAGAAAAAGATTAAACAAGTAAACTTTGATGAACTTGCAATGAGTTTAGGTATTACAGCAATTGTAAGGAATAATATCTATAAAGATTTCTCTAAGCAAGCTAATAAAGTATATGACTTAATAGATCGAAGCTTTTTAACTGATGAGTACAAAGAAGAATATAAAACAATCTTTACTAAAAAGTTGAAACAGATTGGATTGTAGAGAAAAGGTTAATCAGGAAGAAAATACTAGAAAATAAATATACAACACTCATTTATCTCAGGACAAAAAAAGTATTCTTGTGGAAATTGAAATCGAAAATAACCTGTCCAAATCGAAAAATTCACTTCCGTTTTTATTGTGAATTATTCAACCAAAACAACAATATTTTCTCATTTATCTGTTAAAACCCATCCGTTGATTTTCCTTTAAAATACTTTAAAAAAGTGTTGTGCAAAAAAACAAGGTTACCCCCCTATGAATGCTAGGATATTGATACTATTAAGCCTATCACAATCAAGAATCATGGCAATAGGCTTATGAGTGTATTTAAACTTGGACTTGACTACTTATCAAGATTATTGCTGTCTAAAAATAAGTACAATCCTCTAAATATCAATTGCTTTAGATTTTTGTCGTGTACTTAGGAAAAACTTATATTATATTCTTAAGGTAAACTAAAATAATCAGTTGAAGATCAGGAATAAGAATCATCCATACAAAGTTAAAAAAAACAAAGTGGGACTAGTCTTTATAAGATAGCCCCACTTTAAATTCTCTTAAGATCTAATAAAATATTATACTATGTATAAAACTATATTCTTAACAATTCAATCTGTTTACTGCTTAATACATTATGTTTTAGCACTCTTATTTTTTGATTTCTCACTCCATTCTTCTCATTAATTTCAATTAAAAGCATTTGTTTATCTGATAGGGTAAACTGATCTAACATAAATACATTGTCTTGTTTACTTTGAATATTAATAGTTTGAGCATCACTATAGCTTCTAATGGGCTTTAAACTCATTTCTTGAATAGTGGTTCGTTTAGAGGTCCTTCTGTCTTTGATTCTAAAACTAATATAGTCAACTTCATAGGGTAGATTGCTTTTATTGTTAATAGAAAGATGAAAGTAGAGTTTACCATCTTGAGTGTAGATACTTTTCAGCCTTGCTTCTACCCCGTAGCTTTTGCTTTTAATATTTAGCTCTTTCTTGTTTCTTTTGATGATTGCTTTCATAAAAAGATCTGCTAGAGTTGGACTGGTGTCCCCTAAGTCTTTAAATAGAACTTCGCTTTGCTGTTTACTGTTTTGATTTTCAAACTTGGTTAAGTCATAGCTCAGTTGTGTTGGCTCTTCATTGTAAGTAGCACAAAAACTATAGTATTTACCATCGTTTGTAATTACAGTAAAGTTTGTAGGTGAAATATATTCTGTAATCGTTTTTAAACGAAGTACATTTGATGTAACCTCTACTTTGCTTGCTATTATGTCACTACTTCCTAAATCTACGTATTCAACACTACTTGGAAACAAGATATGAGTAGTTTTGTTTTGGGTTAGTTCTACCTCATAAGGAGTTACCTCAGCATTTGATAAATTGATAGACTTGGTATAATTTTGGGAAGTTACTGTGTTTACTGCTAATAAGCATAGTAACATATATTTAATGATTGTTTTCATAATGATTTGTTTTACTTGGTTATTAAATGTTATTCTTTCGGTACAAGAAACAGTTCTTGTCCTTGTTTTAGGGTTACTCTTTGGGCTTTTACTTTCTTTGAAAAGTAACCAGATACTCCTTGAATAAGTCCTTTAGTTAGATCTGAAGCAATTTGATCTGAAGCAGATCTACTCATAGATATACTCGTGCCTGCTGTTTGTCCCATATTGGCAATGATTTCTTTTGAGGCGCTTATTTCTTGAAGGTCTAATACCTCTAAGCCTCTTTGCCCATAATTATCATAGCCGATAAGCTCTGTATCAATGATACTATCCTCGATCTTAATAGAATTTACAATAAGCTCTAACCTGCCACTGTTTACCTTTACCTTAGCAATCAGTGTACTTGATTCAGGTAACAGAGCCCCATTTATTACGATTCTTTCTAAGAGTCTTAGTTTGATGTAACCTTCGTTTATAATGACCTGATTTTCTTTAATACTTACCCTTATACTGTTTTTATGGTTCTGTGTTTTACGTTCTCCTTCTGCTGTATAAAAGGTTTGATTTGATTTAGGATTAATAGGTAAAAAATCTAGTAAACTTGTTGGTTTTACCAGTGAAGATACAATCTCTTTACTTGTTTTATCAAGCATTGTTATGACCTGTTTTTTACTTGAAATTGTTTTAGCGTTTGTAGTCTTATTTGAAGACGGTAATTCAGTTTGATTTTGACCTCCTGGCAAATACTTTGCTGCCATCTGAAAAGACTTTTCCATAAGTTCTAATTGATTATCCATAGTAATAGGTGTTGGAGTGTCTTTTTCTTGTAATTGTTTCTCTAGCTCTTGTATTTGCTTTTTAAGATTTTCGGTTTCAGAATTTTCAGTACTACTACTGTAAAAACTACCAAGTACATCTTGGCTTTGTTTGTAGTTCTCGTAAGACCGCTCATAGGGCGTGTATGTAGGCTCCTCGTTGTAATTTTTATGATTATAACTGCTAGTTGGCTCCTCTTGCGAATCATTCCAATAGTCTGCTAAGGAGTGAATCTGATTTTCATTTTCTTGCTTTTTCTGTTCCCATAGCTCTTTTTCATAAGCTTTTACTTTATCTGTTGGCATCCCCTTGGTTATCGCCTCAGGAACAGAATCATTATGAGAGATTAACTCCTTTTCTTCGGGTTTAAACAAAAGGTACATTACCCCTAAAAAGACAATGCCCATTAAAGCAAAGACTATGTGCTTTTTGTGTTTTTCTATAAGATTTTGAATTGCCTTTTTTTCTTTGGGTACTTTCTCTATCTGGTGGGTTTTATTTGATAACTGATCTTGATTCATAATATTTTAGTTTAATAATTGAGTGTGATTCTATCTTTTGCCTTTTAAGCAAATACTTAACTGGTTTTATATTACTCTGATCCTCCCTACTTATTGCCTGCTTTATTTTAGAGCTAAAACTTGTCTTTACAATAAAAAGACAAACTAATGTGTAAAGAGTAAAAGCGGTAAGTAATAAAACTCGTTGTCTTTTTATAGAGAGGTTATTCCAGTAAGCTTGTAGTTTACTTAAATAACTATGTCTTAAAAGTTGTAGCTTCTTCATAATCTTGTTTTTTTAACGTTTAACAACTTCTAAGTCTTTGTTCTCTACAACTGTAAACTTTTCGATAATAAATCCTTGCGGGTTATTATCAGACCGTACAGCTGAGATAAGCTGACTACTTGTAACAAGATTTCTTTTAGTTAGGTTACTAGATCGTATGATATACTGCGTTGCATAGGTTAGCGTCTTATAGGGATAGGTGTTAAAATCTATTTTAATACTATCCACCTCAATTCGTTGCTGAATATTTCCTGAAATGACTCTGCTGTAATATCCTTTTTCAAGTAAGTCTTTATAATAGTCAAAGGCGGTTTTATCAGATAGATTAAACGCTCTTTGCATATTACCCTCAATGGCTGATTTTTCAGGTGAGAGAGTAAAGAACAGCTCGTGAAAGCGCCTTACGTGCTCTCTTGCCTCTACTGGCCTATTTATACTTGCGTCTTGAGACAGAGCTAGCATAAGTGATTTACCTTTATCAAGCACATAGATCTTCTCTCGTTGCTCTTTAGCAAAATCATAGCTTTTGTAAATAGCGAATCCTACTACTATAAGGCAAACAACTGCAAATACAATAGCGTAGAGCCGAATCTGCACAAAACTATTTTCTATATTTCGAAGTGATTTAAATTCCATGTTTAAAGTGTTTAAATTATTTAATTAGTCTACCTGTTATATTTCCTGAGGTAGCCCCAACTGCAGCTGAACTAATATTACCTGTTTTAAGCGCAGATTGATTTACATTACGAAGAAAACCTGAGCCTCCACTGGCTTGAATAATCCAACTTGTAACGGTAGGAATTGTAAAGTATCCCACAATGCCAATGATCATAAAAATCACATATATTGTATTTGAGGTATCAGGGATAAAGTTTGGATCTGAAAGCAACAGCATATCCCTTTCAAGAATTAAGGATTGAATTCTAGCTAACATTGCGCTAAATAAATCCGCTACAGGAAGCCAGAGATACACGCTTATATACCGCGTGAGCCATTGTAAGAGCGTAGATTCAAAACCACTCCAAATGGAGATGGCAAATGCAATTGGCCCTAGTATGGATAACACAATTAAAAAAAAGGTCCGAATCGTGTCTATAATTAAAGCAGAAGCCTGAAAAATCATCTCTAAGATTTCTCTAAAGGCATCTCTTAGGTTTTTTTGAAAATCATATTGCCATTTCTCTAAATACATTCCTGTCATAGTGGCTAGATCCGAGGGTGACCAGCCAAGCTCATCAAGTTTTTTATCAAAGGCCTCATCAGAAATTAAATAAGCAGCCTCAGGATTTCTAAGCATAGCCTCCTTTTCTAAAATGTCTTTCTGTTTTTGTAAAGAAGTTAGATCTATAACCTGGGTTTCTAATATCTGATGCGTTCCCTTTACAACAGGACTTAAAACCGTGTTTAAAGTTCCTAGAACAAGGGTTGGAAAAAACATAATACAAATTCCCAAAGCAAATGGCCTAAGCATTGGATACACATCAATAGCTTCTGCTCTTGCTAAGGCTTGCCATACTTTAATGCCGATATAAAAAAGCGCTCCAAGACCTGCTAGGCTCTTAGCCACAGATACCATCTGACTTGTAAGTGGCATCATATCGTAATAGAGGTTTTGTAAAACCTCATGAAGATTATCTCTAGCCATAACTCACCAGTATTTTTGATTAGAAGTACCGTATAAATCAAGTACCCTTTGGGTATTATTTTTCTTTTTAGCCCTTAAGATGCTGATGCCAATATTTTTTCTTGTATAGTAACTAACAAGGTTGTGATAGTCTTTTACTTCTTTGTAAACTCTATCTATAACATCCATGCGCTCTTTATCATTTAAAGACAAGGTTGAGCTACTTACAATCTGCTTAAGCTCTTTGACAAGCTCTGTGCTTTCTTGAAGAAGCACGGAATATCCATTGGCAATAGCTACAAGCTCCTGGGCAGAGAAGTTTGGATCATTAAGCATCTTGCCAAAGTTTTTGACATACAGCTCCGAAACGTCCCCTACTAAAAGCACTGTCTGTTGAACCTTTCTAGCGTCTTTAACTAGGTTATTAACCGATTGGAGTTTATCGTAATACTCCTTGCTCTGGTTATAGACTTTTTCTACTTCCTTGAAGTTTTTAACTACATTGCTAACTGTAGCAGAAGTTTGCCTTATTTCATTAGCACTATTTATAATACCTTGGGCTAAATTTCCAGGATCATATACTGTCCACTGCCCATAATTCTTTATTGGTAGAACTAGTAGCATCGCTACCACAACTACCTGCAATAGTTTTTTCATATTTTATGTTTTAATTGATTGGTTACTCTACTGAGTACTATTTTTTATCCTTAGAAAAGTTGGGTTAGCGTATTTACTTATTCAGTCTGTTTTTCTTGTACAAGACGCTTTATAGCCATCTCTACATTACCGTTGAGCTCTTTAGCCAGGTTCATTACCTGTAGTTTTTCAGTCTCTTCTGTGGTATAAGCTAAGTATTCTGAGTAGCTTACTTCTGTAGCATATACTCCCGATTGCATTCCACCTAGGCCAATCCATACCTCTTTGTAAAGGCGGTTAGGATTGTTGTTTAGGTTTATTGAAAGTATCTGAGCTTTTTCTTTGTCAGTAAGGCCAAGCATCGCTTGTATATCATCAAACTTATTCATGTACTTGCGCTGGTCAAGTAGAATCTTACAATCAGAGTTATTGATAATACTTTCCTTTACAATCGGAGATTGGATAATATCATCTACCTCTTGGGTAACTACTATTGCCTCTCCAAAGAATTTTCTAACGGTCTTAAAAAGATATTTAATGTACGATGCCATCCCCTCTTTAGCAATGGCCTTCCACGCCTCCTCAATTAAGATTAGCTTGCGCTGTCCTTTAAGACGCCTCATCTTATTTATAAACACTTCCATGATGATAATAGTCACAATGGGAAAAAGAATTTTGTGCTCTTTGATTGAGTCTATCTCAAAAACGATAAAGCGTTTGTTTAAAAGGTCAAGCTCACTTTCTGAGTTTAATAGATAGTCATACTCCCCGCCTTTGTAGTAAGGCTCAAGTACATTTAAAAAGTTATAGAGGTCAAAGTCTTTTTCTCTAACTTGTTTCTCTTCTAACTCAGTTTTGTAATCTGTTTTGATGTACTGATAGAAAGTATTGAAACTTGGTTTTATATCGCTGCTTTGAAGTTTTTGGATGTATCCACTAACAGCATTTGAAAGCGCAACTTCTTCCGATCGTGAGGGAGGCTGGTCATCGCGCTTCCAAAGCGTTAAAATGAGCGTTTTAATACTCTCTCTTTTTTCAATATCAAATACCCCATCATCGGTATAAAAAGGATTAAACGCAATTGGGTTTTCTTCGGTATAGGTGAAGTATACTCCATCCTCCCCTTTTGTTTTGCCTTTAATTAATTCACATAAGCCTTGGTAGGAGTTTCCTGTATCAACTAAGAGCACATGAGCGTTTTGCTCATAATACTGTCTTACCATATGATTGGTAAAAAAACTCTTACCACTCCCTGATGGTCCCAAGATAAACTTGTTGCGGTTGGTGATAATTCCCTTTTTCATGGGTAGGTCGGAGATATCTAAATGAATCGGTTTACCAGTTAGTCTATCTGCCATTTTAATTCCAAAAGGAGATAGTGAGTTTTGATAATTGGTCTCCCCTGTAAAAAAGCATAAGGCAGGTTCTATGAAAGTATAAAAGCTCTCTTCACTTGGAAAGTCTGCGCTATTTCCTGGCATACCTGCCCAGTAAAGTGTGGGGACGTCCACTGTGTTGTGTCTTGGTACGCACTCCATAGAAGCGATTGCGCTTCCACAGTCATTTTTAAGCTGTTTAAGCTCATTTGGGTTATCTGACCATGCCATTACATTAAAATGAGCTTTAATGGATATTAGACCTTTACTATGCGCTTCATTTAAATACTCTTCTATCCACTGCTTGTTTATTTGATTCGCTCTACTGTATCTAGCAAGAGAGTGCATATTCTTGGCCGACTTTTCAAACTGTTTTAAATTGTAATCACTATCTTCTATAAACAAATACTGATTGTAGATATGATTACAATTAAGCAAGAGTCCAACAGGCGCTGCAAACGATAAAGCCATACTGCTTTTATCAGTTGATAGTTTTTCATAACTTGATAAACACGATACTTCACTAGGAAGATCTTCTGTGTTTGAAAGGGTATGTAAAGAAAGATTATTATCTCCTACTCTAACCTTATCGCTACTTATAGCTATATCTTGAAGACTACCTCTTTTACTGGGACTTAGCGTTAAATACTGCTCTAAGAGCCCGCTTTTATCTTCTGAGCCGATAATATCTTCTTCCGTAAGTTTAGTTAAGTGAATTATTCCACTGTCATTTACTATCTTTTCTAATTGTGTAGTCGCTTCTAAAAAGCTTTGAATAGTGTCTTTATCTCTAATCTCTTTAGGGATGAGTTCTCCTCTTGTAAGTGAACAGAAGTTACTTTGACTTTTAATTCGCTCTTTAGTGGTCTTAGTGATAAACAAATAACAACTGTGATTCAGATAGGGACGCTCATTAAAATGCCTCTCAAAGCTTCTACTTAGATA
>NZ_BCMQ01000015.1 GCF_001485415.1 Myroides odoratimimus
TGTAGATTCCGGAGAAAGTGACCATGTTATTCCGGTGGAAAGTGACCACCTAAAATCAAGTCAAAAACATGTTTTATATTTCAGTTAAAAATACAAAAAATAAGTATAGTTATTTAATAGAGTTTTGTTGAATTTTTGCTAATGTATTTTTACTTCTTAAAGACTCCCCATGAAGTTCAATTCTAATAGAATTATGTACCATTCTATCTAAAATAGCGTCAGCTATAGTTTGTTCTCCAATTATATCATGCCATGTTTCAATGGGAAGTTGTGAAGCTATAATTGTAGATCTCTTACCATGGCGATCTTCAATAATTTCCATAAAATCTTGTCTTTTAAGATTGTCTAAGGGTTGTAATCCAAAATCATCTAATATAATTAGGTCTTGTTTTTCAATTCGATCTATTTCCTTAGAAAAAGAACCATCTCCTTTAGCCATCTTTAATTTAGAGAATAGTTTATTGATACTAAAGTACATGACTTTATATCCTAACATACAAGCTTGATAACCAATTGCAGAAGCAATATAACTTTTTCCTACTCCTGTACTACCAGTAATTAATACGTTTTGTTGCTGTTTTATAAATTGACAAGCAGCTAATCGATCAATCATATTCCTATCAATATTTCTGGATGAATCTATATTAATATCCTGTATATAAGCTTTGTATCTAAATTTAGCTGTATTTATTAGTCTTTCTATCTTTCTGTTCTCCCTATCATCATATTCACTATCAGTTAAATAAGCAATAAGTTGATCATTTGTATAATCCGAAGTAGGAAGTTGTAGTGTTGATGCGAATGCTCTATGCATTCCATAAAGTTTTAAATACTTTAATTTTTCTAAAGTTGTTTGATTCATGTTTCTATAATTTAATATTATTGTTCTATTGATAATAAGCTGCTCCTCTGATATTCTGATGAGTAGGAACTTCTCTTTCTTTGTTTAATGGTTGTTCTTCAATAGCATCTAATCCCTTTTCTAAAATGCTTTTGATCATTTTATAACTATATCTTTCGTATTCTAAACCCCGTGTACAGGCTTTTTCTAATCGAATATTAGAAAAGCGTTTACCTAAGCTTAAAATTCCAGCACAAGACTTATATGATTGTTCTGGGTGCTGTCGCTTATCTAATATCATTGCTAAATATTTTTGTGTAGATTCTCCTATTTCTTGTCCCCATTTCAAAAACTGTGTAGGATTCCAATCTGTGATATATTGGTGAGATGAAGGCATATGTTCCTTTACAGTAGTATACCGATACTTTCCTAATTCTCTATTGTGTGAAGCGATAAGTCTTTGATTGTGATATATATCAACAATATCTTTGCTATAAAGAATATTTACCTTTTTACCAATATAATGGAAAGGAACACTATAGTAGTGTTTATCTTTATTTAGGTAGATGTGACTAATTTTTTGAACAGTTGCTTTTATAGCATATTTTAATTCATACCTGTGTGCTGGTAGTGATTGTAAAACAGGTTGTTCAATTTCTTTAAACAACGTTTTTCTTGAAACTCTTTCTCGTGAAAGTAGTTTTTCATTATGCTGTTCTAACAATTCTGCTATTGCTTGATTTAGTTCTTGCAAACTAAAGAACTCTCTATTTCTAAGAGGAGCAAATACACGAGTATAGATTGTTTTTACTGCATTCTCTACTAAGGCTTTATCCTTTGGCTTATAACTTCTTGCGGGTAAAATAGTTGTGTTATAATGTAGAGCAAAGTCTTGAAGATTATGAGCTATTTTAGGTTCGTATTTATCACTTTTAGTTACAGCTGCTTTTAAGTTGTCAGGTACAATGGCAAGTGGGACTCCTTGATAAAAATGTAAGGAATTGGTGAGACTTGATATAAAATCTTCTGTATTTTGAGTTAGACTGGCTTCTACATAAGTCATTCTACTTGAACCAAGAATAGAAATAAATACTTCTACAGAAGTTATTTCTCCTGTAGATTTATCAATAATAGACAACTTTTTCCCTGTGTAATCAACAAACATCTTATCTCCAGCTTTGTGTTGCATGTGTAAAGAAGGAGATGTTTTTTTCTGCCAAGTTCGCAAATGATAGCAAAATTGAGAATAACGATAACCTTCAGGATGTTTCAAAAGGTACTCTTGCCACAAGATATGTCTTGTTACTCCCGTTTTAAGTAGTTCTTTAGTAAAGTAAGGGAAATATTTATACAAGATTGCTTCTTTTTCATCAGAATCCAATTCTTTAGTGTCAAATAAATCTTCTATATCTGTATCATTTAATTCTTTTATCTCTTCATAAGTGAATTTTGAAGTCGTAAAGAGAGTAATATATTTCTTAACAGTATTACGTGAAAGACCTAATTGGGAACTTATTTGAAGTTTACTTACTCCTTGAGTATATAGACGTAGTAGTTGTTTTAATTGTAACATGTCGATCTTTTTATTAGCCATATCTCTTGCATTTTAGCTAAGATATTTAGACATGTTTTAACTTGGTTTTTTAGGTGGTCAATTTCACCGGAATTAGGTGGTCACTTTCCACCGGAATTAAGTGATCACTTTTAACGGAATTAGGTGGTCAATTTCACTGGATTCTCCAATCATACCTAATAAGCCCTGCATTAAAAGTGGCAATCCATAAGATATCATCTTCTTTATCATAGAGGGTATTTGTCAAATCTTTATTAGTAGTAAGTCCAGAGTTTTCTAAAGTAAACTCAGTATAGCTTCCGTTTGTATGATATATGATGAAATCCATATATATTTCTTCTTCCTTTTTGGCTTCAAAATCATATAAAGATAGAAAGAGATTTCCTTGGTTATCTTCAGTCATATCAGTAATGGTTTTCTTTTTTATGATAGCAGGAAAAGAATCAGAAGGAATTGGTTTATTGTGCTTATCCATTATAATAGTTCCACTAGAGGAACCAATCCAAAGCCTGTTATTTGAATCTCTTTGTGTAAAGTATATATTAGTTGAAGGAAGTTCTTTTACTTTTTTTTGATTTATAAAATTCCATTTTTGATTCTTATAAATAGCAACCCCTTCAGGTGAGCTGACAAAAATTTCTTTAGAAACAGGATTATTACTCATTGTTATAACGTATGTTTCTTTGGATAGACCAGTATTGTGCTTTTGCCATTTATGCTCTTGTATAGAATATATTTGTTCATTGCCATATAACCAAACTATATTATCCGCATCAATTAAAATTTGTGAGTACCCAGACTCATTATCATTAAAAGGATCACTATATTGAATTTCTTTAAATTCTTGTCCATTAAAAGTTAATAGCTCAAAATAGGATATTAACCAAACCAATCCAGAATTGTCTACAGCAACTCCCATGATGTCATTATCTAACAGATTAGAGTTTTTAGTATCCCAAACTGATATGGTGTAATTAGATAGATTTTCATTTTTGTATTGGTAGGTTTTGTTTAAGATTTCTGGATCAGTAGGGTAATCAAAAGATTTTTCAAATTCAGTAAAATCTACTCTAACAATCTTACCAGATATAGTATTGTTTTGAATTTCAAAGACAACGTTTATAGAAGTCTTTAGTTCTATTTTACCATCTGTTATAGAAGGAGTCCACTTTTTAAACTTGTTTAGTTTTTTTAATTATTTTTTTTGTCACTGTACTATTTGATTCATCTGTGTGACTTATAACACAACCAGTTTTATTAGGAGCTACTAAAACCTGAAATCCTATTCTTCCAGTAAGCTTATTAAGATCTAACTCTTTGTTTAGCTCTTGTTCAAGTTTCGTAAAAGCTTTTTGATCATACCCCGCTAATGTATCACCACAGTCAAGGCAGAACCTATCTATTTTACAATTTTCTACTTTTACAGGGTACAAATACTGTCCATATGTATTAATCCCAATTAGGAGTAAAGAGAATAATAGTATTTTTTTCATTGTTGATTAGTCGTTTTTTGTGTAAATAAGAATACCTTATATTTACTCGCAAATCTAGTAAATATAAGGTATGAAGAAAATCTTTCTTAAAAGAACCTAATAGTTATTTAAGTAACTTTTAAAGCTTCTTTGAGATGACCTAAGGTTTGTTTACAATAGAATTATGGTAGATGGCATTCGCAAAAGAGATTTTTCTAAGTTATGGGTGGAATGTCGCCAGATGAAGCCAAAATGCAATTGAAAAAACGCCTTATCGATATTGATAAGACGTCTTTTATACACTTGTTTAAGATGAACTAAGTATTGAAAAAAACACTTAGTTATATGCTTGTAATTAGAGAATTTAAATTCTAGAAAGAAATCTTTCTTACATTTCTATAGAAGTACCTAAGTTTTCTCTACAAGCCTTGTCATAGGCATATTTAGCGGTAATTAAATCTTGGATTGCGATACCAACATTTTTAAAGACTGTTATCTCAGAGTCACTTGTTCTTCCTTGAATTTTACCTAGGATTAAATCTCCAATTTCTCCTTTGTAATTCTCCTCTGGTAATAATGCTTTTTCTAGTGGTACAAGGATATCAGCAGTTGAAGAAAAACAAGAATCTTCGTGATCTACAAACAAAGAACTATCCATAAAGATATCTTCAGGTAACTCATGCATAGTTGGGCTATAGGACCCAGCTGCGTTGATATGTACTCCTTTTTTGAGATGAGAAGTTTTAAATAAAGGCGTTGCAGAAGGGGTAACTGTACAAATAATATCTACATTAGCAAGTACCTCTAAATTATCTGCAGCTATAATCTCTACATCAGATTTGTCTTTGTAGTATTCGATGAATGTTTGAACGGACTTACTGTTCTTAGAACTACCAAATAGATATGCTTTTTTAATAGGCCTTTCTGCACATACAGCTTCGAATTGTGTATACGCTTGTGCTCCAGCTCCAAAAAGTGCCATTACAGAAGAGTCTTTTCTAGCTAAGTAACGAGTTGCTACACCAGAGGCGCCTCCTGTTCTTAAGGCAGTAAGATGAGAACCATCCACTATTGCTTGAGTAAGGTTGTTTTCTGAATCAATTAATATAACTAGCTCTTGTATAGCAGGGTGACCATTCACACCACCTTGTTTGCGTATGCTTAAAAGTTTAACACCTGCTGTATTGATATTGGAAATTAACGATGGTTTAAAAAAGATATCTAGATAGTCATTGCCCAGACCTGTTATTACTCGCTCAGGCATTTCAGCTGTATTATTAGATAGTTCAACATAAGCATCCACAACCGTTTCTATTGCTTCTTCTATAGAAACCAATTGTTTTATGTCTTCTGAGTTTAATACTTTTATGGTATTCATACTTTATGTTTTTTGTTTAAAAAAATAGGTTATAAAGATTTCTCTTTTAGTAAAAGTTCTTTATAAATGAGTTTTATTGTTTTATAGAAAACAGAATGCTTTCTATGTATGATTGAGGTTTCAATTTATAAAAACCAGAAAGGATAACCAAATTTTTTTATTTGACAGTTTTCTTTAGAGTTAATTAAAAGGGGAGCTGTCTGAGTTTTACAGAAGCTTATATGTTAACCTAACAAAAAGGAACCACTTTATGGTGATTCCTTTTTTATTCAAAATATTGGTGTTGATAATTAGAAGGTTATATAAAACCTTGTTTTTTGGCTTCTCTCAGTAGACCACTATTTTCTGTTACATTAAAGACCTCTTTTAATAACCCGATATTGCGTTGTACAGAGCTTAGGCTTTTATGTATTAATGCTGGTATTTCTTGAACCTTGTACCCCTTATCTAATAACATTAAGATTTGGATATTGTCTTCTTGTAGTAAGACTGCGCGCTGATTCATAGATATTAGAGCTTGTTGTGCCTTATTAGATCTGTAGATATCTCCTTTTATGGTATTTTCTATAGCTAGAATGAGTTCATCTGTATTTACATCTGATTTTATTAATAAGGCGTGAGGTCTTACTTTTTTATGGATATTATAAACAATCGTAATCTCCTCGTGTGCAGTAATCACTAGTATTTTTATCCCATCATATTTCTCAGCTAAGAACTTAGCTAAGTCTATTCCATTCTCTATATCATTATAGGGCTTACCTATATTGTAATCTAGTAATAAAAAGTCTACTTTTTCTATGCTATCTACCAGCGTTATGGCATCTTCTATATTAGTAGCTTCATAGAAGACAGGAGCCTCATATTTGCTTTGGATAATAGCTTTATAGCCATTGATAATCATCGGGTGATCATCTATGATAAGGAATTTGTAAGATAGCTTCATTTATAAAAATTAACATTTTTGAAGTTTTTCAAGTCATTAGATTGAAAAACTCATTTGTATTTTTGAAAGGATGTAAAAAAGGAGTGTAGTATGGTACACTGCTTGTCATATAAAGTAAAAGTATAGAAGAAGAATAACAAAAGAAAATAATATGAACAAAAAAATTATTTATGCTTGTGCTGCTATCTTGAGTTTAACAGTTTACTCATGTAGTGTAGATCCTCTAGAGAAAGAAAGCAAACCTCTAAATGCTTCAGACTCATTTAAAGGAGGGGAGTTCAGTACAGTAAGAGATTCTATCCAGACAAGATCATTTGGACAAGAAATGGAAAGTGCGGATAATATTGAGAAGTCTGTTGACAAAGGAAAGAAATAGTATATACATCTGAATTAGTTAGTCTAAAAGATTAAAGATGTCATAGATTTATTCCATCTGTATATACGATGTCATCGAATTTATTTCGATTTTTTTTTAAGAGGTTATCGCATAGATAACCTCTTTTTTAATGAGGTATATTGATGATAATTACAGTTCCTTGAGTTGTCGAATTGACCTCTAGGGAAGCGTGGAGTTGTTTGGCTCTATTATTAATATTTTTGAGTCCATTGCTATTTCTAACTTTAGAATAGTTAAATCCTATTCCGTCATCTGTGATGGTTATTCTATCACTAGTCTCTGTTTTAAAGATAGAGATAATACAGTTTTTAGCATGAGAGTGTTTGATGACATTCTGTATTGCTTCTTGTAATATTCTATAGATATTTATTTTATCATCATAGCTAACCTTGTCCCATTTATAGTTTTTGGATATGATAAGCTGAAACTTCTGTTGGTTGGTACTGTTTTGGACCACTAGTTTGGAGATGATTTCAGAGAACCCTTGTTGAATAAACTCATGATTTTTGAGGTCATGAGAGATTAGCCTGATTTGATTCTGTACTTTTTCTATTTCGTGAAGTATAGGAAGGTTGTCTTTAGAATTCCCCAAACTTAGACGAACGATGAATAGAGAGTTAATGATTCCGTCATGTAACTCCTGACTAATTCTTTCTCGCTCTTTCGTTAAGACATCATGAGATAATTGTTCCTGCTCTAGTAGGAGCTTGAATATTAGTTCTTTATTTTCTTGATCTTGTTTTAAGAAGGTGTACTTTTTTATTTTATTTCTATATAGAATAATGAATAGGAGAATAATAGCGATTAAGACAATGATGATAGAAGTAATTAGTAGTTGGGAATTCTCCTTTTTTAGGTTGACGATGTTCTTTTCTAATTTTTCGCTTTCGTATTTAATTCTTGCAAATTTATTTCTCTTACTGATCTGTAGTTTATTGATGCTATCATTAAAAGCATAATATAGACTAATGTATTTGGTAGCTTCTTGTTTGTCTGTTAAGCTAAGTGCTTTTAAACTTTTTAAGATAGTATTATTAGCCTTAGCTTTAGTTGAAAGTTGATATGTTGTTTTGTAGTAATTTATAGCTTCTATTGTGTCTTTTTTCTTTAGGGCGAGTTCACCAAGTCTAAAGTTGTTTGCTGTTAAGCTTTGTTTATAATTTTTTTCAAGACTTATTGTTAATGATTCATTTAATAATTTTTCTGCAATGTTTAGTTTATTTAAGCTAATGTTTAATGTTCCTAGGTTTGTTAATATGATTGTATATAATTCATTCTGTTGGTTTAGATCTATTAAATTATTATAACCATAGCTTAAATATGTTTCAGAGTTTAAATAAGATTTTTGGGTGTGATATAAAGTTCCTATGTTATTATAACAATGTGCTTTTGACTCTAAAAATTCTTCTGTTGATATTAATTTGTTTTTATAAAGGTCTTCTAAAATATAGATGGCCTCAGAGTAATAAAGGAGTGCTTCATTAGGCTGTTGATTTAGATCTAAGATATTACCTAGGTTTAAGTTTATTTCGTAGAGCAATCTATCTTTTGGTAATCTTTCAAGAATTTCAAGAGCTTCTAATGCTTTGTTTTCAGCTTCATTATATAAACCTTCTCTAAATAAGACTATAGATTTATATTGTTGCATTTTAGCAACGTCTACATAAGATTTAGTGTTTAGGTATATCTGTTCTGCTTGGTCGAAGTATATGTATGCACTATCTAATTGCATTTTATAATCGTAGTAATCTCCGATGTACCACAATGATTTAGCGACTAGTAAAGAGTCATTGTTTTTAGTCGCTATTTGATTGATTTCCTTAGAGTATCTAAAGTATTGATCATATAGCTCTAGGTTATAAGCCTTAGAAGCAATATCGATCAGTTGTGAGCTTTTTGGATTTATGCTTTTAGTGATTGTAAATAAAGAGTCTAATGTGTGCTGATTTTCTATTAGTGATTTATCATTGGATTCGATATTATCTAATACTTTTTGATTGCTAAGGTGATTTGTTTTCACTGCTGTTTTTTGACAACCAAACATGCTTATAATTAGCAGGCTACACAAGATGTATTTTGCATAGTGTCTTACAGATATTCGCTTACAGTATTGGGTAAGAGTGTCAAGTAATGCTAATAGGAAAGAGGCAGAATACATGGTTAGAATTTTAAAAAGATTTAGGTTTGACTAGTATGATGAAGGCAACTCTAGTTGTAGTAAAAGTAGAATAAAAATATGTACATCACAACTATGAAGTAGAGGATAGAAGGTATTAGATGGGGATTGACTAAAACTTGTTTATCTACTGAAACTGTATAGTGAAAATGGAGTAAAGGAATTGAGTTAAGATGTTGGATTCTAGTTCTTAATTCGTTGTTGTTGAGTGTAAAAGGCTCCTGTAATTAGTGTTTTATTAACATTTTTAAAGTTTTAAACTTATACTTTCTTAAAGTATGGCTGACGATAGAAGGTATAAGCGAGAACACCACTATATTTGTACTTGTAAATGCTAAGCAAATACACAAAGTTAGAAAAGCGTTATGAGAATTACTATATAACATGAAGAATGATACAATGTTTAGTAGTTTATTTTATTGACTGTTTGACCCATTGTTGTTTCCAGATACAAGGGCAGATAAGAATAAGTAACTAACTATCTTGTATACTATAAAGTCACTAAAAGACGAAGATGGTAATTGTGGGGACAAATATTGAAATAGATTGTATGGTATACTATTTTAATATAACCATCTAAGTCTACTACCTAATATAGGGAGTGACTTTATTTTTCTTCATCGATGAAAAGTATACTTTGTATCTTTTTAATTATGATAGCCGCTAAGGCTATATTCTTTACTTATTTACTACAGGAGACATCTGATTATACTTCGTAATTAATAGTATATTTGTCTCTAGTCTAAGGTTCCTCTTAAACAGAAAACTACAGTTGTAATATTTAGAGTCAACTATACACAAAGTGTTTGGTTGAGGGGGATCTTGGTTTAGTATCAAGAGCAAAAAAATCAGAATATGTTTTTAGAAGAATTATATCCGCAATATAAGATTGAGTTAATTGAGGATAAACAAGTATTGCCTTATTCTTTACTATTATTAGCGGATGAGACCGTTCAGGCGATAAATAAGTATGTATTCGATAGTGATGTCTATGTCCTAAGAGAGGGAAGTCATGATTTAGCAGTTTTCTGTCTTTTCCACATAGATCATGAGGTTGTAGAACTTAAGAATATAGCTGTGTCTGCTGAGCTTCAGGGCAAGGGAATAGGGAGTCTATTGATTAAGGAGATTATTAGACTTGCAAGAGTAGGAGGTTATCGTCAAATCATAGTGGGTACAGCAGACTGTGGAGTAGATCAAATACGATTTTATGAACGCAATGGCTTTGTGAAGTATGGTGTAAAGAAAGACTTCTTCATAGAGAATTATGATGAGCCTATTATAGAAAACGGTATTCAGCTCCGCGATATGGTTATGCTAAAAATGAGTATATAAATAAAAAGCCCTTGTTAGAAATAACAAGGGCTTTTTTAGTGATCCAATCAGGATTCGAACCTGAGACCTACTGCTTAGAAGGCAGTTGCTCTATCCAGCTGAGCTATTGGACCATTTAATCTTATAAAATAGATTAAAATTATCTATCTAAATTGATAGTTTAGGATAAAAACTCCTTAACTTAGAAGTGTTTTAGTGATCCAATCAGGATTCGAACCTGAGACCTACTGCTTAGAAGGCAGTTGCTCTATCCAGCTGAGCTATTGGACCATTTAATCTTTATAAAAGAGATTAAAAATTGTCAATTTTAGAAGGCGCATACCTTGATTTTTTTGACGTGGCAAATATATTGCTTTTTATTTAAAAGTTCCAAGGTAAAATAGTACTTTTTTTTGTAAAAAAATCAATGGTTTGATATCAAGTGATTTATAATTGAAAAAAAATGTCGTTTTCTTTGATTTTTCTTGATTTTACAAGGGGTTTGAGGGATTTTTTTGTTTTAAGATTCATCGGTTTTCTCTAATTATCCTTTAGAGTTAGGTGTTTTCTTGGTTAGAATAGAATGAAGCATGTGCCATGTAAAGCAGTTGTTGTATCAGGTATTGAAGAAATTTTTTGTCAAAAAATAAAAATAGAATATAAAACTAGGACTAATGCTGTACAGTTATAGTAGGACGAGACAGGTTTCGTTCGATTTGAGTCCGTAGTGAGTCCGTTAAAATAGGTATTAAAACGGAGTCAGTATTGAGTCATGATACAGGTAGTATAGTTTTATTCAAAAGAAGATAGAAGTATAATAAAAGTGAGAGCCCAACCATTCGGTTGGGCTCTCACTTTATTTTATTATTGCTTTAAAATTGTTTCAAAGTTCTTGTCAAAGATATTGACAAATGGATCTATGATAGAACCATCTTTGTCTAGTAGCATGCAACGTTGGATTTTTGTGATGATCCACTGATCTTTCATTTGGTTAAAGTCATCAGATCTAAGCTCTATAATACCATTAGAAGGGTAGCGCTTTAATATACTTAACCACTCTCCATGTTCACCATCGATACAGATCGATATGATTTCTATATTTGGCATTTCAGCTTTTAATTCTGCAGCTATCTGGTGAGCTGCGTCAGCATGCGCTATTCCATTTTTTGTCCAGAAGAACATTAGAGTTCTCTTATTGATAATAGAATTAATAGATACCTTTTGATTTTTAGTATTCACTATAGGAACTTCAGGTAACTTCTTCTCATATTTAAGATTTTGAATTGCTTGTTGGATCTGGATGATTTCATTGTGTTGATTCTTATCTGTAGATAGTTCAAAGTATCGCTCTAAGAACTTATCATTATTATTTAAGTTCTGATCCTCTAATAAGTAGATAAATGCAATATTGTCTAAGATAGCATTTTTAACTTTATCGTTTCTGATTAAGGTGTCTACTATATTAAGCTTATCGATATATTTATCAAACTTGTTGTCTGGTATAATGTTTTGTTCAGGCTCATTCACAATAGAGTTTAGCATAATGGCTAGGTATTTAGTGAATGAAGAGTACTTTAATAAACGTTCATCATTGAAGTTTATTTTTTTTCTAAAACTATAATAGTCCGCAGGGAGTTTATCTCTTACATCTTCATCTGTTCTAACATAGTGTGCAGTAGGATAGAGCTCTTTTAATGCAAAGAAGTGTAAGTCAAGCTTCGCTTTTGCATACAGGTCAAAGTTGTCAGACCAGTTGATAATGGCTTTATTTCTTAGATAGTAAGTAGTTCTAGCTGCATGTACAGAGTCTATTCTTCGACTAAATTTCTCTGGAGATACATCGAATGCACTATATCCTTCACTCTCATCCATGATATTTCTGACAGTTAGATTCATTAAGAAATTATTCTTTTCGGCACCTCGTCCAGAGAATATAATAGAATGGTCAAAATCTCTTGAGTTAAGGCGTAGTGTCAGACTGTCATTTTTATCGAAGTAGATGTATTGAAACTCAGGATTGTGCTTATAGATATACATTCCTGGTGTTAATGAGTCGAATTTTTTATAAAACTTATTGTTTTCGTCTAGGAACAAAGTGTCTAGGACTTCATTGTCTTTGCAGAATAAAAGGTAATTAGAAGTAGGATTTATAATCTCTCCCTGTATATAAGCACTATAATCTTTAGGATCAAATTTTTTTTGACAAGATGCAAGAAGGCTTATAAGTGGGATAAAAAGGAGTAATAAATTTGTATTAGGTAGTTTTTTCTGCATTAGCTAAATGACTATTTGTTCGAGAGATAATATAAGCAAATTTAAGTTTTACGGGTGTTTTATCTTGTTAATGATTGGTTAAAGTGGGTGGGTAGGGCGATAAGTTTTATTTATAGATGTTTCTAAATATAAAATTAGTAATTTTGTAGGCAATTTAAATTAAAAGATAATAATGTTAACAGTTTCGAATCTGTCAGTTCAGTTTGGTAAACGAATTTTATTTGACGAAGTTAATGTAACTTTTACTCAAGGTAACTGCTACGGTATTATCGGTGCTAACGGTGCTGGTAAATCTACATTCTTAAAAATATTATCGGGAGATATCGACCCTACATCAGGTCATGTTTCTCTAGAACCAGGAAAACGTATGTCAGTTCTTAATCAGAACCACAATATGTTTGACGAATATACAGTTCTTGAAACTGTAATGATGGGTAATAAAGATTTGTATAATGTTAAGAAAGAGATGGATGAGCTTTACTTAAACTATACAGACGAAAATGCTGATCGTATCGGAGAGTTACAGATCCGTTTTGATGAAATGGATGGTTGGAATGCCGAGTCAGCTGCCGCTACGATGTTATCTAACTTAGGTATATCTGAAGATTTTCATTATACACCTATGGCAGAGATGGATGCTAAGTTAAAGGTACGTGTATTATTAGCACAGGCTTTATTTGGTAACCCAGATGTATTGATTATGGATGAGCCTACCAACGACTTGGACTTTGAGACAATCGCTTGGTTAGAGAATTTCTTAGCTCATTATGAGAACACAGTATTAGTAGTATCTCACGACCGTCACTTCTTAGATGCTGTGTGTACGCACGTATCTGATATTGACTTCGGTAAGATTAACCATTACTCAGGTAACTATACATTCTGGTACGAATCAAGTCAATTAGCAGCTAAGCAAAGAGCTCAACAAAATAAGAAAGCTGAAGAGAAAAAGGCTGAATTAGAAGAGTTTATCCGTCGTTTTAGTGCGAACGTTGCGAAGTCAAAACAAGCAACTTCTCGTAAGAAGATGATCGACAAATTAAAATTAGATGATATTAAGCCATCTTCTAGAAGATACCCAGCTATTATATTTGATACAGATAGAGAGGCAGGAGATCAGATTTTAAATATCGAAGGATTATCTGCTTCTATAGATGGAGAGGTATTATTTAAAGATATCAATCTAAATATGGCTAAAGGAGATAAACTAGTAGTAATCTCTAAAGACTCACGTGCTACTACAGCGTTCTACGAAATCTTAAACGGTAAGAAAGAGGCTGATGCAGGTAAGTTTGAGTGGGGAATTACTACAACACAATCTTATTTGCCAGTAGAGAACCACGAGTTTTTTGACAATGACTTGACATTAGTAGACTGGTTACGTCAATGGGCGAAGACTGAAGAAGAAAGAGATGAAGTATATGTACGTGGATTCTTAGGTAAGATGATCTTCTCTGGAGAAGAGGCTCTTAAGACAGGTCGTGTATTATCAGGAGGAGAGAAGGTGCGCTGTATGTTATCTCGTATGATGATGATGAGAGCTAACGTATTAATGTTAGACGAACCTACGAACCACTTAGATCTAGAGTCTATTACTGCATTCAATAATACATTGAAAAACTTTAAGGGAACGATCTTATTAACGACGCATGACCACGAGTTTGCACAGACTGTAGGTACACGTATTCTAGAGTTAACTCCTAATGGGGCTATCGATAGATATATGACGTTCGACGATTACTTAGATGATCCAAAAGTAAAAGAATTAAGAGCAAAAATGTATTCTTAATATATTTAAAATATAGAATAGGGCTATTTGTATTACAGATAGCCCTTTTTTTGTATAATAATTTATGTTTTGAGAAGAGTTATTCCTTATAATAAGACATTATATGTAAATTTTAAGAATTAATTATTATAGACTGCCATATGAAATGGTAAATTTGCTAATAACCTTGAAAAGGGGAAAACATAATAAAATAAAAGTAAGATGAAAAAGACATTAGTATTACTAAGTGCTGTTTTAGCATTAACGGCTGTAAGCTGTAAGACAGCAGGAGAAATTACTACTGTAACAGTAGAGAAAAAAGTAGATATGAGTAAAAAATTAGAAGGAGAATGGGTATTGAGCTCTATTACAACTCCAGCAACTTCTGGTAAAGATATGAGTACTCTTTTCTCAATGAAGAAACCAAGTTTAACTTTTGAAGTTAAGGATAAAAAAGTTTATGGAAATGATGGATGTAATAATATCCATGGAAGTTTTGAAGCTAAAGAAGGAAACGTTATCAAGCTAGGAGATAAGATGGCTTCTACGATGATGTTCTGTGAGGGAGTAGCAGATAGAGAGTTTATGAATGCACTAAATTCTGTAACTCATTATGAAATTGTAGAGGATCAGTTAATTATGCGTTCTGGCGATATAGTAGTATTGACATTTACCAAAAAGTAAAAACTGAGTTCGAATATTGAATTTATAGGACTGATCTAAGGTATATCTTTAGGTCGGTTTTTTTATGGCTATAGGGGAATGAAGATTTTTTTAATTTGTTTTTTATAATTGAAAGACAAAAAAAGGCAATATTTATCTAGTTAATATTTAAACTTTTATAAAAAGGCATAGAATTAGCGTGGTTACTGGTTTTGATTTACGCATTTAGCGACTTTTAAATTGAATAATTGTACTTAATGTTAGAATAAATTAGCATTATAATATGTTAATTTATGTGATTCTGTGGTGAAAAGTGAATTGTCGATGAAGTGGTTAATAATTATTTGTTATCATAGTGAATACTCTTACAAAAATATATAATTTTGTCACCGTATGAAGGAATTGTGGGGACTTAGTACTTCATGCGATTTTATTCCCTTTCCTAATAAACGCGTTTGCTTTTGGCTAAGTATTGTATGAATAAAAGTCTATAAACGAAATGTTCTTTTGCGTTAATACATTACGGAAAGGGATTTTTTTTAATTATATATTTAAGTATATTTTAATGTACCTACTATCAATAATTTTAAACACTATATTTTAAATAAGTTGAGTACCTCCTCATGAGGTTTTATTGTTTCTATAAAAGTAAATCCTAATCTTGTTAGCAGTTTAATAGAACTCTTGTTATCGGAAGGGTTGTCGCATATAAAGTACTGTATTTAGCATCTTCTCTTATTATCTTGATGATAAAGCTTGTAGCTTCGTAGGCATATCTTAGCCCAATGTAAGTGGGTATGAAGGCAAAACCTATATCGTGATGCTCTAGGTAGTCTCGCTTAATCAGGGAGATTAATCCTATTGGTTTCCCATCCTCTTTTCTATTGACCACCCAGTATTGATACTGTGGATTATCTAATATACTCTGTATATACATCTGTGCATCCATTGCCGTATAGACATTTCTATTTCCTATATATTTAAGCCATCCAGGAGTATTGACTAATTCTATGATAAAGGAATTGTCAGCATGAGAGAGTGGAGATATCTGTAGTCTATCGGTACTATACATAAGCTAAATCAGTTAAGTGTAAGGCATAACTAAAATAAGATTATATCTTTAATATAGACAGAGATAATTTGCGTTTAAAAGCTTTATTATTCGTATTTCATTATTTAATCTGATAGAAAGGAAAAACATTTATTAGATAACTTGTATATTCGTAAGTACTAATTGGAGGGATATGAAAATTTTAGTTATTGAAGACGAACAGGAGTTAAGAGATATCATCCGAGAATCCTTAGAAAAAGAGCTTTACTTGGTCGAGGTGGCTAGTAATTATAGGTTAGGGATAGAGAAGTTAGCAGGGTATGACTATGATTGTATCTTGTTAGATATTATGCTTCCCGATGGTAATGGAATAGACTTGTTACGTGAGATCAAATCGATGGGTAAAGCCGACTCGGTTATTATTATATCGGCTAAAGATTCTATAGATGATAAAGTATTAGGCTTAGAGTTAGGAGCAGATGATTATCTCACTAAGCCCTTTCATCTATCGGAGCTACTAGCTCGAATAAAGTCTGTGTTGAGAAGAAAGAATCAACAGGGGTTCCAGAGTGTAAAATGGAATAATATAGAGATTTTTATAGATGAGAGAACGGTAGTCGTGCAAGGGAGTACAATGTTGCTTAATA
The DNA here is from genome assembly GCF_001485415.1 of Myroides odoratimimus. Classification (GTDB taxonomy): domain Bacteria; phylum Bacteroidota; class Bacteroidia; order Flavobacteriales; family Flavobacteriaceae; genus Flavobacterium; species Flavobacterium odoratimimum. The sequence continues at coordinate 16,498 of NZ_BCMQ01000015.1, forward strand.
ATAAAGAGTTTGAGCTATTATATTATTTTGTAGTGAACGCGAATAGATTAGTGACTAAATCTTCTATTGCAGAGCATATATGGGGAGATAATATGGATGAGGCAGATAGTTACGATTTTGTGTACTCTCAGGTGAAGAACTTGCGCAAAAAACTAAAGAATCATCACGCGGAAGTAAATATTCAGTCTGTGTATGGAATGGGGTATAAATTAGTGAATGAATAGGGGATGAAGCTACATAATTATACACTTAGGTATTTATCCATTGGCATAGTGATAGTGCTTACTGTATGGGTGCTTATCTTCTATGCATTCATGACAGAAGAGGTCTATGATAATATAGATGATGGACTGAAAAACACTAAAAGTGAGATAGTCAAAAAAGCATATAATAATCCTAGTATCACTAGTATACAGTCATTCGGAGCAAGTGGATTCAGAATTACTCCATTAGCGCCAGGAGAATACTCTAGAAAGAATGTATTCACTACAGAAATGATCTATATGGATGTGGATGATAATGAGGAACCTGTGCGTATGCTCACCACTACTTTTGAAGATAAGAATGGAGATAATTTTTTGTTAGAGATACGTACCTCTACTATAGAAGCAGATGATTTATTAGGAGATTTTGGTATTGCCGTTGGAGCCTTGTACTTGATGTTGATTATCAGTATATTCTTGATTAACTATTTTATTTTAAGGAAAGTAGTGTGGGGTTCATTTTATAAATTACTAGGTAACCTGAAGAACTATACTATAGGTAAAGAGGTGGTGACGGAAGAGACGAAGACTCCTATCCGAGAATTTACAGATCTACAGCTAGAGATTAATAAGATGATAAGACGTATAGAAAGTACTTTTGAGCAGCAAAAAGCCTTTGTGTCTAATGCTGCTCATGAATCTCAGACTCCTCTAGCTATTATGAGTAATAAGTTAGAATTAATGGCTGAAAAAGAAGAGTTGAATGAAGAACAGATGTTACAAATACAATCTATTCATCAGACGCTGAGAAGACTCATTAAGCTGAACAAATCCTTGTTGATGTTGGCTAAAATAGAGAATAATCAATTCGTTAATTATCAGGATGTTAATTTTAATGATATCATTAGAGAGATGATAGAAGACTTTGAAGAGTTCTTTGAGTATAAGGCGGTTAGTATAACGGTTAAAGAGGATGAGCAACCTTTTATAGTCAATATGGATAAAGGGCTTTCTATTACGCTAGTGCAGAATTTACTAAAGAACGCATTAACACATAATGTACAGGGAGGAGAGGTAGAGGTAGAGATCACAAATCATTACTTTAGAATTGGTAATACGAGTTTAATTCCTACTCCATTAGACGAGAACTTAATATACAATAGGTTCTTTAGAAGTACAACGAACGAACAATCTACAGGACTCGGGCTTGCTCTAGTACAGACTATTATAAAAGTAACAGATAATCTGTCTATCAAATATCATTTTGATAACAAGCATTATTTTACAGTATATCACACTGATTATGATTTGAAGTAATAAAGTGTTGTGAATTATAAAGGGGACAATCTATTAGGTTGTCCCTTTGTTTTTTTGCACTCAATCTATTTCTTTTTAAAAATGTAATTATTCCCAATTCTTTCCAGAATGTGTTCCTAAGTTTGTCATGTAAAACTAAAAAGAGAATTACTATGAAAAGTTTAAAAACATTGTTTGCAGGACTATTTATGTCAGTAGCTTTATTAGCTTCACAATCGACATTAGCGAAAGATGTAATCATCACTAAGAGTGAATTACCTCAGAAAGCAAGTAGTTTTATAGATACTTACTTTAAAGATAAAGAAGTGAGTAAGGTAGAGAAGGATACAGACTTCTTATCTGTGTCATATAAAGTGACATTTACAGATAATGTAGAGGTAGAGTTTGACAAATCTGGTGAATGGGATGAAGTAGATGGTAACACAACTACATTACCTACAGGCTTTATGCTTGCTCCAATCGTGACTTACGTTTCTGATCATTATAAAGGAGAGACGATTACTAAAATAGAGAAAGAAACTCGAAAATATGAAGTGAAATTAAGTAATGGAGTAGAATTAGAGTTTTCAAAAGATGGGAAGTTTAAAAGAATAGATCAATAAATAATTAAAAGAAAAAGAAAATGAAGAAAAGAAAAATTGCTTTAGCCTTAATGTTAGCTGTAGCGCTAGGATTCACAGCATGTAGTAGTGATGATAATGGAAATGACCACAAAGTAGAAAAAATCACTGAAGAGCAATTACCTGCTAATTCTAAGAGCTTTTTAAAGACAGTGTTTCCAAACTCATCTCTTAGACATGCTACTAAAGTAACTACTCCTAATTATTATGGTTCTCTATACACTACACGATTAGACAATAGAGTAGAAATAGATTTTGATAAAGCAGGAAATTGGACAGAGGTAGAAATGGAAGATGACTCTGCTATACCAGTTGAGTTTTTAAAGAGTGAAGTGCCTCATATCTATGACTATATAGTTAAGAATTATAAAGGAATCTCTATTACTGAGATAGATAGAGACATGAAAAGAGGTTATGAAGTAAAGCTTAGCTCAGGTCTAGAGTTGATTTTTAATACTAAACAAGAGTTTGTAGGTGTTGACTTAGATCTAGATAGAGATGAGGAGTTAATCGTAGGTACAGATTTACCACAGAAAGCACAGGATTTTTTAAAAACTCACTTTACAGGAGTAGAACTTGTCTTAGTGAAGAAAGAACTAGGTAGAGCAGGAGATGAGTATAAAGTATATTTAGCGAATGGTGTAAAGGTAGAATTTACGGCTACAGGGGATTGGAAAGAGATAGAAACGAAGAGAAATGTAACAATCCCATCTACGATTATACCTAGTGCTATTAATACTTATATTGTTAAGAACTATAATAAATTCCATATTGAAAGTATAGAGAAAGAGCACAATACTTATCAAGTAGAATTAGTAAACGGAGCACAAGAAATAGAGTTAGTATTCGATCTAGAAGGAAATTTCTTACGAATAGACAACTAATTGATACAGTAATACAGAAAGAGCTACCTTGAAGTAGCTCTTTTTTATTTTCCCGAAAGTAAGGTCTCTTTTAAAAGTAATGCTTGACTCCTAGTTTTTACATCTAGCTTTGTATAGGCATTGCTTACATGATGCTTGGTTGTACTAAGAGATATAGAGAGTTTTTCTGCGATTTCTTGGTTGGACAGACCATCCCATATCCCCATAATAACCTCTATTTCTCGATCAGTACATAGATACTTTTCTTTTAAGACATCTTGAATCGATTGTTCTTTGAAAGGACTTTTTTCTGTGTAATGATTTGGTGTTTTTTCTTTATGTTCTAAATCTTTGTGTGCTTTTTGTGATTGATTAGCCTTAAGGGATTCTAATTCATTTTTAAGAGATTCATGATCTGCTTTAAGCTTCTTTGCTTTGATCCATAAGGAATAACTCGCTAAAGTAAATGCGATACTATAGATTACACGAATCTTATCCTTATCTACAAATGAGAGATAGTAATTACCAGGAAATATAGAAAGATAATACGTCATCGAAGTTAACGCGATTACACTAAATGAATAAGTAATAAAACGAACAGACATATCCTCTTTATAATACTTTAAGACAAGTGCTAAAGTGATTATAGTTGATACTAGCGTACTACATACTATGATGATGAAGTACAGTGAATTATTAGTTTGATAAAGTACTATGCCTAATACAATATACAATAGCACTTGGAAGGAGTAAAAATATTTCAGTTTTGATGGTAATCTCTGGATATCTAAAAAGTAGTATATAAATAATGAGAAAATCAGACAGCTAATAGGTATAGATATTGCTAATATCAGTAACTCATTACATTGTCTATCAAATAAAAAATAGAGTAACCCATCTTCTACTAAATAAATAATAAAGACAGATACGATATATATACAATAAATAAGGATAACTTTCTCTTTAAATAGTGAATATAAGCCAAAGGTTAGCGCTATAGAAAGTAAAAATAAACTATAAAAAACCTCTATTTTGATCATTGTATTAAGCATAATACTTCTATACTCTGCACGCTCAACAAGTATAAAATTCCCATAATGAACATAAGAAGATTTTGACTTAAGATATATTGTGTTATGACCAGTGATAAAATGGTTCTCTTGATATTGCGGACTTATTTTTCCACCTTCTAAGTCAGTATTTATGGTTGTTTTTTCCCATAGGCCATTCTGTTTCGCATAAATATTATAATTATTTACGTGAATGGTAGGAAATTGTAATATAAGTGGTTTGTTTAATAAATCTTGAGGGTATAGTTATTTTTAACCAAGTGTTTCCTTCTTTATCCTTAGAATACTGTGTAGTTGATTCATGATCTAGTGCCTCGAATTTTAAGTGGTTTACTATAAAATTAAATTGCTCATTGTTAGTTTGGCTTAAACAATAAGTCGTAGGTGTGAATAGTAGTAAAATTAGTAATATCTGTAATATATTCTTTCTTTTACAACTGTGTAAGGCATTCATGTTTTGTTAGTCAGTGATTTAAGGGGCAAAAATAGTTATTTTTCAAGAATAAAAGTTCACGTCTTGAAGTTTTATGGCAAAGTGAGTTTTTTTTTGAGTAAATCTATCATATTTGTCTTTTTTTCTAAAAAAAAAGATATAGTACTTTAGTACTACAACTATGTTATATTGTTTATTATTAATGTGTTAAATGGTGTTTTTTAGAGATAATTTGGTACTTTAGTATGAAGTGATTATTAGAACCTTTTCCTATATTTGTAATTCAAAACAACAAATTTTTAATTCGGAAAGCTTTACATTTAGCTAGCTCAGTGTAGAGTATTTTGCAAAGATTTTTTCTGAGCAATTGTATTTTCCCCCACCTGCAGCACAATCAATTCTTTTCCCTAAGAATTTGTGCTGCAGTCTTTTTTTACCCCCTTTAATGAAAAGGTATATTGGTTAGTGATTGTAGAGAAAATGTTCTAAATACAGGAGTGATTTTTTTGTGATTACTTAGCCAGATACTTTACCTATATTAGCCCTTCCCTAAAAAATATAGCTGTTTTACGGAATTCCTTATTTAAAAAGAGGTAGGACTATTTATCTTTGTGATTGAAGAATCAAAATCAATTGTGGCATTCTGTAGAAAAAAGGTACACTATATGAATAATGTGCTACGTTAAATATTTTGTTATTCTATCATTTTTATAATGTTAGAACTATTTTCTATAAAAAAAAACAATATTTAAATTGTTTTAGAATTGTAATATTTGATATTTTTTAATCTTGATTTAACATAAATAGAATATAATTAGTAAATTTGTATCCTAATTTAGGAAAATAAAAAAGGGTACAAGATATAATCTAGTTTATAAATGGTTGATAAATTGTTTTATTACTGTTTAAAAACTAGGCAAAAAAGATAAGTATGAAAATTGGAATAACTTTTAGTGCATTTGACTTATTGCACGCAGGGCATGTGAAGATGTTAGAAGATGCAAAACGTCAATGTGATTTTTTAATTGTAGGATTACAAACTGATCCTACTTTAGATAGACCAGAGAAAAATAAACCAACTCAGTCTGTAGTTGAAAGATATATTCAACTAAAGGGATGTAAGTTTGTTGACGAGATCGTTCCTTATGCTACAGAGCAGGATTTAGAAGATATCTTAAGATCATTTAAGATAGATGTTCGTATTTTAGGTGATGAGTATCAAGATAAGAATTTTACAGGACGTAAATACTGTGAAGAAAAAGGAATAGAGCTTTACTTTAACAGTAGAGATCACCGTTTCTCTAGTAGCTTATTGAGAAAAGAAGTTGCAGAAAAAGAAAACAGTAAACTAGTGAAGATAGGATAACACTATCCAACTATAAGTTATAAAAAGCACAATTGTTAATTCAGTTGTGCTTTCTTTTTTTTAATAATGTGGTAAATCTTTTTAAACGTTGTTTTATTTGAATCAGTTTCTAGATTTAACTATAAATAATACATTATTTAACACGTTGGCTTGTGTTTTTTTTGTAATTTGCTATTAACTAATAACGACAATAACTTTTGTTTTTGATATGAAATAAGAGTTGTCAATTAAAAAGAAAAAGAAATGAAAAAAGTTTTAAGTTTAATCGTTGTATTTTTTGGTTTAATGACTGTAACTATGGCACAGACAATCACAAGAACAGATGTATCTATTTTCCCTGCTCCAGAGAAAGGATATAAGCAAGTAGTAATTGAAGTACCTCACTCTTCTAAAGATGATAGTAAGAAGATCGAGTTTACAGTTGGTAAAATGATGGAGGTAGACGGGTGTAATCATTTTAACTTAATGGGGACATTAGAAGAGAAAGATCTTCAAGGTTGGGGATATAGCTATTTTGTATTCACAACGAAAGGAGATGTAGCTTCTACGATGATGGGATGCCCTGACGCAGCTAAGAGAAACTTATTTGTAAGTGGACAACCTCATTTAACACGTTACAATGGTAAATTACCTATCGTAGTATACGTTCCAGAAGAATATGAAGTAAGATTTAAAATTTACACTACTGATGGTGATGAGTACCAAGCAAGTGAAGTAAGAAGAAAAAAATAAAACTAATATAAGAGAGAGAATACCTCTTTTATAGAAGAATACAAAAGAATAAAGCCTCTTAAGTAACTTTAAGAGGCTTTCTTTCTAGAATTATTATGGTGGTGTTAATGATAACCTTTGGCAATATCTTCTAAGAAGATTTTAAATGAAGTAGCTCCAGAACCAGATAAGAACCAAGCATCTGGATCTAGATAGATAACTTTATTTTGTTTATAAGCAGTTACTTTTTCTAGTAATGCATTAGTTATTTGAGTAGGTTTATCTGTGTTTTGTACGATGGCGTCTCTATCTATAATAAACAAGATATCAGGATTGTGTTCTAAGATAAACTCACTATTAATCATTTGTCCATGATTATTAGCAATCTCTGTGGTAATATTGGTTGCACTTTTTACCCCGAAGTCTTTAAATATAAATCCATAACGCGTATTTTCGTCAAATAAGCGGAAGTTTCCTTCCGAATGGATGATTACCATTGCTTTAGCTTCACTTTTAGCAATAAGGGCTTTTAAATCACTTAAACGAGTGTCTAAATCCTTTGATAACGCTTCTGCTTTTGATTCTACTTGATATATTTTGCCAAGTAGAAGAATATTGTCCTGTATATACTTTAGATAGTTATCTCCTTTATTAGGGATGCCTAACATTAAGGTAGGCGCTATTTTTACCATTTCATCATAATCTGCAGGAAAGGCATTATCCATGAATACAAGGTCTGGACTTAGATTAGCTACTACGTCAAAATTAGGTTTAAATACAGCACCTAAATCTACGATACTCTTATCCTTTTCAAGATGTGATAAATACTTAGGAGTGAACTCTTTTGCCATTCCCTGAAACGGAATTTGCAATTCGTTCATATTCTCCATAATACCTCTTTCTAAGACTGCTACAGTTTTGGGTTGTATAGGTACTTGTACCGTTGTTCCATTGTTTTCTACTTCTATAAAATTAGAAGTTTCTGTTTCTTTTTGACTTTCTTTACAGCCTGTGATGGTTAAGGCTAGTAAAGCAAAAGTTATTAATTGCTTTCTCATAACGATTACTATTTTTTAGATTTTGATTTTTTGTTTCGGCGTCCCCACCATACTAAGAATCCAGTGATAGGAAGACTAGTTGCAATAATACCAGCTATAAACGTAGAGAACTTACCTAGCTGTCCACACCATTGACCCATGTGTATTTGCCAGACTAGATTGTCTACTTTATCGTAGATCTTTTGTTCTTTGCTATCATTGACCATTTCTCCACTGAATTTGTCAAAGTAAATAGCTTCTTTCCCTTCTTCACTTTTTAGACCAGCATTGGTTCCTAAAAAGAAAGGGTATATGCTTACATTGTCATAATTATAAGTCCAGATTCTGATGATTGTTTTATCTGGGTGTAAGTCAAATGCTTTTTGGATTAGAACATTCGTATCATAGAACGCTAAATCTTTAGTCGCTTCATGGTCTCTAGGATAGTCTTGTAAGGTATAGAACCACATTTTACCTTCTCCTCCGAATAGACTTACAGTTCCTTTCATTAAAGGGCTAAAGAAGATAAGTAAACCCGTCATTCCAAGTAGAAAGCAAATAATAGCACTATAGAAACCAAATACATTGTGTAGGTCATAATTTAGACGTTTAAACTTAGCTTTCCATTTAATCTTAAAGCTACTATCTCTAGTTGCCTTTGTCCATTTTTTAGGCCACCAAAGGACTAATCCAGTTAAGGTACTCAACACAAATATGATAGTAGAGATAGCGACTATCCAACCTCCGGTTTTACCCATTAACAGATTAGAGTGAAGTTGTGCTATAACATAGAAGAAACTGATAGAATGATCTTGTTTTAGTATTTCTCCTGTATATGGGTTGATATAGATAAAACTTAATTTTCGATCTTTTAAATCAACTGAATTGATAACCCAGCTTTTAGAAGGATCTTTATCTACTACAATATAGGAAAAGCTATGACCAGGGAATTTCTCTTTGTGCAAGGCTGTAATCTCATCTATTTTTAGAGGAACTCCATTAGGCTTTATATAGCGAGCTTCTTTTCCTGCAGACCACTGCATGATTTCATCTCCATATACAATGATAGTCCCTGTAAGAGAGACGAATACCAATATAATACCAGCCACAATGCTAGGCCATAAATGTAACCAAGCAATGATTTTGGAGAAAGTTGATTTACCTTTTTTCTTCATGAGATAAGTAGACTTATAGTGATAGTGGGGAGTTACCTATAAAGTAAAACAGCTATAACTATGTTGTTTAAAAGTTATTTAGATTTAATTCAAATTGTTGTGATGCGAAAATAGTAGTAAATTTGCCTCATCATCTACGCAAAAAGTATTAATAAATCTACGAGTTATGAGTCTTTTATATCAGCAATATCAAGAGGTATTAAAGAATATTCCAAACCGCATTGAGTGGGGAAGTGGCGAACAGTACAAAGAGAGATATGGGCAGTTTACCTTTAAAGGAATTCCTATTAAACAGAAGTTTATTGATCATCCCTATTTTATTATCTCTTATGGAGAGTGGAGTGTACCTACTCCTGTAGATGTCGCAGTTATTAACGAAAAGAGTACGTTCAAGCTCATGTTAGAGTTAGAGGGGTATTCCTGTTATTCTACATCAAGAGAGACGATAGAGGTTCCACAGGATTGCTTTAATTTGCTTTATGTACCTCGTGTAAATGGGCATTTGAAGTATAAAACAAATAGAAAGGTAGTGGAGGTTCTTTTTGATGAAGACTATTTCGCACAACTAGTTGAGACTAAAATACCTGCTTTGGCTTCTTTTTTAAATTTAGTTAAACAAGGAAAGACGACTACACTATTTGCAAAAGCGAAAACAATTCCCGTAGAGATACATCAGTTATTATTGAATATTTTACAGAGTGATGTTCATCCAGATTTGAAACTAGTTTATTTAGAGACTAAGGTAACAGAACTTTTACTGTTAAGTGTTCAGGAGTCTTTAGAGAGGAAGGTAGCTCCGATAGAAGAGATCAAGTCTATGAATGATGCGGATAAGTTATTACATATAAAAACTTGGATAGATAATCACTTTTTGCAAGAGATTACCTTCTCTATGTTGAGTCAGAGATTCTATATCAATGAATACAAACTAAAGAAGTACTTTAAAAAATACTATGATTCTTCTTTGATTAGATATGTAAGAGATTTGCGTTTTGAGTATGCGTATCAGTTATTATCGTCACAGAAATTCTCAGTCAACAAAGTTGCTGAATTACTTCACTATGAGTATCCTCAACATTTTGCTATTGCATTTAAAAAGAAGTATGGCGTTCCTCCTAGTACTTTAATTCACAGAAAATAGGAGTGAAGAAATAGGGTGTTGTCTTAATTAAATATTAATTAACGAATATTATTTAGAGTTGATTTAAATTAGGAGGTCTTTTTAAGTACCTTTGTCACTTTCAATCAGTAGAATAGTAATAATTCTTTAGTTTGGTATCATGGTTAAAGAGACATTGATAAATGTAGGAGAGCGGTATGCTAGTCATGGCATAAAAGGGAATATACAGTTGTTAGATATGGAAGAGTTACATATTGATCACGTTTCTTTACAGCATAAGACTAGACAACAAAAAGAAGTACTAAGAGATCAGAAGCACATTGAGCTTTTCTTTTTGTTTCAAGGAGAACACTTTTACCAATCTAATAAAAAACAATGCGTCAATACTTCTACAGGACGTTTTAGTTTTTTTCATCTACCTTATATTGATGGCTCCCTTGCTTTTAACCCTGTTGAAGAAAACTACAGTGCTATAGGCATAGAACTAACATTGCCTTATTTAGAGCGTATGTTTAATGGAGATCTAGAGTTGTTAGGAGACTTTGGTAAATCTTTGTACAGTGAGAGAGAAAGTGCTTTTTCTTCTAACTTAATGATTGTTCCAGAGATGAAGAAGTTACTTCATGACTTAGTCAATAATTCTTATGACGGTATGATGAAGAAGATTTATATGGAGACTAAGATTGTAGAGCTTCTTCTTTTAGTGATTAAGTACAGTGGAGATTATAAATATGACATGGTAAGTGGTTCACTGACGAGAAGTGATGTTGATAAGCTATATTATGTCAGAGAGTTAGTGAGTAATAATCTTCAGAATCCATATTCTTTAAGAGAGCTTTCTAGATTAGCAGGAATTAATGAGTTTAAACTAAAAAGAGGTTTTAAAGAACTGTTCTCTACGACCATTTTTAATCATCTCTATGATGAGCGTATGGAGTTGGGGCAGAAGCTATTGATAGAACAAGATTTGTCTATCGCAGATATTGCTCAACAAGTAGGCTATAAGAACCCAACCCATTTTACAGCTGCTTTTAAGCGCAAGTTTAATGAGTTGCCTAAAGATGTAAAGAGTGGTAATTTTGTTCAGTTTTAACCCAAAATACGTGATAGACCTATTAACGAGAGTAAATTATACAAAACAGCTCTGAATTTATGAAAAAAGCATACTATAGTATGCTTTTAGAAGAAATGAAAGAGATGTAAAATAGAATTTATTCGTAGTATCGGGCGAATGCGGATTCTGGGGTTAAGAATCAATAGCAATTCTTTTCTTGCTAAAAATAAACAGTGCAGAAGGAGGAAATATCAAAAGTAAGGTGATTGCTTTTAGTATTGTTCTACACTGTTTGAAGTAGCTAGTAATTGGGGTTACTAACCGAATTTTTTACTTCCAGCTACGCATAGAATAACGCCTACAGTTACTGCAATCATAGCTGTGCTTACCTGTTCGTTTAAAAGACTTGCCGCAAGTGCTAGACCAAAGAAAGGTTGTAATAACTGTAGTTGTCCTACAGAGGCAATACCTCCTTGTGCTAATCCTTTATACCAAAATACGAACCCCACAAACATACTAAATATTCCTAGATATGATACTCCTATCCATGCTTCTGTGCTTATTAGAGAAGGTACTTCAGGAGCTGTGATCAGCATAATCGGTATAGATACGGGAAGTGATAATACCACTGCCCAAGAGATTACTTGCCATCCACCAAGTGATTTAGACAGTTTAGCTCCTTCAGCATAACTTAATCCACATAATAAGATAGCGAGAAGCATTAATATATCTCCTATAGGGGAACTTGTAACCCCTTGTAGAAAGGCAAACCCCACTACTAATAGACATCCAAGTATCGAGAATAACCAGAAGATAGACTTTGGTTTTTCTCCACCTCTCCATACCGCAAATACAGCAGTACACATCGGTAATGTCCCTAAGAACACTAGTGAATGTGCTGAGGTGATATACTGTAACGCTAATGCGGATAATAAAGGAAATCCAATAACTCCGCCTATAGCGACTATAAATAAAGGCAATAATTGTTTTTTAGTAGGTCTTTTTTCTTTAAAGACAAGTAGACATAACAGCGCTAATACACCAGCAATACCTGCTCTAGCTGCTGTTACAAATATTGGGTCTAATTCTAGTACAGCTACTTTAGTAGCAGGCATAGAACCACTGAATAGTAGTACTCCTATGAATCCATTGATCCAACCACTTGTTGAAGTTTGTTGTGCTGAATCAATTACACTAGTTTGTTTCATTTTCTTGATGTTTTATTTTTTAACAAAAATATACTGTATTAGTATGTAGTACAGTATCAATTTTGTAATTTTGAAAGGACACAGTTGAGATTGTTATGGAACAGAATTATTTGTATTTGAATATAGCAGATGCTATTGCTAGTCAGATTAGAGCAGGAGTACTAAGAGCAGGAGACAGACTTCCTTCTGTAAGAATGTTGTGCACAGAACATCAAATTAGTATGAATACAGCCAAACGAGTGTATTTAGAATTAGAGACGCAAGCATTAATAGAGTCTAAGCCTCAGTCAGGCTATTTTGTAAGTAACCTATCCTATACGGATATTCCTTTGCCTCAGCCGAGTAACCCTATCTTTTTAGCAAATAATAAGGAGCCTAAGGAGATTATTCGCAAGGTATATTCTAATATGGGAAATAGAAAGCTGACCTTATTCTCGTACAGTACACTATATGATGAGTTTTTGCCTTTGGCCAAAATGAAGAAAGAGATTATAGCAGCCTCTAGATCATTAGTAGATGGAGGGATAGAATATGATTCTGTACAGGGCAATCTTAATTTGAGGAGAATGATCGCGCAGCGTTCTATCACTTGGGGAGGTAGTCTTAAAGAAGAAGATATTATTACGACTAATGGAAGCATGAGCGCTATTTCGTTGTGTTTATTAGCATTGGGTAAACCTGGAGACACCATTGCAATAGAAAGCCCTTGCTACCCAGGTATCTTTCAGCTAGCTATTGATTTAGGATTTAAGGTGATTGAGTTACCCACAGATCCAGTTTCTGGTATTGATGTGCAGTCTCTTAGAGATGCAGTAGAGCATATCGATATGTGTCTATTGATCTCTAATTATAATACCCCATTAGGTAGTTGTATGCCTGATGAGAATAAGAAGGAAATAGTAGAACTCTTAGAGAAACACGATATCCCATTGATAGAGGATGATGTCTATGGGGATATGTACTTTGGTAATCACCGTCCTAAATGTTGTAAAGCATTTGATAAGACAGGTAATGTGATCTGGTGTAGTTCTGTATCTAAGACCTTGACTCCTGGATATCGCGTAGGGTGGGTGTCACCTGGTAAGTATAAGAATAAGATCATGCATCAAAAGTTAGTACATCTAATCTCTACGCCTCCTTTAATGCAAGAAGCTGTAGCTAGCTTTATGCGCTCAGGCAATTATGATAAGCACCTGCGAAAACTTAGAAAAGAGATCTATAGCAATTATCAGAAATATTTGAATACCATTATTACTAGTTTTCCATTGGGTACTAAGGTTAATCGTCCTCAAGGTGGATTATCACTATGGATTGAGTTTGATCCTTCTATTGAGGCGATGGATTTATATGACTTAGCTATTGCGGAGGGCATTAGTATAGCCCCAGGTAGAATGTTTACAGTACAAGAGCAATTCGAGAACTGTATCAGACTGTGCATAGGCTTGCCTTGGTCAGAGGATGTAGAAGCCAAATTAAAAAGAGTAGGAGAGTTGAGTAAACAATTATTGAGGAAATAAGAAGACTTTCTAGTTTAATAATTTAAGTGATTTTGTTTTTTAAATAGAAATACATGTAATTATTTGTTAAAATAAATGAATTTAGTTTTGTGTTGAAATATTTTTTGATTTTATTCGTTTTAATTAAATAAAACTCAAAAACTTTATTTCACAATTATGAAATTATACTCTTTAACTGAATTGAACGATGTTTTAAATGGCGTTGTTGTAGGAAGTACATTAAGACAGATTAGTACAGCTGAGCAGTTGGAAAAAGCCAAAGAATGTCAAGTCTCATTTATAGGTAATAAAAAGTACGAACGCTTATGGGGGGAATCAAAAGCCCCTATTGCTATTGTAAATAAAGATATTTCTATTCTACCAGGTATAGATAGGGCGTTTATTAAAGTAGATAATGTTGATTTAGCATTAGCGAAGTTACTTACACTATTTGCGCCTAAGATGCCTGTTTTTAAAGAAGATATTCACCCTAATGCTACGATAGATAGCACAGCAATAATAGGTGAAGGAGCTAAAATAGCAGCTGGTTGTGTAATCGGTGAAAATGTTATAATCGGAAAAAATGTAAAGATGTATCCTAATGTCACTGTATTAGATGACAGTACGATTGGTGATAATACGATATTGTGGTCTGGTGTCATTGTGCGTGAGCGCAGTCATATCGGACATAACTGTATTTTACATCCTAACGCAGTGATTGGAGCTGATGGATTTGGTTTCTGTCCGTCTCCTGAGTTAGGGTTAGTGAAGATACCTCAGATCGGTAATGTAGTTATCGGTAATTATGTTGAGATAGGAGCGAATTCATGTGTAGATAGAGGAAAGTTTAGCGCTACCATTATTGGAGATGGTTGTAAGATTGACAATCTTGTTCAGATAGGACATAATTGTGAGTTAGGAAAATTCTGTATCATGGCTGGTAATAGTGGTTTAGCAGGTTCAGTTACACTAAAAGACTTTGTGGTGATAGGAGGTAGTGCTTCTATTAAAGATCACGTTACTATCGGGCAGGGTGCTGTAGTAGGAGCTGGATCAGGAGTGACTGGAGATGTAGAAGCAGGTAAGACAGTATTAGGTTACCCTGCTCAAGAAGCAAAAACAACGTTGAGACAATGGGCTGCACTAAAGCAATTGGTAACCAATAGAACAAAGAACTAATCTTTTAACCCAAAATACGCAATAGACATATAAACGAAAAGTAATTATACGAAATAGGTCTGAATTAGTGACAAAAGTATACACTAGTATGGTTTTAGAGCTAATGAAAAAGCTATGAAGTAGAATGGTTTTGCAGTATTTAGGTTTAATAATAATCTATAAGCGACTAACTGATAAGGGTTAGTCGCTTTTTTTATATACCTCTATTTGTGATGAATCATTTATTAATCTTGATAGATTCTATTGATATACTGTAAGGCATTCTTAGCTTCTTCTATATTTACTTTTAGGACAAGTCGTTTACCTAGTTCTATTTGTAGTTCTTGAAAGAAAGTAGTCATGGTGTGAAAGGCTTCCCATGTATTTTGAATATTAGCATTGCTATAGGTTCTTAATACCTTGTTATAGTCTTCATCGCTTAAGTAGTTCTTAATGAATTTACCTGATTTGCCTATAGAAACGCTAAAATGGTGTTCACTTCCTATTTTCCAAGCTAGTAACTGTAAGAACATAGGACGGACGACAGACTCCATCATATCTTTTGCATATACTCTTTCTTCTCTAGCCAGTCCCTTAGCGACATTAGTAGAACACCACCAAAACTCATTACACACTTCTGTAAACTCCCGTTGAGTAGGGCGTTGTACATGATAGTCGTTATCAGAAGACTTAGGTATATCTTTAAATATTCCATCTTTGTCTAGCCATACGATAGAGAGACTGTCTTTTTTATACTGCTCTAATTGATCTACTGGGAATAGGGTAAGGTCTAATCTACTACCATCTTCATAAATCATTAAATAAGCATACGAAATAGAAGAAATAACCTCTTCGTTACCTAAGTGCATATCATCTGGTAATTGTTGTATGGCAGGCTGTCCAAAGGTTTTGTAGACAATACCCTCTTTCTTGATACTTTCTATATCAGTCACCATATAGATGATATCATAATCTTGGTACTGATCAGGAGTAACCATAGGGTTAGCCCTTGAACCATTGAGAATAACAGCTCTAATGTGGTCATCTTGTTTGGCTAATTGAAGGATCTCTGTTTGTAATGGTGAAGCCATATAGGTGTTTTTAAGACGAATAAGCAAGATAATTAAATTAAAATGATTCACAGTGGTGTTTTTAGGAGTAGAATAAAGTTTTTTAATAGTCTAGCATTGCCACTCAAATACAATACTATTACTCAATAACTATAAAATCCATAGATAAGGACGTATATCTCACTTGATCTGCATAGCCATTAAGAAGAAAGTTCTACATTAGGAAGAGGTACTACGAGGTAGTAAATGCCTGTGTGTAGCTCTAATTGAAGATAGTTACTGCTCGTTTTTATTCTTCAAAAATAGCAGTGGTCACATAGTTATCGCATAGTGATGGCATACTGCTCGCATATTTTTGCCTGCTTTTTATGCGATCACTATGGGATCAAACTACAATCAGTATATCATCATAGCTATACACAGGGTATCAGGGGGATAAGTCAACGACTTCTAATGCTGAGTTCTGAAGTACAAGAAGTGTTGTCTTCCTTTTTAATGAATCTAAATAATACTCCTTCTTGCGTCTTTTATATTCCTTTTAGCGTCAGTACTCAGGCAAAGGGATGCCTACTTTTGCCCTATCAATAAGAGAGATAGTCTTCCACAGAGCTATTCTATAAGAGAGATCAAGATGAAAATACCATACCTTACTTTATCCTTAATCGCTGTTTTATCATTTAATTCTAAATCTGTTTTTGCACAGCAAGATACTTTACAAAATACGGGGTTAAATGAAGTGATTATTCAGAGAGAGACTAAAGCCGAAAAAGAAAGTCGTCAACCTATACGTGCTACTGTACTTGATGTAAAAGCGATGAAACAACAGCCGTCTAGTGTGATAGAGCTGATGAACAGAACAGTAGGTGTACGAGTGAGACAAACAGGGGGATTAGGTAATGCTACTAATTTGATGCTAAACGGTTTTGAAGGAAAGGCGATAAAGTATTTTAAGGATGGGGTTCCGATGGATTATTTAGGGAATGCCTTTAGTTATTCTATTGTACCGCCTACGATGATTGATCGCATTGAGATCTATAAAGGGGTGGTACCTGTAGCCTTAGGGGCAGATGCATTAGGAGGAGCAGTTAATATCGTAACGAAAGAGCCTGAAAGTAATCAATCTGTAGATGTATCTTATCAGATAGGTTCTTATAACACTCATAGAGGTACCGTAAACGCTTATTTTCAAGATAAAAAGACAGGCTTATTCGGAGGAGTAAATACTTTTATTAATTACTCTGATAACAATTATAAAGTCAATGTGCCTTACACTGATCCAGAAACGGCACAGGTAAGTAGAGAAAAACACAAACTGTTTCACAACCGTTTCTCTAATGGATTTGTAGAAGGGTTTGTGGGAGTGAAGAACAAGACTTGGGCAGATGAATTGCGTTTGACTGTAAGTAGCTTTTACATTAATAAACAGCACAATTACGGGATGACGATGAACTATCCATTCGGAGGAGTGACGAGTAATATGAATTCTGTAGTGCCAACACTTCGCTATCGCAAGGCTTTTTTAGATAAAGACTTGAAGTTAGATCAATTCCTTGTCTATAATACACTGCATTCTAGTTATACAGATACGATTAAAGGGTTTTACGACTGGAGAGGGAAGTTCACTCCAGTACCTAGTAAGAATGGAGAAGCGACTACTAGTGGGAGTATCAAAAAGTTACGTTATTATAACTTCGTATCTCGTACTAATCTATCTTACCGATTAGACAATGGGTTTATAGAGTTAAACTCTGTTTACAATACCTCTACTCGTCGTGGTTCTGACCCTTACGGAGAGAAATTTCCTTTCTCTAAGATAGATATGTTACAGCGTTCTGTAGTATTCCAAAAGTGGATTACAGGGTTAAACTGGAGATTATATGCCTTAGATGATCGTCTGACGAATGACTTATCAGCGAAGTATTATTACCTGCGTACAGAAGGGTATGAGAGTGCGCATGGAGACACTTCTATGGAGCAGAAAAGATCTAAAACAAAAGGGAACTGGGGTGTATCAGAGTCGTTAAAATATCAGATTAACGATCGTATGTATGCTAGATTCTCAGGAGAAGTAGCCGTGCGTCTACCAGAGCAAGAAGAGTTTTTCGGAGATGGAACATTCACGCGTACCAATTTTGCTTTAAAACCAGAAAAGAGTTGGAACTATAATCTAGGATTTAACTATAATAATCAAACCAATTTCATGACAGAGGTCAATGTGTTCTACAGAAGAACACATGATATGATCATGCTGTTAAACACGGGTATTTTTGGTAGTTACGAGAACATAGAAAAGATAAAAGGAGTTGGAGTAGAGGTAGATGCAGCATATTCTCCATTAAAGTGGTTGAGACTGTCTGGTAACGTGACGTATCAAGACTTTAGATTATATGATAAAGAAGACAAGACGTATGAGGGTTCTCGCCTGAGAAATACACCTTATTTCTTTGCTAATCTTGGTCTGCGTACTTCACATGACAATGTATTCAAGGCAGGAGATAAATTCTCGTTTTATTACAACTACAGTTTTGTAAAGGCTTATTACCTAGACTTTATTCCTAAAGAATTTGAACCTAGTGGTTTCTTAGGATTATGGGGAAAAGCACAGGTTAATGCAGAAGCCTATGTAATCCCTGATCAGAATTTACATTCTACAGGAGTGGTGTGGAGTTATTCACCTAAACTGTCTTTCGGTTTAGAAGCTAAGAACTTGTTTAACAGTGAAATATTTGACAATTATAAAATACAAAATGAAGGATTTAGTCTTCATTTTAAAGTGAATATGTCTCTTTAGGAGAGTAAACAGGAAATAGGGGATTGAAAATGAGGAATAGATAGACTTAAGCAGATAGTTTATTTCTAATTAATAATGTTTATCTCTCTGTGATAGATAATCTTGCGAAGCGACCTTACGGCCTTAACGGATAAGCGAGTGTCAATAGAAGTAAATTCTTAGAGACAAAATTCTGTTTGACTGAAAGGAGTTCATTTTGTCTCAGAATTTGCTTCGTAGATTGACCGTTTAGGAGTTATAGCCTTGACTTTTTTTGTTACTTTTTTGTGTTAAGATAAAAAAGTAAATAAATAAAAGCGTAGCGAATCAAGCTTTGTAAAAAAAAACATATTGAGCTAAATATAGAATTAATATAGAGTTTATTCCTTTAAAAACAGAAAATTAATAAAGCGAAGTTGTAATTCGTGTTAAACCATAATAAAATCTATTAAAATGAAAAAAAGCATTTTTAGTACTAAAACGATAGGAGCATTAGCTATGGCAGGGTTATTTGCTTTTGCATCATGTTCATCAGATGATAATTCAAGTTCAGAGCTTACTAAACCAGTTGAGCCAACGAAGACATCTTATGCGCTATTAACAGCTACATTAGGAGTACAGCCATTCGTAGGATACTTATCTAACTATGATAAAATGCCTGAAGGAGATTTAGACAATATCCATAAGGGGTCATTACAGATAAAAGGGAATGGAATGAAAGCGTATGGAGAATGGGTATTCCAACGTCTTCAACTAGGACGTGTGTCTTCTCCTGATGACGGTATCTTGAGATATTCTATTAATGCAGACGGTTCTTTATCAGAGACAGGTAGAATCACAGGTATGTCTTCTAACTTTTATGTACATGATAAAACGACTGGATACTATGCTGATATAGGAAGAGGATTGTTAAAGATACAAGTATTCAATCCTTCTACAATGCAGCGTACAGGAGAAATAGACCTTTCTGTAGTAGAAGATAAAAAAGCAGAATACCAAGCTGTGGGATCTCGCTTTATCGCGTCTAAAGATGGAAAATTATATGTAGATATCATCACAGGTTCTAAAGATGGACAAGGTAGTCAGATGAAAGACCCTGCTCCAGGATATATCAAACTAGCAGTGATCGACATCGCTACTGGTAAATATGAAAAAACGATTCAAGATAACCGTATCAGCTATGTAGGATATGGTGGTAACGCGAATCAAATGTGGACTATGGGAGACGATGGAGCGCTATATATGTGTTCTCATGGGTTCGGAGTAAATGGAGCGACTAATGGTTCTGCTATTGTTAGAATTAAAAAAGGAACAACAGAAATAGATAAAGATTGGATCATTAAGATTGATGATTATGTAAAGAATACTACAGTAGGTTCAGTAGGGGTAAAAGATGGTAAGCTATATACAGCATGGAGTGATAAAGCATTCTCATACACAGATATTTTGCCAAACCCTAATTTTACATACTATGCTTTTGATAAAGAGAATATTGCTGCAGGACCAAAAGCTGTAGAGGGAGCGCCTAAATCTACTTATGCATTCCAAGATGCTCAAGCGATTACTACAATAGATGGTAAAGTGTACTTCAGAGTAGTGAATAACAAAGATTATAACGGATACTATGTATTAGGATCTGATAATGTAGCTAAACCTGCGTTTAACATCGGTAAAGGTGGTCAAGTATGGGGCTTAGTGAAATTAGAAAAATAATAAGTTTAATTATTTAGAACTCTCCATAGAGTTTGGATGCAATAGTAGAGGAGTTTTCTTCTCTACTATTCCTTTTTTATAGTTTTTTAGGGAACGGGAAACGGGGAACAGGAAACAGGAACAGGAAATTGGGAACGGGGAACAGGAAACAGGAACAGGAAATTGGGAACGGGAAACAGGAAATTGGGAACGGGAAACAGGAAAAAGGGAAATGGGAAACAGGAAACAGGGAACAGATGGCATGGTAGTTCAAAGTCAGGAGACTTTGTAGCGAGAACAGAACAAAAAACGATTTCACAGTTTCACGATTTCACAAAACAACAAAACAACAAAATCACAAAATCACAAAAACAATAATATGGCAACAGATAATGTGCTATGGCGTATCGTAAAACCAGTCAAGAAGAAGCTAAACTTTGCAATGGCTCTTTCTGTGGGTTCTACTTTATTGACAATAGCCAATTTAATAATATTAAGTTACCTAATTAATGCACTGTATCACGGAAATACAACACAATTGTTGTATCTATTCGGAGCGATGATCTTATGTGTAGTAGTTAGTTATGTATTACGTCTAAAGTCATTTGACGTATCCCATTACGCAGCTTTTGATTTAGAAGCTATTTTGCGTAAGAATATCAGTCACCATATGGCGAAGTTACCATTGGGGTTCTTGACTGAGACAGGTTCAGGAGCATTGACTAAAATCTTAAATGAAGATGTTCGTTTATTACATGGATTTGCGGCAGATAGTACCCCTTTATTTGTGCGTACGTATGCCTTTCCAGTAGTTACTTTGGTTGCATTATTTTGGTTTGATTATAGAGTAGCACTAGTTTGTCTAGCTATTCTTATTGTAGGGCTTGGGTTCTTAGCATTAGCGATGAAGAATAAGACAGAAGTAACACATCAATTTAATAAAGCAAAAGAAGATATTAATGTAGCTGTGATAGAGTATGTACAGGCAATGCCAGTAGTACGTGTATTCGATGGTGGAGAGAAGTCATTTGTGCGTTATGAGAACGCTTTACAACGCTATTTATCTATTATCACTTTGTGGTTTAAGGAAAACGGATTGAATGCTAAGTTGTCGATGTTTATTTTAAACCCGCTACCTACATTTATTATATTACTTGTGCTAGGAACGTATTGGTTCCAAGAGGGGTCTTTGAGTTTTGTGTCTTTTGTAGCCTCTTTATTATTGGGGACAGGAATGATAGAGTCTATTTTGCCTTACCGAAGTTTGACTAATGTGATCTCTAGAGCTGCAATCAGCGCAAAGCGTATAGAAGAATTACTAGAAGTAGAGCCTTTAACTTCTACAGGAGAACAAATTTCTGTAAATGATACAACCATAGAGTTTGACAAGGTATCTTTTACTTACCCTGGTAGAGAGGACAAGGCATTAAATAATATCAGTTTTACGGTGAAGCCAGGTACTTTTACTGCTATTACAGGAGCATCAGGAGCAGGAAAGTCTACTGTAGCTCGTTTGTTACCTCGTTTTTGGGATGTTAACGAAGGAGAGATAAAACTGGGCGGAACAGATATCCGCCAATTAAAACCTGAGGTATTATTAGATACGATATCATTTGTGTTTCAAGACAACTTTATCTTCTCTGATACGATTGCTAACAATATCAGAATGGGCGCAGAGGAAGCTACCTTAGAAGAAGTGATGGAAGCAGCTAAGGCTGCCCAAATACACGATTTTATTATGCAACTTCCTGATGGGTATGAGACCTTAGTAAAAGAAAGAGGAAATAACTTCTCAGGTGGACAGAAGCAACGTCTAGCGATTGCTAGAGCTATCTTGAGAAATAAACCTATTCTTATCTTGGATGAGGTAACTTCATTCTCAGATACAGAAAACGAACTATTACTGATGCGTGCTTTCCGCAATCTGATGAAGGACAAAACAGTCATTATGATCGCTCATAGATTAGAGACAATCAAGAATGCGGATCAGATAATTGTGATGGATAAGGGAAGCATTAGCGAGATAGGAACACATGAACAATTAGCCGCTAATCAAGGAATATACCAAGCGATGTGGCAATCGTATACACAAGCGAGAAATTGGCATATTAAATCAGATAAGTAATAGAGATGAGTAAAGTACAAACAAATAAGAGCAGTTCTTTTATCGGTATATTATCTAACCTGATTAAAGCAGCAGGTCCGATGGATGGACGACTGCGAATGAGTTTAATATTGATATTGTTGTCTTCTGTTTTTCAAGGAGCAGCTTATACTTGCTTTTACCCTATTTTTATGAATATAGGGAAGGGAAAGCCTGAGCAAGTATGGTTTTACATCTGGATAGCATTAGGCTTCGTCGTGATTAGTGCTATCTGTAGATGGATAGGGCAAGACTATGACTATGGAGGTTTTTCTTCACAGGCACAGTATGACCTTCGCAAGAGACAAGGGGAGAAATTAAGAGAGATGCCTTTAGAATTTTTATCTAATAAACGCTCTGGAAAGTGGAGTGCCGTGATTAGTAATAATGTAGATGAGGTGATTTCTTACACCATTACAGTGTCAAGTTTGATGATGTATGGAGTGATTACACCTATATCAGTAGGGCTGATGACTTTCTTCTTTGACTGGAAGATAGCGATCGTTATCTTGATTTTATTCCCTGTGATCATCCCGTTATATCGCTGGAGAAAACCTGCTTATGACCGTGGAATGTATTACCTAAATGAAGTACACTCTGAACTAAATGCAGAGTCTATAGAGTTTATCCAAGGCTTACCTGTGCTTAAGGCAAGTAATGGTATAGAGCGTATCGTAGTTCGTTTAAACAAAAGCATTGATAAAGTAAGAGAAGTGCAAATCTTCGGACATGGCAAAGGGAGTACTCCTAACCTGATTATTACTTCTGCTTTAGAAGTAGGGATGTTAGTATCATTGGGATTGGGAATATTGTTTGTGCTAAAAGCAGATAGCAATATGATGGTCATGACAGCCTTAATGATTATTGTGATTCGTTTTTCAGAGTTGATCTCTAGCTTTGTACCAATGACTATGATATTTAGCCTGATGGAAGCAGGATATAAGCAAATCACAGCGATGTTAACTGCTCCTGTCTTAGAAGTAAAGACACCTCAAACGAAACCAACTTCTTATGGTATAGAGTTTAAAGAAGTAGACTTCTATTATGAAGATGCTCAAGAAAAGACTTTGTCTAATATCAACTTATCTATTGCACCGAAGTCTATTGTAGCTTTAGTAGGACCTTCAGGTTCGGGTAAGACTACGCTGGCAAGAATGATTATGCGCTATGCAGATTGTCAGAAGGGGAGCATTAGTATAGGAGGAGTTGATATTGCTAATTTGAGTCAAAACGATTTGTTGAGTATGATCTCTGTGGTATTCCAAGAGGTTTATTTATTTGATGATACCATAGGTAACAATATCCGTATGGCGAAACCTACTGCTACTCAAGAAGAAATAATAGATGCTGCTAAGCGTGCTCAATGTCATGACTTTATCAGTCAATTGCCTAAAGGGTATGACACACCTATAGGAGATATGGGAAATACCTTATCAGGTGGAGAACGCCAACGTATCTCTATTGCGAGAGCACTGCTGAAGAACAGCCCGATAGTCATTCTAGATGAACCAACGTCTTCTCTAGACTCTTTAAGCGAACTAGCCGTACAGCGTGCTATCGATGAGCTAGTGAAAGAGAAGATTGTGATTATCATTGCACATAGGTTATCTACAGTCA
Organism: Myroides odoratimimus; assembly: GCF_001485415.1. GTDB lineage: Bacteria > Bacteroidota > Bacteroidia > Flavobacteriales > Flavobacteriaceae > Flavobacterium > Flavobacterium odoratimimum. The sequence goes on from NZ_BCMQ01000015.1 coordinate 40,621, forward strand.
GAGGCGCGGATAAGATATGTGTGTTAGAAAAAGGTCAGATAGTAGAGGAGGGGACACATGAAGCCTTAATGATAAAACAAGGTAAATACTGTGACCTATGGGAAGCTGAGAAGCAAATAGAGGCTTTGTTTTAAGAAGAAATAGCAATTGTATTATATAGATTAGAAGGACTAAGGACAGATAGTAGACTCATTTGATAAGCTTACCCCAAGTTCGCTTTTCCTTAGTTCCTTTTATGTAAAAGCCTGTGATATTATATCACAGGCTTTTTTGTTTTAAGTAGGTTGAGATAAGAAGGAATTACTTTATAATCAGAATAAATAGTATGGGCTTAATATAGTAAATAACTAATAATTAGTTTTTTAGTATGGTTTTCTGTATTTTGTGTACGGGATGTCAAAAAAATACTGAATGACTATAAAATAGTAAAAAAAGCTAAGTGATTTTAGTTTATTTTTGCGCCTTTAATTTTTATTTGCTTTATAAAAAAATGCCACAAGAATTACAGTTACAAGTTCTTCCTGAAGTTGCAGGTACAGCTGATTTATTGACGCAGTACGTTGCAAACCATGTGAAGTGTTCTCCAAAGGACATTAAGCATATCACGATCTTAAAGAGATCTATCGATGCGAGACAACGCACCGTAAAGATTAATTTAAAGGTTGCTGTTTTTTTTGCCGATGAGGATGTCGTGCACAGACATATTGATTTTCCAGAGTATAAAAATGTAAAGGATGCTCCACGTGTTATCGTGGTAGGAGCAGGACCTGCGGGTTATTTTGCAGCATTACAACTAATCGAGTTAGGGGTAAAACCTATTGTAGTCGAAAGAGGAAAAGATGTGCGAGGTCGTCGTCGTGATTTGAAAGCAATAAATATCGATCATATCGTTGATCCGGATTCGAACTACTGTTTCGGAGAAGGAGGAGCGGGAACTTACTCAGATGGTAAGTTGTATACACGTTCTAAAAAGCGTGGTGATGTCAATCGTATACTAGAGCTATTAGTAGCCTTCGGAGCATCACAAGATATATTAGTAGAAGCACATCCACATATCGGAACGAATAAACTTCCGAAGATTATGCAGGATATGCGTGCTAAGATTGAGGAGTTTGGTGGTGAAGTGTTATTTGAGAAAAGAGTAGTAGACTTTGTGATCAAAGGAAATGAAATAGAAGGAGTTAAACTACACAATGGAGACCTAATCGAAGCAAAGAAAATAATCTTAGCTACAGGACACTCTGCTCGTGATATCTATGAATTACTAAACCGTAAGAAAGTCTTGATAGAAGCAAAGCCTTTTGCCCTAGGAGTACGTGCAGAGCACCCACAGACGCTGATAGACAAGATACAGTACTCATGTGATTACAGAGGAGAGTTTCTTCCTCCAGCACCTTATTCTATCGTGAAGCAGGTCAATGGTCGTGGAATGTATTCATTCTGTATGTGTCCAGGAGGGGTTATCGCACCCTGTGCTACAGCACCAGGAGAAGTCGTAACCAATGGATGGTCACCGTCTAAACGGGATCAAGCAACAGCCAATTCGGGTATCGTAGTAGAATTGCGTTTAGAAGACTTTAAACCTTTTGAAAAGTTCGGAGCTTTAGCAGGTATGGAGTTTCAAAAATCGATAGAACAACAGGCTTATAGGGTAGCTGGAGAGACACAGCGTGTACCTGCACAGCGTATGGTAGACTTCTCTCAGTCTAAAGTATCGGAGTCTATCCCTAAGACGTCTTATCTACCTGGTACGACTTCTATAGAGTTAGGACAGGTATTCCCAGGCTTCTTGACGCAAATAATGAGACAGGGATTCCAAGAGTTCGGCAAGTCGATGAAAGGGTACTTCACAAATGAGGCTATCTTACACGCTCCAGAGAGTAGAACATCCTCTCCAGTGCGTATCCCTCGTGAGGATTATACCTTAGAGCATCCTCAGATCAAAGGACTTTATCCATGTGGAGAAGGAGCAGGGTATGCAGGGGGTATTGTATCTGCTGCCATCGATGGTGAGAAATGTGCGATCATGTGTGTCGAGAGCATGCAGTAATTAATTAAGAATTTAGAATTAGAAATTAGGAGTGTATTGCCTACGGCATTTGGTATATATTATGCAATTTTGGCACTCTATCGGCACACAATCGTAGGGATGTATTACATACATCCGACACCTAGTAAATCATAGTTCTTTTTAAAGACATAAAATTTAATATACAAGCCTAATTACGAGAGTAGTTAGGCTTTTTTTATTTTATAAACGTGTCAACAAGATATAACCAATACTTCTTAAGTCATCATTATACTAGCTACATACTCATTCCTTGTCGACTTCTTCATTTATTCTAGGAGGGGGTAGAGACTAAATTGTTAATGTTTTCAATGTGTCATTCTTTGTCTAGGATAGAAATAGGGAGTTCGGTAACTTTATGAGGGGTGATTTTAGTATGAGGAGGTTTTCCGTAAAACACCACAAAATATTAAAGTTATATTTATAGACAAGAAGTTAAGAATAGGATATGAGATTTAGAATTAAGTTAGAAGCAATAGATAAGGAAAGGATAATACCTGCGAATTATCAATATCCATTATCTGCTGCTATATATAAGATTATAAGTAAAGGAGATAATGACTACGCCACCTTTCTACATCAAGAAGGGTATGGTAAAGGATTGAAGCTTTTTTGTTTTAGTGATATTAAGTGTCCATTTGTTATAGAAGGAGATCGTTTATTATTACAACAAAACGAATTAGAAGTACAAGTGGCTTTTCATTTGCCTGAAGCTATGCAACACTTTGTACAGGGATTATTTGCTTCTGAAAAGATTAATATATCAGATAAAAAATCAAGACAAGATTTTAGAGTAAAAACAATAGAACGCATTAATAATAAACTTAGTGTTTATAAAGAGAATGAGATAGTAAGTATATGTGTAAGACCTATATCTCCTTTAGTAATTGGATTAAAAAGAGAAGATTGGTCTTATGAATATCTAAATCCTGAGCATTCAAGATACCAAGAGATGTTTGTGTATAGCTGGAGAGAAAAGATTAAAGCAGCTTATGGTGAGGAAGAGGCTGATAATGCTTTCTTGGCGATGGAAGTGAAGTTTTATGATAAACCTTATCGAAGTCGTTTAGTAACGATCAAACAAGGTACTCCTCAACAAACAAAAATAAAAGGATATGTCAATTTTAAAATAGAAGTAAAGGGAGAGAGAAGATTTATAGACTTATTACTCAATGCTGGAGGAGGTGTATATAATGCACAAGGATTAGGTTTTTTAGAGATTGTTGAAGAGAAAAAAATATAATTATGATAAAGGAGATAGTAAACTTTATGCGATTATTGCCCGATGACTTTAAAACAATGGGATCGCAACCAAAAGAAGGATTACATATTTTATTACATCAGAAGGTTGATCGTGATCAAATATGTAGTATTGATTTGGTGAATTTTGAGTATGAGATGTACTCTAAGAAAGATGAAGAAGTAAGTCCTTTTTTAGAGGAGTGTAAAATACGTCATCAGAATGCTTGGTGTATAGATACCAACAAATGTTTTGATTTACCAATTAAAGCAATTCATAGTTGTTCTCCTTTTATGGTAGCATTTAAAAGAGAACATTTAAAAGGGGGGACTAAGTATTTAGCGAATGCTGGGGGAAAAAAGAAACAGATATATGAAAGATTTGTTGATTACTTTGAGAAGGCTTTTGCATTGTTTGATAATGATAATGAAAAGCATAAGTATGAAGTTTATCGAAACTTTTTTACACAAGAACAATTTGTTACTATTATTGAGAGAATAGAGAGAAACTTTGATATAGAGCGAAGTAATCTATTGACTAAGAAAGAAGAAATAAATGAACTTTTAAAAAAAACTATAGATAAGGTTGAAAAGGAGAATATTAAATTAGAACTAAAGAAATTAGATCAATCGTTATTGAAATTACGCGACTTATCGGATGGAGAATATTTAATATTCTATTTAGATTTACCAGTAGATCAATACAAATCTGTACATAAAAAGTATTTAGATGATAAATTGTTTAATACAGATAAGTATAATACTCCACCTGATGAAAGTGGAATTATTTATGGAACAAGTAATTTTATGAATGGCTTTAATAGTAATATGCCCTTTCTAATGCATCAGTCTGCAAGTTTTGACATAACAGGACGTATTACTAATGAAGAAGCTAAATTACTTCATGAATTTAAAGGGGTATTGCCAAATAAAGTATTGCCTAATCCATTGCCTTTGTTTGTGTACAAAGATGAATTGAATGGTGATATGGTAAGGATTTTGCGTGAGAATGGATTCAAATTAGGCTATCAGGAGATCATACAAAAAATGGTGAATGAGAAGAATAGTGATCTTAGTAATTATTATTTGTTGTATTGGCAAAATACAAAAGATGGTCTTGTATTTAAGGATTATGATTTCATATCTAATTTTGAATATAAATTTGGTACAATTGATAGTAATAAGTTATGTGTTGAAAACTTGTTTGAAGCTTATGATGATAAAAAATTAAAGGGTAACGTGGTAATCACTGATGTGTTTCATTTGGAAAATGTTGTGTTTAAACCTTTAATAGGAAATAAATATCATAAGGTAGATTGTTTCTCAGATTTGAATACAGATGGTTATGAAATATTACCAAACACTTTTGTTTCATATTCTAAGTATAGAAAAGTAGTTTATGACTATGTATATAAATCACAAAGACAAGTTATAGATTATAATGTGTTTTATGAAATGGTTTTTAATTCTATAAAAGATAGTATAAAGAACGGTTATATAAATTCAGTCAAGGAAAAACTAAATATTTGGTATAGTGTACAACATCATTTTAATCAACAAAATAAAGAATATATGGGAAGTAAATTAAAAGAATATCAGAGTTTTGTAAATGAACTCATTTCGGAAGAAGGATTACAAATGAAAGCAAATGATGAGCATTTTGCTTTTACAGCAGGTATGGTAATTAGTTATATTTTGAATAAAAGTAAATCAGCAGACAATAGCTATTTATTGTTAGAACCTTATTTGCAACAAGCAAAGTGTAGTGAGTTTAAAAAAGCGATTGCTAATGATTTTGCTCGTTATAAACATGAGAATTTCTCAAGAAGTTTTGAGAGAGCAGCTGCATTTGTATTAAGTTATGAAACAGAGGTTAATTTAAAGAAGTTAATGCCTGAGATCTTATCAGGTGTTTTTGCAAAAAATCAATTATACAGTTCTAAATAAAAAAATATAGTTATGAGTACATCATTTAAAAATCGCGTATATGGCGCAGTAGTTATTAAGTCAATTAACTCAAATTACAATGCAGACTTTTCTGGGCAACCACGTAAGCTACCGAATGGAGTAGTATATGCTACAGATAAAGCTTTGAAATACTCTATTCGCAATTATTGGAAGAATGCCTTAGGAGAGAGTGTATTCTATTTTAAATCATTAAATGAAAATCTTGCACCAAGAGATTTAAAAGAGACTTATGAAGTAAAATATAAGGATATAAAAAATGATAAAGTAGATGTATTAGCTAATCTTCTACAAAGTATTGATGTTCGTTTATTTGGAGGAACATTTGCAGTAAAGAGTGTCAATCTTTCTTTACATGGAACTTGTCAGATTACACATGGAGTAAATAAGTTTTCGGAGAATGTAATTTACACAGAACAAATATTATCTCCATTCCGTAATTCAAATAAAGAAGATGCGGATAATAGTACATTAGGATCTCAATCTCGTTTAGAAGAAGGGCATTATGTTCATCATTTCTCTGTTAACCCAAAGAATATAGAAGAGGATGCAGAGAGAGTTAAATCTGCAGGCGTGTTAGTTGAGGATATCGCTAAGTTAAAAGAGGGAATGTGTAAAGGGGCTTCGTATTATGATTCGGCTGCTAAATCTGGTACAGAGAATGAATTATTGTTATGGGTAGAATTGAAAGAAGGATCAAAAGTAGTACTGCCATCATTTGTTAATCTAATTGATATTAATGATAGTAGAGAGATAGATTTACAAAAGGTACAGGCTTTATTAAAAGAAGAACACATTGCTAAAGACGTATTGAAAATAGAATTGTTCTATAATAAGACATTGACTAAAGTTATTAATGAACCTATAGGAGCTACTGTATTAGCTATTTAGTTTAGTTGTCAGAAGTATATTCTGATTTAACTTAAATAAGATTTTATGAAAATAGTATCAATAGATTTATGTTCTGATTTTGGTTTTTTTAGAAAACCAGATACGAACAATACGATAAACCTTTCCTATAATATGATTCACAAACCTGCGGTTTTAGGATTGTTAGGTGCTATTTTGGGATTAGGAGGTTATAAGAAAAAAGATGTTTTACCTGATTACTATTTGAAGTTAAAGGATTTGAAAATAGCAATAGAACCTTTAATGCATGATAAAGGTAATTTTGCTAAAACAGCTATTAAATATACCAATACGGTAGGATATGCAAATAAAGGTAATAATTTTCTAACAGAGGAGTTAACGTTAGTAAAACCTGCTTATAGAATTTACTTATTGTTAGATGAGTCGAATGAATTAGAGAGTAAATTACTGGAGTATTTGAAGAATGCTAATGCTGAGTTTGTCCCTTATTTTGGGAAAAATGAGTTTACAGCCTGGTGGACTAAAGAGAGTTTTAAAGAGTATTCTTTTGAAATACCTATAGAAGATTTAGAACATGAGGTTGCAATTAAGAGCTTGTTCTTAAAATCAATGAATGTAAAGGATAACAAAGAAACGCCTTATCCTGTATTTGGATCTATGGAGATGGTTGAGAATACATTTGTGTATTTTGAGCGATTACCAGATGGTTTTAATGAGGAACTGATGCAGTATAATTTAGAAGACTTTGCTTATACTAATTTTTTGATCAAAAATTCGAAGGTATTAGACAATCTATATTGTCTAAAAGAGTTAGACGCTTATGTACAATTCATATAAAACAATACAGCAAATATTAATGGAAGTACCCTCGTTACGTAGTTATCTGCGTGATGAGGATACTTATTATGCTCATAGAGATAGAAATGGTTTAAAGGCACCAGAGACTCTTGTAGAACATATTGAATTAGTTGAGAAGTACTTTTTACAATTAATACGAGATCATCATTTGGATGAGGTGATAGATACTTTGATCTCAGATTATTTGAAAGTGGTTGGAGTAGATAATAATTCGGTAGGAGAAGAAATCAAGAGGCAATTTGTTTGTGTTATTCGCTTTCATGATCATGGAAAAGTAAACGAAAATTTTCAGGCTGATAGCACTAAAATGAATAATGCAAACTTTTATGGAATGGAGATTAAAGATAGTGTTCTATCTACTACTCATTCATCTTTAGGAGCTTTTATATTCTTAGTAGACCAATTTGAATCAATTCTCAAAATGGTAAAACCAAAAGAGATTTATTGCTTGGTTTTTACAGCTTATGTTTTTTCGTATAGTATTTTCAAACATCATAGTTCAAGTATTAATGATAATGTTGAGGATACTTTAAATATGGATACTTTATTTAATAATGAAAGAGAAAAGGTATTAGAGTTTATGTCAAAATACCTACCGCTTTTTGGTTATAAGATAAGAAAAGAATTAATTGCTTATGTAGGAAATAAGAATTTACTTAGAAATATCTTTAAAGACTTTAATAAGTCAGATGCGATGTATTCCTTGTTGAAACTGAATTTTTCTCTGTTGACAGCATCAGATTATTTGGCTACGAATGAGTATTGTAATTCATACAAAAACGTTCCTGTTAAAAGTATTCTTGATAATGGTGTATTTAGTTTTGACAGAATTAATGAGATTTATCAAAACGTAACAACAAAGGAAAAGCTTGTAAATAATAAAGAAAAGGTGAATTTTAATTCTAAAACATATAGTGATTTAGAAGGTTATATCTTGTCTAATCCTAGAACATTGTCAGGGGATAATCTCAATGTGTTGAGAAAAGAAATGGGTATAGAGGTGATTAACAATATTAGAAAAAATATTGATAAGAATCTATTCTATATAGAAGCTCCGACAGGTGGTGGAAAAACAAACCTATCTGCTTTGGCGGCCATAGAGTTATTAAAAGCACATAAAGGAAAGATAAACAAGGTATTCTACGTATTTCCTTTCACAACCCTAATTACACAGACTAAGGCAAGTCTAAAAGAAACTTTGGGACTTACAGAAGATGAGATAATAGAGTTACATAGTAAGGCCTCATTTACAGAAAAAAGTGAGCATGATGATACGTATGGTAAGGATAAGCTTAATTATATTACCAATCTATTTGTGCATTATCCAATGTGTTTATTATCTCATATCGGTTTCTTTGATATTATTAAATCAAATAGAAAAGAAAATAACTATTTATTTCATCGTTTAGCAAATTCTGTTGTAGTAATAGATGAACTGCAGAGCTATAATCCAAGCCAATGGGATAAAGTTATTTATTTTATTAATCACTTTGCCAAAGCTTTTAATATTAAGTTTATTCTAATGTCAGCAACTTTACCGAAGCTAGATAAGTTAGACTTTTTAAAAGAGAAAGTGAATGACTTTGTTTATTTAGTACCAGATGCAAAAGAAAAGTACTTCAGAAATCCAAACTTTTGTGAGCGAATAGCATTTAATTTCGAATATTTTGAAAAAAGAGTTAGTCTAAGTGAATTAGCAGATAGATTGGTAGAAGAATCAAAACAATATGCTACGTTTGACTATGGTAAAGCTAAACCTAAAGATTCCGTTTATACTATTATTGAGTTTATTTATAAACAGTCTGCAACCGATTTTTACGATTTATTGAAAGAGTGTGATTTTTTTGATGAGGTATTTGTTTTGTCAGGTACAATATTAGAGCACAGAAGGCAATACATCATTAATTTTTTAAAAGATAATGACAATCGACATAAGAAGATTTTATTGATTACTACTCAGGTTGTGGAAGCTGGTGTAGATATTGATATGGACTTAGGATTTAAAGATCGTTCACTAATTGATTCTGACGAACAATTGGCAGGAAGGATTAATAGAAATGTCAATAAAAAGAATTGTAAGTTGTTCTTGTTTGATTACAATAAAGAATCAGCCGTATATGGAAGTGATTTGCGTTATAAATTGACTAAAGAAAAAATAACACCTAAATTATATAAAGAGATATTAGAAAAGAAAGATTTTGATCAACTATATGATTTAGTTATAAATAATCGTAATCAGTGGAGTGCTAAACCAATGGTTGAGAATGTTAAAGATTATATAACTCATTTAAAAGAATTGCGCTTTGAATCTGTGGCAAATGATTTTAAACTTATTGATAGCAATAATATTTCATGTTTTATTCCATTAGAGATACCTATTAATATTGGAGATACTTCATTTTTTACACAAAAGGAATTAGATTTTTTAGTGTTGTATAATATAAAGCCTACAAAAGAAAATAAGATTTGTGGGGTAAAGGTGTTTGACTTATACACTGATATTATCTGCAATAGAGTAGATTTTATATCACAGAAGATTAGAGAGAAACAACTTCAAAGTATTATGTCTAAATATGTGTTTTCTGTTTTTGCAACTAAAAATATTGAAAATCAATTAGCTCATTATAACAATCCTGACAAGTCAAAGTTTGGATATGAGTATATAGAACGTTGGAATGTTTTTTATACAGAAGCAGGTGGAATGGATACCATGAGTTTAAATGGAATAGAAGAATCACAGTTTTTATAAAAGGAGTTTATGTTAATTAATGCGACACATATTAATCTTTATCATGTTTGTAAACGTGAGTTATGGCTACATTATCATGGTATACGTATGGAATATAATTCTGATTTAGTAGCAGAGGGAAAGTTACTTGGTGAATTATCTTATCCTGAACGTTCTGAAAAATATACTGAACTACAATTAGGAAATGTAAAGATTGATTATTACGACGCCCGTAATAAAGTAGTACATGAAGTAAAAAAGTCAGATAAAGTAGAACAGGCTCATAAGGCACAAGTAAAGTATTATCTATATAGATTGTTACAAGCAGGAGTAGAAGGTGCTACTGGTATCATAGAGTATCCTTCGTTGAGACAGAGGGAATATGTGACTTTAGATTTAGGAGATATTGACATAATAAAGAAGTGGGAACAAGAAATACAAGAAATATGTGAAGGTGATAAATGTCCAAAAACGATTCATGCCAAAATTTGTAGATCATGTAGTTATTGTGATTTTTGTTATATAGAGGAAGAGGATTAAAACTTACTAATAATGAAAAAGACTTATTATTTATTCAATCCAGGGCGGTTAAGTCGTAAAGATAATACGCTAAAATTTGTACCTACTGACGCTAATGGTAGTGAAGGTACTCCTAAATATATTCCAATTGAGGGAGTGGCAGATTTATTTTGTTTTGGGAGTTTAGATGCTAATAGTGCTTTATATACTTTTCTTGGCAAGCAAGGTATTGCCGTTCATTTTTTTGATTACTATGAGCATTATTCAGGATCTTTTATGCCAAAAGAATACCTTTTAGCAGGTAAGATGCAAATAGAACAGACTAAGAATTATATAGATAAAAAGAAAAGGTTGGTTTTGGCCAGAAAGTTTGTATCAGGAGCTTCATTTAATATGGTTAAAAATCTTCGTTATTATATTAACAGAGATAGAGACCTGCAAGATATTCAAGATGCAATAGAGAGGTATAGTTCGCTTATAGAAGGTAGTAATGAGGTAGATGAGTTAATGGGAGTAGAGGGGAATATTAGACAAATGTATTATTCTGCTTTTAATGATATTATTACTTCTGATTTTACAATGGATACTCGTAGTAAACGCCCTCCTCAAAATGAGATAAACGCATTGATTTCGTTTGGTAATATGATGTGTTATAGTCTCTGTTTAAGTCAGATTTACCACACACAGCTTAATCCCACAATAAGTTTTCTTCATGAACCAGGTTATAGACGTTATTCTTTAGCATTAGATTTAGCAGAGATATTTAAACCTTTATTAGTAGATCGTTTAATTTTTAGGCTGTTGAATAAGAAAGAGATACAAGCGAATGATTTTGATCATAAATTGAATAGTTGTACCTTAAAAGAATCAGGGCGAAAGATATTTGTAAGAGCTTGGGAAGAAAAAATAAGTGAAACATTTAAACATCCTGTACTTAAGCGAAATGTTAGTTATAAGCATTTAATTAAGTTAGAATGTTATAAACTGAGCAAACACATTTTAGGCATAGAAGAGTATAAACCATTTAAAGCTCGTTGGTAATGTATGTGATTTTAGTATATGATATAGGGGAGAGGAGAGTAGGAAAGATGCTCAAACTATGTAGGCGTTATTTGAATTGGATACAGAACTCTGTCTTTGAAGGAGAGATTAGTGAAGTGAAATTAAAGGCACTATTAGCTGAAGCGAAAGAAATTATGAACAAAGAGGAGGACAGTGTAATTATTTTTAAAAGTAGAGAAGAAAGATGGCTTGAAAAACAAGTAGTAGGTAAAGAGAAGAATGAATTGGATAACTTCTTGTAGTCGTCGATGATTCAGCTCTCTTGAAAATTTGTTCTTTGAAATATCGTAATTAATGATTAGGTGTTGATAATTAGTTATTTATATGTTAGTCGCTCTAAGGGATAAAATCGGTTATTATAGAGCGACTAATTTTTGTGTTTAAAAAAGAAATAAATATATTTGTGAAGCCTTGTAAATAGGCTTTTTTATGTCGTGTATTTCACGGCTTTTAACTGCACCATATAGGTATTGAAATTTAGTAGAAAAATCGTGTATCATATCAGATAATTTTCTTTTAACTGCACCATATAGGTATTGAAATATTGAATACAAACTTAAAAAATACTTTTGTAATAATCCTTTTAACTGCACCATATAGGTATTGAAATTGAAGTAGATCATATCAAAAGACAATTAGAATGGGCTTTTAACTGCACCATATAGGTATTGAAATACGTCTGAACACCTGTATTTGAATCGAAATTAGCAGCTTTTAACTGCACCATATAGGTATTGAAATAGAGAAGTAATCTTCTTAGAATCAAATAAAATTATTCTTTTAACTGCACCATATAGGTATTGAAATTCGTTTTGCTCCTTTACATCGTCAAACCAAAATAGCACTTTTAACTGCACCATATAGGTATTGAAATGAAGAAGTGGGGTTGAAAATTATTGGGAGGTTTTTTCTTTTAACTGCACCATATAGGTATTGAAATGCAGAAACTACAGCCCCTAATGCACTTAAATTTTCTCTTTTAACTGCACCATATAGGTATTGAAATAACTTCACTGCCTCGTTAAATGCAAAACCTAATCCACTTTTAACTGCACCATATAGGTATTGAAATATAAACCCTCCTTTTACAAGCTCACTAGCAGGAGACTTTTAACTGCACCATATAGGTATTGAAATTTCCAGAATAATCACAGTTTTTTAACCCTGTAAATCTTTTAACTGCACCATATAGGTATTGAAATATACTCTTACTAGTTCTATCTATCTTAACTATTCCATCTTTTAACTGCACCATATAGGTATTGAAATATGTTATTATTTTCTTTCTTTACTTCTTTAGCACAACTTTTAACTGCACCATATAGGTATTGAAATTTAGATAGAATACAGTTAAAAAGAACAGGTAATGTTACTTTTAACTGCACCATATAGGTATTGAAATAGAAAGAGGTGCGGAGGTTATTACAGATAAACAACTTTTAACTGCACCATATAGGTATTGAAATATATCTGTGTTTAGGTTATTTTTTAGACTTACATTTCTTTTAACTGCACCATATAGGTATTGAAATATAATTACATCTCCTTCATCTGTGAATATTTCTATTACTTTTAACTGCACCATATAGGTATTGAAATACATTTAATACTATGTCATTATCCTTAATGTACTCTTCTTTTAACTGCACCATATAGGTATTGAAATGCTAGTATAGCAGAAGACCCGACACCAGTTTCAATAACTTTTAACTGCACCATATAGGTATTGAAATTTGATCACAACCCTGATAATGGCGAGATTATTATTCTTTTAACTGCACCATATAGGTATTGAAATATTTTAATTTCACTCGCCTTAAAGCGACTATTCTTACTTTTAACTGCACCATATAGGTATTGAAATGTATAGGTTCCTATATGTGTTTTACCCGCACTAACTCTTTTAACTGCACCATATAGGTATTGAAATACATAAAACACATCAACAGGTTCTTCTTTAGGAATGACTTTTAACTGCACCATATAGGTATTGAAATTAATGTGTCCCTTTTTTAGATAGAAAGGGGAACTATCTTTTAACTGCACCATATAGGTATTGAAATCTGTTAGTCGGCTTCTCTATCCACAGTGGCTTCTTTCTTTTAACTGCACCATATAGGTATTGAAATATGAGCATGAAAGCTTGTGTTTCATCGAGTTTAGCTTCTTTTAACTGCACCATATAGGTATTGAAATTCCACTTTAAGGATTTGTTTTTTGATAACTTCTTTTCCTTTTAACTGCACCATATAGGTATTGAAATATAGATATCAAAACAGATAAAAAAGACCCGTTAAACTTTTAACTGCACCATATAGGTATTGAAATCTGGATGACCTTGCTCATCCAGTTCCTCCAGTATAACTTTTAACTGCACCATATAGGTATTGAAATGTTAGACTCGGTGTTTGATTAGTTTTTAATGTTCCACTTTTAACTGCACCATATAGGTATTGAAATCTAAATAGCGCGTATGGAGTTGTAGCCGGAGCAACACTTTTAACTGCACCATATAGGTATTGAAATGTTAGACTCGGTGTTTGATTAGTTTTTAATGTTCCACTTTTAACTGCACCATATAGGTATTGAAATCTAAATAGCGCGTATGGAGTTGTAGCCGGAGCAACACTTTTAACTGCACCATATAGGTATTGAAATGTTAGACTCGGTGTTTGATTAGTTTTTAATGTTCCACTTTTAACTGCACCATATAGGTATTGAAATCTAAATAGCGCGTATGGAGTTGTAGCCGGAGCAACACTTTTAACTGCACCATATAGGTATTGAAATGTTAGACTCGGTGTTTGATTAGTTTTTAATGTTCCACTTTTAACTGCACCATATAGGTATTGAAATCTAAATAGCGCGTATGGAGTTGTAGCCGGAGCAACACTTTTAACTGCACCATATAGGTATTGAAATAGAAAAGCAAAAAGAGCAAAACAGACAGTTAGAGAACTTTTAACTGCACCATATAGGTATTGAAATAAGGCTGTTTGTTTTTTAGTCTGGAGGAAATTCACTTTTAACTGCACCATATAGGTATTGAAATAATGATGGTAACTCATTTTTTTGCACCAGATCCACTTTTAACTGCACCATATAGGTATTGAAATAGCGAAGTAATAACAACCTTGCAAATCTTCTCTGTTCTTTTAACTGCACCATATAGGTATTGAAATATAAAAAGTTTGATGCAGTTATACAGTTGCACAATGGCTTTTAACTGCACCATATAGGTATTGAAATTTGTAAAGTGCGTTACTGCTTTATTTCTGTAACGCTTTTAACTGCACCATATAGGTATTGAAATATGTTAATCATTGCAGAATCATTCATATTGATCCCACTTTTAACTGCACCATATAGGTATTGAAATACGGCTGGATGGAATGGAGATGACTCGGAATTTTCCTTTTAACTGCACCATATAGGTATTGAAATCTGGATGCTCTTGCTCATCCAGTTCCTCCAGTATAACTTTTAACTGCACCATATAGGTATTGAAATTATATATTTCTGCAAGCATTGAAGTTTGTGTATAATCTTTTAACTGCACCATATAGGTATTGAAATTTACTTTTCAGATCGTAGATATTAATAAAACTAAGTCTTTTAACTGCACCATATAGGTATTGAAATAAGATTATTTTCACTTCGAGTTTAACTACTCTGATCTTTTAACTGCACCATATAGGTATTGAAATTCAATTCCTTTTCGCATTCTTCAGTATCGTCAAAACCTTTTAACTGCACCATATAGGTATTGAAATTAGCTTAATAATCGTTTAGATTATACTTTAATCCGACTTTTAACTGCACCATATAGGTATTGAAATAGTAATTCAATTTCGGTGTATTTACGAGTCGCAAATCTTTTAACTGCACCATATAGGTATTGAAATAGAGGTAACTATTGTTATGCGTAATAGTCAAGGCCTCTTTTAACTGCACCATATAGGTATTGAAATGCAGTTATAAGAACAGGTTTCTCGAAGAGAGATTTTACTTTTAACTGCACCATATAGGTATTGAAATATACTCCCCCATTGTCCACCTGTAACCTCTGTAATTTCTTTTAACTGCACCATATAGGTATTGAAATCTAATAATTCAGATCCGTTTTTAAAAGAAGCTCTTCTTTTAACTGCACCATATAGGTATTGAAATTTAAAATTCTGTGTCATAAAAGAATCCCCCTAAAAACTTTTAACTGCACCATATAGGTATTGAAATACATTAAGATCCTTCTCTCTTTGTATCTCTATTCGTACTTTTAACTGCACCATATAGGTATTGAAATAAAACAGTTCTTTACAATTTTAATATTGAACCAGAGCCTTTTAACTGCACCATATAGGTATTGAAATATGTCTCTAAATACAGCTTGAGTATTTATAGGGTCTTCTTTTAACTGCACCATATAGGTATTGAAATTCTATTTGAAAGGATGGTTAAAGCATACTAAAAATCTTTTAACTGCACCATATAGGTATTGAAATGTGCTTGACGAATCAACTACTTTGCCTATAAACTCACTTTTAACTGCACCATATAGGTATTGAAATCAGATGAAGGATTAGTAAGTACAGTTGTTACTTTAACTTTTAACTGCACCATATAGGTATTGAAATATATGAAGAAAATAAAAGAGTACTTCAGTTCTATGCCCCTTTTAACTGCACCATATAGGTATTGAAATGCAAACATGATTGCGAAATTTCAGCAGTAAATAATACTTTTAACTGCACCATATAGGTATTGAAATCTGGATAAAGGGTTGTTAATAATTGGAAGCACTGGACTTTTAACTGCACCATATAGGTATTGAAATATTGATTGTTCAAATAGGGGGTATTAATAATAGTGTCTTTTAACTGCACCATATAGGTATTGAAATAAGTTTACTTTAATTATATTATTGTAAGCATTACCCTTTTAACTGCACCATATAGGTATTGAAATATATTATCAGTAGTTACTAAACCACCTTCTTCATCTTTTAACTGCACCATATAGGTATTGAAATATATATATACCATTATGCGCTGGTAAATCTTTTTCCTTTTAACTGCACCATATAGGTATTGAAATATGGGTGGGATGACAGGCACAGTTGTAGATATAAGCTTTTAACTGCACCATATAGGTATTGAAATTTCCTTGCCAGTTCTCTATTAAATTGGCTTGTTCTCTTTTAACTGCACCATATAGGTATTGAAATTCATTTCCCAGAGTGCTAAACTCAATTGCAACATCTCCTTTTAACTGCACCATATAGGTATTGAAATTTGTAAACTAACACTCCAGATCCAAAGAAAGTAAACTTTTAACTGCACCATATAGGTATTGAAATGTGATAATAACGCCTGAATGTGTTATATTTTCTGCTCCTTTTAACTGCACCATATAGGTATTGAAATATAACATAGCTTGTTGCTGTCTTGTTTATTCTATCGACTTTTAACTGCACCATATAGGTATTGAAATGCTATCCTTACTTTGTCTATATATATATCTGTCCACTTTTAACTGCACCATATAGGTATTGAAATCTATAATCTACTTTAAGTTTTATAGTTCTTCCTGATCTTTTAACTGCACCATATAGGTATTGAAATTGGGGTAAGATTGATTTTGTTATTGGTAAAGAAATACTTTTAACTGCACCATATAGGTATTGAAATGAACTTAATGAGGAGTTTAAAAACAGTGCTGGATCACTTTTAACTGCACCATATAGGTATTGAAATTTTGATTTGCTTCGTATACTAATTTACTACCTACGTCTTTTAACTGCACCATATAGGTATTGAAATACATACTTTCCATAATGCTCCATTAATATCTCAATCCTTTTAATCGCACCATATAGGAATTGAAAGACATTATAAGGAAGTTTAAACTTCCCTGCTGGAGAACTTCTAATCACACCATATAGGAATTGAAAGAGTATAACTACTTCAGTATTATCAAGCTTAACATTACTTCTAATCACACCATATAGGAATTGAAAAGAGTATAACTACTTCAGTATTATCAAGCTTAACATTACTTCTAATCGCACCATATAGGAAACAAAAAACACCAACAAAAAAAACGCACTATATAAGTGCGTTTTTCGTTAGTAAAAGGGTAATAATTGAAGAGAAAAAATATCTATTTAGCAAACTTCTTACTTGCAGCTACACAAAGAATCACTCCGAAAGTGACGTATAGCATCGTAGGGCTTACTTTTTCGTTTAATACTGTTGCCGCTAATATCATCCCTAATAGCGGTTGTAATAATTGGATTTGACCTACTGTTGCGATTCCTCCTTGTGCTAATCCTTTATACCAAAAGATGTACGCTAAAAACATACTCACAACAGAAATATAGAATAGTCCAAACCAAGATTCACCACTTACTAGAACTAAGTCTGTAGGTACCGTATAAATCATAATCGGCACTGTAAGAGGTAGTGAGATAATACACGCCCAAGAGATCACTTGATATCCTCCTAGTGTTTTAGATAGTTTAGCACCTTCTGCGTAGCTCTGACCACATAAGATGATCGCTAAGATCATTAGGATATCCCCGATAGGGTTAGAACTTACTCCCTGTGAGAACGCAAATCCAATTACTAAGGCACTCCCTATTAGAGAGAATAACCAGAAGATAGGTTTGGGCTTCTCTTTACCAATGAATACAGCGAATATAGCTGTAGACAGGGGTAACATTCCCATAAATACCAATGAATGTGCTGAGGTGATGTACTCTAATGCCATCGCTGTCAATAGAGGGAAACCAATAACTCCTCCAATGGCAACTTTAATTAGTGGCCACATCTGTTCTTTGGTAGGGCGTTTTTCGCGAAGAGCTATTACGCAAGCTAGCGCTAATAAAGCTGCGATAACTGCTCTTGCTGCAGTGGCAAAGATAGGGTCTAGGTCTTTAACCGCCATCTTAGTAGCAGGCATTGAACCTGCGAATAGAAGTACTCCAATAAATCCATTTAACCATCCGTTAGATGATTTTGTTGTTGCATTTAAAATGCCTGATTGTTCCATTATTCTGTTTTATTTGGAACAAAATTACCTCTATGTATAAGATTCACACAGTATCAGTTTTGTATATTTGCATGGGCACAGTTAGTAGATGAATATGAGCAAAACCTTTTTGTATAGTGAGATTGCAGAGAATATAGCTTCTCAGATTAGAAGTGGAAATATTAGAGAAGGAGAGAAGTTACCTTCCTTGCGCGGGTTATGCGCAGAATATGAGATTAGTATGAATACAGCAAGACGTGTTTTCTTAGAGTTAGAATCCCTGTCTTTGATTTATTCGAAACCTCAGAGTGGTTATTTTGTGAGTAAATTAAGTTATAAGAACTTGCCTCTTCCTGAGGAGAGTAATCCCATTTTATTAGCTAATCACTGTGAACCTAATGATATTCTTCAAAAAGTATATGCAAATATAGGAAGAGAAGACCTCTTATTACTATCTTATACCGTGGCGTATGGAGATATGTTGCCTATTGCTAAATTAAAGAAAGAAATAGTACAAGCCACGAGAGATTTGCCTACTGGTGGGGTACAATACGAACGATTAGAAGGCAACGCCAATCTGAGGAGAATGATTGCTTTGCGATCTTCAGGTTGGGGAGCTAATCTTCAGGAGGAAGACTTGATCACCACAAATGGAGGGATGAATGCAGTAGCTCTTTGTCTAACAGCATTGAGTAAACCTGGAGATACTGTTGCGATAGAGAGTCCTTGTTATCCTGGTATTCTACAATTAGCTCTAGGGTTGGGGCTAAAGGTGTTTGAATTACCGACTAATCCTAATACAGGGATAAAAGTAGAAGCGCTAAGAGAGGTGGTCTCAGAAATAGATATTTGTATTTTAATCTCAAACTACAATACTCCTGTAGGGAGCTGTATGCCTGATGAGAACAAGAAAGAGGTGGTAGAGCTATTGGCACAGCACGATATTCCTTTGATAGAAGATGATGTCTATGGTGATCTATGTTTTGAAGGTCATCGACCTACTTGCTGTAAGACATTTGACAAGACAGGCAATGTGCTTTGGTGTAGTTCTATCTCTAAAACACTTGCACCCGGGTTTAGAGTAGGATGGGTAGCACCTGGCAAGTATAAAGATAAAGTGCAAAATATCAAACTGATACAGTCTATCTCTTCCTCTTCCTTAGAACAAGAGGCTGTAGCTAATTTCTTAAGGTCAGGGAAATACGATAAACACTTGCGAAAACTAAGAAGAAAACTATATCAGAATTATCAGAACTATGCTAGAGTTATTCAGCAGAGTTTTCCTAAGAATATTAAGATTAGCCAACCACAGGGAGGGTTGTCTTTGTGGATAGAGTTTAGTGAAGAGATTGATACTATAGAGTTGTATGACTTAGCGATGAAGAAAGGAATAAGTATAGCTCCTGGACGGATGTTCACTTTGCAAAATCAGTATAACAACTCCATGCGATTGTGCTTTGGCTTGCCTTGGGATGTACAATTAGAGGGCAAGATTAAACAGATAGGTTTATTAGCTAGACAATTGCAAAACTTAAAGACTGTTAATACAGAATAGGAATAGCTGAAAGAAAAGGGGGAGTTGTAAATACACGTTGAAATAAAAGAGAAAAAAGTAATTTGAAAAACTTATCTATCAAGAAAAAAAATTACATTTGACTTGACTAAACCAACTATTATTTATGATTCCACTACACGATTTAATGCTGTTTGCGATAGCGGCAGTAGTCTTGGCTATTACTCCTGGGCCAAATATGTTATACCTTATTACGAGAACATTATCACAAGGCAAAAGAGCGGGGTTTATCTCTCTAATGGGAGTGATCTGCGGTTTTCTGTTTCATATTATATTAGTGTCTTTTGGATTGACGGCTATATTATTTACCATACCTTATGCCTATGCTATACTGAAGTGGACAGGTGCGCTGTACTTAGTGTTTTTGGCGTTTCAAGCGTTAAAACCTAATGCAAAGAATATATTTGATGTAGAACAAAGCGTTAAAGTAGATTCTCCGAGTAAATTGTTCTCAATAGGTTTTTTAACGAATGTATTGAATCCTAAGGTAGCGGTATTTTATCTTTCTTTGTTTCCCCAGTTTATTAAGCCAGCTTATGGATCTGTATTGGTACAGAGTTTAACACTAGGAACTACTCAACTACTCGTTAGCTTTATCAATAACTTCTTAATCGTTTTATTTGCTGCTAAGATGGCTTCTTTCTTTCAGAGACAACCTCTATGGGTGAAAGTACAGAAGTGGTTTATGGGGAGCGTATTGTTATTTTTAGCTTTTAAAATGGCTATTTCAAAGGGAAAATAGTGTTTCTGTTTTTAGGATTTAGTACTTTTAGCTCTAAACTAATCTAAAAACTAAAATTATGAGCATCAATAGAACGCGTACTTTCTCTTGGGAAGACCCTAATAAAACTTTAGAAGAGGCAAAGAAGTTAAATGGATATGAATTTCTAATGCAGGTATTAGAAGGGAATTTACCGATGGCTCCTATACAAGAAACAATATCTTCTAGAGTAGTTTCTGTAGAAAAAGGACAGGTCATATTCGAACTAAAAGGAGAAGAGTTCCATTATAACCCAATAGGAAGTGTACATGGAGGTATCATTAGTACGGTATTAGATTCGGCAATAGGATGTTCTTTATTGAGTACCCTAGAGATCGGAGAAAGCTTTACCTCATTAGATTTAAAAGTGAATTTCTTGAGAAGAATAACTGCAGATACTCCTCCTTTAACTACGAAAACGAAGATTATCCATAAGGGGCGTACTACAGCTTACTTAGAATGTGAATTACTAGATGCAGAAGGCAAATTATATGCACATGCTGTGTCCAACTGTATGATCTTTAGATAATATATTAGTCCACTAAATAAGTGGGCTTTTTTTGTGCTAATATTTCGCAGTGTAAAATCAAGATTAGTTTTGAAAATATAGTTGTTGTTTAATGTAAAGAACCTGTATTGATTATGAAATAAAAGGAGAGGTGATACGTTTTAACCCATATTAGCATTAGCCAAATACTACAAAGCAATTCTACTTCATAGTTCTTTCATTAGCTCTAAAACCATACTATAGTATGCTTTAATCACTAATTCAGACCTATTTTGTATAATTACTTTTCGTTTATATGTCTATTGCATAATCTGGGTTTAAAATAGTAAAATAAGCACAATGAAAAAGAGGTACTTTATTTTAATCATGATAGGTGTTATAATCACCTTTGTAGTAGTCTTCTCAGAAACTATTGTATTAAGATTAGTGGGAATACAAGAGTTAGAAGTATTTTCTCAAAAGGATTATGATGAGTCTTTAATCAGGTTAAAGGAGCAATACCCTGGAGACTCACAGTTTCTCATTAGTACACAAGAACAGTTTATAAGTTATTCCTCTTTCGTAGAAAAAGAAAAACAATATATGCTGACCAAACCTATACAGTTATTGTATTTTAAAGGAGATAGCCTAGTTTCTATACATTCTAGTTGTAATGTTCCTATAAATTATTGGACATGGAAGTTAGATTGGAATATAGGCAATCGATTTGAACAGTTTCCTCCATTATCTAGCACATCTGTATTGGACATTAAATTACAACAAATACAAGAGTTATATGGTTTTAGAATGGAGGGTACGTCTGAGAATACTTTGATTGTTTTTTGGAGCAGAATGATGGAGAAACAAGTATTTGGAGCTTTAGAAACAGTAATTTATAATAAAAGATTATCGAATAACGAGGAGAAGTTAAACACAATCTTTATCAATGTAGATCATGCTTTTTTAGGTAAAATAGTTTTAGATGAGTAATAATCTGACAGAATAAGAAGAAAAAGGACACTTTTACAGGTGTCCTTTTTGCTTTTTCGTGGTATTTATAGGGCTAAAAATAGTATTAATTAAAACTTTTTTGAATTTTTTTTACTAAAAAAAGAGAAGACTTTAATTATTTGATTTTTGAATAAAAAAGAGTCTTTTTTTGTTGTTTTTAGGTAAAAATACATTGAAATACATCTTTTTTAAGCAAAAAAACACTTTTGGAGATGAAGCTAGTCGTAGCAAGACTTGACCTTGTTTATAGAAACTGTTTTTGACAGATTAAATACGGTTATTTGTTAAATATTTTTAGAGGTGATGTTGAAGGTAGTGGTTTTTTTATATTTTATACTGAATTTGTTTGTTTTTTACACTGTAAAACTGCCTATTTTTTGATTAAAATATTAAGTAAGTTGGTTTTTATTGTTTGGTTGTGTTAAATCAATTTATATCTTTGACCTATAGATCAGAAACAAAAAAGATGAAAAATTTAGTAAACATTCTAGTGGTTCTAATTATTGTGATTGTGGTAAACACATTTGCACGGGAGTCGCTATGCTGATTTTTTCTATCTAGAGATAAAGAATATTTGAAGCCTCCCATATTGGGAGGCTTTTTTTATTTAAAGCATTTTGCAATTAAACTTCTCTAGTCGTTTCGTTATCAAGGATATATAATCAACAAAAAAACACAGTTATGAATGTATTGAACAAGTACAGTAGAGTAATCACACAAGACCAAACACAGCCAGCGGCACAGGCTATGCTCTATGGAATCGGACTAAGTGAAGAAGACTTAGATAAGGCACAGGTAGGTGTTGTAAGCATGGGCTATGAAGGCAATACCTGTAATATGCACTTAAACGATCTGGCGAAGTATGTAAAACAAGGCGTCAAACAAAGTGGACTAGTAGGGTTAATCTTCAACACAATCGGTGTGAGTGATGGTATTTCGAATGGGACAGAAGGTATGAAGTATTCTCTTGTATCTCGAGATATTATAGCAGATTCTATTGAGACAGTGGTTAATGCACAATGGTATGACTCTGTCATTGCTATCCCAGGTTGTGATAAGAATATGCCAGGTGCAATTATCGCGATGGGGCGACTAAATAGACCAGCTATTATGGTATATGGCGGTACTATACACTCGGGGAAATACAAGGACGAATCACTAAATATCGTCTCTGCTTTTGAGGCATTGGGCAAGAAGTTTAGCAACTCTATTTCAGAAGAAGATTACAAAGGGGTGATTAAGAATGCTTGCCCTGGAGCAGGAGCCTGTGGAGGGATGTACACAGCCAATACAATGGCATCTGCGATAGAAGCTCTGGGGATGAGTTTACCACATAGTTCTTCCTATCCTGCTCTAAGTAGTGAGAAGAAACAGGAGTGCTTAGAAGTGGGACAGGCTTTGAGAAATCTATTAGAGAAAGACATTAAGCCATCAGATATTATGACTAGAGAAGCATTTGAGAATGCGATGACAATGGTGATTACACTAGGAGGATCTACGAATGCTGTACTTCACTTAATTGCGATGGCACATGCTGTAGACATTGAGATTACACTAAAGGACTTTCAGGAGATTAGCGATAGAGTACCTGTCTTAGCAGATCTAAAACCTAGTGGAAAGTACCTTATGGAAGATTTGCACAAAATAGGAGGGGTACCTGCTATTATGAAACACCTGCTAGATCAGGGATTATTACATGGAGATTGTCTTACAGTAACAGGCAAGACAGTAAGAGAAAACTTAAGTTTAGCAAAAGACTTGACTAAGGACCAAGATATCATTGTGGATATCACTACTCCTATTAAGGAAAGTGGACACTTACAATTTCTCTATGGAAATCTAGCAGAGAAAGGAAGTGTAGCCAAGATCAGCGGTAAGGAAGGAACGTTCTTTAAGGGGAAAGCAAGAGTATTCAATGATGAGTATGCAGTTATTGCAAGTGTATCGGCTCAAGAAGTTCAGCCAGGGGAAGTAATCGTTATTCGATATTGTGGACCTAAAGGAGGTCCAGGAATGCCAGAGATGCTTAAGCCTACTTCTGCAATTATGGGAGCAGGATTGGGCAAGAGTGTAGCTCTTATCACGGATGGTCGTTTTTCAGGTGGTACACATGGTTTCGTAGTAGGGCATATTACTCCTGAAGCGTATGATGGAGGTACAATTGCATTAGTAGAGAATGGAGATATCATCAGCATTGATGTAGAGAATAGAAAGCTAGAGCTATTAGTTGATCAGAAGGTATTAGAAGCCCGTAGAGAAAAGTGGCAAAAGCCAGCACTAAAGTTTAAAAAAGGAGTATTGTATAAATACTCAAACTGTGTGGCAGATGCATCAGAGGGATGTATTACGGATAGAATTAAGAATGTTTACCCTTCGGGGAATTAAGAATTTAAAATTAGGAATTAGGAATGTTTGGCTGCGCTATGAAAAGGGTTGTTCAAAGTCGGGAGACTTTGCGCAGTAAGACAGATCCGTCACATAATGTAGAAACGCATTATTATGCGTGTCACAGGGAATGGGAAACAGGGAACAGGAAAGTCAGGAGAATACACGTCACGGATTAAAAATCCGCGCCATCACAACATCACGTCCTATCGGCACACAACGGTAGGGGCGAATTGCAATTCGCCCTACAAAACAACATCACGTCATCACGGTTTCAGAAAAAAACAACATCACAAAAAAAACGATTTCAAAAAAACACAAAATATGCAACAAGAAAAATTAACAGGAGCACAAGCAGTAATCTCTTCTTTGTTGTGTGAAGGAGTAGAGACAATATTCGGGTACCCAGGTGGGGCCATAATGCCCATCTATGACGCTCTTTATGACAAAATGGATGAGCTAGAACACATTTTAGTACGCCATGAACAAGGAGCAATACACGCAGCACAAGGATTTGCAAGAGCTTCTGGTAAAGTAGGAGTAGTCTTTGCTACTTCAGGACCAGGAGCAACTAATTTGATTACAGGGTTAGCAGATGCCTATATTGATTCAACACCTGTGGTGTGTATCATAGGACAGGTAACATCTCAATTATTGGGGACAGATGCGTTTCAGGAGACAGATGTAATAGGTATTTCGATGCCGATTACGAAGTGGAACTACCAAGTGACTAAGGCTTCAGAGATAGCACCTACTATTGCCAAAGCATTTTATCTAGCGAAGGCTGGAAGACCTGGACCTGTTGTGATTGATATCACAAAGGATGCTCAGTTCGGTATGACTGCTTTTGAATATAAACCATGTTCTGAGGTGAGAAGTTATGCTCCAGAACCTCCAGTCGATTTAGAACGCTTTCACCAAGCAGCTGATTTAATTAATAAGGCAAAAAAACCTTATTTGTTAGTAGGACAAGGGGTATTATTAAGTCATGCAGAACAAGAGTTAAAAGCCTTTGTAGAAAAGACAGATATACCTACTGCTTCCACGCTTTTAGGTTTAGGAGCATTGCCTAGTAATCATAGTCATTTCTGTGGAATGCTTGGAATGCATGGTGATTATGCAGCGAATATAAAGACAAATGAGTGTGATGTATTAATCGCTATAGGAATGCGCTTTGACGATAGGGTAACTGGGGATGTGTCTCGATATGCAAAACAAGCTAAGGTTATTCATATTGATATAGATGCAGCAGAGTTAAATAAGATTATTAAGGCAGATATCGGCATACGAAGTGATGCTAAAAAGGCATTAAATACTTTGATTGAACTAGTAGAGCAGCGTACTCATAAAGATTGGCTTTCTGAGTTTAAACAAGGCAAAGCATATGAAGTAGAACAGTTGAAAGTTCACAAACAGCAAGTCAATGCAGACAAGATCATGATGGAGGATGCTGTTAAGTTATTGACAGAATTGACAAAAGGGGAAGTTGTCATTGTAACGGATGTAGGACAACACCAGATGATAACAGCCCGTTATTATGAGTATAATTCCCCTAAGACGAATATTACTTCTGGAGGATTGGGGACAATGGGGTTTGCTCTTCCTGCGGCAGTAGGTGCTAAACTAGGCAATCCTCAACAAACGGTAGTTGCGATAGCAGGGGACGCAGGGTTTCAGATGAATATTCAAGAACTAGGTACAATTATGCAAAGTAATATAGGGGTGAAAATGATTATTCTAAACAACAGTTTTTTAGGTATGGTAAGACAGTGGCAGCAGATGTTCTTTGAGAAGAGGTATAGTTTTACGGAGATGAACAACCCTAATTTCGTAGGTATTGCTCAATCGTATAATATCAAAGGCAATAAAGTAGAACATGCAACTGACTTAAGACATGCATTAGAAGAGATGCTTGTTCATCCGGGAGCTTATCTATTAGAAATAGTAGTAGAGAAGGAAGAAAATGTATATCCAATGATTCCAACAGGAGCAAGTGTTTCTCATGTATTATTAAATTAAAAGACAAGGAGTATGAAAGAGGAATTCACATTGTCAGTTTTTACTGAAAATAGTATTGGGATGCTGACGAGAATAACCAATGTTTTTACGCGTAGACATATTAATCTAGATAGTCTTACAGTGTCAGAATCTGAGATAAAACAGGTTTTTAAATACACCGTAGTATTTAAAAGTACACAAGAGCAAGTTGATAAATTGATTGGTCAGTTAGAGCGATTAGTAGAGGTGTTTAAGGTATTTGCACATAAGAATAGTGATATTATTTACCAAGAGCTAGCACTTTATAAAGTAAAGACAAATTTATTGTCTAATACCCAAGTAGAACAAATCATTAGAGCGAATCAAGCTAGAATATTATCAGTAGATAAAGATTTTATAGCGATAGAGAAAACAGGGTATATAGAAGAAATAGAGAATCTTTTTACTCAGTTGTCTAGTTATGGTGTACTAGAGTTTACTCGTTCTGGCAGAGTAGCGATTACGAAGCCTATGAACTATGAAGAGCTTTATTTGATTAAGAACTAAGAATGTTTACCCTTCGGGGAATTAAGAATTAAGAATGTATGGCTACGCCTTAAGGAAGTTGCCTTCGGCTAGGGAGTCACCGCTTTGTCGCACTACTCTTACTAGGTAGGCGCTACGTTAGAAAATAGAAAATAGAAAACAGGGAACAGGGAACAGGGAAGTCAAGAGAGCTTTAAACGAGATATATGTCACGGATTACAAATCCGCGCCAACATCACAACATCACAACATCACAAAAAAACGATTTCACGAAATCACAAAAAAACAAAATCACAAAAAACTATAAAAAATGGGACAAATTAATTTTGGAGGAACACTAGAGAATGTAGTGACTAGAGAAGAATTTACATTAGATAAAGCAAGAGAAGTATTAAAGAATGAAGTGTTGGCTGTTATTGGTTATGGAGTACAAGGACCAGGACAGGCACAGAATTTAAGAGATAATAAGATCAATGTGATCGTAGGGCAACGCAAGAATTCTACTAGTTGGGATAAGGCAGTAGCGGATGGATGGGTAGAAGGAGAAACGCTATTTGATATTGAAGAAGCTTGCCAACGTGGTACAATTATCATGAACCTACTATCAGATGCAGGACAAATCCATACATGGGAGACAGTTAAAGGTAATCTATCAGCAGGTAAAGCATTGTATTTTTCTCATGGCTTTGGAGTAGCTTTTCATCAGAAAACGAATATTATTCCACCAGCAGGAATAGATGTGTTTTTAGTAGCACCGAAAGGGTCAGGAACATCATTGCGTACATTGTTTTTAGAAGGATGTGGACTAAACTCAAGCTATGCTATTTTCCAAGATGCTACAGGTAGAGCACAGGAGAGAGCTTTAGCCGTAGGTATTGCTATTGGTTCAGGTTATTTGTTTGAAACAACATTTGAGCGAGAAGCTTATAGTGATTTGACTGGAGAACGAGGAGTGTTAATGGGAGCTATCGCAGGTATTTTTGAAGCGCAGTACAATGTACTAAGAGCAAAAGGACATACACCTAGCGAAGCATTTAATGAGACAGTAGAAGAGTTGACACAGAGTTTAATGCCTTTAGTGGCAGATCGAGGAATGGACTGGATGTATGCTAATTGTTCTACTACAGCACAGCGAGGAGCGCTAGATTGGAAAGATAAGTTTAGAGATGCTACTACTCCTGTGTTTAAAGAATTATATGAGAGTGTAGCGTCAGGAAGAGAGGCAGAGATTGTGATTAAGGCAAATAGCGAGAAAGATTACAGAGCTAAGCTAGAAGAAGAATTAAAAGAATTAAGAGAAAGCGAACTTTGGCAAACAGGTGCTGAGGTGAGAAAACTAAGACCATCCCAATCATGAACTTATTGACAAAAGTATATCAAGCACAACAGAATATTGCACGAGTCGTCGTCCAGACTCCTTTAATGAAAAATCTAAACCTAAGTACAGTATATCAGGCAGATATCTATTTGAAAAGAGAAGATTTGCAACCTGTACGCTCTTATAAGTTGAGAGGAGCATATAATAAGGTTATTACACTTACTCCAGACGAGCAGTCTGGAGGTGTAGTATGTGCTAGTGCAGGTAATCATGCGCAAGGAGTCGCTTTCGCTTGTCATCATCTAGATATCCACGCAACGATATTTATGCCGATTACTACTCCTAAACAGAAGATAGATCAAGTCAAACTATTCGGTAAAGATAAGGTTAACATCGTTTTGAAAGGAGATACATTTGACGCCTGTTATGCAGAAGCAAGCTTGTATTGTAAAGAGAATAAAGCGGTGTTTATTCATCCTTTTGATGATGAAGAGGTAATCGCAGGTCAGGGTACTGTAGCATTAGAAGTATTACAGGCTATGAAAGAGCCTATTGATTATGTATTCGTCCCTATTGGAGGAGGAGGTTTAGCAGCCGGAGTCAGTACTGTGTTTAAACATTTAAGCCCACATACACATATAGTAGGAGTAGAACCAGCAGGAGCAGCATCTATGCAGACTTCTATCCAAGAGAATGTGAATACGGCATTAAATACAGTAGATACCTTTGTAGATGGGGCTGCTGTTAAGCGAGTTGGAGATTTAAACTTTGCTATTTGTAAAGAGAGTTTACACGATGTAATAACAGTAGCCGAAGGAAAGGTATGTACTACTATTCTCAAGCTTTATAATGAAGAAGCACTAGTGGTAGAACCAGCTGGAGCCTTGAGTATAGCTGCTCTTGATTTGTATAAAGATAAATTGGTGGGCAAAAAGGTAGTCTGTGTAGTAAGTGGAAGTAATAACGATATTACTCGTACAGAAGAGATAAAAGAACGCTCACTCTTATATGAAGGGCTAAAGCATTATTTCATCGTTAATTTTCCAC
Organism: Myroides odoratimimus; assembly: GCF_001485415.1. Classification (GTDB taxonomy): domain Bacteria; phylum Bacteroidota; class Bacteroidia; order Flavobacteriales; family Flavobacteriaceae; genus Flavobacterium; species Flavobacterium odoratimimum. The sequence goes on from NZ_BCMQ01000015.1 coordinate 70,063, forward strand.
AGCGACCAGGAGCGTTAAAGGAGTTTGTCAATGAAGTACTAGGGAAAGATGATGATATCACTTATTTTCAGTTTTCCAAAAAGAATAATAGAGAAAGAGGCCCTGCAGTAGTAGGGATAGAATTAGCCAACAGACTCGATTATGATCATCTGATTAAACAATTAGAGAAACATAATTTTAATTATCAGTACTTAAATGATAATGAAGCACTATTTACTCATTTAGTTGGCTAGTAGATTTCTTTATAAATGACTTGATTAGTAAGTCAGCATTGAATAGGTTCCGATTGTTTCTCGGAACCTATTTTTTATTCTAGAATAGAGAACGAATAGAGTTGTTGTCAAGAGTAATTATATAGGACAGATAGTCCTGAGTGATTTAAGTATAGCTATAGAATGAATGAAAGATTTCAGGAGTAGAATTGTTTTGTAGTATTTGGTCTATGTGTATTCTAGTTTTAAATTAGTAGACTGAAAATAAGCTCTATTCGTTATGGGACAAAGTACAGAACAATGTATTATAGATTTACAACAACTAGAAACTCCTATCGGTACTATCGTGGTCTGTGCTACAGATAAGGGAATTTGTTTATTAGAGTTTGCTGATATAGAGGTAATACAGAAGGAGTATGATCATCTTAGTAAAGAGAAGAATGCCGTGATTGTATCTGGAGAGAACAGACATATTACCCAGTTAAAAGAGGAGTTAAAGAAGTACTTTGAAGGAGAGCTAATTACTTTTAGTGTTGCTTTAGATCTAATAGGAACAGCATTCCAACAACAGGTGTGGCATGGGCTTCTTCATATCCCTTATGGAGAAACAAAATCTTATAAAGAACAATCGGAGTATCTACAGATTCCAAAAAGTATTAGAGCTGTAGCGAATGCGAATGGAATGAATAGAATAGCTATTGTGATCCCATGTCACCGAATTATAGGTACTGATGGTAGTCTGACAGGCTACAGAGGAGGGATTTGGAGAAAGAAATTCTTATTAGAATTAGAGAATAAAGAGAGATTCTCTTCTTCTCAGTTAACATTGAGTTTATACTGAGGTCAGTATAGTAAATTGTGGTTTTGAAAATAGCTATAATTAATCGCAAAAGCGTATTAGTAAGAATTGTATTTTAGTCTTTTTAATTTAAAGAATTATTAGGGTGATAAAGATGTTTTTAAGTTCTTCATTCTGTGATGTAGTTAGCTTATTTAGTGACTTTGCTGGTGAAGAAGTAAAAGGAAAAAGGGTGACCTTTATTCCCACAGCCAGTGTAGTAGAAGAGTATGTGGGACATGTGGAGAATGACAAAAGAGCTTTCGAAAGTTTAGGAATCATTGTAGATGTATTAGAACTGAGTACAGCAAGTAATGAAGAAATCAGAGAGAAAGTAACTACTAATAATTACATTTTTATGTCTGGGGGAAACTCTTTTTACCTACTCCAAACTTTAAAAGAAATGGGTGCTGATTACTTAATAAAAGCAGAGGTGTCTAAAGGGAAGCTGTATATAGGGACTTCGGCAGGAAGTGTTGTGATGTGTCCTGACATTCGATATATAGAGGCAATGGATGACAAATCATTTGCCCCTAAGTTGACAGAATACAAGGCAATGGGAATGATAGATCAATATCCTTTAGTACATTATGGATGTGAACCTTTTACAGAAGTAGCTGAACAAGTATATCAAGAATATAAGGATAAATTGCCTTTAGTGTTGTTAAATAATTACCAAGTTCTGACTGTCCAAAACCAAGAAATAGAGGTGTTGTCACTATAATTCAAAGTGTAAAAGTGGAATAGGGGGGATAATGTTTGAAATTGGTCAGCTTTTATAGTTTGTTCTTCTTATCAAATGTAATAGCTTGCAGTAACCAAACAAATTAAAAACGATGAGAGATTGATAGAGTAAAATTGCCCTTATCTTTTTATCAATCTTTCGTTATTATTTTTCTTTCCTTAGAAAAGGAAACAATTACAATTAAAGTGTTAAGAAATTTTTAGAAGGTTACAGTGATGTAGCCTTTTTTTAATTCTTATTTGTCTGAATATACTTCATTAGATATAAAACATTGAAATGAGTTAGTATTCTTCTAATTACATTTGATATTTATATTTATTTTGAATTGGAATCAAGTAATTTTACCTCACATAGTTCATTATTGTTGTTTTAAGATTAACTCAACACTTAGAAGGTGATCCGAAAGATCACCTTCTTTTTTTTGTATCCAGAGTGTTCTTATAGTAAAGAGTTATACGGTATTTAATTGGTATGAGTTCGTAGTGAGTCCGTAGTGAGTCCGTTATTTTGGATGTTTTAACGGAGTCACGAAGGATGGATATTAGATTTAGTATTGAAATATGTCAAAGCAAGTAGAATTGGGAGTACAACAAGAGTAAAATCTACTTACAGTTGATTAGATAAATCCAACATTGTAAATAAGGTAATAGGTGTATTTAAACTATATATCAGAGTAATAATTAATCGATTATGTTTAAATAATAGAAGAGAACTTATTCCTTTAATAATTGACCTAATACCAATTTTTTATAAGTCTCTCCTATAGGGATGATGGCCTTATCTATATATAGTCTATTGCGCTCTATAGTATCTAAGTGTTGTTTGTTGATAATAAAGGATTTATGTACACGGATAAATTGATGACTAGGTAGTTTATCTTCCATCTCCTTTAAAGTGCATAGCGTGATAAGACGTTCATTCACTAGATGTAATACCAAATAATCTTTTAACCCTTCTATGTACTTTAAATCATTAAAGAGTACTTTGATATGCTTACCATCTGTTTTGATAAATAAGTGATTCTCTTGATCTATTTTTGGAGGAGTTGTCACTATATTATTTTGCTGTATAATGGGAGAAGCCTTCTGTATACTTTTAAAAAAACGCTCATAGGTAATCGGTTTTAATAGATAATCGATTACATTATGCTCATACCCTTCTAATGCATATTGGTTATACGCTGAGGTGATGATGAAGTAAGCCTTTCTCCCCAGTAGATTCATGATTTGCAGTCCTGTTAGTTCAGGCATTTGTATATCGATGAAGCACAAGTCTACGTCTAGTTGTTGTAATTCAGTTAAAGCTGTTAATGCAGAGGTAGAACTTCCTACTAGCTCTAGCTGAGGAGACTTCTGTACATAATCGCTTAGTAAGGCTACCGCTAAGGGTTCGTCATCTAGTATATAGCATCGGATAGGATTCATAATTCAATGGATAGTTGGCAAGTAAAGATATTCGCTTCTTCTGTAATTTTCAAAGTATGTTTATTCTGAAATTGTAAATCTAAGCGTTTGTGGATATTGGCTAGACCTATTCCACTAGTCTTATCCTTGTTATAATTGTTAGTCCTGTTTTGAGTATGTATTTCAAGTAGGTTATTATGCTGTTTAATCGCAATTGTAAAAGGATGTTCTTGATCTGTTAATATTCCATGTTTAAAACCATTCTCTATGAAAGGAAGTAACAATAAAGGAGGAATGAGTAGACTAGGATTTTCTATATCTATGTCTAGGATGATATGTGTTTGTCCTGCGATACGCATTTTCTCTAGGTCAATGAAGTCCTGTATATAGTTGATTTCTTTTTGAAGTTCTATATGATCTGTATCCGTTTCATAAGTCATATACCTCATGAGTTGACTTAGTTTATCTATAGCAGGGAGCGCCTGTTCAGACTTCTGATAGACTAAAGAATAGATATTGTTTAGTGTATTAAAGACGAAATGAGGATTTATCTGTGATTTTAAAAAGCGCAATTCTACTTCATTTTTTTCTTGTTTTATAATTTGATTTAATTGTAGACTTCGAATCAAATAGATGATAATAAAAGTGATAGTAGAAGAAAGAATAGGAATTAGACTAAAGTATAAGTTGTCAAAGATGTAAAATAATACTGGAGTACCAGGGTAATAATTCTGTACGCCCCATATCCACAATATGACGCCTTGTTCTATAAAAGCTCTTATTACCAAGAAAAAGAGATAAGAAGATAGCCATCCTAGAAAAACTTTTTTCCAAGTGAACGACTTCATCACTTGAGGCATAATGTAAAGGTAATGAAAGTAAAAAACGCTAACGAAGATGATAGCAGTGGTATTATTTAGAATAGAGAAATCAGTAAATCTAATTAAATATGGAGCATTATAATCTAAGTGAACATAGTAAATATAGATGATGAATAGCCATAAGAGTAAGTGTAATTTTCTTTCTTTTTGGATGGATAAAACCTCTACTGTCTTCATAAGTATTGTTTTTTGTAAAGCTATTAAAACTTAGTTTTTAAATAAAGAGCGTTCATCGGATAAAATAGAGTGTTGGTCGAAAAAGTAAAAAGAGAAAGCGCTTACTATTTCATCTTTGTCCTATAATCAAAAGAATATTTAAAGAAGTTTAAGGAAACTGGAAATTGGAAATAGGGAAGTCGGGAGAATACACGTTACGACATCACCAAAAAACAAAAAAATAGAACTATAAAAAAACAAACAATTATGAGAACTAAATTATTCAGTTTATTTGCGATGTGTTTAATGGGAGGGCAAATAGCCAATGCTCAAGTAAACGATAATCTAAAATCAGAACACCCTATCCCAGTACTGAATATGGGAACGTTTCACATGGGGTATACATCTGATGCGAGTACTACAGAGTTCGATGAACACAATTCCAAAAACAAGGAGATGATACACGAGGTAGCTAGAGCTTTAGCGGCCTTTAAACCAACTGTGATTATCGTAGAGCAATTACCAGAATCTAACGAGAGTTTAAACAAGTCTTATCAGGAGTACTTGACAAATCCCAATAAGGTATTTAAAAACCCTAATGAAATAACTTTATTAGCTTTTGAATTAGGACGATTAACTAATGTAGATAAACTATATGGTATAGATTATTCTGAAGGATATAACTATATGATAGCACAGAAAGTAGGAAGATACAATGATAAGCAATTATATGATGATTATATGGCGGCTTGTTTTAAAGTATTAGATGAAGGAGAAAAAAAGATGAGGGATGTGAAGCAAATGCTTTACTTCAATAATAAAAAAGAGGTATTCGATGCTTTGATTAATCTGAATGCTGATATGCTGACTCATGTGTCTTCTCCAGGCAAGTCTGAAGGAGCTGATGAAGGAGCTAAATTCTATCACCGTAACTTAGTGATGTATTCTAACCTAAACCAAATACCACTGACGAAAGATGATCGTGTATTTATATTAATGGGGGGAACGCATACTGCATTCTTTAATATGTGGTTAGAACGCAGCCCTAAGTATGAGTTAGTAAACACACTAGACTACCTAGAGAAGTTTAAGTAATTAGTTAAGAGTTTTGTACATCCGTCACATCATGTAGAGACGATTACTATGCGTGTCACAGGAAACAGGAAACAGGGAACGGGAAACAGGGAAACAGGGAACGGAAAACATGGAACGGGAAACAGGGAACAGAAAATAGGAAAGTCGGGAGAGTTTGCGCAAGGAGGAACATCTGTCACATCATGTAGAGACGCATTATTATGCGTGTCACGGAAAACAGGGAACGGGGAACAGAAAACAGCGATTTCACACCTTCACACCTTCACAAAATTAGGCTACTTAGAGCAATCTGAGTGGTAATAAAAAAGCCCTCAATGATGATGAGGGCTTTTGTTATTTATGATTTGACAATCTTACCTACGGATACTGTGAATATACCATAGTTATCGATTAACATATTCTGTTTAAATACGCTGTTATAAACGAATAGTTTATCAAGTTCATACTGAGAACGACGACGCATTACCCAGTCTGTATCTCTGTGACTCTTTAGTACAAAGGCAATTGTTTTTAACTGTGGGTGCCATGGCTGTCCTGTGTACACAATCACGCTGTTGTTAGTCGCTATACTACTTATTCCTTTGATGGTATTGCAAATCATATCGTTATCATCAAATAATTCAAAAATACCTGAAATGATAGTAATATTTGGCTCAAAGTTGAATAGCGGATAAGTGTTTAGATCAAAACAATCATAGTTCGTAAAACGAATACCAGTTAGATTGTGCTGTTTGATATAAGCTTCTCCGACTTCAATATTCGAACGTTTAAAGTCATTGACTACTATTTCTGCATCAGGGTATTTTGCTTTGATGTCGAATAAATAATTACCAGTACCTCCCGCTACGTCTAGTATCTTGATAGGTTTTCCTTGTTCTTGTAACAGCGTTATCTGTTTGTCTATTTGTTGTAATAGATGAACTTTTCGTTGGCGAATACCTGCCCATCCGATAGCGTTAAGGTAGTTCTTATCCATTATTTTACCGAAGCCTAACTTCCCTTGAGGAGTGTTTTTATACACATAGTCAAGAGAGATACCAGAGTCAAAACCATATAACAGTCCTAATCGCATTCCTTCTGATAGAGGACCTATTATACCTAATAGTTTCTTCTGGATTTTATAAGATAGCAATTCGACAGATGGCAATAGACCAAATAACATTTGGTAGTACTCATCAGTAGTAAACTTATCCGCTTTTAGGTTGATTTTTACTTTAGGAGCAGCGAAGCTCTTCTCCATAAACTTAGCAATGTCTTTATACACTTGTTCACGTCCTTTTTCAAATAAGATACCGTGGAAGCTGTCTTTAAGTGTTTTAAACTCTCTTAGGTCACTGCTTAGATTGTGAAAGAAGCGTTGTTGCCATTTGTTCTTGACTACGTAATCTTTCCCAGCTGAGAAGACAATCGTAGGTACAGTAATAGCCGCTGCATCATCTACAATGCGTTTTCCTGCATCCAATAAGTCTACAAGCATACGCCCATTGATAAACTTCGTGATTAACGGGTCGCTATCGTAAGCTACTTGTTGATCTTTTTCATGAGTTAATACCTTAGACTTTACATAGCTTGTCACAATCATATCTGGTTTAAACTTAGTACCCAGTGCTATCATTTCTTTAGCCAAAGGAACGTATAGTTTAATAGAGAATGCTGGAGCAAGTAATGCCATACCTGCGATAGGAACAGCGTAATCGTGTACCCAAGCACTTGCTATAACCCCAGCAATACTATTGGCTACTACGAAAGTGTCGTGATAGTGTATCTGATAGGTATGGTTTAGGTAATGAGCGAAGGCATCTAGGTCTCGCACATAGTCCATAAAGTTAGGAGATACTTCCTGTTCTGTATATCCATGCCCTCTAAAGTCAAAACTAAATACGTTATAATTAGCAAATGGAGCACTCTGTGCAAACTCTGCTAAACGAGCAGAATGCTCATGTCCACGATGTAGGACAATCATTGTTTTTTGTCCTTCTTTGTAACTCCAAGCTCTATAAAATATAGCTGCATTATCAAAGCTAGTGAATGTTCCTTCTATCATATATTAGTGTTTTTTATAGCAATTTATAATTTAAAGATAGCGTTTTGATTAATAGATTGTATATATGCCTGCGCATCTTTTTGTGTGCAACCTGTATAATAAGCGTAAACTAAAGCCGCTATAGTCATGCTTCTAGACAGTCCCATAGCGCAGTGTATATAGATTACAGTATTGTTTTTTTTGTTTTGATACGCGTTAATAATATGTGTTACGATATGCTGAATATATTCTTGATTGGCCTGTCCTACATCTAAAAGCGGATAAAAGTGATAGGCAGAATGATGTAATAAATAACTGTTCTCCTTCATCTCAGCAGATAGGTCATAGGTTATTACTTCACTTGAATCAAAATGAGCTGAAGCTTCTTTAGAAGAAAGTAAAGATCCGATATAGAGCTGAGGGATCATCTCCTTGACCTCTACTGGGTAATAGACTTTGTTTAGTCTTCTCAGGATATAATAAGTTGTAATATAAGGCAGTAGAACAAGGTATTTCCACAAGTTAATTTGTCCTTGTTTATCTTTGATGAAATAAATGTTATTCTGTATATAAGCAATGCCAATATAGATAAGGTTAGTCGCTATCCAAAGCAATAAAATAGAGGTATAGCACTCAAGTGAATAACAAGCAACACCCAATAACATAGTCGCTAAAACAAAGTATATCAATCCTTTTTTTATATTGAGGTATAGGGCTTTCTCTTTGTTTGGTAGAAAGATAAAAGTACCTAAACAAACTAGAATGGCTGTGATCAAATCAATGGTGTGATGTTGATAGACAAATAGTGTAGAGAGCGCTACTAGGGCAAGCCAGATATGTAAGAAGACTTTGGTAAATACCTTAAATCTTCTAGTGTGTTCTACAACAGTCATAAACACAACTGCATAGGCTACATGTAGTGATGGAGCTTGATTATAATGGGTATCCCATGTCGTGATAAAGTCAAAAAGGGGGATAAACAAAGCCACTGTATGCAAAGGTCTCTCTACTGTAAACTGAATAGGGAATACAATAAACCCAATAAAGGCGATTATAGTGACTGCTAACATACGCTTAGTCAGTAATCTCAATTGATAAATAGAATCTACCCAATAAAAAACGAGTAAGAAGAATAGTCCACTAGTACTATAGGGAATAATCATCCACTCTATAAATGGGATATAGGGATCTATCGCTAAGGTCACAGACCAATCCAATGCTCTATATACAGCGTAATACTGTGCTGCCATATATAAAATAATGAAGACAGCATAACAGAGTAGCATTGTTTTGGTTCGTTGTTTAAAAGTAGGAGTTATTTCTTCTTTTGCCATTTTGCTTTTTTGTGCATAATACGTTGTAATATTCCTTTAGGGAATAGCTGTAAACAGCGAATTAGTCGATACATCTTTTTAGGAAAGACTATCAGTTCTTTGCCTTGTGTAATATCAGTATAGATGATATCAGCTGCTTCTGTAGGAGTGATAACATATTGTTTTTTAGACAAATCATCACTATTGAGTTCTAGTAGTCTAGGTGTAGCGACATAACCAGGGTGCACACTGATGACTTTAATCCCTTTATCTCTATAGGCGCGTTGATACGCTTTGGTAAGTGCTACTACTGCTTGCTTACACCTTGTGTAGATTGTTGCTTCATTATAGTCTAAAAAGGTTGATATCGAAGCGATACAGACAATAGTTCCTCCGTTGTCCTGCATACAGTCTCTCGCTACTTCTAATGCATTTAGGGTTGCTTTGATATTATTGTCTATCATGGCATTGGTATCTTCCCATGAGATATGCTCTAAGGCACTATCCGTATAATTACCTGCTCCTGCTATCAGTATATCAAGCTTAGTTTGACTAAATGTGTTTATAACATCTCGTAGTTGAGGTAGGTCTGTTGCATCTACTGTATAGACAGTTAGATTAGGATGTACAGAGAAGTCATGTCCTTCTTTGTGAGGATTTCGACTGCCAATACCTACACGATAGCCCTCTTGTAAATAACGCTGAGCTAATGCCCATCCTATACCTGATGTACCTCCTGTGATAAAGACATTTTTCATTGTTTTAATGCATTAAGGACTACTTGATATCCATAGTCAAATTGTCTAAATATCTGTTCTTTACAGTCTTCTTTAGAAATGGGTAATTGTATTTCTAAAGCAAACTTTCTCCAATTAATCTTACGGCTTAGATAGCCCCCAGAGAGTTTTTGTCTCATATCACTGGTGTCTAATCTATTGGCTGTGATAGCTGCTGCTTGTTGAAGTCGTTCATTCCCACTGTAGCCAAATACAGCTCTTACTAAGCCTTCTTCCATGGCTGAATAAGGAGCTTTGTGTTCTAGCCATATTTCGTTACCTAATGTAGTGGCTAGTTCAAAAGGGATAAGGTCTATCGCTCCTCCCAAATACTGTTTGCCTCTATACTGAGCAGGTGCCATATAGAACATATCAGAGGTACTAATACGCATCGCTCTTAAAGATTCTACCCCTAGAAGTAATTCCGTATCTCTCTCTACTGCACTATTTGTGTCAAATTTATATTGATCAATATATTGATATAATGAATCAAGAGGAACATTAGCAGTAGGAATGAGTATTTTCTTAAAGGCTTTCTCGCCCTTTCTCTTTTTGTTCACTCGATTAGGTGTATATAATATCTCAGAACCAAGGGTAATGACCTCTGGCGCATCAGTATGTGTAGTTAGTAGAGAAGGGAATTTCTCATCTAGGTTTTGAGGCTGATCAACAAAATACTTGCTAAACAGGTCTAATAGATAGGGAGCATTCTCTTTTTTCTTACTGTGCTTGATACAGTAGTACGGAAGGCGGTCTAGTCTCGTCTGATTAGTCAAAAAGGTATTCATCGCAGCAGTCAGAAATTCGTCTGACGCTAGATATTCTTTAATGGCCGCGGGTGTATTAAAGGTGCGTATAATCGATGTAGAGATAGTCGCTCCACAGGTTGAGATGATCAAGTCAGGTCGAATATTGTGTTCGACCATCGCGACATACATACCACAGTACATCACAAAGCGACTTCCGCCACCAGAGAACACCGCTACGCGATTATAAGGTTTTATTTGATCCATAACATGACAATATAAAATAGGGGAGTGGTGTATAATAAACTATCTACACGGTCTAGTAGTCCTCCATGTCCAGGAAGGAGTGTACCTGTGTCTTTGACATTTGCTCTTCGTTTGACTAAGGAGAAGGTTAGGTCTCCTAAAAAACCTAAAACACTCAATGCCATCGCCAGTAGAATAGTCTTTAGCGTAATGGCTTCCCCGAATAGTAAATAGTACATCAGGTTAAATATACCTGTAGTCATCACAATACCACCTATAACGCCTTCTAGTGTTTTATTTGGGCTGATATGAGGAGTTATCTTAGTCTTGCCAAATAGTTTGCCAGCCATATATTGACTCACATCGTTTAGCTCCATTGGGACAACTAATAGAATGAGATATTTATAACCTTCTTTTGCCAATCCGATATAGAATAATATCGCAGTAGATAGCAGGTAAATGGTCATGATCACTAAGAAGAAAGCATAGTTTCTATATTTTAGGTATATACCAGCAGAAACAATCATACTTAAGCCAAGTATAGTAAGTAAACTCTCTTCAATAGGTAGCAGTAATAAACAAATAGTGATAATCAAGGTAGTCAATACAGCTACTCCTAACTTTAGGGATCCTATAGGGATGGCAAAAGTAAATAACTCTAGTTGTCCCCAATAGATTAGGAACATAATGAACATTAATAAACTCAACGGATGTAGTAGCGCTAGGCCAAACACTACAACGATATAACACCATGTCCTAACGCGTAGGGGTACATCTGCAAACTTTCCTTCCTTTGTCATCTATTGTGCGTTTTTAAGTGCTTTGCGGCATCTTGTGATTGTGCTTAATAGTAATAGTAAATTGATAACGATAAAGATATAGAAAGACGCTCCACTAAGATTAATATCTAAGAATAGCAGTAATCCATATATTCCCAATACTAATGCTCTATCGCTTTTGCCCATAGGACCATCATATCTTCTCTCTCCACCTAATATCTTTCCCATTAGCCCTGCGAACTCATTGATAATACTCAAGCCTATAAATAAGACAATCAAATAGGTGCTCTCTGGTTGAAACTTTAATAAAGGAATAAATAAGATAAAGTCAGATAAAATATCACCTACCTCGTTGAGTAATTCGCCTTTCTTAGAAGTCTGATTATACAACCTAGCCATCATGCCATCTAATGCATTTAATGCCATGCGAATAACCAATCCGATAGGTAAACAAAGAAAGAAGAAGTGGTAGCTATCTGCATACCAAAATAACACAGCTAATACAAAAGAGAAGACAATAGCGAATACAGTAATCTGATTAGCTGTGATTTTCTTTTTGTGTAATGCATTTAGTATTGGCATTAGCGATTTCTGAAAATAGGGCTTTATCTTATATACGGATATCATAGTTTACGATTTTATTAATAAAGGATTAACGGAATTATAATATTAAAAAACGTTAATGAATGTGTTTTTTTAATTATTTTATAGTGTTAAGGTTGTAGTTAATTCGATTTTTGTAGTTAAAAATTGATTGGAAACTAAAAATATTATATAATAAAGTGTTATCTTTAATAGTGAAAAATAGAAATAACAAACATACTATTATAACAGTTAAGTGTGCTTATTTGTTATAAAAAAACTAAAAAAATATTGTACAAAATGTGTGTTTGGCATTTTTGTTGATTTTAGATTATAAATAAAAGTAGTGAAAAATATCCCTTTTATACTAAGATTGTATTTACTCATTTGGGGATTATAACTTACTACAGAAATCAATTACTCGTATGGCAAGTAAATTAGAACCTATCAAACCCGTACCAGCGTTAATCGCGGTCGCTATCACTTTAATTATTTGGTTTGTTATCCCTGTTCCAGAAGGCGTTAGTCCTAATGCGTGGCAGTTGTTAGCATTATTCGTTGGAACTATCGCAGCTATTATTGGAAAGGCGCTACCTATCGGAGCAGTGTCTATTGTAGCGATAGCCTTAGTAGCCATAACAGGTGTAACTAATCCAGATAACTCTAAAGCAGCTTTAGCAGATGCTTTAAGTGGTTTTTCAAATGATTTAATTTGGCTTATTGGAGTAGCAGTGATGATCTCTATAAGTTTAAAGAAAACAGGCTTAGGTGCTAGAATAGGATATTTCCTTATTTCCTTGTTTGGTAAAAGAACACTAGGGATTGCGTATGCACTGTCTTTTGCCGAAACAATCTTAGCTCCTGTAACACCAAGTAATACCGCAAGGGGAGGAGGAATTATACACCCTATTATGCGTTCTATCGCAGTGAGTTTTGGCTCTAGACCAGAGAAAGGGTCTGCTGAAAAGATAGGACGTTATTTAGCACTAGTGAACTATAATGCCAATCCTATTACTTCAGCGATGTTTATTACCGCTACAGCTCCTAATCCATTAATTGTTAGTTTGGTGCTAGCAGGTACTACTGCTGGAATCACTATAACATGGGGAATGTGGGCACTAGCAGCTTTAGTACCAGGTTTAGTAGCTTTAATCGTGATGCCTTTAGTGATTTATATGATTTATCCACCAGAGATAAAGAAAACACCTGATGCTCCAGTATTTGCTAAAAAGCAATTAGATGAGTTAGGGCCTATTTCTTTACCTGAGTATATTACAATGGGAGTGTTTACCACCTTGTTATTGTTATGGGCAGGAGTTCCGGCAATGATTTTTGGAGATACTTTTGCTGTTCAACCAACAGCGGCAGCTTTCTTAGGATTGGGAATTCTTATTGTCACAGGTGTATTAACTTGGGAAGATATATTAAAAAATACAGGGGCTTGGGATACGATAGTATGGTTTGCAGCTTTAGTAATGATGGCAGGTTTCTTAGGTAAACTAGGTCTAGTAGGATGGCTCGCTACAACAGTAGGAAAAGGTATTGCAGGATTAGGATTATCGTGGATACCAGCTACGCTTATACTGCTTCTAGTATATGTATATTCTCACTATTTCTTTGCAAGTACTACAGCGCATATTACAGCGATGTTTGCAGCCTTTTTCGCAGCAGGTATAGCTCTTGGAGCACCTGAGATGTTATGGGCATTAGTACTAGGATTCTCATCATCTATAATGATGTCACTTACACATTATGGTACAGGTACAGCCCCGATTATCTTCGGAACAGGATATACAACATTAGGAGAATGGTGGAAAGTAGGTTTTGTAACTAGTGTGGTTAACCTAATTATATTTATTCTAGTAGGAGGCCTATGGTGGAAAGCACTAGGGTATTGGTAAGAGAATAAGACTTATTATATAAGCAAAAGCCAGTCGAGATTGACTGGCTTTTGTGTATAAATCAATGAAGTATAATGAGATAGAATCTCCTTAATTAGATTAAAACTTATAGTTAAATGATAAAGTAGCTATTCGACTATCTAGATCATATTTCTTGCGAATATTAGAATTGAAGTTATCTCCTATTACATTATAGTTCACAGTATTTAGAACATCTGTTACAGCTAGTTTAATAGTTGCTTTGTCTTCTAATAGGGCTTTAGATAAACCGATTGTTAAGTCAAAGTAACTGTCTCTTTTGTATAGACCTAAGTTTGACTTAGAGAAATACTGTGCATTGACATCGGCTTTTAATCCTTTAATAATGGTAAAGTTGTTTTGAGAGTTAAAAGTGAAAGCTACTTGTGAACTGTTGATTTCTGTTCCTTGATAGTTTCCTTCATATTTGTTGTTAAACAAATTAAACATATTACTCATAGACCACCATTCTGTAGGGCTTACTGTACCTGTTACATTCGCACCATAGTGATAAGATTTGTTTAAGTTTTCTTGAGTACTTACTAAGATACCTGTATCTGCTTGGTAATTATACACATTGGTCATCACATCGTTCGTCACACTGAAGTACACATTTGCGATAAGGTACTTACTCCATGTATATCCTACTTCAGAAGCGTGTGTTATCTCAGGTTTTAACTTAGGATTCCCTTGCCAATAGTTAAAAGGATCATCGTAAAAACGGAATGGATTTAAGTCAAAGTGACTCGGTCTATTAATACGTTTACTATACGAAGCATAGAAGCCATGTGCGTTATCTGTTTCGTACTTGATAGAGGCACTAGGGAATAGTTTAGTATAATCGTTTTTACTGTATTCTTTAGTTGTTTTTTGGTCTATTTCGGTTTGTGTAAACTCTGAACGCAATCCTACCTGAAAACTCCAATGCTCTAAACTAAGCTTGTAGTTAGCATAAGCAGCGTGTATCTGTTCATTGTATTTATAGTGATTTGTTGAAGCAGGATCTACTTCCCACCCTGAGTTATTTTGGAATTCATAAACAGATGGGTTGTCATTTGATTTGACAATTGACTTCCATCCTGTCTCTAAAGCGTGCTTATCATCAAGAGGTAAGGTAAAGTCTAATTTACCATTAAATACCTTAAACTGTGAAGGAATATATCCGCGTCTATTTCTATATGAAGCATTTGAGTTATTTAATAAAACGTCAGCTAATTGAGATTGTTCAGATCTAAACTTAGAAGTCTCATATTCTAAATCTACATCTACTTTACTACCCTTATCATTGAATAAATGAGTGGCAGTTAAGTTAAATGTGTAATCATACCAATGCTCTTTATTTCCGTTGTCTGTATTAACATGTGAATTCAATGTTTCTACAGGAGCATATATCATATTATATCCTTTAGA
This sequence comes from Myroides odoratimimus, assembly GCF_001485415.1. Taxonomy (GTDB): domain Bacteria; phylum Bacteroidota; class Bacteroidia; order Flavobacteriales; family Flavobacteriaceae; genus Flavobacterium; species Flavobacterium odoratimimum. The sequence continues at coordinate 85,187 of NZ_BCMQ01000015.1, forward strand.
ATAATCTTCATATCTCCCGATTTTAGCATCGAATAAGAAGCCCACAGTTGTTTTAGAAGATAGAGCGTAATCCACTCCAAATTTGAAGTTATTAGAAGTAAGAGGCTCATTACTAGTGAAGCGTTGTTCACTGTGTCGGTCTATCACAGAAGGATTAGTAGTGTTGTAGAAGTCTTGAAGATAATGCTTGTGTTCTTCTTCCCCTCTAAAAGTATAGCTATAGTCTCCAAATAGACTTAGTTTCTCATGCGTATACCCTAGATTAAATCCTGCATTAAGGCGGTTTTTACGTCCTCGACCTGCATTGACAAAAGAGCTTCCTTTCAGCCCTTCCATTTTATACTTTTTTAATACAATATTGATAATACCAGCATTACCAGCAGCATCATATTTAGCAGATGGGTTAGCGATAATCTCTATATTTTTAACTTGAGAAGAGTTGGTTGATCTCAAGAGGTTAGCTAGTTCTTTTGCAGATAGAGAACTCAGTTTTCCATTTAGCATTACACTAACTCCTTTTTTACCTCTCAGAGACAATTCACCTTCTTGAGATACAACCACTCCTGGAGCTCTTCCAAGAACTTCAAGTACTGTACTTCCATCTGATAAAGCACTATTCTCTACACTAAACACCATTTTGTCAGCTTTCTGTTGGAATACAGGAGCTTTAGTAGTGATTAATACTTCGCCAAGGTTTGTATTAAATGCGTTGAGTATACTGTCTAATTGTGCTTCTGTTTGGGCATAGGTACCCAGGCTGCATAGTGATAGCAGCCATATATATGGTCTTTTCATTGTTTTAAAAATTATTTAGTAGTCTTTTTTTTATTGCGTCTTCCCCAGTAGATAACAAAACCTGTAATAGGAAGAGAGGCACAGAATAAGCTAAGGATAAAAGCAATTATTTTTCCAGGCATACCAAAGAAAGCTCCTACGTGCAAATCATAAGTAGCACCAGTAGCTCGTTCTGCTAATAATCGTTCTCCATGAGATCTATTGAACAATAGCTCTCCAGAGTGTTCGTCAAATATCATGGTATGTGAGTCATTATATTTGAATTCGTGATCTTTAACGCGAATGGTCATATTATCGTGATGATGATCAGCGTTCTCATGATCTTCTAAGTCAATACCAAAGGAGAAAGCATTAGGGTAGTGCTCTTTTACAGTTGCAGCTATGCGATCTACTGTTGTTGGAGTTTCCATAGACTCAGGAGCTGTAGTCTTATAATGACTAAAGTCTGGTGCATACATAGAAAACCCGTTGATTAAGAAGTAGACCCAACTCATAGTAATACGGAAAGAGTACATAATCCCTGTAATAGCCACTATTAAAGCTAGAGCCGAAGAGTAAAATCCAAGTATATTGTGAACGTCATAATTTTTACGGCGCCAACCTTTTACTTTCTTCCATCTAAACCAAAAGCGTTGTTTACGCATATTCTTATTCTTAGGCCACCATAGTATAATCCCTGTGATTAGCATAATCACAAAGATTATAGTAGCTACACCTACTATAGTACCTCCTACAGCATTACTCAAAAGTAATGAGCGGTGAAGAATCATAGTGAAGAAGAAAGGGCTTTTCAATAGGTCATCGACAGCAATTACTTCTCCTGTATACTGATTGACATAGACTGTTTTAAAAACGAGATAAGTATCGAAATAATTCCATCCTTCCGGATTGGCTTTAAACAATCCAAATTGATAAGAACGAGTAGGATCCATTGGGATTGTTACTTCCTCTGCTGGAACTTCTTCGTTAACTAATTGTGCATTAACTAGTTCTTTTAGTTCACGAATAGGAATCGGTTTTTTATTTTCAATATCTTGTTCGCCATGATAGATCATGTCTTGTTTAAGATAGGTAGAGATATCCTCGTTGAAGACAAAAACAGTTCCTGTAAGTGATACGATAAGTACAATTATACCTGACAGTAGTCCTAACCACAAGTGGAGTTTAAGCATATACTTTTTGAAAATCCCCTTGGTTTTCTTGGGCTTATCAGTTTGCATAATAATCAATTATTTAGATTTAATAAATATAATTAGGGTGTCGCAAATATATAATTATTTATAATCATTCTAAGTATAAGTTTGTCCTAAATGAGAAGTATTTTATAATAAGTTGATTATTAGTAGGTGTAAACAATATTTTGTAGGTTTTTATAGTTAGTTAGTTTAACCCAATATCCACATTAGATAAATACTACAAAGTAATTCTAAGGCATAGCTCTTTTCATCTAAATGCCTATTGCAATTTTAAGTTTACCTATCAGACTTATAGGTTTAAAGAGAAAGGAATAATTGAAAAATCACTAATTTTGAATATAGGTTTAAAAGTCTATAATACAGTGTTTTAAAAGGATTTAATTAAGAAATAGTGTATCTGTAAGAAAATAGTTGAAAGGTGGATTTATGAATTTTGACTCTCGTCTTTTGATTTTGTCATTGTATTTATCTTTTTTAATAAAGCTAACGAGAGTCCTAATAGAAGAAGAAGTAAAAGACGATTTAGTTACTTTTTAATAGGAGGATAGTTCTTGTTAGGTAGACTTGGAGAATGTAATTATATCAGTACTATTCTTTCAAAATGTTTTTTAAGTCCATTCGTTCGTGTAAGAAGCGAATGACTAAAATATCTTTATTCTGTAGTATTTGATAGAATATAATATGTTTACCTATAGCAAAACCTAAGAGATGTGTATTTATCCTGGCGTAACTTTTTCCAAGAGTTGGATTATTGGTTATTTTCTGACAAGTTTCAATTAATAGAGTATAATCAATAGCGTCCTAAATAAATTTAAGGCATAAAATATCCTCCCATTTTAGTAGGTTATAGATGATATTTCGATAAAATTTAAAACAGAACCCCCTGTATCAATTTTGGAGGGGGTTTTTCTACCTCATTTATCGGATTATCTAACCATTTTTGCAGTTCAATTTTAACAAAAAGGTTTAGACGTATAAAAGCGACTAAATTAGATAAATGCCAACCAAATTGAGACTGAGCACGTAGAGCTTTCAGTATTAAAATAGTGATAAGTGCAGTCCAAATTTGTATCATTACAGCATTTTCTGAAGTTCCTATAAAAGACTTAATGTGTAGAAGTTGTTTAAGGTCTCTAAAGAATATTTCCACCATCCATCTACTTTTATAAAGCTCACTAATTGTATTAGCAGTCCAAGTAAATTGATTTGTGATAAGCTCTATAACTTGCTCATTTTCTTGATCCCATACCGCTACTCGTCTTAGTTTATTAGGATATAGTTGTTTTGAGTTACTATTAGTTAAAGTAATTATCTCATCTTTTAAAATATTTTGATGTCTATTCTCAGGTAGTTCCAACTCTTTAATTGTTTCAAATTTTAAGTTGTCTTTATGTCTAATGACAAAGAATACTTGTTTGCTGTCCCAAACGTTTAAAAGGCTAAAATCATTATAAAAACGATCGGCAACTATAACACTACCTTTAAGTAAAGGAATATCATAAGCTCCTTTATTATCAGCTGTTTTACCATTAGTAATATTGATATAAGCTGGTAGATTTCCATCAAAATCAAGTAATGTGTGCATTTTAACTGCTCCTTTATTGGTTTTGTATTTAGCCCAATCAAAGATGCTCAAGCATAGTGATATTGTGGTGGAGTCCAATAGTAAGATTTTTGACTTGATTCTAAACTTCACTTGTTTAAATTTGGGGTGCTGTCCTAAACTTTGAAGTAAAACAAAATAATACTCTTTAAAAAGTTTATGAGTTCTGTTTATGTTCTGATAACTTACTGAGGATTTAGATGGTGCTCTATCTATACCAAGGTGATTTAGGTTGCCTGTGGCTGAACGAAGTCCATTACTAATATCACGAACAGATTTGCTACGGGCAAAATGACAAAATAACATAGAGACAAGGTGACTCCAACTATTAAATCCTTTGTTGTGTTTGTCTGTCTGTTTTTCTTTTACGATTTTTTTGAATTTTGAACGATCAAGTTTTGCTATTATTTGTGAAAACAGTGTTATATTTACCATCGAGAGAGTCTTTTTTAGGTGTGCAACTCAAAGATAATTTGAGATCCGAAATTAACTCTCTTTTTTTGTGCCTTTTTTTAAATGTTTAGGACGCTATTG
>NZ_BCMQ01000016.1 GCF_001485415.1 Myroides odoratimimus
CTTAGATTCAACTAATAAATGCAACAGCATTTAAAAAACGGCGGAGAACATTTGCTCCATGGAGCAAATGTTCTCCGCCGTTGGCGAAAAAAAACATCTACTTTTGAGGTTCCTACACACCCAAAAAGATGTCACATTTAACGTTAGAACAAAGATATAAAATAGAAGCATATAAAAAGGCAGGTAAATCACTTACTGAAATTGCTTGTTATATAGGCAAAGACAAGTCTGTTGTTAGCAGAGAGCTTAAGCGCAATTCAGACGAAAGAAATGGTGTTTATAAAGCTAATCTTGGACAAAGAAAGACAGCTCAACGACACAAAGAAAAACGCAAGAGAATACGCTTAACTGAAAACGTAAAAACAACTATTATAGACTATCTTAATCAAGATTATAGTCCAGAACAAATAGTAGGTAGAAGTAAACTTGAAGCAAAAGAAATGGTCTCTGTTGAATGTATTTATCAATTCATTTGGCAGAACAAAAAACAAGGAGGAAAGCTTTATAAGCATCTTAGAACTAAAGGTAAAAAATATAGAAAAAGAGGTGCATGCAAAGACAGTAGAGGCTTGATAAGTAATAGAGTAGATATTGAAAAAAGACCTAGTATAGTTGATGATAAATATAGAATAGGTGATCTTGAAATAGATTTAGTAATAGGGAAAAATCATCGTGGAGCACTGCTTACTATAAACGATAGAGCTACAGGGGTTTTATGGATGGGAAAGATAGAATCAAAGGAAGCTCACGTTGTAGAAGCTAAAATTATAGAACTCTTAAAAGACTTCAAACCGTTACTTCATACTATGACTTCTGATAACGGAAAAGAGTTTGCAAACCATCAAAATATAGCTAACACTCTAGAGCTTGATTACTACTTCGCAAAGCCTTATCACAGTTGGGAAAGAGGAGCTAATGAAAATTTAAATGGATTAGTAAGACAATATTTCCCTAAAATGACTAATTTCGATTTAATTACACAAGCAGCAATTGACAAGGCTGTAAATATTTTAAACAACAGACCAAGAAAGAGATTTGGTTTTAAATCGCCTAACGAAATTTTTACAGAAAAATTAAACCTAATGGTTACTGTTGCATTTAATACTTGAATCCACCCTTAATTCTTAATTCTTAATTAAAATCACACCTCATCTAACAACAGTCTCTTCATCTCTGTCTCTTGAATCATCGGTAATTCCCAATGTTCAATGAAAGCCTCCATCATCTTACGTCCTCTAGTCTCTATATTTTCCTTATTCCAGGTAGGGTATTCTAAAAGGTCTAACTCTAACTTACTTACTCGATACTCGTGCTTTACAGCATTCTGTACTTTGTGTTGTATCTTGTCGAAAGGATTCGCTTCATAGCGGTTATATGCTAAGAACATATTCCCTATCGAATGGCTATAACGGTCACGATTGACCTTTTGCATGGTATTGATGTCTTTATACGTACTTCTTACCTCATAATCATCTTCCTCTGGATAGACTAAGTACACTTTAGGTTCGGTCTGTTCTAATAAACCTCCCATACGCTCTTCTATGCCTTTTAAGAAATAGTCTAATCCTGCCCAAGTCTTAAATCGTCCTCCTTTATGGATATGACGAATTACCTCTTTCCATCTGAAGTGCTCTACTCTACTCTCCATCAACACATTGATCAAGTATTCATTATTATGCGCACGTCCACGTAGATAGTAAAAATTAATATCTCTGAAGGTATCCTCTACATTCAGCGTAGAGTTGTTTCCTTGGAGCAAGAAGCACATGATATTATGGCGTTCCATCGCAAAGAACAAACGCTCTATACTAGCCAAGCGCTCTTGTAGCTCAAAGTCTGATAGTCCATGATCTTCCTTCACAGGCAAATCTCTCATCAATACAGCCAATACAAGGTTAAGCATATACTTACCGTATCCTCTAGGGAAATTAGACAATCTTAGTAATGACTTCTGTATCGCAGGAGTAGTCATATACACAAAGTCTTCATCTGTATCTACAGCATAAGGATTATTAATAAAATACCACAGCGCTACTGCCTTGCGCATACTTTCAAGCCATTGGGTAAGTTCACTATAATCAGCGTAATTCACGCTTCCCGTCTCTTGTTGATCTAGCTGAAAGTCGATGGTAAACAAATGCTTCTGATAAGACTTAAAGTCTGTAGATACCATCTTAGAATGAGAGAAGTACAACAACCAAAAAGCCTTTAAGAAAGCATCATCATCCATAGCCTGTGTAGGGTTTCGCCCCAGCCATTTATAGACTTCTAGCCAACTCTGATTAACCTTTTTTCGACTGCGATCTATTGTACTCGCTACTGTCAATTGCTTAGAGACGATATAAAGCACCCTATTTTTCAGACGTTCTAGACTTGATAATTGTTTTCCTCTAAAGTTTAGCGTCTCGAATACCATAGACACGTCTAATGGGCGCTCCTTAGACTCATTTAAGTTCAATATAGAAAACAATAAATGCTTTGTGAGCTTCTCTATCCAAAAGACTAATTCGACCTCTGTAAATGCTTTAATTCGCTCATTAAAGAATGCTTTTGCAAAAGATAGATTATGCGTGTATAAGGTTTCCGTCTCTTCTGCCTCATAATCAGTATCGTTAAATATCTCTCTGATTAAATAATTATGAGAAGGAACATCTACATGGTACCCAAAAATATAGCGATAACCATCTGTCTCTTTAACTTTAAAATAGTGCTCTGTAAGTCGTTGTTTGAGTGGGCTATCCTCTAGTGCCATCACTAACTCTGATAACAATATTAATATCGTAGTCAGACGTTGTTGCCCATCTACAATATTATACCCCTCATAGTCACTTCCTTCTATCACTAACTTTCCCCCTCTTACCACAAACCCCTCACGTCTAATACATTCTATATCAAACTTGCTAAAGTCAGTCACCGTAAGAATACCCGTAAAGTGAAAAGCATTGCGGTTGTGATGGGTATTATTCAAATCTCCCCACAGTTCTTCTAACTCCTTCTTCGTCCACGAGTAACCTCGCTGATAATCAGGAATACGAAAGACTTTACCTCTAAATACTTCTTCGAAAGTGATAATGTTCATACTATAAATACTTACCTATTTTAAGGGTTACAAAAGTAGACAATATCACATAGATGGGCTAATGAATTATAATTAAGGATAGTAGTTTAACAAAACTAACAACAAAGAAGCAACTCTTCTTTACCTTCTAAGGAATGAATAAGGATAAGGTATATGATCAACCCATATTGTCTCCGTTAAAACAGGCTTTTTAACGGAGACAGTACGGACTCATTCGCATTTAAACAAAAAGAGCTACCCATCAGTAGCTCTTCTCATTTACTCTTTAAGCATTAGCTTATATTCTCGTTTATTACTCTTAGGATTAATATCTATAAACTCATACTGATCAATATTACTCAGTACTTGTTCGAATCGCTTCTTTGCTTCTTCTAAAGTCCAAGTCTTAGGAAAGTAAAAACCGTCAAACTTGCTCTCTGAAATATCTGCTTTAAACTCGTGGATATAATCATAAAATCCACCATACGCTAGGGCTATCACCCCTGACCACTGTATAGCATAATGCTTATTCGCTAATGGTGTAAAGCTAATGGTATGATTCGCCGAAAGATCATGACCTAGTAGATAGATACCAAAAGCCAATTCAGACTCTAACATATCATCTGGTAGAGGAAGCGGATTAAGTACAAACTCTCTATTATCTAATAAATCAAAACTAAAAGGTGTGGTCCCATCAGAAAGAAGAAGTCCTCCTTCATCTGACCAGTACGTAGAAGACAAAGTACACTGATGATAATTATCCCACACGATTCTAGATTGCCACTCGCTCATACTGGTATATTCGGCATCATCGTCGAAGTCCTCTTCCTCATCTTCTATATACTCTTCTCCTTCGCTTAGATAGTAGTATTTTGACTTTAGGTGTAAGTCAAACCATAGTTTGCCTGATTCGTCTAAACGACCTGCCCAAACAAACTCTTCTAACAGATGGGGTTTAGGATAGGCACTATCGATAAATGTAATTGTACTCATGTATATGCTGCTTAACAAAATATTGATATGGTCAAAGCTACAAATATCTAGAGTAGTAATACAAGCTTTTTGTTTGAAAAACAGGGGTAATATTCTATGTTTATCACGGCCTCTATTTTTAGGTAAATCGATAGTGTAACAGCCTATAGTAGTTCGCTGTTCTACTTTCGAACAACTGTTTTCCTACAAAATCGAAAATGATATTCTTTAAATCTAATAAGGATACAATGTCTTCATTGATTAAAAATCCTAACTGTCCGCAGAGCAAAATCTGTTTCTCTAAAGTCATACAGCAGTGAGAGATATCGTCTAAGTAACAGACAAAATCTTCTTCTATCTGACTCTTTAACCCCAAACCGATATACAAAGAAATCATCCCACTAATCTCTCTCATCTTAGCGATCGCTCCTAGATGATCCTCTTTAAAGTTCTCTAAAGTTAGTTTATAGATCGTTAACTTTAGTTCTAATGATTTAATCAACATCGCGTCTCGCTGATATACACTCACAAAGCTCATAACAAATAGTTTATAGATTAACTATACTCCTACCATTACAATACCAAAGAAAGCATTTCTATGTGAAGAAATTGTTATGTTTTAAGCTAGTATTTCAAATAATCTACTACTTCTCTGATGTTTTTTAGCTGTTTATAATTCTCATAAGCTAGCTCTTCCTCTACGACTTCGTGTGCCCAGGTCACATGAAAAGGAACGTGTAGTGCCAATCCTCCAAGTTCTAACACAGGGATAATATCAGACTTAACTGAATTTCCTACCATCATAAACTCCTGAGGTTGACAAGATAGCTTACTTACTAAATTTCCATAATCTAGTATCTGCTTATCACTCATCACCTCTACATGGTCAAAATACTTCGATAAAGAAGAATTCTTTAGTTTTCGCTCTTGATCTAATAAGTCACCTTTAGTTGCTAGTACTAGCTTATAGTTGCCGTTTAGTTGATCTAGTGTTTCCTCTACTCCATCTAAAAGAGTGATTGGCTTATCAATCAGTTCATGTCCTAACCCCAAGATGCGGTGCATTAATACATCTGTCATTTGAGTCCCTGTAATCTGAGCTCCCGTTTCTAATAAACTCAATAAAAAACTCTTCGCTCCAAAGCCATATCGATCTAGATTTCGCATCTCTGTCTCAAAAAGGGCTTTAGACACTTCTTCTCCTGGTAAATAATCTTTTAAAAGCTCGCAGAAAGCGTGTTCTGTCTCTTGGTAGTATATTTCATTATTCCAAAGTGTATCATCAGCATCAAATGCTATAATCTGTATGTCTTTACTCATATTCTATTTCTTTATACCTTGTCAAATATAAAGGTTGACTAGCAATTCTAAAAAGACTTTTGTCTTTCTTCATTTATTCTACTGATGTTCTTCATTATAATTCCCTGTCCTGTAAGACAATCTCATCTCTTCTACGAATCGATCAAAATCAGACATATACTCATAATCTTGTACTATACGATATTTATTATACTCTACTTCTGCCATTTGCTCTGCTACCATTGCTGAGACTTTGCCTGCGTCTTTTAGTACATCATATTCATTAAAAGATAAAAAAGCATCTAACCGATCTATCCAGTCCGTCATTTTCATTGCTTTTTGACGTTTAGCCATATTCTCCGCAAAATCCAAATACATTGATACTACTCTATTTAACTCTGTCAATTCCTCTATATTCAAATAGTTTTTAGCCACTACTACATCACTCTTCAGGATCTTTCCTCCTTGTTTCTCATTCTTCCACGATGTCAATCCCACATTCTTCTGATTCGAATTAGCTCTTTTCTTTATCAATTCGGCAGCTGTATGATTGTGAATCGCCCAATGTAACTTATTCTGAAGTATTGCATAAAACTCTTGAGTAACTTTCGATTTAGGATCATAGTCAATAGATGTTGCATAAATATCTGTAATCTTCTGATAAAAAAGACGTTCACTACTACGTATCTCACGAATACGCTCTACTAATTCCTCAAAATAGTCTTTGCCAAATAATTGTTGTCCTTGCTTTAAGCGCTCGTCATCTAACGCAAATCCTTTTATCAAATATTCCCTCAACACTCCATTAGCCCACTTTCTGAATTGTGTCGCTTGTACAGAATTAACCCTATACCCCACAGATAGTATCATATCTAAATTATAGAAGTTTGTCTTATAATTTTTACCATCAGAGGCAGTATGTGCAAAATTTGCACATACTGAATCCTCTTCTAATTCGCCGTCTTTTAACACATTAGCAATATGCTTTGTGATAACACTTCTATCTACACCGAATATCTCACTCATTGTCTTTTGTGACGCCCAAATAGTATCTTGATTACTATCAACTATAACTTGAACACTTATTTTACCTTCCTTATTATGATAAAACAGAAAATTCGAAACGTTGTTTTCTTCTTTCATAGTATATATCTGTAAGTAGTACTTAATCAATCCTTTGCAATCTACTCTATTTTATACGTTTACTATTTAAATACATTGCTCTAAATAATAGCAAAAGCCCATCATGTGATGGGCTCTTTCTATATTTGTTCTCTTTATATTCTACTAAAAATTACTCTATCACCAGCACCAATCTTTTTCCACTGCTAAGAGGCATATCCCATACTTCTTCTATTTGCTCCCACGAGTAACTCACTGTCTCAAGGCGTAACTTCCCTGCTACTGCTAAATCAAAAGCTTCAGGCAATAATACTTTAAAGAAATGGACAGTCTCTTCTTCCGTCCAGCTACCAATACCTGATCCTAACAGCATAATGTCCGTTCCTCTTAATATAGAAGAAGACAGCTCCATCATATCGCCTGACATCGCTCCTACATTGACAAAACGAGTTCTATGCTGATACTTGCCTTTACCTTTTAAAGCTGTCAATATAGCTGAGGCGCTATCTCCCCATAGGTAATCTATCACCACATCGATAGGCGTTTCTTGATGTACCTGACTAAATGCTGTTACTAACTCTTCTGTTGCTCCCAATGGAATAATCACATCCGCTCCTAATGTCTTTAAGTGATTTAGAGCTTCTCTATTTCGACCTGTTACGATTACTTTACTCGCTCCATAATACTTAGCCATTTGTACAGCTACTTGTCCTGTTACTCCTGTCGCACCATTGATTAAGACGACTTCCCCTTTTGACAATTTCGCTCTGACTACCATAGCAATAACCGATCCCATAAGTGCGTTAGGCAAGGCAGATGCTAATGCTAAGTCTATACCCTTATGCAAGGGTACAACTTGGTTTTTATTGACTACAGCCATCTCACTCACCATCCCTTGTAAGCCAAAACTGTACACTAACGAACCATCTTCTAACGCCCCTACTCCATCTGTTCCTATCACAAAAGGCGCAAAAGGTTTGCTACTCACAGAATAGTGCTTACCACTGGCTATCGCTCTGTCTAAATTCTTGATTGAAGCTGCTTTGACACGCATCAGTACTTCTTCTGTAGAACGAACCTCTACAGGTTTAAAATCGGTTGTATATACCGGAGTTTGTCCTTTTTCTTTTACAATTACTGCTTTCATATTCTATTGTTTAGAAATGTAAAAGTAGTATGGGCAAAAGCCAAGGAACGATAACATTTGTTATCAAATCACTTCTTCAGCAACTTGCTTTTAATACGGCTCAAGTGAACCTTCGTTATACCGATATAAGAGGCGATATAATGCTGAGGAATGCGTTTAATCAGTTCTGGACGCTGTTCCACTAATTCTAAATAACGCTGTTCTGGTGTTGATTTTACAAACGAAAGACTGCGATTCACATAGTCAAACGTACGCTGAAAGAGCACCTCTATAAAGAGGTCTCTATACTCTGGCGTAGCTAAAGAGTCTTCTAATAACGGTCTAATATCTTCTTTATCTGCTACCCATACTTCTGTAGGTTCTATCGTCTCAAGAGTAAACTTACTCGGCATCCCCTTCCAAAAACTCTCTATCGAAGACACCATACTATGCTCTAAGAAAAACTGAAATGTGACTTCCTGTCCATCCTTATTCAACCATACACGCATACATCCCTTCTTAACCCAGAACACCTTATTAGCCACTTCTCCTTCCTCTAAAAGTACCGTTTTAGCCGCATACGATTCCTCTCTAAAGTAAGGCTTGTACTTCGCTATAAACTCCTGACTAATTAATGAGTCTCTATCTACTTTTTCGAACATACGGTTTGTTTTTATACACATTTAACCAAAGAAGCATCCATACGGATCACTAACTATTTCTTTAAAGATATCGTCTAAGTCAACGGTTTCAGACAATTCATCATACACTTGCCATTTTCCATTAGCCCTTAGCCAATACAGCTTCCATACTTTCTGAGTCCCTACATATTTAAACTTGACGAAAGGATGCCTCCTGATAATCGTATCATCCATCCAATCTGGCCTAACTGTGACTAAGATATACGTATTTTTGTCGCGATCGTAATCCACGTCCAATTGTTTTCTAATCTCAGGATCATCTGACCTAAGCGTTTCCACAAATTGCTTTATACACCCTTCATTAAAGTCAATTGTAGCTCCCATATCTCTTTTATTTACTTCCACTAAGGTAAGATGTTTTACGTAAACTCTTTCATTCAATTTCAACATCAAGCCAAGTCGCCAGCCCTTTATTCATCTTAGCGAAGCCTTCAATAGTATCCACCAAGTTGAATCAGATAATACATATCGTTATTTTGGCTATTTAAAAATTTAACTTTATGTTCTTCAAGCTCTAGGCTTAGATAAACTAAAACTACCTTATCAGCATTGTGGAAATGATGATAAACATAAATCCATCTCAGATTTTCTAAGGAAAGACATAGCTTCTATTTAGATTCTTCCATTACGTATCAAGTACAGCTGTTTTAGAACATATCTTTTTTAATCAATTATAATTGGTGTATTTAAAAAGCAATGCAGTTGTTAAAGCGAAACGATTAATAACCAAAAAACATTCACCCTCCTATAGATCACTAATAAATACTGCATCAATAACTAAGTAGAAAAAACTATAAGTTAGATCTCTTTAAACAAGAATATTCTTTCTTTTTTATTAACTACTTTACAATTTATCAGCGGGTTCACTAACTTGATGTGTTTATATTCGTTTTCATCAATAGACAATTGTATTGGCAAATACGAAACCTCATCCAAAGCTATCTTTGTATCCTCTTTTGTTTTTTTCATGCGTAACTTCACTTTTTTAGTGGCCTGCCCCAAGAGAACTTCTTTTTCTACAAGTTCGAATAAATCGCTATTTACATTTAATGACACCTTTATATTATCGTACTTTGACGGTAAATTCTCCTTATTAATTTTTAAGTCAAATTGCAAGTTTTCATCAATATTCACAACAGGTGCAGTATTATCTACAAAAAGAGTATAGAATTCAATCCCATGTATAAACTCTACCTTATCCGTTGCTTCTACTTGTTTTCTCAATTTTTCATCTATCGCCTGAGCAGTAAGTTCTACAACAAAAACATAAGCGTCTTTATCAGCTGCAAATGTTCCCCAGTTAGGAACTTCTTCATACAGTTTTGAAATTGGTGGATTACTCACACTATGTCTTCCGTCAGTCAGAAGATAGGCTATATTGATTTTTGCAGGATCGATATGCTTTTTAGCTTCTATCCAAGCATTGTAGATATTTGTATTTTGCCCTGGTACATTTTTGACAGTGATTGCATTTAGCTTCTCAACTAAATTCTTTTTACCTGTAGTAGTAGCCATCTCGTGCCAAGTGTTAATGATCTTATCTTGCCAAGTCACTAAGACGATTTCAGCAGAAGGATCACTTATCGTTTCAATAGCATCAATAAGTTGACTTCTCACTTGATCAAAGATATCTATTGAGCCTGGCTCACCAACTCCCCACATTGACTTGGTAATATCCAATTCAAATATGTACTTCTTTTCTTTCAAATTGTGTTGAGCAAATAGCGGTACTGTCACTAATAAACAAAACACCACAACTAAAATTTCTTTTATACGCATTATTCTTCTTTTTTAGATGATTTAGTAACCATATCGACTGATACAATGCTCTCAATATTAATCGAAAGAAAACGATCTTTATTAGGACAGTCAATGGTCAGTGGAATGGCACTTGAATAATAGTCTTTTATTTGATTCAAAACTTTCTCTTTCCCCTTATCATTAAAGATAGAGAACAACTCATGGGTTTGAGAAATATAAGTAGGAATCATATTTATAAAAGGTCTCCCTCTCTCCTTCAGTTTTTTGATATCAACCTTGTACTCAAACTTTGTAAATAACTTCATATGATCATACTCACCTTCCATATAATCGGAGATATTGAAATCAATAATTCCTATTCTGTTGTTTACTGTCTTTAATTTATAATCATATACAATCTCATAAATTTCCACCTCTTTATCAATCAACCTCCTAAGTGGTAATTTGATATCGTGAGTCAATTCGGTTTTATGTGCTTCAAAATAATCATTTAAAAGGCTATGATTCATTATATTCTGTATAAATGAATAATCAATATAAGGAGTGCTACGCCACTGATCTTCATAGAATTTGCCTTGTACATGTAAACTTGAAATAACAGATTCTATTCTATTGTGATTCTCCTCGCAAACATTGTATAAAGCAAAAAGTGAATCTAAAGAATTTTTAATCTGATCGACACTTTTGGAAAAACGCGCGATTTCCCCTCTCACATCATCCATATCAAAATTCAATCCGGCTACAGTATGTCTGTGTAAACGACGGGAAAACAACTTACCGAAAAATCCCTTCTTTGCATATTCCTGTTTTACAAGCTCAAGCTCTCTTTGTAAATTGCGTAGTTTACCATCAAGTTCTTGAAGCTGATTGAGCTTTAGATACTTGCGCTCTAAAGGTTTTCTGTACTTGATGAAGGTTGTTTCAACTTGCTTTACAAACTTTTGATACGTTTCATTCTCTAATACTATTCTATCTTCTAAGCTCTCTATTGCATCTTCATAATTGTCCTCAAGGGACTTAAGCTCTTTTAATTCTTGCTTATTATAATGTAATCTGACATAAATAGCTTTTGCCTCAGTTACGGTTACAACATCTTTTTTATCCTCTAAAACATAGTTGTAAATTACATGGAAAATTAATTCCTTGATTGTATATTTTACATTTAGCTCGTCTACATTTACAATATGAGCTTCCCTTTGTCCTAAAAGATATTCTAACAATATGTTATAAGATCCAATATTCGTTTGTAATGACTCATCGGTGTTCAATTGTACCAAGTCATAAACATCAGATAAATCTGTCGTACAATCGCCATAGAAGGTTGTAAAAAGTGAATTTACTTTATTCAAGCTCTCTGAATTGTAGCGGTTAATGCTGCTTATACTAATGCTTTCGTTCAATAAGAATTGATGATAAATAACATTGTCAAAGAAAGCATTGAAATATAGCTTATCAAAAAAAACGGAACCTACTCCGAAAGACAAAATCTGATTCTTTCCTGGCAAATTGCTAATTAACTTATATTGATTAGTCATAATAGCAATAATAAACTCATAAAGAGCAAAGGATAAATATTCGTGTTGATATCCCAGAAAAACAGCATTTAAGTTCTTGTCATCCAGAATAAAAATACTATCTATTATCTTACTTTTTGCTCTGTATTTTTGTAGCCAATTGAGATTTTTAGTTACGACTTTTTCCTGTTCAGTAGACAATACGCCACTGCCATCAGATATAATCACATAGTTTTTAATCACTACGGTCCCAAAGGTTCCCTCATCTGTATACTGCTCTACAATTTTTGCAAACTTCTTAACTATCGTTAAATCCTCCTCTAAAGCCGAAAAGATTAAATTCACATTAATGTAAGAGTACTGCAGATTTTCTCCTAATACATTGAGAATCGAGATTAAGTCATTATAAGCAGTAGCCAAAAATACGTGATCATCCGTAAGAAAATCATCTATCTTATCTGGTAAGACATATTTCTCTAACTCTAGGCTATAAGTATTAAAAGCACTGTATTTATCCTCTTCAACAAGGTCAACAGCTAAGAATGACATTAACTTTGGAAAATCTTGCTCACGAGCATAAAATATGTTCGCGAGCATTTCCAGACATAATGTACCTTCTTTTCCTATCCCTATATTAATACACGGGCTAATCATAAGTTACGCATTACTTTAATTCTTTAATAACAAAATCAATTTCTTTTTTCAATAAATCAGCAATAGATTGATAATGTGGCTTTTTTAAGTCATCTCGACTAATATTTACACAAGCATAATTACCCAAGTAATCGTTTTTCATATCAGCAATCAGCTCGTTACTCTTCATCTCACCTTCTTTGTGCTGTCTTGATTCAATACTTATGATAGCTTCTTCGACAAACTTATTACGTTTAAAGATTTCAAATGCTTTATCTCTATATTCTGATAGCTCAAGCCAATAATTATCTAATGGATCACCGTGATTAGTAGAGTATATTTTATATTTATTTGTCTCTGGATCTAACTTTATCAATTCGTAAGCAAAAGACAACACCCAAGCCTGAAGACTATTATCTTCTTTCTTCGCTGGCCATATAGAGAAATTTCTACGTTGCATTTCGGTTAGCCAGTTTTTATCCACGTGATAAATCATCGAGTTCATATTCTCTTTAATCTTATTGTGATCTCTTGAGTAACCTTCCACGTCAAGTACACCATAGATTGGAGATGCAGCCTCCATTCGGTAACAAATCACTTTATTGTGAATTCCAGTAGCCACATACTCTATATTTTGGTTTTGTACTAAAGTACCAAAAGCCTTTTTAAACTGAGAGTTCGCTGAAGGTAAACCAATTACAAAATAGTCAAACAACTCCTGTCCTACCACAAATCCCTTAGAACTATATTGCCATAGTGCATGCGATTTTCCAATTAGTTTATTGGCAATATCCTTTGTTTGTTCTTCCGTCAAAGTTCTCAGTACATCATCAATGGACTTGTTGACAAACTCTTTTGATTTAGGCAGGTCCTTAGCATATTTCCAAAACTTCTTCTCAATATTTTCAATTTTCAACGTTTCGAAATCCAGTAATCCATTGTCCAGGCCATTTTTCAATATAGCCATAAAATCAGACATTAGGAACTCATCTTCTCTTGCATACGTTTTATCTAAATCAAGTTTATGAAGATCAATGATAAAGGTTTTTTGTCTTTCGTTGGTAGAGTTGATGATATTGTTCACGAATGAAGTCAAACTCTGCTGTACTTGTTTTAATTTATTGCCTACAGTATCTACCACTTTTTGATAGTTAACTACCTCTGAGATTAACTTAGTCAAGAACTGCTTTGCATATACTCTACGTTTAATCTCATTTATAGTAATAGCTTGGTTATTAACCATATCACTAAGCGTTTCTTTGCTATCGTTAATTGCAGATTTTTTCAAGAAGCTAAAGCCTTTAGACATACCTTGTAGTGCCTCTACTTCACTGCGAATTGCCTGTTCGTTATTTTCTCTATTTTTTATAAACTGAGCTTCTTCTTCTTCCATTTCATTGAAAAAGATAGTTAGTTGGTGTTTTAAATCTTCTAAGAAATGTTTAGTATTCCCAACTCCATAACTATCGTTCAAGGTATTCAGCACAAAATTCTTTAACTGCTCTTTGACGTCTTGGAATTTATTGTCGGTATTTATAACGATATTCTTCTCCGAAGTTTCCTCTAAATTAGTAAGATACGCATTGATTTGATTTAAAATATCAGACAAATCATCTACGTAAGGAAACTGATTTTGAGGGCGATTATTCAATAGCGAATTAATCAAGTTATCATTTCCATTATTCTCACGAATATTTACTTCAGGATTATCTATAAAAGTATTTGCTAAGGGCTGTGCACTCTCATCCTGTCTCAACAAATTATTAATCATTAGTTGTGACAATCTACGGGTATAGATATTTGACAGTGTATTTCCATCGTAGTACAACTCACTTACTCCCATACCACAAGCCCACGCACGCTTGTCAAACACGTCTAATTGCCCACCTACCAATACAGTGATAACGTTATCGTACACACTGTTCACATTTGCACTTAATTCACTTGCACCTGTGAACATTGCCAATCCAATTTGCTCTGAAATATCAGAAATATGGTCGATAACAGCTCCATTAGTATTTTTATTTCCAATCGTAAATAAGATGTCAAATGGCTGTTCTTTTACTGGAATAGTTTGTTGATTCAAGTTTATTGTCAAATCAAACTTTTCAATATCCTTGCTCATCAAGAAGTCTAAATCTACCAATGCACCATAACTATTTGGTCGAGTATTGGCCATCGAAATTCCTTGTTGCATTGCATTAAATACATCCGGAAGAACAGCAAATCCAATAGATTTAATATTCTCATTACCCTCAAGAGCGTGTTTCACCAAATAAACAATGTCAATGAAAGTTCCACTTCCCGTTCCTCCTGCAATAGAGAACACAAAGTTTATCTCAATCCCTGCATCTTTTGGAACAAATGTATTCTGGTTTGCAATATCAATATTTTGGATAGCATTAATCTTATTTTGAACAGCGTGCATAATAGCTTTTTGGTTAAAATAAGTACCAAAGCGCCCATTAGTTCTCACTTGACCTGCACCCTGCCATAAATTTTTTAAAGCATATTCATTTTCTTGAGGCATCCAACTAAATATAGTGTCTTTATTCTTCTCATAAGCCGAAGCTGCCCCCTGCACTCCGATGTGAATAACTTCAGAAGGAGTAAAAGAAACTTTAAAGTCTTTATTCTTGTGAACATCCAACACATTGTCGCGTGTAATCGTTTTATCTCCTGTACTCACGTCTGTATCAATCGCTAAAAAGCCAATCATCGGTGGTACTTCTCCATAAGTATCCAAGAATCTCTTTTTGGTATGTAAAAGTGCTTGAGCACCTGTTCCTCCTAAACCAATAAATAAACTTCTTTTTAAAATATGTGCCATAATTATAAGTATGTTATCGTTATTTCTTCGTTAGTTGATGAATTTGTTATTGTATAGTTTTTTCCTTTTTCTAAAGTACTAGCAAATGGATCCAATACATAAGCTCCATTTGTTCTAATTCTTATTTTTCCCTTTGCACTTGGAATAAAGTGTATCGGAGTAGTAAAATAGCTGTTGACAAAATAGATTTTCTTTCCTTTAAATAGCTTATTAAAGAATCCCTGCGAAACTTTCTTGTTTGTATAAATAACTTCTATCGCTCCTTTCAAACTTGTATTCTTGTAAAACGGTTTCTGAATAGTCAACATTCCTTTTGAAAAGCGAGAGTAGATTAAGGGTCTCAGAATAATTAAATAAAGTAGCAATAGCCCCAGTAAACTACCTAAGCACCAAACTAAAAAATACTTTAAAGGATTCCATTGCAACTCTTGAGAAGCTGACCACTTATAGATTACCGTATTGTCTAATTCATCAAAATCGTTTACTCGGTCCACATCGTGATTTCTTATCGTTATATATCCATAGTGATCTTTACTTTGTTTATCCGTAAAGACTAACTTAAGTCGGATTTCATCTTGTGCCTTGTCTTTGGATTGTAGTAGAAGACTCCCTTTTTCTAACGGTTTTTCATTAACTAAAAAGTGAAACTCATTATTTTTTGCAGTAACAACTTTATTGGAACTATCTGTAAAGGTTAGCTCTACATAAGATTGTGACTCTTGTGCCCACTCGTTAAAACTAAACTCAAAAGACTTATTCAGTGTATCATTGCGTTCTGCACTCCACAAAAAAGATTCATGTGCTATTGATTTACCAAAATCAGACTTCGCCACAGATTCTTCCTCTATTTTCTGACAATTACTAAAAAGTACCACTGAAAACAACAGAGCTATTTTATATTTTAAAAGCATAGAATTTAACCTTATTTTATATTAAATATAACAAAAAATATTTGTGTTTTTTTTTAAAAAAACAATCAAATTGCGTATAATTTTCTTTAAAAAATTTCATTTTCACTACTAGCCTTAGTGCTAAAGTTTCCATTTTGTTGTAGAATTAATTCATACTCAAGAATATTATTAGTTAAATATTGGGGATAATCTTTACTAAATATTTCTTCTACTACAAACCCACCTAAAACCTCTCCATTACCCATCTTCTTTTGAGGATTCCATCCTTTCCCGTAATAGAAAAACACTTGATACTCTCCATTTGAGACACTAAAGCTATACTTACTCGATTTTTTTATATAAGCATGTCTTACGACATTTCCTTTACTTTTTATAATAACTAATACATCTGAAGTACTTGGTGTTCTAATGCTAATTTCTGAACACCTTGATATATTACATAAGTCATTACCTCCATAGTATTTTCTATAAGGAGTATCTCCCGTATGAAGCGAATTATTTAAATAGCGATTATACTCTTCTACTCTTAATTTTTCTTGACGATTATATTCCTCCGTTTCTAATCGGATTCTTTCTTCTTTTTCTAGACGCTTCTTTTCTTGCTCTTCTAATTGAACTCTTAATTCCTCCTCTCGTTTAGTAGCTTCGATCTCTCTTTCTATTCTTTTTTCCTCCTCTAAGGCTAGTCTATATGCTTTCTGTTCTGCAGACTCACAAGAACACAAAATTATTACTACCCCCACTAATAAGCCTATTTTTTTAAAGTATAGTACCTTATTCATATTGAATATTTTAAACTTTATTCAAAGATAATTACAGAATTTAAGTATCCTTTACGGAAAACCGTAATGGCCTTTATTTCATCTCTTTTAACTAGAAAAACATCATTATAAAAAGAGTTCTTTTGTATTAACTTATTCTAAAACTAAACTTGAAGACCTCTCTCGTAGCACAATAAATTCAAAACTTAACTTCAACTTAACCTATTAATCTATTTTTATCAATAATTTCATCAACAGTACTACTAGAAGATTTTGGGGGAAGTAAGAATAGGTAATTAAAGGGGGCTGACATATTTACAATAAACCACGATGGGCTTTCAGCTCTAAGTTTGTTAAAAGCAGACAAAAGTATTTTGATTATTCTCAACATCAAGCCAAGTCGCCAGCCCTTTATTCATCTTAGCGAAGAGGTAATAGACATATATCTGATACAAATCGAATCATTAATTGTATCAAGGATAACCAAGTCCTATAGGTGGTTAGGGAGAATTGCAATTTACCCTTTTCATAAACCACACATAATCAACAACTTACCTTTTAATGCATCTTGCAATAAAAGTACAACTCTTAAGAATACAAAATAAAAACAAAGGTAAAAACCGACATAAATCGATGTAAATCGACATATTCTTTTTGCGATTTTTTATCTCAGAACTCAGAAGGGGTAAGGGATTGGTCAAATGACAGAGCTATCAAAATGAGCTTTTGGTTCCGAATTGTTTTCAAAATGTTTGAGTTTACTTGGGATAAACCCCTATTTTGGAAACAAGACTAAGTCATGAGTGAAATACGACAGAAACCGGATATATGGTTTATAAAAAAAACCGAAGCTGAACTTCGGTTTTTTTATATCTGTCTATCTATGAAAATACCACTGATAGAAATCAGTATTAAAAGTATCAATCTTACAGTTCGGAATAATCTGCTTTAGCACCCCCTCTTGGTGTTGTTTACGCAAGAAACGATTAAAGAGTACAGGATGAGGAAAGCGTTCTTTTAACGCCTTGTTTTTACGTATCTCATCATATAGCTCTGTCGATCTCAATTCTACTTTTGTTGGAGCATCAGCAAAGTATTGATTCAGTTGATCTCGTATAGTGACTAACAACTTGATATCACTAGGCATGCGCTTAAATACAGTAGGACGCGTGTGACTCTGACTTTCCTCAGTTTCTTCTTCCTCTTCTTCGTGCTCATCCTCTATCTCATCTAGAACCTCATATACAGGCTCATAAACGATCATTTCTTCGGGCTCCTCTACCGTATCTAGTACCACTTCTATCTCTGCTACACGATCTTCATTAATCAGGTCGTGTAGCTTGTATTGCAGTTCATCTAAGTAAGCTCTATATACCTCATCTATCAGTAAATTAGGCTGTAATAGCACAGCTGCTCCTACTTCTCTACATTCTACTAATTGGGAATATTTTTTATAATTAGAAACATAATGAAATGTCAACTTATGACGTTCCATTTGCACTGCGAAACGCATCCATAAATCTACATTCAGCGGAGGTTCACCATCTGCCTTTAGCCAGTCATTATACTTCCAGTTGAGTATCCAACCTTTCTCGAAGGTATTCATCACATACTTAGAGGTCACATAGATAGTCACCTCTGCACCTTCTTTAATCTGTTCTAATCCCTTTACAATAGCCATAAGCGAAATACGCGATTGAGAGTTCTCAATGAACCCTTCTGCGAATGTTTTGCATTGATCACCTATACACAGCATATTTGCATACGCTTTCGCATCGCTAGAAGTGTCTATTTTCACTCGGGTATATAAATCAATCTGGTATTTCATTTCTTAGAGATATTTATCGATTAAAGATAAGAAGTTCTGCTGAAATAGACTCTGTCAGAACGCTATTTTATTATAGGTCTAGTGAATGGTTCCCCATTCTCTTCTTCTCTATTTATCTAGTTTTTTTGTATGTTGTAACAGCCAATTATACAAGTCTATATGACGATATAAATCTTCTACACTACCATGTGTTCCTCCTTTGACTACTTGTAATTCTACAGGAGCTTTTTTATCACATTTTTGAATAGCATTCATGATGTTCTTAGATTCTTTAAGAGGGACGATAAAGTCCTTATCTCCGTGAATTAGCTTAATCGGAATATCTGTCACTGCACAAGCATCGCGCTCTTCTCCACCCCCACAGATAGCGATAGCTGCAGCGATACGATGAGGATATTTACCAGCATACTTCATCGTACCATATCCTCCTAGACTCATACCTGTCACATAGATACGACTCTCATCTATGTTGTAATTTGAGATCATATAACTTACAATTTCATCTATTTTATCCGCATTCCAAGGTCCTGAAGGTAATTGTGGTGCTACTAAATACCCTGGTATATCTAATCCTTTCTCCACCCCTTTTAAGGCTCCGTAACGCTTCACTCTCTCTATATTAGTCCCTGAAAGACTTCGACCGTGTAAGAAGATAATTAGAGGATTCTTTTCTTCTACAACTTTAGGTTCATTCAACCAAAATTGGTAAGTCGTTTTGTCTAGTATAGCTTTGGGTTGAGCTAAGGCTGTCATTGAGATAAGACAGATTAATACAGTAAGAAATTTCATGTTTTTTTTAAAGTAAATATAGTCGTATTGTCATAAATACAAAAGAAATAATACTGCATAGCTATGACATTTCAACCTAAATATGATCGATGTATTCATTTGTAACTCATTACCAACAAAGTAACCTCAGCTAAGCTTTTGACAATAATTACACATATTATAACTTATAAACCTAAAAATACTATGATAATTCAAAAAAGATACTACTGTTAACACAATCAACAACAATTATAAACAGAACTTTAAAGAAGCCTATATTATATAAAAAAATCACTTAATTTTGTTAATATACAACATTTAAACTTAGTTTATTGTTCTAGATCACACTAAAGCTAACTAATATTAATGAATTAATAAAAAACATAGATTATTAATAAAACTTGACTTATTACCTTTTTTAAAAAACCTCTTTTACATAGCGCGTTAAAGAGGTTTTTTTATGAGAATACGCTTATTTTTCCACCTTACCTATATTAAGCTAGAGTACAATCATTTTATTCATTAAAGAAGTTTTTGATTAGGAAAGTCAACACCATTACTAGTTTGCCCTTTTTCATATCCCTCAACAGTAACGTAGCTACCGCTCTCTATAAAGTTAAACTTCTCGATTTCAAAGGTAAGAGAATTAATTGGCCTATTTGCTTAGTAAATCTTGCTATTCCATCTCTTCCTTTATCAAATCCATATTTTAGATAAAATAATTCTACATCTTCAGCGAATAGCTTGTAATATGTATCTTCTCCAAAATCTCCTTTATTTACTAATTCATAGTAGCGTTTTACTATATCTAGGTTATTATTATCCATGTTCATTAATTTATATAAGAAAATAAATTTATATCTTCACATGCAAGTACACCTACATTTTATACTTTATTTATCCCAGATTATGCAATAGACATATAGACGAAAAGTAATTATACAAAATAGGTCTGAATTAGTGAGTAAAGCATACTATAGTATGGTTTTAGAGCTAATGAAAGAACTATGAAGTAGAATTTCTTTGTAGTATTTGGCTAATGCGTAATGTGGGTTAAACCTTATTCAATCCATAAAAGAAAAGGCCCAATGCATTCGCATTAGACCCTTTCAACACACTTAATTTAAATCCTGATTCAATTATAAGCGAGCTCGCTATAATGATGAAGAATCTAAACCTTATAAAAAACTATACTATTTACTTTTTTCGATTTTGTATGTCTTTTGTGCGATATGCTCTCTACCAAACATATCTGTCACCTTTACCTCTACTTTATGCTCTCCTAGCCCAATATTAAAAGGTAGTTTAGCACTCCATAAATGAGAAGAGTTAATTGGATGAGAAGGCTTTCTACCTGTCAATAATTCATCTGTCAAGTCATACTTCTGAACTGCAGCATAAAATGCAGGGTCAAAGCTTTCTACTTTCTTCATCTTCTTCCATTCTCCTCCGTCTATTCTATACTCCACTATATCGCGGTCTGTTCCCATAAACACATTGGCGTGAATGCTGTAGTTATTCGCTCTCTTATCTGCTATCACTTTAGGCAAGAATAGTTCCATCTTATAGTCTGCAGATTCTCCTGATACTTTATAGTCTAACTGGTATTGATTTCCCTTTACCACTAGGGTAGCGTATCCCCTAGGTGTTCCATCCCTCATGGTAGAAGCAGGCACGCCTAACTCGTTAAACTCACCAGAATACCAGTCACCAGAAGTAGTTCCTACGTTGTACTCATGCAGTGGTTTTATACCTGACCATCCCTGCTCTTTTGTATAGAACTGATGCATCTGATAATGAGTATGTGCAGATAGTAATAAGATATTTTCATGCTCTTTAAGCAAATCCAATAACTGCTGTCTTGACTCTTGGTCAAAGTGTTTTTCGTTTCCAACAAATAATGGAATATGAAAAGAAATTACCACTAACTTATCTTTAGGAACGAACTTAAGATTATTCTTCACAAAGTCTAATTGATCTTGTCTAAAACCACCTAGATACCCTTTCTTTTTAATTGGGTGAGGATATAAAATATCATCTAATACGATAAAGTGAGCATCCCCATAATTAAAAGCATAATTAGCTGGTCCGAAGTTCTTCTCAAAGGTCTCATCAGAGTAGATATCCTCAGTTGCCTCATAGTTCATATCGTGATTTCCCATCACATTATACCATGGTAGCCCTACTTCTTTCATCACTTCTTTATAAGGCGTATGCAAGTCTAATTTATCTCCTACTAGATCACCTAGACTGATACCAAAAGAGATTCCTTCTGTCTTATTCTTTACCTCATCTACTACTGCTTTTTTAAAGTAATCTAGTTCCTCCAGGCTATATGGCTGAGGGTCTCCAAAGATAAAAGCCTTAAAATCTGCTGACTCCTCTTGTGCAATCAATCCAAAGTTTACTTCTTTTGGCAATTTCCCTGTAGGAGCTACACCTTCATACTTGGTTCCTGTTGGCGATCCTTTAGGCTTATGTGTTACATAAGAGGCAGGTAGATTATATTGATCTAATACAGTAGCGTATTGACTTGGTTTAATCACAAAGATTTGATTATCCCCTGTTAAAGGCAGTTCATACAGTCCTTTATCATCAGTCTGTACGACCTCCACTCCATTAGATACCGCTACCCCAGCTAATACCTTTTCACTCCTATCTTTTTTTCCGTTCTTATTAGCATCCTCGAATACATAGCCACGAACACTAGTCTGCCCAATAGCTAATGCTGCCGTAAATAAGAAGGCAACAGTAAAGAATCTTTTTTTCATTATATATGGTTTATGTTGTTACAAATAGAGCGTATTAAAGTATTTCGTTACGAAAAAGAATATTTAATGATTTTATAATATCCCCTTACTGTTCAGAATGTCACTTTTTTTCAATGCCCAAAATTAGTGATGTCTTCCTACACTAATCTTATGCTATTGTTAAGCTTACGTAACTTAATTAATTTAAAAATTACAATCTTCCGAATTTGACTACTATTATTTTAAAGAGTAGCCTTCTTTATAATATTAATTCTATCTTTAGATACTTAGTAGTTGTTGTTTTAACTCTTTTGAAAGAAATTTAAAATCCAGTTCCAATAATTCACTAATAAAGGGGCAAATATCTATCAAAGCCATTTGTTCGATCACCACTCCTTGTTTTATTCCTTTTCCAAAAGCAACAAATCCAGTTTGCATACTTTTATCGCTATTCAAAAATCCGTGTGCTCCACCTTCTTTATTTAACTTACTCAATACTTCTCCTTTAAGGCCTCCACCAAATGTTGTGTGATCTAAACCTGTTAAGGCTAACTCTGCCTCTGGATCTGCACCAAGCTTTTGTAGCTCTTCTTTTGATATCATGCGATAGCGGTTTCTAATTTCTTGTGGTTGTTTTTCTAATAAAGCTTTAACTTTTTCGATTGTTTTTACTTTATCCTTTCCTTGCACTCTCAAGAAAGCTGAACCTCCTTGGGTATGAAACATTGCTTTCCAGTCCATTGTTTTTGCGTCGTTTAACAGTCCTGCATCCTTTAACCAAATATTAGGTTGTAAACGGTGTGTGATTTTCTCAAACCCATGATCTCCTGTAATAATTATTACATAGTTATCTTTCAGTTTTGAACGATCTAATGCCTCAATAATTGTTTTGATTGCACGATCAGCTCCAGCAACACTGGCACGTACCAAAGGACTATCCAAACCATCTTGGTGCTCATAGTGATCTGTACATGGAAAGTGAAGGGTTAATAGATTCGGTTGATACTGCTGAATCATATAACTTCCCATACGTGCAATATTCTCATCCATAATCAGCTCTTCTTCTGTCATTGCCCAATCTTTAGCTCTTAATGTTCCTGTTGCTTCATTTTGTATCTCGCGCCACAAACTATAAGGTGTAGTATATAAAGCTGTAATACTTCTTCTATCGTATCCGTTAGTAAGATCCCATATATCAGGAACATTATAATCGATAGGCGCATTGACTGTTACAGGCCAAATTACATTAGCAGAAGTCAGCTTTTTTTGCTTCACCACATCATATAGTGTTGGTATTTTAATTGCACTATAATCCCAATACCACTTTTGAGAGCCTGTAGCAGGGTCAAAAATATTGTTATATACTATTCCATGTTGAGCAGGAAATTCTCCTGTAATAATGGTTGTGTGATCTGGATAAGTAACAGAAGGGAAGATAGGAGTAACTGCCTTAGCAGCTACTCCATTTTTCATTAACTCTCGTACTGTATGCATTCCCCATTGCTCTTCTAAATAGAAATCTGGTCTAAAACCATCGATTGTAATTAATACAATATGAGGTGTTTTTTCTTGAGCTATAGTGGTTGTACTTAAACCGCAAAAAAGCCCTATCGCAATTAGTATTTTTTTCATATTAATCTATCGTAAAAGTTGCCATAACAGGCCAATGATCTGAAGGCCATATTAGGCCAAAACTTGTTCGTATTACTTTTCCTTCTATTAATTTGAAAGGAGAAGAATAAAAGATATAATCTAAAGTAGTTGAACCTGTTGGCCCCCATTTGTGAAATGTTTTTAATGATTCGTCTACAGCATTCAACAATTTTGGTTGCGTTGTTGTTTTTAAAACATTAATTTCTGTAGTATGAGGTTGTCCATTAAAATCTCCTATACAAATTACAGGGCGATTCTGGTAATTTTGCTCGATAATATTAACGACATCTTTAGCCATTTTTGTTCTATCTTCTGAAGAAACAGTTGTCCAATGACTATTCGTTACAAAATATTCTTTTTGCTTTTGCTTGTCAAATAACACCACCCATGCACCACTTCTATTCTCAGTATATTTCATTTGATAAGTAGCACTCCCTCTCAAATCAAAACGATCTTTTTTATAGAAGATCACTTTAGGTGATCCGTATGAATTGGCTTCGTCCATATAATACCCATAACCCTTGGCTGCCATCTGTTGTTGCATCCACGTTTCAAACCAATTATCAGAAAACTCTTGCAACCCAACAATGTCTGGCATTTCGTCTATAATCACTTGTAAGATATACTCCTTTCTACTCTCTAATGAATAGGGATCTGTAGCATCGTGATGACGAATATTAAAAGACATGACACTTACATTTCCTTTTGAAGGCTCAGGTACTTCTGGTGTTGTATTTCCTTCTGCAAATACTGTTACTCCATTGGCTCTCTCGATGTCTGTTAAAGAAGATTCTCCTGCACAATAACTTAGCTGTACAATAGTAGAATTTCTCAGTACCTTCCATTCCTTTCTATCTGTAGAACCACCTAACTTGATAAAATCTCCTACATCCGAACCTGGTTGACTAAACAAATGTACATTGAAACCTTGTCCAAAAAACGGTTGTGCTTTACCTTCTTTATCTTTTGTTGCATAACGGTCATTTTGTTCTGGCACACGATATCCCCAATTGTTAACCGAATCATATACTCCGTCTAATGAGGTACCATAAAAAACAGCGTCTAAAGGAATTGATTCTCCTGTAACTGTTGTTCCTTTGAACACTGCAACACCATCTGCTACATTCTGACCATCTTTCCCTAAATTCCCTAAGATTCCTCCATTAGGATCTCCAAAACCGTCTCCTGCTTCTAATTTATAGTCTTTTGTAGCAATCCAATTAGACGTACTGATATCTGTACTTTTTCCACAACTGCCATAACCTGAAAGTACCTTTGACTTTCCTCCTACATAAAAGAAGGTTCCCTTTTTTGCCTTTCCTGATACTAAATCAAACTTATAGGTTACATTTCCTCCTTGTGCCCATCCTCTATCTCCAACAATACCATTGTTTGCCATAACTACACTATAAGGTGTACGCTCAAAATCAATATCCTCTAAAGCCATTAACTGTACATACTCGTACCCTCCAATATGATTTACAACTACTTTACCTCCATCATAAGTAGAGGATGTGCCATTAGCTGCTGCATCTGTTCCTCGCGGATCGGCCTGTATTCCAGTAATTACAATAGGAGAATTTTGAAGAACAACATCTTTTGGAGCAATATCTAATTTGATCTTGACTTCTTTGTCTTCATTCTTTATTTCTACCACTACTTCGTTAACTTGATTTTCGTAACTACTCTTTAACTTATAGCTTCCAGCAAGCAAATCGCTAAACACAGCTGCTCCTGTTGTTGAAGATTCCTGTTTTTTTATCTCCTTCTGCTTTTCGTCATATATAGTTACTTCTGCCTTAGCTAAAGGAGACTCTATCTTATTTACCACCAAGGCTGTTAGAGTAAACAACTTTGTAGGATCCTTCTTTGGGTTTTTATTTGTATAATCATCTTCATAATTACAAGAGATACAACAAAGTAATAAAACCACTACTTGAATTATTCTTATTATTTGACTTTTCATTTCTATTACAATTAAATTACCAACCTTGATTCTGACTTAATTTACTATTTAATACAATTGCGCTATATGGAATTGGGTATACATACTGATGGTTTTCATAGATACGTTTTAGATTGTCCATAATTATAAGTGTCCCAGAATCACCATTAGACAACTTGTACTGATTGTTATCAATAATATAGTAGTACACTCCTTTTTGTGGATTTGCAGGTACTTTTGTAACAAAAGAAACATCTGACTTACCATCCCCATTCATATCTAATGGTGTATTCATGGCTGGTACATACATGCCCTCATAGCTTTTGGTTAAAAGCCCTCCTAACTTCCAACGTCTTAAATCATCATATCTAAAGCCTTCTAACACCAGCTCTATTCCTCTTTCTCTTCGAATTTCTAATAAATTCGCATCTGATATGTTTGGAAAAAACTCTTGTTTTAAATAGGCATCTGCGACTGTTGGTATGCTACTATTGGTAATACCTGCTCTTTCTCTTAGCAACTTGATTGTTTTGTCCCAATCAGCACCTGTAAATTCTTCTAATTCGGCTTTTGCTTCAGCATAATTCAACAGAACCTCAGCGTACCTAATTAAAGGCAGTGTATTATTATTTTCTGCTACTCCATCTGTAGCAGAAGAATCTAAGGTTAATTTTTTGGGCTGATAACCTGTATAAGTATAGGTGAAATCAGGAGCAGCAGCTTGTCCATCTCTTTTGTAATCTCCCATTCGAATGGTTTGTTCTAAACGTTGATCTCTGCCTTTTACTTCTTCCCAAAAAGGTATAGTTGCATGCCCAGCTTTATCTGTAAAGCGAGTGCCATCTATATTTAAATAGGTATTGATAAACGATTTAGTCAAATTAGAGCGATTCCCATACGTTGCACTTGTATAATACCAATTTGCATCGTTAAAGATTCTATAAGCTGCACTTGCATTAGCCGCTAATATCACTTCTGAAGCTTCTACTGCTTCTTTATTAAACAAGTTTCGATAGCTTTGATTCCCTTGCGCTGTATTTAAGCGATAAGAAGACGTTTTCATTAATTCATCTGCGGCATTAGCTGCTTGTTTTAACCACTCTGACGAACTACCTACCAACCCTAAATCTGTATGATATTTTCGATAGGTTCCTTCAAAAAGACATACTCGAGATTTAAAAGCTAATGCAACATGTTTGGTAATTCGTGAAGCACTATTATCTTTTCCTCCTTCAATAGCACTAATTGCAAAATCTAAATCTTCTAAAACCTTTTGCATCACCAATTCTCTTGTATCTCTTGGTTTATACAAATCGGGATCATCTACTGTTAGTGTTTTGTCATACCAAGGCACATCGCCAAAACGCTTTACTTTATCAAAGTAAAACCACGCTCTGAAAAAGCGAGCCAATCCTTCGTAATGTGCTTTCCGTTTATCTATGATCTTAGCTCCTTTTGATTTTTCTAAAAAATAATTGATATTTCTCAAATCACTCCAACTCCAACCCCCACTATCATAGGCTGTATAAGTACCTGTTAAATAGTTATTGATTGTTCGACCAATAACATAATCAGACATATTATCTCCACGAACGACATCATTTCCGTTAGGTAATATTTTATAAAAAGAATTGCTATATAATTCTAAATCTTTTTCTGTTGTAAAAGCTACATCTGGTGAAAGTTTATCAAAGGGTAATTGATCCAAGTCGTTTGAACAAGAAGTTGTGATAAACAAACCTGCTAAAGCAGCTATTAATATTATTTTTTTCATTGTTTGCTTGTTTTAAAAAGTAATATCGATTCCTAAAGAGAATGTTTTTAACATCGGATAACGCATTCCATTACCAGCGTTTGGTGACAATTCTGGATCTGCTCCATCAATTACTTCTGGATCCATTGTTTTTAGGACTCTAAACATGGGTGAATAGGTCCATAAGTTTTGTCCTGAAAAGAAAATTCTTAGACTCTCTATTTTATTCTTTTCTAACATCTGTTTGGGAAAGTTATATCCTATTGTTAAGTTCTTTAAGCGGATATAAGCTGCATTTTGGATATACTTGCTTTGTTGTACTTGTAACTCTCCTCTATTGTTAAGAGCAACATACCCTCTCATCCTTGGAAAATAAGCATCTGGATTCTCTTCAGACCACATCATATCATTCATTTTTGTTGAATGCCAACTGTATGGTCTATTGTATGCACCCCAAAATAAAGAGTTGTCTGCTCCAGGCCAAAAATCGCGTTTACCTACACCTTGAAAAAAGGCAGATACGAAGAAATTATTCCACTCTAAATCAGTATTAAAACCGAAGTTAAAACGAGGTGCTGAATTTCCAATAATTTTTCTATCTCCAGGGTTATCTACTGTATTATCGCCTATATTAATTACTCCATCTCCATTTAAATCTGCAAATTTGATATCTCCAGGCATTAATATATTTGCTGCAGAAACACGGATATAGCTTTGATCTGCATGATTATTAATATCATTCTGATCAATAAAATAACCCGCATTTTCAAATCCCCATATTTCTCCTATCTTCATTCCTTTGTAATATGTATCTAATGAATTTGTTGGATTATTAAATTTTGTAATCTTAGACTGATTGTCTGAAAGAATAAATCGGAACTTATAAGTCAAAGGTTTATTAAAGTTGATTTTATCTCTCCAAGCAATCGACAACTCCCATCCTTTTGTTTCTAAATCAGCATAGTTTCCTTTAGGTTCTGTTGCTCCAAATACTTGTGGCAGAGGCGTACCTTGTGTATACATATCTGTTGTAACTCGTTTGTACCAATCAAAAGAGGTTGTTAATCGTCGGTTAAACCATTCTGTATCAAAACCAATATTGAATGTAGTAGCCTTCTCCCATGTTAATCCATTAGGAATTACATTTGGTTTATTGGTATACAATGGATTTTTTCCGTTTAATAAAACATTTAATTGATTAACAGACATCGTTTCTAAATACTGATAAGGAGAGATATTTCCATTTCCTAATGAACCATAAGAAGCTCTGAATTTCAACTCAGGTAAAATATCTGCTAAACGACTGTTTTGCCAAAAGTTCTCTTGTGATAAACGATACCCTACAGAAGTTGATGGAAAGAACCCCCACTGTTGATTCTGTGGGAATTTTGAAGAACCATCATATCTCCCGTTTACTTCTATAAAATACTTTTCTCTGAAATTATAGTTCAATCGAAAGAAAGCCCCTAAAGTCGCCCATTGATATCCTCCTCCTTTTAAAACAATATTCTCTCCAGTTGCTAAACCAAAATCAGGTAATAAAGAATTCGTTAACTCATTGCGTTCTAAAGTGCGCTTGTCTAAACGCAATTTTTCGTAATTATATCCTACTAATCCTTTCAAATAGTGACTACCGAATTGCTTTTTATATTCTGCATAAAGATTCATCCCCTTATAAGTCGTTTTCTCTTGCAACTCTTCTAACTTATTCTCTCCTCTTTCAAGTAACTCTCCTGGTTTGGTACTATATGGCACTGGAGTATATTGTTTCGTTTCTACTTCATTTAAATTCCTAAAAGTAAAATCTCCATATAACTTCATATCATCTTTAATTACGTCAGCAACAAAACTTGTTGTATTTCTCAATTGTTGTCTGTTTGTATCTGAATAATTTCCTCCTGAAACAAAACTACCAAATACAATTGCCGCATTGTGTGTTAAGGTTCCATCAGGATTAAACATCATCGCTACAGGGAAGGCCTCGTCTGATATTCTACGCCAAACTGGTGTATCTGAAGGGTGATTTAAGATTGGAAAGAAATAATCCATTTCAGCATATTCAAAGTTATTTTCTAACTTCAACCAACTTGTTGCTTGTAAAGACCCTTTTCCTCTTAAATTATACATATTAAATTTATCGGGGTTATATCTAAAAATACCGTCTTGAGAATTTATTCTACCTGATAAGTAATAGCTTGCTTTTTCCCCTCCACCACTAGCACTTAAATTATACTCTTGTGCTGTAATCATATCTGCATACAACTCTTTCATCCAGTCTGTATTTCCATAGTACACATATTTTCCAGTTACAGGATCAATATCTACTTTACTCAAACTTGGGTTTTCGTCGTGTTCCTTTAGTTGTTGCAAATATTCCATAGAAAAAGGAAATACGCTATTTGCTTTAGACGGATGCATTTTGTAATCATTCCAAGAATAATAAGCGTCGTCAAATTGTTTCGCCCATTGGTATCCATTAGTCACTAAATCAGGTTTAACTGTATGATCTAAAACCGAAAAAGAGGTAGAAAAGTTAATCTTTGACTTTTCATTTTCAGATGCTTTAGTGGTAATTAGAACTACTCCAAAACTTCCTCTTGCTCCATAAATAGCTGCAGAAGCAGCATCTTTAAGAACAGATACACTTTCTATATCATTGGGATTTAATAAAGAAGGATCACCAGGTACTCCATCTATTAATAACAAAGCATTCCCTCCTCCTCCAATTGAAGTTGTACCACGCACATTAAATGTTGCACTTCTGGTAGGTTTTCCATCTCCTATGATAAGGTTTAGGTTTCCTATTTCTCCTTGTAATGCTTTAGCTACATTAGAAACAGGGCGATCTTTAAACACCTCTGCTCCTACTTGATCTACAGCTCCTGTAACATTTACTCGTTTTTGCTTTCCATATCCCACCACTACTACTTCATCTAAATTAGTTTGGTCTTCTACTAAAGCTACTTTTAAATTAGTAGCTGCTATTACTTCAACTGTTTTATATCCAATAAAAGAAATTTGTACTCTATCTTTTCCCACTACAGCATCCAAAGCAAAATTTCCGTCCAAATCTGTACTTACACCTTTGTCCGTTCCCTTTAATATAACTGTAGCTCCTGGGACCCCCAATCCTTGTTCGTCCATTACAATTCCTTTTATCTTTTGTGTTTTTACTTCTCCTAATTTTACAGAGATAGTTGAACCTGTAATTTGATAAGTAATTCCATATTGTTTAGACATATAATCTAAAATACCTTTTATGTCTTTAGCGTCAATATGCATATCCACTTTTTTGGTCAAAGCAGTTACTTTATCACTATAAATTAAAGTGTAATTTGATTGTTTTTTAATGGCGTTAAAAACATCTGTAATAGAAGCTTGATTCAACTGAATTGAAATCGGTGTCGCTGCTTTTTGTTGTGCATAAGTGTTTTCTGCACTTAATAAGTGTAAAAAAAGCAAAGCAGTAGCTAATGGAGTATATAATTTCTTACCTCCTTTGAATAATTTGAGATACATAATTGTTATCTTTGTTTTTTAGTTAATTGTTCTGCTGGATAATTAATTATCACTTCTAAACCTGTTCATCGCTGCCACTTTGTACAGGTTTTTTCTTTGTAGTTAATTGTAGTTGTGTTATTTCATTTCATAATATTGTGGTTAGACATAAACTATTTGAGGTGTACTATAATCTTCCCATCACTTTGCTTCTTATATTGAAGACCGTATATAAATTGCAAACTTTGAAGGATGTCTTCAATTTTATCGCTTGTAAAATCGCCACTAATTGTTGAAGTTGGTAAATTAGTTGATGCTAACTGCAAATGCGTATTGAAACGCCTATTCAATACTGTAATTACTTCTTGGATCCCCATTTGGTTAAATTTGACTTCTCCTTTATACCATTGATTAAACTGCTGTTCTTGTATAGTCGCTTTCTGTAATGAACTTACTGCATCTGTCCAAGTCACTTGTTCATCTTTTGCCAAAATAACCTGTTGCTTAGTTTGTTTGTCTTCTACTTTTACTTTTCCTTCATAAACACTTACTTGTACTGTTTCGTTAGGACTATCGTTTACATTAAACTTTGTTCCTAATACTTGTGTTCTTAATTTAGGGCTAACAACCAAAAACGGAGTATCTCTTGAAGTGTGTTTTACTTCAAAAAAAGCTTCTCCTACTAATTGTACTTCACGAGAATTTCCGTTAAATGTTTTAGGGTAGATTAATTTACTATTTGAATTTAAGTGTACATAGGTAGAGTCACTTAAATAAAACTGAAGCTGTTGTCCTTTAACTGCAAATTGCTCCACATATTCTATTTCTTTTGTTGAAGGGAAAAGAAAATAATAAGATAATGATAAAACAATTGCTACTGCTGCTGCTATCTTATAGTACATTGCAAAAGACGTTTTTGGGACTGGTTTAATTTGAAGGTTTATTCTTCTTTTCATCCTTTCGCCAACAGCTGTACTTACATCTTTTGGAAGCACACCTTCCATTTGCATGCGATCAAAATACTGATTAACTAAAGATTCTTCTTCTTTATTACTATTTCCTTCTGCGTATTTTGACAATATTCTTTTAAACTGTTTTATCATTCTTAGTATGCTTTATACTATGATGTTCTTCTATTTTAAAAAACACCTATGTATCAAACCATACTTAACGATTAGATAATACAGCTAAACTTTACTTAACACATAATACTTAACAATACAGAAAAATGCATATCTGTAATATATCTTGTATTTCCTCGCAACAGTTTTAAAGCCTTGTTCACTTGATTCTCTACTGTACTTTCAGAGATATTTAGACGAGAGGCAATCTCTTTATAAGACAATTGCTCATAAAAACGCATTTTAAAAATAGTTAAGCATTTATCTGGTAGAAGTGAGATTGCAGTTTGATTAATTTCGTTCAATAATTGTTGTTTTACTTCTTCAAACTGTATCTCGTCAAGATCTGGAACTAAAGAAGCTATATTCTCTATTTGTACTTGATTGAAGTTTCTATTACTCAATGCTTTTGCACACTGATTTCGAACAGCTTGAAAAAAATAAGCCCTTGGTAGTTCTACATTAATGGTATTCATGCGGCTCCAATAATCAATAAAAACCTCTTGTACAATATCTTCTGCTATAACTTTATCCCTTGTTACGTTAAGAGCAAAAGCATATAACTCAGACCAATGCTTTTCATATAAAGCATCAAACATTTTCTCTTTACTTATCATTATATGTTGTTACTTTTAGTAGGTTTTCGTGTAGGATCAAATGTAATATTATAGCCTGTCTTCAATTTTATTAAATCGTTAAGATTACCACCTACTATTTATTTCATTTTTACTCGCTAAGTTTAATTAACAAACAATTCCTATTTCTTATTATTATAACATAATTATCACATTTACTTATTAATATTTTTAATTATTTATCCAGACTCTTACTTTCTTGAAATGAAGTCATCTTGACTTTTTAGTTTTATAAAACTTTTTCAGTCCTAAAGCAATGAAGTTCCACGCCATCCAACTAGAAAGTATGGTGTCGAACCTATTGAATAAAGAACGAAGGCTATATAACCAATAATTCGTTCTTTCAAAGGAATTCTAGCACTTTTATTGCCCAAAATGCCCATTTCAGGAGGAAATGTGCAAGAATACAGCAAGTAATCTCCTAGTAGACCAACATATAATAATCTCTATAAGAAGACGTCGCATAAAACGTAACAACTCCTATCTTATAGTTATTTCTTTACACTTCCTTAACCATACACTAACTTATATTCTCACTTAAACTCTCTCTCTTTTATCAGTATATCAATACTATACCTTGTAAAACACACACAATATATCCTTACAAAAACACTACTTTTTAGAAATAATGTCCTTATTACATAAAAAAGCTTAATGCTTTAGTAAAGTTAGAGAAAGAACATTACTCTTATTATAAGATAATTTTGGTCTCAAAATAATATAATAATGACTAATAAAGATAGATTCGTAAACAACTTGTATACGTCTTATTGGGAGTCTCTGTATATCTATGCTAATAACCTAACTCAAAATACTGCACAGACAGAAGATATCATTCAAGAAGTATTTATTGATCTTTGGAAGAGATTTGATACCTTACATATTGAGAATTTTAAAGCCTATCTTTATACAGCTGTTAAATATAAATGTCTAGAATATTTGCGCAATAGAAAATTTACTTCTGTAGAACTAGAGACTGCTTATGAGGCATTATCAGAATTTGAATTACTTACTGTAGAGGAACAAGAACAATTTAAACTTTACCTACTAGAACAAGTCAAATTAAAAGCTGCAGAAATATTACCAGAAAAATGTTTAGAAATTTTTCAGTTGAGATATTACAGTCTGAAGTCTTATTCTGAAATTGCTCAACTCCTAAACTTGTCAGAAAACACAGTTAAAAACCAATTAAACAAAGCATTATCCTTATTAAGAGCTAATCTTTCTTATTCTGTAGAAGCCTTTTTCTTCTTTCTTTTATTCGTTAAGTAATTGTTACCCTATATTAAGTAATCATTAAATCCAGTTTTTCGCATAGTACCATTTATAGAATAGCACACTTTATAGATATAAACACTATTCATGGAAAACAAGATTAGAAATATTATAGATCAATATTTAAAGAAAAACTCATCTGATCAAGAAAATCAATTTTTAACTTCTTGGTTAGAAAGATTACAACAAATAGGTACATCTACCATCGCAGACAAAGAAACTGTTGAAAACAGATTACGCAATAAAATAGTAGTTAGTCAGAAAGCACATACTCGACGCATGCGCTTTAGACGCACTGCTACCTGGACTGCTTGTCTTACAATACCTTTGTTAAGTGGTGTTCTTTTATGGAATCAATATAATTCTTCTACTAATCTATATTATGCAGAAAAGACTACAAGTATCACTTTAGATGACAATACTATTATTATTCTAGAACCTGGTACTACATTAGAAATTAACGATGAATACAATACCTCTAATCGTTCAGTAGAACTAAAAGGTACTGCCTTATTTAAAGTAGCCAAAAACAGAGATCTTCCTTTCTTAGTCAAGTCTGATCACCTTAACACTACAGTTCTAGGAACAACATTTACAGTGAGTGATAAGGCTGCTAATGACCATAAGGTTCGCGTAATAGAAGGAATAGTATCAGTAGAAAACCCTAAAGATTCTTCGTTAAGAATATTACACGCTAATGATAGTTTGGTATGGCATAATGATAGACTAGCTCATAATACTTTACTCGCTCAGACTTCATACTTTGACTTTAATAATATCCCTTTAGATAAAGCTATCAATCAGTTGGAAGAATACTACCGTATCCACATCCACATTGATCATCGTGTTAGTACCCAAGCCATCTTGCATGGACAATATCCAAAACATGAGTTGTATGCTATTCTGAGAAGTATCTGCTTCTTAGAAGACCTTACCTATAAAAAACAAGATAAAGAGATCTCAATTTTTAAAAAATAACTAAACATTTAAAAACCTATTATGCACTTAAACCATGAAAAACAACTACAAAAAAATTAAGTTTCCTGTAATAGCGCTAGCTTGTCTGATGTGGTCAAATATTACTCTAGGACAATCACCTTCTCAAATTAATTTAGCACTACCTAAAAGTGAATTAACAATCAATGAATTAATAAAAACAATAGAGAAACAAACTTCTATTAAGATTTACTATACTGATGAATTACCTCAGAGTACTAAGGTAAACTTTAGTAGTAAAACACTTACTCTTCAACAAATATTAAGTTCATTACAAGCCAAAGTTAATCTATCTTATAAATTAGAGGACAATCTACTTTCTATCAAAAAAGGGAACTCTTCTATTGCTTTAAGTATGCTTAAAGGAAGAGTATTGGACAACAATGGACTTACATTACCTGGAGCAACCATAGAAAACTTAAGTAATATACAGTCTACCATTACTGACTTAGATGGAAACTTTGATATCAAAGCAAATCCAAATGACTTAATAAAAGTCTCTTTTATTGGTTTTCAAGATCAAATGGTAAAGGCTTCTTCTATGATGAATATCAAAATGAGAGAAGAAGCGTCTAATCTAGATGAGATTGTAGTAATTGGTTATGGGACAGCTAAGAAGAAAGATATTACAGGTTCAGTAGGACAAGTTAGTGGAGATGCAATAGAACAGCGAAATACAACACAGCTTTCGCAGGCTCTTCAAGGACAACTATCAGGAGTAATGGTAACGCGTAACTCAAGTAAAACTGGTGCTAAAGCTAATATCAAAGTTCGTGGTGTGACTACTATAGGTAATACAGATCCATTAATCGTTGTAGATGGAGTGGCACAAGATGATATGGATCAAGTAAACACTAATGATATCGAAGAAATATCTGTCTTAAAAGATGCAGCAGCGGCTTCTATTTATGGAGCTAGAGCAGCAGCAGGAGTTATTTTAATTACAACTAAACGCGCTAAAGATAACGAATTTTACTTCTCTTATAAATCTGATTACGCCTTTGAAAAACCTACGATGATGCCTAAGTCTGTTGGTTATAACCGCTACATGGAGATGATCAATGAAATGTCTTGGAATGATGCAGGTACAGCTCCTGGAGGAGAATATGGTATCTATAGCAAACAAGACATAGACAATTGGTATCAGAATAACTTAGAGAACCCTAATAAATACCCTATTACAGACTGGCAAGATCTATTGCTAAAAGATTCTGCTGCAAAAGAAAGACACTCCTTCTCTCTTTCTGGTGGTGGTGAGCGAATTAAGACGCGTGCAAGTGTAGATTATGAGAATATCAAAGCAATTTATGATATTGAGAATTACAAAAGAATTATGACTCGTGTAAATAACAATATCAAGGTTAATGATTTTATCTCTGGAGATATTGATTTATCATATAATACAACCCAACAAACTTCCCCTGTTAATGACCCTGTATGGGAAGCTATGCGTTATGCTCCTGTATATGCTGCTACTTGGCAAGATGGAAGAATAGCTGAAGGAAAATCAGGTTCTAATGCCTATGCTAGTTTGTATCATGGAGGAACTAAAAGACATCACTCTGATAAAATATACGGAAGAGTAGCCTTGAACTTTACGCCAATTCAAGATTTAAAAGTTTCATTAGTTTTAGCCCCACAACTAGCTTTTGATAGAAGAAAGAACTTTACAAAAAAAATAGAATATTATGATGCTGAGAGCCCTGAACGCTTCTCAGGCTATATAAATGGTCATACAAACAATACTTTAATCGAGAATAGAAACGAAAGCAAAATACTGACAAAACAAGTGCTTGCTACTTACACTAAAGATCTAAAAAAACATAGTATTAATCTATTATTAGGGTATGAAGATAATTATTCTTCTATAGATAATTTAGGCGCTAAAGCAATGAATATGGAATTGCCTAATTTTCCATATTTAGACCTTGCTCCTGTAGAATTTATGACTAACTCTGGTGATAAAACAGAGACAGCTTATCAATCTCTTTTCTCTAGATTAATCTATTCATTTGACAACAAATATCATTTGCAAGCTAATATTCGTAGAGATGGTTCTTCACGCTTTCACAAAGATCACAGATGGGGGATATTCCCTTCTTTTTCTGCAGGATGGACAGTATCAGAAGAAAACTTCATGAAAAACCAAAATGTAATAAGCTACTTAAAACTTAGAGGTTCTTGGGGTACTCTAGGAAATGAACGAATCGGAAACTATCCATATCAATCTTCAATCAATTTTTCTAATACCTTATTCTATAAAGACAACCAGATTATCTCTGCTCTAACTGCTGCTCAAACGCAATATGCTATCCAGAACATCACTTGGGAAACAACAGAATCAATTGATTTTGGTTTGGATATTAATTTCTTAAGAAATCGCCTTAGTATCACAGCTGATTATTATAAAAAGAAGACACGAGATATGCTATTAGAGTTAGAGGTTCCTGCTTTTATGGGATTTGAAAACCCTCAACAAAACGCTGGTAATATGCATACTGAAGGTTGGGACTTAGATATTAATTGGCGAGATCAGATTGGTGACCTAAAATACTCTATAGGAGCTAATCTATCAGACTCTAGAACCACTATGGGGGATTTGGGAGGACGTATCGTTATGTCTAATGGAAAAATCATAAGACAAGGAACTTCATTTAACGAATGGTATGGATATATTTCTGATGGTCTATTTCAAAATAAAGAACAAATAGATAATAGCCCTAAACTATCTAATGCTGTAAAACCAGGAGATATTAAATATCTAGATATAAGTGGACCTGATGGTGTTCCTGATGGAAGCATATCACCAGATTATGATCGTGTGCCTTTAGGTTCTTCACTACCTCGTTACATATTTGGTGGACATATTAACCTTGATTACAAAGGAGTGGAATTAGGAATAGCTTTCCAAGGAGTTGGAAAACAAAAAAGTCTATTGACAGAAAACCAAATCAGACCTTTCCAATCTTCATGGACAAGTCCAATGCAAGAGATAGATGGTCAATACTGGAGCCCATACAATACTGTGGAACAAAATCTAAATGCTAAATACCCTAGATTATCGCATGTAAGCGCAGAAAACAACAATTATAAAATGTCTGATTTCTGGTTAATTAATGGAGCTTATTTCCGTATTAAGAATATCACTTTAGCTTATAATTTCCCTAAAGATTTAGTAAACTCAGTGCATTTAGACAAGCTTAAAGTATTTATTTCTCTAAACGACTATTTTACATTCAGTAATTTTCCAAAGGGATATGATCCAGAATCAACATATAATGCATACATCGCTAAATCATTCAACTTCGGGGTATCTGTTAACTTCTAATATTATCTAAAATGAAAAAAATACTTTATATACTTAGCTTACTTATCTTTACATGCAGTTGTGCTGATTTAGATTTAAACCCTCCTTCTAGTGCTTCTTCAGAAAATTGGTATTCTGATAAAAATGAATACGAACTTTCTATTAATGATTTTTACAGAGAATACCTTTGGAATCTTGAAACAGGCTGGGCTGGTGAACGATTAACAGATAACTGGTCTCAAAGACAAGTAATGAATGAATATGCTGCTGGTACCATTAATAGTGAATGGGGTACAAGTGCTGCATTGTGGAAGAATACTTATAAGGGAATTGCTAGAGCAAATACTATATTAGAAAACTTAACGCAAAACAGAGGTAATCTATCAGAAGTAGATAGAAAACAGTTTGAAGCTGAAGCACGTGCCTTTAGAGCTATATTCTACGGTAGATTACTGTTTTTCTTTGGCGATGTTCCTTTTTATACTCAAACGCTTACGATAGAGGAGGCTTTCAAAATGGGAAGAACTGATAAAAAAATTATTTTACAAGAAGTGTACAATGATTTTAACTTTGCAATCAATAACCTACCTATTAAGTACAATGGAACACAGAATTCAAGATTGACAAAAGGTGCAGCATTAGCGTTTAAGGCAAAAACAGCATTAAATCTTCACGATTATGAAATAGCACGTAAGGCTGCTGAAGAGTGTATAAAACTAAATAATTATAAGCTACACAGTAATTATGGAGAATATTTCCTTTCTAAAACTAAGAATTCTTCTGAAACTGTGTTTGCTATTCCACGTTCTGCTCAACATAATTCTATATTCTCAGTTAAGAATTTCTATACTAGAAATGCTGGTGGAAGCTCTGTAGCACAACCTTCTTGGGAATTATTTGCTACTTATCTATGCACGGATGGGAAAACAATAGATCAATCTCCTCTTTTTGATCCTCAAAACCCATTTAAAAACAGAGATCCGAGATTAAAAGAAACTATAGTAGAATTTGGTACTGATCACCTTGGATATATTTATGATCCTAACCCTTACTCTACTAATGTCCTTAACACTACAACAGGT
The DNA here is from genome assembly GCF_001485415.1 of Myroides odoratimimus. Taxonomy (GTDB): domain Bacteria; phylum Bacteroidota; class Bacteroidia; order Flavobacteriales; family Flavobacteriaceae; genus Flavobacterium; species Flavobacterium odoratimimum. The sequence continues at coordinate 39,300 of NZ_BCMQ01000016.1, forward strand.
AAGCAAGTAAAAAATAAAGACACAAGATCTGTAGATACCTATGCTTCTTATAATGGATTAACACTAAAAAAAGGAGTTGATACAGACTGGTCTGATGATTCTTATTCTGATGCTGACATTGTTATTATGAGATATGCTGATGTATTGCTAATGTATGCAGAGGCAAAAATAGAACTAAACCAATTAGATAGCGAAATGCTTAAAGCGTTTAACCAAGTAAGAGCACGCGCTTATAATGACTCTGGTATTACTGCTCCATTACTTACTATCTCATCACAAACTGAAATGAGAAAATACCTTAGAATAGAAAGAAGAGTAGAATTTGCTTGGGAAAATAGAAGAATTGAAGATATTATGCGTTGGAAACATGCCGAAATCGCCCTAACTAGACCAAATTATGGTATGTTAGACCCTGACAAACTAAAAAAAGAAGTAGTTGATAAAGGACTGTGGTTCTGGTCAGAAACACCAACCATAGATGAAAATGGATTACCTGTATTTGACGGATTACTTAGTAAAGGAAAAATAAAAGTATTAGCCACCAGGGCTTTTGATAAGAATAAGCAATACTTATGGCCTATTCCGTCAAAAGAAATTATTATCAATTCTAACCTTACCCAAAACCCTGGTTATTAAAATGAAGTGTTTGTATAGTTTATATTTCCAAATAGGGGTGCTTTTTTTATTAGCATCCCCTATTTCTTTTGCTCAACAATACGCGACAAAAGTAGAGTTAGACCAGCCAAACTCTTGGTCTATGATTTTAATTCCTGATATTCAAAACTATTCTAAATATAGCCAAAATCAACCTATACTAGACCTTATTAATAGATGGATAGAGGCTAATATAGATCAACTAAATATTAAAATGGTACTGTGCACTGGTGACTTAGTAGAACAAGATGATGTAATCCTTCCTGGATTAAATGGAAATCTCTCTTCTAAGCAACAATGGGAGTTTATAGATAAATCCTTTACTATCTTAGATCATAAGATTCCTTATATTCTAGCAACAGGAAATCACGATTACACCATAGACTCTAAAGGAACGAGAACTACCCAATATGACAAGTACTTCCCTATAACTAAGAATTACTTAAATCAAAAACATCTTGTACAACATGGACTTAATGAGCATAACTTACCTACGCTAACGAATGCCATGTATGAGTTTAAAGGAATTAACAATAAAGATTACCTGATTGTCAACCTAGAATACGCTCCACGAAACACAACCCTAAACTGGGCAAATGAAATTCTAAAATTTAAACAATATGAAAATCATCAAATCGTCTTGTTAACACACGCCTATCTCAATCGCAATGATACAAGATTAGAAGGAGATAACAAATGGATAATCTTTGAACCTTACTTTAAGGATAAAAAAGAAAGAAAATCAGACAGAATATTACTCCCTGAATCTAATAATGGAGAACAGATTTGGAATAAAATAGTAAAAGAAACAAAGAATATGCAATTAGTCCTATCTGGACATATTTCGGGAGAAGGATATAGAGTAGATAAAAACAACTTTGGACAAGAAGTACACCAGATGCTCTTTGATATGCAATCAGAAGGTGGCGGCCATCAAGGTAACGGAGGAGACGGCTTTATAAGAATATTAGAATTCTATGACGACAATAGAACTATTAAGGTTAAGACCTTCTCTCCTCTATTTGGTATCTCCCCAAAAACAGCTCATTTAGCTCATAAAAGAGATGAAAGAAATCAATACCTAATTCATTTAGATTAATCAAAACCTTTCAACAACAAAAATCGCCAAGACTATTTCTTGGTGATTTTTTATTTATACCTCATCCTCTTAAAAACACCCTCTTAATGCCCAGTCATAAGTACTTCCTGTCATTTCTATATTACAAGTCCCAATACTATACTGTTCAGATCATCTAATATTAAATTCTGAATACTAGCCAAAGTTACTTTCACTCTTAAAACTCTCTTCCTAAAACCCTCCCAAAACCTTAAAATTGCGATGATTTAAAGTGAACTTATAATTTACATAAACACTGACTTCTTTGTAATTCTTGGTTTTAATTATTTGTATTTAATTAGTTTGCTCTGAAGTAATTACCTTAAACCATAGCACCCTAATATAGCAAGTACTTATTCCTCTGATTCTTTTTCTATACACATAACTTACATACACATCTAAATCTTCTAAAGGTTAAAATAAATTCATCTTTGATAGTCCAATAAATACTATTAAAAATCAAACCTTTTAATTACATCCAACGAGCGTGCAAAATATCTAAAAAAAGCAACCCTCAGGTTGCTTTGCTATTTTAGTTTACTTCTACTTCTGGTCTAACACTCTTATTGACAATATAACCTATTATATAGCCAACATAATTGATAAACCCTTCTAACCTGTGATTATCCTCTACATAAATCACAGTACTATTAGAAGCATTATTCTTTACATCGAAACTACTATAATCAATTACCTCATCTTCTTTAGCCATAATCACTAAAGCGTCCTCTACATTGTTTATTTTTATTAAACTCTCTTGAAGATTCTCTGTAAACTGTAGATCAGCATTAAGACGTTTATCATAATCTAGCAATGGACTAGTTAGTACTAATATTGTCTTTAACCCTAACGCTTTACGAGCTTCTCTTACTTGGTACGCTAGATTAGCTCCAGTAGAGTCTCCTACTAAAATGATTTGTTCAATCTCTGCTGTCTGTCTTACAGCTGTTTGTAATAACAACTTAAAATCTGTGTTCTCATCCCATTCAAAAACCGCAGCCGGAAAGTCTGGCAAAGATTCTTTTATATTATAAAATTTACGTGATTCTCTGTTTGATCCATATCCATGGATATATAATAAAAAAAGGTTGTCCATTATCTATATTTAATTATCGAATAGTAATTCTTTATACTATCAAGGGCTAAATGTACATTTATCTTCTACATATTCCACCCTTTTTTTAAAAAAATATCTCTACAAAGCCCATTTAAATATTTATTATGCAATAAGTCCAAAATAAAAATCGCATTATTAACATTTCTAACCTAAATTAATTTGTATCTTGTTAGAAGATTTCTTACCCACTCAACTAACGATAATGTAACCAAAAAAACAAAACCGTTATGAAACAAGCGAATCAACAAGTGCTAAATGCATTACTATCTCCTGAGGAGTACACGCGTATTCTACAAAGTACTAAAGATACCATACCTGAAGATGCCTTATTTAACTTCTTGCTTAAAAACAAAATCTTATATGAAGTCAATGTTAATGCTCCGCATCTAGATAGTGATGCCATTTCTTTTATCAGCCAAAGAATGAATACACTAGGTGAAGATTTCGTAATCAATGAAAAGAAATTAGACAAAAAAGTCTCTAAAGCTGTAAAAAAAGAAAAGATCGACAAAGGGGAAGCTCTTGCTTATATGATTAATCAAATCCGTAAGAAACTACCTAAAAATTATACGGTCTGCAATTTAGAGAGAGGAGATGAAGCTTATTATATAGGAGTAATCAAGAAAAAAGAACTCAAAAAGATAAGTAAGTTGAACCTTGACTTTGGGGTATTCCATAAATTTATAACAACACCTGATAAAGAGCCCTTCTATGTTATAGAATGCTCGTGTGGTACTACTTATATATGGGAAACTCAAGAAGAAGATGTAGATCCTAGCAAAGGCGTTTGTCATAATTGTGGTAAATCATTTGCAGATCAAAATACACATCTTAGCAATGAAATAAAAGAATAAATATATCTAGGTATTGTCTATCTTTACTTTATGATTAATGTTATTTAGAAATGATTAAATTCAGTAGATTATTTATTCCGCTATTATCACTAGGTCTTCTTACTATTAGTTGTAGTAGTGATGATGATATTAAAATCACTCCACCTGTAGAAGAGGAAATTATTGATCTAACAGAGCCTCATACCTATAGTTTTAGCTCTGTATTTATAGAACAGCAAAGTACCTTCATAGATAAAGCAATTACCAATCAAGGGACAATAACTTTGGACCAAGATTGGGAAAAGGAAATAGAAGCTATCCGACCTGTATCCATGACATTAGATGGAGAGCGCCTACGTGTAATACTAAACAATGGTAAGGATACAAACTATGTGATCAAACTGATAGAGCGTACCATCTACTTTATCAGAGGTGATGGCGTTCTTCTACCAGCTGCTACACTTGCAGAGGATAATAAAAGTATAACACTATACTCTTCTTTCTATCAAATAGATGGATTAGACAAGGTTTCATTAATGACACAAAAAGAAGAAATACACGACTATCAAGCAATCGATTTATTATCCTTTACCAAACAATTCTATCATCTAAAAGATATTAAAGGAAAGTATTTACGCATTTCACTTGAATATAAAATAGTACAAGGAGCTCCATGAGCTCCTTTTTTTATTACTTTTTAATTATTTTTCAAAAGACATATTTTGACATAATCATCAGTACTTATATCAACATCAACTAAATAGTATTACACATATTTTTACGCAATCTTCTTTACGGTATAAATCACACAATTGAGGATAATTAACATTGTTAATTTTAACAAAAACACATATCTGACACCTTGTAACAAACACGAATTGATATGATACGTACCACTGTAAAATTATTTAGCCTGTGTCTAGCCATAGGAGTTATTACTGCTTCTTGTAGCAGTGATGACAGCAGCCCAGTAAAGCCACCTATTGTTGATCCAGAAAAACCGGAGCCAGAGAAACCTGAGCCTGCCACAGCAATTACTTTTGACTTCAGTGCTCAGAATGTTGTTAAGCAAGTATCTTTTAAAGACAATGCGACTACAGATCTAGGAACTACTGTCTCTAAAGAATGGGAACCTACTCTAGCCTACTTAAAACCTATCCAACTAACCTTAGATAAAGAAAAACTAGTGGTTACTTATAACGAAAGTAAAGTAAAAGAATATACTGTAAAAATAGAGAATAACAATATCGTTATTCAAGCGACTAAAGACTATCCATCTTATACTTTCGCTAAAATATCAGAGGATAAAAAGAGTCTATCTGTATACTCTTCGTTCTTCCGTATTAAGGGAGCACATAAGACATTAAATGTAAACAACGTAACTTCTCTTCAAGAATACGGAGAAGTAGACTTTACTACATTTGCTAATAAGTATAATCACTTAAAGAACACAAGTGGTAAATACTTGAAAGTTGAATTTAAATACACTCAAAAAAACTAAGACATCATGAAAAAAATACTTTATACTCTAGTTGCCTTAGCTTTTAGTAGTGTAACTTTCGCTCAGACATTTGGTAGCAATGCAGTGAAATCAGAAGAGTTCTATCCAGGTGCAATATTCAATGAAAAATCTTTAAAAAGTACTGAACCTAAAAGGTTAGCTACTGCAACAGAAACAAGTCATGTGCTTCTTCCTTCTTTTTTAGGAGAGTTAGCTTTTGAAATTAGCGATTATTCTAAAGATCATTGGCATTCTATTATAGATAAACATTACACTAAACTAGCTGAAAGTAATAATAATGAAGGTTTTTCATTTTCAAGTCCTTCTCAAGTCAACTCTTTAAAATATGTAGATAAAGCTTACAATACTTATGAAGCGCTAAAAAACTACTTTGGTGTGGAAAAAATAACTTCTAAGAACTTATTCTTTGGTAAAAGTGAGCAGATTCTTTTCTCTTTAAATATTGTTGACCCAATCAATAAAGAAGGTCGATATATTTCAAAGGAAGCATTAAAAAACATCGAGAGTCAAGATCCTATCTTAGTAACAAGCATAAGTTTCGGAAAAAGAGCTGATATCTTAATTGAATCTAATCAATCACGAGAAAATGTAACAAAAGCTTTTAATATTTATAGTCATAAAGAGACTCAACAGTATGAAGAAGCAAATCAAATCCTATATGATGCGTCTATACATATGATCTTTTTTGGACAGAACAGCATCGATGTATCTGATTTAACGAATCAAGAAATGATTTTAAAATATATTGAGTTTATTACTAAACCTGCTACTAAGGAAGATTATTACTTCCCGATTAGATATAATGGTATTCACCTAAACAATCGAGGTAATTACGAAAGTGATATAATGCAAGATACTTATTATTAAAAATAACACATAAAGGAGCTCCATGAGCTCCTTTATTTATACCATCAAAAAAGCAAGTAGGCCATCAGCCTACTTGCTCATATAATATAAAATGCAATTATAACCTTTATATACTCTAATATACCAAAGTATATACACTAGGCTAACTCTTTATAATCAATTACTTCGTTATCTCTTTTACGATATCTCTTACCTCCATCACTCCAGTGTGTTTCCACAGTACCTCTCCTACTTGATTTACAAGTACCATAGTAGGAATCGCTCGTATGTGAAACTGAGCAGATATCTCCTGATGCTGATCTACATCTATACGTTGCAAATAGGCATGCTCTGTAATCTCTCCTACCGATTCATCTATTATCCTAGTCAACATCTTACAGGGTCCACACCATTCTGCAAAAAACTGTAACAATACTGGTTTATCTGTTTCTTTTAAAATCTCAGCTAACTTCATTTCTTCTTTTTTTAATTCGTTTGACTAAAGCAAAATTAGATATCATTCTATCAGAAAGTCATATACGAATGGGAGGTTAAACAGTACAAAGCACATTATATTGTTTTTTTTTCTTAATTTACATACCTAATAACCTAACTAACAGACCTTGGAAGAAAATACCACTACTCCTATTCAGCTACCTAAGCCTGAAGGATTCGAAGACTATACCATAGAGAAGAAGACCATTGATCTAGGAAAAGCAAACGGGTATGCACTACTTAGCTTAATCCCTATTGCGATAGTTAATTTTGCTGGATACTATCTCGTTTGGGGAGAAATAATTAGCATTTCTAAACTAAAAGGACTACATCCATTACTAGTCATGGGCTATTGCTTCTTATACATAGTCGTTATGACTCTCGGAATCGTAGTACATGAGCTTATACATGGAGCTACATGGGCTATATTTGCAAAGAAAGGATTTAAGTCTATAAAGCTTGGCTTTCTAAAAGAATATCTCACTCCTTACTGTCATTGTAAAGAGCCACTTAAAGTCAGAGCCTATAGTATAGGCGCGATCATGCCAGCTATTATACTTGGCTTTATCCCTTCTATACTCGCTATATGGACAGGTAGCTTAGGAATGCTATTATTCGGCATATTTTTTACTGTATCAGCTATGGGAGACTTTATGATTATTTACCTCATCTATAAAGAAGATAAGGATACATGGGTACAAGATCACCCTTCAGAAGCGGGATACTACTTACTAAAACAATAATTAAACAAAAAGACAGCTCATAGGCTGTCTTTTTAACCCAGAATCAGTGATAGACAGATAAACGAAAAGTAATTATACAAAATAGCTCTGAATTAGTGATACAAGCATACTATAGTATGGTTTTAGAGCTAATGAAAGAGATATGAAGTAGAATTGCTTTGTAGTATTTGGCTAACGCTTATTCTGGGTTTAATATACTATCTCTTAAGGTATTAATACGGCTCTACCTTTCAGTTCTCCTCTTCTCATTTTATCATATACCTCTAGAGCCTGATCTAAAGGAAACTTCTCTACTTCGATATGGATATGCCTTTGTCTAGCTAGTTCTATAACTTCCATTAGTTCTACCTCAGACCCCCAATACGGTATAGATACATTTACTCCCAATGGGACTTTTCCGAAGCCAAAAGGATAGTTACCTCCTGACAGTCCTATGATGGTAAGGTCTCCATTTAATCCCACTACTTTCGCTCCTAATTCGATAGTAGAGGTCGCTCCTACAAAGTCAAGTACAGCTATAGCTTTCTTCGCACCTGTTATCTTCACGATTTGCTCTGCAGCATCCTTATCTGTCGAATTAACAGTATAGGTAGCTCCCATTTTCTTAGCGAAATCTAATTTGTCTTGAGTGATATCGCATGCAATAATAGTAGCGCTACTAACGGCCTTTAATATCTGTAAGGCAGTATGCCCTAATCCTCCAATACCGATAACCACTACATAAGAGTCAGGAGACAGTTTATGCAACGATCTCTTAATCGCAGAATATGGTGTCAAAGCCGCATCTGTAATAGGCGCTGCTATAGCAGGATCTAAGTCTCCTATCGGCACTAATAAACGAGATGAAGGTACTAGCATATACTCTGCCATCCCTCCGTCTAATCCTAACCCTCCTCCTGCAGCCTGACTCGCATGGTTATCACAGTAGTTCTCAGAAGATTGTTTGCATGGCTTACAATGCCCACATCCCCAAGGACCATATACTACTACGGCATCTCCTTTTTTAAATCCTTTTACACTTTCACCCATTGCCTCTACATAACCAGCATTCTCATGACCTAAGGTAAAAGGTCCAGGTACGATACCGTCATCTATCACATGCAAATCTGAATGACAGACACCAGCACCTGCTACTTTAATTAATACTTGTTCTCCTGTAGGTACAGGAATAGGCATATCATCAACGATTTTCACATCGTGTAGTCCTAAAAAACGTACTGCTTTCATTTTCATAATTATGGTTTTAAGTATACTCACTAAGTTACAAAAATGGATTAAAAGAGTCAGTTTATATCCGTTCTCTACACATTACACAAGTAATCTATCAATATATTTATTAATTCACAGCACAACTACACAATACGCAATACATTAATAGAAATCATAATAGATGCTCCAACCCTTTGATTGTTTATTATAAGCAAACATAAAACTTCCATTATCTACTACATTCAGATTCACTTTTTCATTAGTCGAGATTTGGAATACAAATTCGTATCCCTCTCCATACTCTTCATATACTCCGATACCTGACTGACAGTAAGAAGGATACCCTCCTAACTTAGTGTCATAACAATGTGCGTCAAACACATCGTAGTAGCTCTCCATCACCCCCTCATCCTCCATCTCACAGATTCGATCCTCTTGTTCTAAGGTTAATCCTCCTCCGTCCCAGATAGGATAATCTACCTGTTCTAATCGAGGTTTTAAAGGAAATGGATGTAGAATAGAATCCTTATTAGTCAATTCCTTCTGAACAACACCTTCTAAGGAATCATAGGTTCTAATCACCCATTTATTTCCCATCGGTTCTAATTGTTCAGGAAATTCATAAGACATAAATACAGTCAGTAATACAATCCCCTCTAAAGCCTTGGGTACAAAAGGCAGATTAGATAAATACAATTGTAACAAAGGAATCATCTCTCTCCCTTGATCATCTAGCGGTATTCCCTCTTCTTCTTTATATGCCGTAACACGAGCAATCCAAGATTCTTCAATGGTATTTAGCGGACGAAAACCTCCTACTTCAAAGGCTGTGATAGTACGTCCTATCTCTTGTTTTAGTTGTTCTATTGTTTTCATAATCTTAAGAATAAGTATTAAGGCAAATGACGGTGTCCTCTTTCTCATTATAATAAAGTACACAATCGTTACCATCTGTAAAGAACTCACATCCTATCGTCATCCCAATAGGCGTATAATTATCTGATATAAAAGAAGCTGACACTATCTCACTTAGTTCGTTATAACGCGAAGTAGTATCAAAATCCTCGTCTCCCACTTTATACACATAAGGGCTAGGATCTGCCTTGCCAAAGCCATCTATTAATTGTCTATATTTAGCAAATTGTCCTGTTTTTTGAAAAACTAGTTTGTTTAAAGAATAGGCATAGAAGAACTCTATATAGGTCTCTAGATCTAGCTCATCATCAGTTAAGTCAGTCACTAAAGGTATTACCCTCTCAGTATAGTCTTCTAGAGACATCTTCGCTTTAAAATAATAATCTGCATTTGTCCAGAACTCTTCTTCTAATACAGAAGATACAGCCTGAGCCACTTTATGTCCTTTATATAGAGTAATATCTCCACTAAATACATACTTTCCTTCTTTTAATGAGAAACAAAAATGATCAAATGAATTCTGATCAGAATTACTTTCATCATTTGTCCAGATACCATTATGAGAGACAAAGTGTACATTCTTACCAGAAGCTAGTTCCACTGTACACAGTGGATAGAAGATTCCCCTTACTGTATCATCTATAAAGACCTCTTCAAATTTAGGGTATAACACGATTTCCATTGACTTTCTTTTTTCTAAAATAGAACACGAAAATACATTTTTAAATCTGCTTTCACCTTAATGAAAACAGCTATTTTAGAGTAGTATTATCACAGTAGTACACCAGTCTAACTACTTCTGAAGAGTGTACTTTCTTCTTAAAAACATACAATACAGTTAGTGGAGATCAAAGAAACTGTACAGTCATAGTAGGACGAGACAGTGTTTATATACTGTAGGGTACTTCCCTTCCTTTTACTATTTGTTGATATGCTCTTATTTTATTATTCATCGTATTGTATTTAGATTAAGATATATATAAAGTAAAAAGCCGTAGTCTTAAAATAAGGCTACGGCTTTTATGCGAATTAATAATAACTTTCTTTTGTTTTTTAACAAATACTAATATAGTAAATAATTTTAACATTTAAAGAAACATTATTATTTCTTTTTATCTAAAAACAACTTTATAGCCTTAGCTTCTTCTGTTTTTATAAAACTATCCTTACCTTCATTATAATGATTTCCATCTCTCCACTCCATTGTGCTCAGTTTTTCTTTTAATTCTTGATAAGCCTTTTTCACAGCAGGATGTGCTCTTAGGTAATCTCTAAAAGCGATATGACGTGTCCAGTTCATGTTATCCACTGGGATAGCATGTATATTAGCTACTCTTATATCGTGATTGTGTAGCCCTTCAGGCACTTCTGTTCCTATTCCTATCTGAGTAGGAAATCCATATACACTAGGCTCTTGATCCAACTTAACGAAAAATCTTCTGTAAGGCATTTCTTCATTGTATAGTTCATAATAGATATACCCTTTTGCAGTCATAAGGCTAGGCAGTTTATCTAAATCTTCCTCTGATTTTAACCCTATCATAATATCGATAATAGGCTTAGCAGATAATCCCTCTACAGAAGTACTCCCGATATGCTCTATCTGTACCTCTAAGTGATTTAATACAGGTGCTAATTCTCCTTTTATAAGGTCAAACTCCTCTCTCCACTGAGGATTGTATTTCTCAAAAGCTACTTTCATGGTTTTACGATATACTGGGTTCTATTCGTTACAAAGATACTCTTCACTCTTTAAGACACTTAAAACTAAAGTCAAAAAAAGCACCAATAAACAATATTGGTGCTTCAACTATCTTATTCGGAGTATGGAAACGAAACATTCATCTTCTCATAAGGAATGTACTTCGCTAATATCTCTTTATACTCTGTATAGGTCAATAATCCTCTATACTTATCATTGGTATCTTCTAATCTATAATCGATGATAGGACGCTCTATTAACTCCTGTAGAAGAGCCACTTTATCCTCTGATAGATACTGTATATGTGTCTTTAGGGTAGCCCTAAGGTTTTCTATAAACTCTTGATCAGACTGATTGTTATAGGTATCTAGCTGACTCATATCCATCACGATGCGTTTAAAGATAAAGTCTCTTAAATTCTTCGCTTCATAAGTAGCTTCTATATCATCGTGCCATACATATACGATAGGATAATCACCGTCTACTTCTTCATTCATCATGAAGCAATACATATCCCCTGCCCCATTCTTAGCAAACGAAATAAAGTTATACTCTTCCTTTATCTCCATATAATTATCAGGATCTCTTAGCCAGGCTATATCTTCATCAACATCCTTTAAAGGAGTCAATTCGAAGTCATCACTAAATAACAATAAAGGTGGATTATCTTTTAACTTCGGAAATGTCGTTGCATACCACATAGAGCTGTACTCTCCTACTTCTAACATATTATCCTTTTCTAACTGCTTATAAAGCTCAGGATAAACGATATTATATTTCTGTTCTAATTCTGTTATAGTCATAGCTATTCTTTTTAAAAGTCTCTATATTCATCAAACCACTGATTAGCTTCTTCTTCCGCTATTACTAAAGAGCTAAAAGAAACTAATTGCATGACTGCTTCCCAAGTATCTTCTCTCTCTGTAGTTTCGATATTCGGTAGATTATTTATTATCTCTACTAATACCTTTATCGCTTCTTTGATTTCCTCTTTTGTCTTAGCTTTCTTAATTACCTTTAGAGCCTCTTTATACGCTTTTACAGTCACTTTATTATTCTTACCTGTCCAAGATCCAAATGGGATACTAAACTCAGTAATAAACCACTCAGGCTTCTTTAAATTAGAAACAGAAGCGTATTGAAAGGTTCTCTCCTTCTCTAATACAGTTAATTGTTTCTTTAATTCTTTACCGCCCTTTTCCTCAATATTCCAACCAATGAAATAATTTAGTTTAGACCAACTCGCTAAAGTTGGTATTCCTTCTAGGTTAGGCATATACCTCAACTCTAGGCTTTCTAAATTCTCAAACTGCTTTAATTCACCTAGATTACATACATTACCAGATAGCGATATTGCTGTCAAATTAGTGAATTGCGATAAACTATTACAATCAAAAGGTTGCCCATTCACTTTAGTATGAATATTGATCTCCTTGATATGTGCTGTCGTTTTAAGTACTTGTAATCTCAAGGGAGATACAGTATCATTAGCAAACGAAAAAGACAAAGCTTCTAGGTGCTCATAGTTCTCTAAAGTTAGATTACTGACCTTCCCTCTAATAGAGATGTCTTTCACTCCCTTGCCTAATATTAAGCGAATAGGATGATCAATAGTCACTACTAATCTTCTGATAGCTGCTTGACTAAAATCAGCTTCTTTACAATCTAGTGGTACCCAATCTAGCTGTTCCATCTCACGAGTAGCACTCCACTGGATAAATGACGTATCATCTCCGTGGTATTCCATCACACGAGGCCAATTACCTCCTGCTGGAACTTGAAACTCATTAAATACGCTCCAATTAATAGTATCTTCTCTCTCTACTAAAGCATCACATTTAGACATTGTAATTCCCTTAGTACCTATCGCAAAACGACCTTGTCCTGCTGTTATCTTTACTTTATGACTATTCTCTTTAGTCAGTGATAAGTAAAATGGTTTATCTCTTTCCATACTTTCTTATTTAAACCACACTTCATATCCAAATCTACAAATAGCAATGAACATGATGAATAAGAAGATATATCTCACCCATACCTGTCCTTTTAGAATAGCCATCTTCGCTCCAAAATATCCTCCTAAACCGTTACAAACAGCCATTGGGATAGCAACTTTCCATATAATAGCTCCTTTTAATAAAAATAAGCAGATACTACCAAAGTTGGTCACTAGGTTAATCAGTTTTGCATAAGCAGATGCTTTAAAAAAGTCAAAACCAATTAAAAAAACAAATCCCATAATAAAGAAAGTACCTGTAGCTGGCCCAATAAAACCATCGTAAAAACCTACTACTACCGAAATGATAACTCCCCAGATATACTTCTGTCTATCTGTAATATTAGTAATCGCTTTTCTAGAGAAGTCCTTTTTGACATAAGTGAATATCCATAGGGCTATTAAGATGATAAATAACAAAGGCTTCATAAAGTCATTATTCACTATCGTCAAAACATAAGAGCCTGCAAAAGCACTTCCAAAAGAGATCAAGGCTAATAGGGCAAAGTACATCCAGTTTATCTTAGTCTGCTTTAAATATTGTCTGACAGCTATAGCCGTTCCTGAAAAAGCGGGAATCTTAAGTGTACCTATCACAGTCGATACAGGGAGTTGGGGTAATAAGGCTAGGCCTAGTGGTGTTTGTATTAGTCCTCCTCCTCCTGCGATGGCATCTATAAACCCAGCACAGAAAGCAACTATTCCTAAATACAATAAGATATCTAATTCCATTTGTGTTTTATAAGTACACAAATGTAGAAGTATTACTTTATCTTCTAAAGTGTATTTTTCCTTTTTTATCTAAAAACCACTAGTTAATAAAAAAACCACTAACAATAGTTAGTGGTTTTCTTTCATTTTGTATTAAGAGCATCTATGTCAATAATACCTTAATAACTCTATTAATCATTTTCTTTTAACTTTATTCATTCTCTAAATGTAAGTATCCTTGTTTCTTGATAATTCTAGCTCCTCTAGCATCAGAATATTCGTATGTTAAGACGTAGAAGTAAGTACCTGTTGGTAGTTTAGCATTTTTATTCATAGTACCACGCCCTTCTGAATATCCTTTAAATACATTACCATTACTATCATAATTGGTTGTTTCGTACACCTTAGCTCCCCATCTATTAAAGATCTGTACTTTGTTATTAGGGTAACGAGTAATATTATCAATAATAAAATAATCATTCTTACCGTCTCCATTAGGAGAAACAGCGTTATATACGACTACATCACCATCTAACATTACATCAGTATTTACTGTCCCTAAAGTGAAGAATCCATAACCATTTACAGCAGTAGCTGTAGTTACTTCTTTATTTGCGATATCTACTACTCCTCCTTCATCTACCCAAATAAGATTATGTGAATCCCAACGGATAATATGTAAATCTTTTTCTGGATTTAGTAACATCTCTTTCAATGTAGTATTCTCGCTCCAACTCAAGGTTAGCAAGACATCTCCTTCTGTGTTATTTCCTTTATCTACTAACCAAAACTCTTTTGTATTCAATAAATTAATTACTCCAGATTTATTACTATGAGATTCGAAGAACTGTTTATCATCATAAATATATCTACTAACATAAACAGATTTATCACTTTTAGGAGCAGAGATTTTAGCATATCTAAAGTTACCTTTATTTCCTTGAGGGAACATAAACTCATCGTTTCCTATTTTCTCTATCTCACCATCAGCAAAGCTTTTATCACTCACATTAATTGCTTTTGCTCCTTTTTGGAAACTGATCATCCCTTTTGATAATCCTGTTGTTGCATTCAAAGTCGAGTCTACCTTTACAATTCCGTCTTGAAAATCCATTGTTCCATAGACATCTATATTTGTTTTCAGATCAAAAGCTCCTGCTGTCTGTGGATTATTTAAGACTACATCATAAAACTCAGTAAATGAGTTACCCGAAATAGTCTGTACCCCTGTTTCGTTCTCATATCTACTAAACACGACTTTACCTGTCTTCGCATTTTTACTAATACTATAGATTCCTTCATTTGTAAAATTATTAAAGAAATAAACAGTACCATCATTAGTAAAGTCACCTTTCTTTTCGTTAATAAACTCCGCTACAGTACCCATTTCTGTACCTGGCATAACGGATAATATTCCTTCATTTACAGTTTGTGCTGAAGCAATACATGGCACTAGCCCAAGAATTATTAAACTGATATTCTTCTTTTTCATAACTACTCTTTTTATTCATTTTATCCCCAGCTTTAAAAGCAATATTAGCTTTCAATCTCTGGTTTTTTTAACCTTATCCCTACGAGGTCGTTTTACAATAAAACCAAAAATCGCACCAATTAATCTATTTTGTATAAAATTTTGTACCTAATCATTCTTCTATTAGATCTTTTCAGCAATTTCACTAGTCTCAAACACCTATAAAACGAACACACTATTTATTATTTTATCATAATTACTAGCAATACAAAAATAGAACTTAACCAACAATATTTAATACTACACAAACATTTATACACAATAAATAAAAATATTATACAAATACACGATTAAAACTCATAAAATAACAATTGTAAAAAATAATTTACAAAAACCTTCTAGTCACCATAGGCGACTCCCCTCTAGTCTATAAACACCTCATGTATACCTCTAGTGATTAATCGTTAAATTACAATCTTATTTTACAACAAACAATCGCTAATGGTGAATATTTAATTCTCTGATGCTTTTATCATTTATTCAACTACTCTTACTGTCTTTCTGAACATTAAAATAATATTTTAAAAAAATAAGAGCCAAATATCTAAAGATACTTGACTCTTATTTCTACTTTTCTTTTCCATTAATATTATACATTATCCAGCACCTATACAGGATACTAATAAAGCTTAGTAAATGACCGATTAAAAAAACATAGGTTCTAGTTAGATAATACACTAACTAGAAACCTACTACAAACAACGTATCTATAATTCGGCCAGAACTATATTTTATCGTATAACTACAAAGCGCAGTATTATAGTAAATGCGTTATAAACTCTCTTACAAGAGAATAAATCACGACAACAGCACTTAATATCCATTTTATCATAATACTCCTATTTATGACGTTATAACTATTTTTTACAATTACTTCTTTACTGTATATAAGCAAGAATATTGACTCTAATTCTATTTTCAACAAAACCTCTAATCAAATCAATACTTCTTATTAAAAGAAATATTCTTAACAGAAAACATTAAGTATCCTTCATTAATACTAAGATTTCAATACCTAGAGAGTCTCTTATGAAGAGCAAATATATAACAAATCACTTAATGGTGACTTAATAATTAGTACTTTTGATAAAATATTTTTTTTACTTCATTATGTCAGAGAAAAAGGAAAAACCAAGAGAGAGAAATAAAGAAAAAAGTAAAGAAACATTACTTCAAGCAGTAGGAATAATCTTAAAGGAAAAAGGCTATTCTGCTCTTAAAGTAAATGATATCGCTGCAACGGCAGGCTTAGACAAAAAACTTATCTATAATTACTTTGGAGGTGTAGATCAATTACTTGATGAGTATATCAACTCCCAATATTTTTGGAACAATATAGATCCTGATTTATTGTTAGACGAAGCCACTAAAGATGGCGGAAAAGAAATGGGTAAAGCATTATTAGCTGAACAATACGACTTTGTTCAACAAAACAAGGAGTTTCAAAAACTAATGCTTTGGCAATTATCCGAAGACAGAGATTCTTTAAAAAGAATTATAACTAAACAGGAAGATATAGGAGAAGTACTATTTAAGAATGTATCTGATCATCACTTTGGTGATAAAGCAGATAATTATCGCGCTTTAATGGCTATTCTTGTATCTGGGGCTTATTACCTCAACTTATACGCTGAACACAATGGAAGGTATTTCTGTGGTATAGACCTCCACAGTGATGAAGGAAGACAAAAGATAAAAGAGGCAATGAACTCTATTATAGACAAGGCCTACGAAAAGTAAAAAACAAGAAAGAGAATAGTATAACTTATATCTATTCTCTTTCTTGTTTTAAACATTGTCAATACTAGACAAGTTATAATATAAACTTATGTTTGCGATAATCACTAGGTGAATACCCTGTCACCTTTTTAAATAACCTTGTAAAATAAGAAGGTGAATTATACTTTAATTCAAAAGCGATACCTGCAATATCTCTTGTTTTATCTTGTAAGAGTATTTGACTATGTAAGATACTAATCTCATTAATCCACTGTTTAGGTGGTTTATTAGTAGCTTCCTTGACACATTTATTGAGATAATTCTCTGAGATGTGAAGAAGGTTAGCATAAAACAGTACATTCTTATGGTCGATATGAAATTTCTGTACCAACTCTCTGAAGCGAAAGGCAATATCTAGTTGTCTACTCATCGGAGTCTTCTTTTCCATATCAACGCGAATTACCTTCATTAATATAGCCTCTAACAAAGTAACACAAATCTCTACATCTCTATTTTCACTTAAAGATTCTTCTTCTAGCAAATCTAATGTTCTACCTACCCAACTCGCATTCATCTCATTAAGCTTTACATGAGGATTCATGGCAAAAAACTTTAAATCAGTTGCTCCTAATGATATATCTGTAACCACATCGTTCTCATATATAACAAAATACCCCCTGATATCCTCTGATATAGATAGGGTTGCTGTTATATTTCCATTCTTGACATTGATAATCTCATGTTTAGACAAAGTATAAGCTCCACTATCTAAATACTGTGTCATCTCCCCCGTAGTCAACATAATCATAAAATTAAATGTGGTACGATAAGGGATAACAGGCATTAAAATTCCCCTTAAATAGTCTTCTAAACGATAAACTTGAATCTTGCTATCATTCTCTAAATAACTATTATCCAAATGAGGCAAAAACAACTTCTTATACTGATAGTTGTTCAATATTTCAATAGACGGCTTCGACATATTTCAACCAAATAATTAAGGCAAATTTTATAAAATAAATAGATCATTATCAATAGTCTATAGCTAATATTTTGCCAATATTACTTAGATATTCTATCAATAAGATTAGTAATTCCTAGTTCTTCTAATTTCTTCACTATCCATTTGTCTAACTGCTTGATAGGATACATCACCCACATCGCAAATACAAAAGGGAATGTCAAAGTAGTCCATCCATACTTAATCATAAAAATATCGAAATAGGTAGAGATAATTACACTGATTAACACATACATTCCTGCACGTACTTTATCCTCTCCCATAGCAATACCGCATAATACCGCATTAAAACTAAATACTCCTTCACTAATTAAAGCATTAGAGGCATGACTACTATGCGAAATATACACACTGACAATCACTGCTACAAAACCATATAATGCCTGTATAGGTCGGCTGATAAACACTCCCAAAAAGAATACAACTCCTGCTACAAAGCTCCCTTGAAATAATACTTGTCCAAAAGCATGGCCTTGAATTAAAAAGTCATCTAACTCTTCTATATCTACAAAGTGCTCAGGTACAGAACGAATAGCTAAATCAGGGATACTTAGAATAAACAGTGAAATCCAAGTAAAAAGAATAAAAGGAAATGTATAAGCTGGTAATTCCTTTTTTATTGCCCATCCCATTATAATGGTTGATAAAACAGATGAAATAATCATCATCGCATATACCCAAATACTAGGTTCAAAATAAAATATTAAAGCTACCCCTATCAGACATGAATTAAACCCATATAGTCCATTCTCTATGTCCTGCCTATCAAATCTCAACAACTTCGCTGTTATAATAGCTACTATATTACTCAGAGATGCCGCTAACGCCATATTGGTAGAATCGTAATATATTGCTGCCAAGAACAGCATTCCTGTTATTGCATTGGCTTGTAACATAATCTGTCCAAAACCTCTAAAAAAGGCCTTAAAACAATGAACTATAAGTTCTTTCATAGTTTTATTTTTGAGTTTTTAATTAAAATCTACTTAGGCTGTTATAAAAACAACTCATCCCATAGCTTCTGTTGAATTGTTTGAAATATATTGAATAGCTTTTCTGCTCCTTGTCCTAAAACTCGAATCATAAATCCATCTCCTTCTAATAAGCTTATACCGAATTCGATTCCTTCTTTCTCTCCATACTGTTTATAGAAAAATTCTATGTATTCTAGTACAGATACATTGGCGGTATTGTAATAAATCAGAGTTCCCTGATGAGTATATCCCTCTAGAATACCTATCTCTTTAATAGGCATTAAGTCAGGTTGTAACAATACATTATCCTTTACTTTAAGCTTACCTTCTACATAAATCTCAGTCAAATTCTGAAAGTGATTGTACTCAAACTCTTCTCCTGATAACTTCCTTCCACAAGTAATAATATCAGAAAGTAAAAAATGACAATCTTCCTTCATTTCTACTTTATTACGACTGATAAAAGTAGATGAACTCTGAGGCACTACCGGATGAGGAACATAGGCAAAAGCACTTCCCTTTTTCATATCTATTACAGCGGTTTGCATCGACTTATTCTTCATGTGAAAAAGACGTTGATACGCTTGTGTCTGTAATTGAAGTTTAGTGTACTTAGCAAGGTGAATAGAGATGCGATGATCATCATTGTCTAACAGTCCTGGAGAAGAACTCATAATCATTAGATAAGCTGCCTTATCTCTCTTATATTGCCCTACTGGTACAATTCGAAAAGGTTGAGTAACGTAAGCGTCCTTTAAATAAGAAGCTCCCTCACGTTGCTCAACTCTAATGTCTAATGATGAAATCATACTATCTCAATAAATTAGGTTCTTCAATATCCTCTAACAAAGCATATTTTTTAATCCAACCCACTATATCTTCTAACCCTTCTCCTGTTTTTAAATTAGAGAATAAGAAAGGGGCTCCTTTTCTCACTCGTCTTGCATCTGCCTCCATCACATTTAGATCTGCACCTACGTAAGGAGCTAAGTCTTTCTTATTGATTAACAACAGGTCAGAACGTGTGATGGCTGGTCCTCCTTTACTTGGCATTTTCTCCCCTTCTGCTACATCTAATACGAAAATAGTAATGTCGGCTAAGTCAGGGCTAAAGGTAGAAGATAAGTTATCTCCTCCACTCTCAATAAAAATCAACTCTAAATCAGGAAAACGATTAGCTAACTCATCTACAGCTTCCAGATTCATACTCGCGTCTTCGCGTATAGCAGTATGAGGGCATCCTCCTGTCTCTACTCCTATAATTCTATCTTTTGGCAATAGACTATTCTTAGCCATAAACTCTGCATCTACACGAGTGTAAATGTCATTAGTAATTACAGCTAGATCATATTCATTTAATAATCGACGACTCAATCGTTCAAGTAGAGCTGTTTTACCTGATCCAACAGGTCCTCCTACTCCTATTTTAATATATTTTCTATTTTCCATATTGTTGATTGTTTATGATAAATAAAGTCTTGAATAAAGGCGTTCGTGTTGCATACATCTGATGTCAAAACCAATATTACACAGACCGATAAGGTTTCTATCCATTACTAATGACTCTTCACTTAGTTTCAATAAATCATCGTGTAAGTAATACAGAATATCTTGCCCATCTAGTTGCCCTAGTGGTACTAGCTTTACAGCATTGGTAACCATCCCTATAGCTGCATTGTAGTAATATGCATGCATAGCTTCTACTAAAGGAATTTGCATTACTGCTGCAAAGACTCCATAAAGGATACAATAGTGATTATAAGTTTCTTTTGCCTTAATCAATTGTTCCCATTGTTGTACTACAGCATGCTCTCCACTGTATCTACTAAATATCTTATATAAACGCAATCCCAGCTTCTGACTACCTTGTCTTATTTCCATTGGTCCTTTCAGCGCATTACACTCTTGATCCAATGCAATTAGTTCTTTAATATCTCCTAACACAGTAGCATCATAGGCCAACTTCATCAGTGCTGCATCATTGTACTTAATATTATACCATAGATTATGTCTTATATACTGATCTGCTGATGCCTTATCACACACCATCCCATTCTGAACATAGGTTTCTAACCCATTAGAATGTGTATATCCCCCTATGGGTAATGCTGGATCTGCTAAATGCAATAACCTTCCTAAAAATGACTCTTGCATACTCTATAATTTTAATGATAAACTACCTTTAGGCAGTGTAAACGTAAACTTCTTATGCTGTTCAAAATCAACATTTGCATTTAGTGGACATCTCAACTTCTTTTCTATAACCTCTGTTGTATATCCATTTTTATCAAACCACTCCTGCATAGAACGTTCATAAGGCATATATAAGCTATTACCTTCAGCAAAAAGTGGGATATGCTTATTTCCTATTTCATAAGCCACTAAACCTAATGTTTTCATATCAGATGCTGTAAAGGAAATAGCTTCACAAGGCAAAATAGATACCATGATTACTTTTTGCTGGTCTTCATATAGGATATCTCCATCTTTTAAACTCTGCCCTTTACCTAAAAAACGAATAGCAATAGATACCCCATCAGCTGTCACTAGACGCTGAATACGCTTCTCTACTTGATACCATTCGATGTATAAATAATCGATATGCTTCTCTATCTCTTCTGACTTACAATTTCTTATCGCTTGAGTTACTAGCATTCTTACGTTTACTTAAAAATGAGAATACAGGGTTAAGAAACCTTGTATTCTCTTGTTGTTGGTTTATTTGTTTGTTGTTTCTTATAGTTTAAAACAAGAAATATCGCTGTCCTAGTGCTACCTCATCTATTGGCTTACAAGTGATTTTCTTACCATCTATACTTACCTCATAGTTCTCTGGATTCACAATAATCTCTGGTGTAGCATGATTGTGAATCATATCTGCTTTAGAGATATTACGACAGTTAGTCACTGGAAGCAATGTTCTAGCGACCCCGTATTCTTCTTGAATACCTTTTTCTAGAGATACCTTAGAGACGAAGTTAAAACAAGTAGTAGTTACTGCTTTTCCTAATCCTCCATACATCGTTCTTAAGATAATAGGTTGTGGTGTAGGGATAGACGCGTTTGCATCTCCCATCTTAGAAGCCGCTATCATTCCTCCTTTGATAATCATCTCTGGTTTCGCACCAAATAAAGCTGGTTTCCATATCACTAAATCGGCTATTTTACCTGGTTCTATTGACCCGATATAATTAGATACCCCATGAGCAATAGCAGGGTTGATTGTATACTTCGCTACATATCTTTTTGCACGGAAGTTATCATTCCCTGTTCCCTTATCCTCTGCTAGACTACCGATTTGTTTCTTCATCTTATCAGCTGTTTGCCATGTTCTAGTGACTACTTCACCTACACGTCCCATAGCTTGAGAATCAGAACTCATGATACTAAATACTCCTTGGTCTTGCAAGATATCTTCAGCCGCAATAGTCTCAGGGCGAATACGCGAATCTGCAAAAGCTACATCTTCTGGAATATCTTTACTCAAGTGGTGACACACCATCAGCATATCTAAGTGCTCATCGATTGTATTCTTTGTAAATGGTCTTGTCGGGTTAGTTGATGCAGGTAATACATTAGGGTACATTGCAGATTTTATAATATCAGGTGCGTGTCCTCCTCCCGCTCCTTCTGTGTGGAATGTATGGATTACACGTCCATTAATTGCTTGCATTGTGTCTTCTAAGAATCCTCCTTCATTTAACGTATCTGTGTGTATCGCTACCTGCACATCATATTGATCAGCTACAGATAACGCTCTATCGATAGTAGCTGGAGTAGCTCCCCAGTCTTCGTGTATCTTTACTCCTAAAGCTCCTGCTTCGATCTGTTCGATAATAGGCTGTTCTGTACCTACATTTCCCTTTCCGAAGAAACCGAAATTCATAGGTAAGTGATCCACAGCTTGCATCATACGTCTAATACTCCATTTACCAGGAGTCACAGTTGTTGCATTTGTTCCATCTGCTGGTCCAGTACCTCCTCCTATCATGGTAGTCACTCCACTATAAAGGGCTGTCTCTATCTGTGTAGGACTGATATAATGAATATGAGTGTCTATACCTCCTGCTGTAACGATATACCCTGCTCCTCCATGTACTTCTGTAGAAGCCCCGATAATCATATTAGGACTCACATCATCCATCGTATCAGGGTTACCTGCTCTACCTACACCTACTATCTTACCATCTTTAATACCGATATCTCCTTTCACGATACCCCAGTGATCAATAATAATAGCTCCTGTAATCACCATATCTAACACCCCTTCATGACTAAGATGATTAGAAGATTGCATCATTCCATCACGTACAGTTTTTCCTCCACCGAACTTACTCTCATCCCCATAACTTGCAAAGTCTTTCTCTACCTCAATGATAATCTCTGTATCTCCTAGACGCACTCTATCTCCTACTGTAGGACCAAAGATTGCACTGTAGTTTGCTCTACCAACTTTTAAACTCATAATGATTTGTTTTTAAAGTACTGTTTCTCTACTTTTTTCATCGCTATAGCTTTAGCTTCTTCAGAGATAGTCTCTCCATTAGCTAAATCGTTATGTCCATATATCTTTCGTGCACCTGCATAAGGTACTAAGTCTACCTCTTTTTCTTCTCCTGGCTCAAAACGAACAGCTGTACTGGCAATAATATTTAATCGTTTACCAAATGCCGCAGCACGGTCGAACTCCATCATTTTATTTACTTCAAAAAAATGATAGTGAGACCCCACTTGGATAGGTCTATCTCCTTTATTAACCACTGTAATGGTAGTAATCTCTCTACCTTCATTACAGATAATATCTTCCTCTTTAATAAAATATTCTCCTGGAACCATTTGTTGACGTATTAAATTATCTAATAGGGTTGTGTACTGTCACTAGCTTTGTTCCATCAGGGAAAGTAGCTTCTATCTGTACATCGTGAATCATCTCGGCAATTCCATCCATTACATCTTCACGTGTTAATAGTGTAGCTCCATACTGCATTAACTCTGCTACTGTTTTTCCATCTCGTGCCGCTTCTAGAAGCTCACTACTGATATAGGCTATAGATTCAGGATAATTTAGTTTTACCCCTCTAGCCTTGCGTTTTTTGGCTAATTCACCAGCCAAGTGCAAAAGCAACTTTTCCGTTTCTCTCGGTAATAAATGCATATATATTTTTAATTAAAATTGAAAAAATAGAATAACACTCCAACATAGATTTAACTACATTGGCTACATATTGATTGATTAACTAAGTAGCAAAGATTTGACCACAATTACCCTGTAGCCATTATTTTTTAAACTATCCCATGAGGAATCTTAAGTGTCTGGTATAATAAGTACTTTGCTCTATGCTGTTGCAGATAAGCAGATACATTGTCCTCACTTAAAACGGGTGTAGTAAAACGCTCATTAAAAACGTATGTATGCAGAAAGTGTAGTACATCACCTAAATCTATTTTATCACTAGAAAAGTCATTAGTATCTAACGATTTTAAATACTCCACTTCTACTTCTATTTGACAAAAAACTTTAGATGCTTCTTTCTTGCTAACTTGATCAGATAACAAAACTTTACCTGATGCGGCATAATTCTTCCCTGTCTCTACACGTTGGCTTGCAAATACAAATCCAAAATGAAAGAGAAAAAAACACAAAACGATAATTCGAGATAATGCTTTCATAACAGTGTTATATACCTTGTTCTTAATTATGCCACAAAGATAAAATCTATATACTCCATCTAATAGCACAAATCTTGACTATACTACCATAAAATAGGCAATTGAGAATACAAATCGTTAAACTTGTCCTTATCTTTATGGACATAAAACACACAACAATGAAAACACATAACTATCAAGCTACCATAGAGTGGACAGGGAACAAAGGAACTGGAACTGATAACTACAAGAACTATGAAAGAGATCATACTATTACAATTGATTATAAACCTGCTATATTAGGTTCATCTGACCCTGCTTTTAGAGGAGATAAGACCAGACACAACCCTGAAGATATGCTTATTTCTTCTCTATCTTCTTGCCATATGTTGTGGTACTTACACTTCTGCTCTGTAAATAATATTATTGTAGTAGCATATACAGATCATGTGACTGGTGTAATGATAGAAGAAGTAGATGGCAAAGGTAAATTCACTGAAGTAACACTCCATCCTACGGTAGTTGTAGCTAATAAAGATATGGTCGAAAAAGCAAAAGAACTACATCATAAAGCCAATGAATATTGCTTCATCGCTAACTCTATAAACTTCCCTATCAAACACAATCCTACTATCCTTGTACAACAATAGACATCTAAGAAGTTGTCGACGGCATTGTTTTTATCCAAAATAATAATACTGAAACCCTAAAGAAGTAATCATTCTTGCTAAATACACCACAATACTAATACATATTTCTAAAAAAAATCAAACATCCTATAATCACTACTAAAGAATAAAATCAACTCATAGCATTCTACTACGGTTTCTTTTTAAGTAAACTCTTTGCTGTTGCTTTCCCTTTTTCAGTTAAATAGTACCTCTGGTTACGGCTCGTAGGTTTATCAGGTATTGTCAAAGCAATATATTCTCTTTCAAGTGCTGCTTGCAAGTAATTTCTTCTAAAATTATCTCTATTTAGTAGCCCTAATTTCTCTTGTAATTCTTCTCTACTGTGTATATCAATAAAAGCTTTTAAAAGCTCTATAACTTGTGGACTATCTTGCATGGTATCATGAATGCTATCTTGCACGTTGTCTTGCATGGTGTCTTGCACGTTATCATGGATGATGTCTTGCACGGTATCTTGCATGGTGTCTTGCACGTTATCATGCATGGTGTCTTGCATGCTATCTTGCACGTTGTCATGGATGTTATCTTGCACGTTGTCATGGATGTTATCATGGATGCTATCATGGATGCTATCATGGATGATGTCTTGCACGGTATCTTGCATGGTGTCTTGCATGTTATCTTGCATATTGTCTTGCATGCTATCTTGCACGTTGTCATGGATGTTATCTTGCACGTTGTCATGGATGTTATCTTGCACGTTGTCTTGCACGTTATCACGTTCAACAAGTACAATTGGTTCTACTGAAGGAAGGGTAATCTTCAAGAAGTTTTCTGAAAACTGAAAGCAATCTGTACCATAGGCCTGCAATATTCTAGGGACACCGGACCCTAACTGTTCTACTAGGTCCAGGTCTTTAAGTATTCGCATAATCTCTTTATTTCGCGGTACAGAGAAACCATAAAAAAACTCTTCTTTTGACAGTCCATCAGGCAATCCTCCATAGGAAGTAATCTCTAATCGGTCATCGAATATCTCAAACTTAGGAGCGATCTCTCGAGTATAATCATTATGTACAAAGGCATTTAAAACAGCTTCTCTCAAAGCGATTACATTCCATAAACGCCTTTCTTTCCTTTCTTTTGCTGTGATTTTAGCTAGAGTCCGATTCTCTACATTTAATTTATCTAATACTTGGTGAGTTGCTTTTATCAGTGATTCATAACCAAACTCATTACTCTCTTCTAACTCTACCCTATCTAGCCCTATATAACGAGCTACTTTAACAGAGACACTATTACTGTCACTCATTAGATAAGCGACATAATTATATTCTTCTTTCTCGGTTAAAAGCTCTAGATTAGTTGCGAACTGTTCATTTAATGTCTTATTGATAAACTGAAAATAGATATGTAGTTGCTGGAACTGTAATTGTTGTTTAGGAGATCTAATCTTACTAATAGAGTTCCTAGTTCGTTTACTATACAAATCTTCTATTAGTTTAGTGGTCATGGGTTCTGAAGAGCTTCCTATTCTAATAAATGTTCCTTTCTCTGACATTCCATATTTCTTAATATAATAAGGTTTCTCAGATCCACCTGCTATAATAATTTTTATAACATTCTTGCCCTCTGTATTTTCAACAACTAGATCAAATAGTCCTAAACACGAAGGAAGTATATTAGTCTTTAACCTATCTTTAATAACTAGTTGATCCTGATCAAGATTCTTTACTCCTATAGGAGTATCTTTATTATTAATACCTATATAGAGTACACCCTCTTCATTGCTATTTAAAAAAGCCACAACTTCTTTTTCTAAATCTGAAGTTAGCTGTTGTTTAAATTCTAGATGCTTATTTTCGAACATAGCTTTAGCATTATTAACTACAACTAAAATACTGATTACGAAACCAATAAAATAAATCAATTCAAAGAAACTTAATCTTTTTTAGCAAATAAAAAACCTCAATAGAATGCATCTATTGAGGTTTTTGTTACTTTATTTTCTCTTGACTAAGCATTAGTATTCTTTAATAAACAACACTTCTTATATTTCTTACCACTTCCACAAGGACAAGGATCATTTCTATTAACCTTTTGCGAATTGATAATTTGATGATTAGTGAACTGATTTAAAATAAAATCATTATACATCTCATTACTAAAACTATCCATATCATCATCAAGATCTTCATTACCTTCTAACATCATATTGATTTGTCCAATAGTCTTTATTTCTAATTGTAATACTTCATCTAAATCTCCTGTAAGAAACATCATAATCTCTTCTAGATCTCCACAAGCCATGTAATCAACATACTCCAATTCAAATAACTTCTCAATCTCTGGCAATAATTCTTTTGCCTGAATATCAACAACATCTCCTATTAAAAGACCTATAAAATCAGGGTCTATTTCTTCTTCTTTACCCTTGATATAATAATTCATGACATCTTTCAAACACTTTATAACCTCTCTACGTCTTTTAGGTTGAAACAAAGCTAACTGTGAAATAGCAGATGTAACTGATGTTTTAGAATAAGTATATATAAGTGGTTTTTTGACGTAATCTAATAATACCTCTATTTGGTTTTGTCCTAATTCGTAGATAATCATCCATAGATATTCAGGTAACAGATCAGCAAAATACATGTATAAGTATTCTTCACTCTGTGCTAATACATGCAATAATTTAGGTAAACTCTCTGTTGCTTTTAATTCTCTTAATAATAATAAACTATTAAAAACAAAATTATAATTAGAACTATCAAATTCCTCTTTACTAAAATATGTATAACGAGCAATACTATCCTCTAACACAGTCTCTAAGTCATTTATCAAAGTGGCACGTGGTAAAGCTAACAACATCTGAATATCTTCTTCACTAAGTACTTCTTGTTTGTAAAGAAGTTCTATCTCTTTATGGCTAAACTTAGGTGCTAACTTCTTTCTTGTCTTAGGCTGCTTAATAGTTGTTCTCATAAAATCTTCTGTCTCCATAGTACTCTTACTAAGAACCTCTGTAGCAAGAATAAAATTCTCAAAAGCATCTATTAATACTGATTCTGGATTTATCTCTTTAAGTATATCGAGTCTTATTCTGGCTTGCTCAAAATCTCCTTTATAGACATAATACTGAACAGCTATATTAGACATTGCTTCTACTTCACTTACATGAAATACTGTTCGCTCAGGATACAATACCTTAAGGTCTAAAGAACTACCCAAAAGTTTTATTACCGTATCAAAGTCTCGATTATCAATACACATTGCTGCTTTATTAACCTTAGCAAATAAATATTCTGGGTGCTTTTTTATTATACTGTCATTCACCTCAATGGCTTTCTTGGTATTACCTTTTGTGTTATACCAAATCGATAAATAATTTTTAAACTGAGGAATACTAGGGTACGTAGCAATCGTTTTCTCTAATAACTTATCTCCATTTTTACTTCCTTGTATTGCCACTTCATGCATCTCTCCCATTAATTTTGCAACCTTAGGAGTTATTTTTTCATCTACTAGTTGATCATAAGTAATAGTATAACCTATTTGCTTTAGTTTTGCCATCATTAGAATTATTAAAATACTTATGCTAAAATAAAGCAAAAAAACCTTAACAGAATAAACTCTATTAAGGTTTTCTTTTTATCTAAAATAAGATGTATTAAATGTTATCACAGATTGCTGTCAAAAATTTAAAATCCGTGATATAAATATCTAAAAATTGTATCCTAAAGACACCATCACATTACGAGGTGCGCCTGCGAATACTCTCGTATAGTCAAAACCTCCAAGGAAGTAATATTTATCAAATATATTATTCACATTGACAGCTAATTTAAACTTATCTAAGTGATAATACACTGCTGCATTCGCCGTCATATAAGCTGGTAGATATCCCCACTGAGCATTCCCCTGAGTATCTTTACCTACACTTTCACTTAACCTTCTCTGATCGACATAATAAGCTCCTGCTCCGAATCCCAACCCTTTAAGTGCTGTATCTGAAAAAACATACTTTAACCAAATACTAGCTGAGTTCTTAGGAGCTCCAGGTAACAATTGTCCTTCTTCTGAAGCGATAGCAGACTCTTTTACCTCTGTGTCATTATAAGTATAGTTGGCCATAATTTGAAACTCTTTTGTAAGCTGTCCTCTCATATCTAACTCTACCCCTTGAGAGATTACTCTACCTGACTGTCTATACACTGGTAATCCTGCTTCTGTCAACTGTCCTGTACCGATAAGCATATCTCTTCTCTCAATTCTAAATAAAGAGAAATCCATTTGCAACTGATTATCAAAGAAACCTGTTTTTAGCCCTGTCTCTACTTGGAAACTCTTCTCTGACTTAAACGCACTATCCGCTCCGTAATCTTTATAATTTGCTACAAAGTTAGCAGCCACTGGCACATACCCCTGAGAATAACTAGCGAAATAATTAATCTTATCATTGATTAAATAAGTTAACCCAACTCTAGGTAGCCAAGCATTCTGAGTGGCTGTAAAAGGGACCTTGGTATCTGTACTCTCTGACTTATAACTCTCATGTCTCAATCCCAATACCATTTTTAATCTTTCTCCTACAGAGATTTGATCTTGGATATAAACTCCTGTGCTCTTGTAAGGACTCATAAAAGGATATTGTGTATTTGATCTCCATACATAATTAGTAATATCAGCACCTTGATATACAGGATTATTCATGTCAAAAGTCAATGCGACTACCTCTCCATTCTCTTTCTTACTACGCGCCTCGCGTTGGTAGCTATTTTTATCACCCTTATACTGAGCATAATCTACTCCAACTACGATATGGTGGTCAATATTCTTACCATATTTATCCCATTTTAAATAAGATACGAAGTTATCCGTATACTCCTTACCATGACGATCAAAGAAGCGCAGATTCACCACTGTGTTCTCAGGTGGGTTAGCATACGTATTTAGTGTTCTGTGCTCATTTAAATCTTCTTCATAGATAGATTTCATATAATTCACATGTAGATTTACATTATCTGTAATACGCTGTGTTAAGCGTCCGCTAAGTGTCGTAGTCTTGGTCCTAAAGTAATCTGAAGGTTGGCTCAAGGTAAATGTACGTGGCAAAGCGTATAAATCTCCTCCCTTAGTACTCATACCTCTATCTAAATAACCATTGAATTGATCGAATACTAAATCTACATCAAACGTTGTTCCCTCCACTGGTTTAAACGTGAACGAAGGTGCTACTGCGAAGTTCTTGCGGTTATTAATATCTCTAAAGGTTTTAGAACTTTCGTACCCTGCATTTAAACGATATAATATCTTCTTATCTTTATCAATAGGTCCTCCTACATCAATAGTAGTTCTTAAAGTCTCAAAGCTCCCTGCTGAGAAATTAATTAATCCTTTATGATTTACTAATGGTTTTTTAGTCACCATATTAATTGTTCCCCCAGGAGCAATATCTCCAAATAAAGAAGCCCCTGGTCCTTTAAGTACTTCAATACTCTCAAAGTTAATCGTCATCGGCGAACGATAGTAACTCTCTCCAAAACCATAGGCAGAACGCATTCCATTTATTAGACGAATACCATTGTCATAACCACTTTTAAATCCACGAATAACAAACTCATCATATACAGATGCTTGTGTTACACCTGCCAAATCAGGGATTACATCTGCTACTTGGAACACTTGTTTGTCCTCCATTAACTCACTTGATACAATCGAAATAGACTGAGGCAAATCCTTTATTCTCCCATTGTACTTTCCCCCTAATACTGTAGAGTTGGTTAAATATGAATTATTTCTTCTTGCCGTTACTAGAATCTCTTGCAATTGACTCACATCTTCTTCAAGCTTAACGACAAAACCTTCTTTATAGTTCTCCTCTGTAAGTTCTACTGACTTCTGCTTATAGCCTAGGGCATTAATCTGTAATAACAGAGGAAACTGTACTTGATCTATTGTTTTAAACTCCCCTCGCTCATCACTCTCTTCTACATGATCAGTACCGATCGTAACAGTAGCATAAGCTATGGGATTATTCTTCTCTCCTAATATTCTACCCGATATCTTCTGAGAAGTTTGGGCATTAGAGAGATAAGGAAGTAATAGAGACAATGCTATTATTCCTGATTTACGTAAATATGTTTTCATTAGTAAATGTGTTTCTTAATTTATATCCGATATAGATCTCCTAAAGTTTGTTACTACTTGGGAATGAATCCGTAGTAAGTCCGTTATGAGTCCGTAGTGAGTCCGTTATTTTGCTTAAATTAACGGACTCACCATGAACTTACATTATAATCACTCAATTCTTATTCAAAGCTAGAGGTGCTGTAAACTCATAGTAACAATTTATAATCCGTACTATTTATCCCTAACCGTTCTATCCATATGTAATGTCTCAAACTCACCATACATCGTCGTTTTAATGAGTTGAAAACCTTGTTTTTGCCAATATTCAAAAGCGCCTGTTAAGAAAGGATGCGTATGTAAATACAGTATATCTATCCCTTTCTCCTTGGCTACTTCTAATAAAGCATTAAACAACATGGTTGCTAATCCCGTTCTTCGATAAGCAGGTTCTACAAAAAGACGAGCGACCTCTACTGTACGACTATCTCTATAATCTAAATAGTCAAACCGATAATCATAAGGCATCATCCCTATCACACCCATGATATTATCATCACAATCTCTTGCCTGTAGAAAACATCCATCTGGATGTAAGAGATAAGTCTGTTCAAAGTGTAAAAGGTCTCGGGGGACTATAGTACTATCTAGCATAGGAAAAAGACCTTTTCTGAATGCTTTGACATATTCTTTTATATCTTGAGCTTGGTGTAACTCTACTTTACTGATCTGAATATTCATAATACCAACTATATTAAAGGCATAAACATAGGTTTGCCTTGATTATCTATACGGTGTAATGGCAACTGATAAGTCTCTTCTAACAATCGGTGTAACTCTTCCCCTTGTACCTCTTGAATATCTATCAACTGTTTATTTTGCATCAGATAAAATCGCTCTCCATACATAAACGCAAGATTGGGGTCATGCATTACACAGAGTACAGTAGTACCTTCTTCTGCTAATTGTTTAATACACTTCAATACTGCTACCTGATAATGTAAATCTAAATGATTAGTAGGCTCATCAAGCATCAACACCTCTGGCTTTTGCACTAATACTCTACACAATAAGACTAACTGACGCTCTCCACCCGAAAGTGAGGTATAAGGCTTATCTATCAGATGAGATAATTGAAAGCGAGATAATATATCGACTACCTCTTGAAAATCTTGTTCTGCAGGAGCAAACTTCGCAAAAGAAGCCCTCCCTGTTAGAATAACTTCTTTCACCGTAAAAGGAAAAGTAGTCTGATGAAACTGATTTAAGAATCCTATACGCATATATTGTTCTTTTCCAAGTTTAATCATTCTGCGTTCTTGTCCATCAAAACACACCTGTCCGTGATACTTCTTTTCTAAACCTGCTAGGATATTAAACATCGTAGACTTACCACTTCCATTTCGCCCTAGTATAATAGAGAGTTTACCTCGCTCAAAAGACGCATTCACCCTGTCTAAGACCACTTCTTTAGCATAAGAAAACACTAAGTCTTGTATTTCTATCAACTGTCTCATGCGCTCCAACTCGTTAAACTCTTCTTCATCAAATAAATAAATATAGGTGCTCCTATAATCATCGTAAACACTCCTACTGGAATCTCAAAAGGCATTACAGCACGAGAGAAATCATCTATCAACAATAGAAAAGAACCTCCTATACTGATATTAGCCCAAACGCCAATATTATTATTAGGTCCGAATACCATTCTACTCATGTGAGGTACGATCAGTCCGAATAGACTAATCACTCCAACTGCAGCTACCGAAGAAGCAGTAATCATCGTCGCTACACAGATAAGAACAAGCTTCAAATACTTCGGGTTCACCCCTACGGCTAAAGCTTCATTATCTCCTAACGACAAAAGGTTAAGCTTCCAACGCAGTAATACAATTATAAATAAGCCCAAAAGTATAGGTGCAAAAGCGGTATATACTTTAGACCAAGAAGCGGTGTGTAAGTTTCCCATTGTCCATTGTACTATCGCTTGTAGTTTATAAGGGTCACTCATGTATTGTAACAAGGTTAGCAAAGCTGTAAATACTCCTGATACGATAATCCCTGACAAGACCATACTTACTATAGAAGTACGACTCCCTGCATAAGATACTGTATAAGTCAATGCTACAGCACATATCCCAAAGGCAAAGGCAGATAGATTAATCGATATAAAAGGAAATAGCATAGCTAGAGCAGCTCCGAAGGCAGCTCCTGAAGAGATACCTAAAGTAAAAGGGTCTACTATAGGGTTGCGAAAGATGGCTTGTAACACTCCTCCTGATACAGCAAGAGAAGCTCCTACTAAAAAGGTTAAGATAATACGAGGCAAACGCACTTTCCACAAAATAGTCTCTATCGGGTCTGTAGAAAGTTCTGAACTACTAAACCACTTCACAGCATGGCTAAATAGTTCTGCTGGAGATAAAGTCCCCGTAGTTCCCAACATAAGAGACCCTATTAATAACCAAATAGGGATAATCCACAATAACCCAACTTTAATGCTATATCTCATATATGGTTTATTTCTGACCTTTTGTATTGTATAATATATTCATCGCTTCATCTATCTCTGCTCTTAGTGCATCTTCTGTGTACTCAGGGTAACTCCATTGACGAACTTGTTTGGCAAATAATAAAAACTTCACTGTGTGAGGATCGTATAAGAATGAAGGCTTCATGACCTTTACTTGTTTATTTACTACTGCAGGTAGATTAGCTAATTCGCTTAACCCATATACATCACGCTCATTTGAGTTCCACAGAAGGATGATATCAGGATTCCATTTGTACAGCATCTCCGCTCCTACATTAGGAGCTTGCATCTCTAAAGGGCATGCATTAATAGCACCTGATAATGTAATCGCCATATCCATTAAAGTACCTTTACCCGAAGTAGAAAGCACTCGTCCTTTAGACCAAGCATAATATACTTTCTTTGGGCTTTCTACCTTAGAAGCTTCCATTTCTACTACTTCTTTTTCTATATAATCTGTGATTTTAGTAGCACGATCAGCTTTCCCCAGTAGTGTTCCTATTCCCTTAAGTTCACTGATAATTCCTTTTTGATCTTCACTTGCAATGGTAAATACTGCGATACCTAGATCTTCTAGTTGCGCTACAGCTTCTGCATCTTGATCAAAAGTGATGACTAAGTCTGGCTGAAGTCCTATAATCGCCTCCACATTAGAAGACCCTCCACCGAAAGTAGGTGTGGCAATCTCTTTCTTTGCCATACGACTATCTAAAGTAGATAGAAAAGAGAAAGTATCTTCATTCAAATAAATTTGTTGAGGAATACCCACTAACTTCTCTTGTGCATCTAACATAAATACATCGTCTACTAGAGCCTCGTATAAAGCTACTACTCTAGTAGCAGGCTTAGATAAACGAACCTCTTTACCTCTACTGTCTATTGCTACAAGTTCTGTTGAGGTTGGTTCTGTAGATTGTGTTGATTCTGTACTTTGTTTACACGATTGTAATAATACAAGTGAAAACAATACAGTTAATAAATATCTTAATTTCATAATTCTTAGAATTTACTCGTCACGGATTACAAATCTGCGACAACTGAGTACGGTTTATAGTTAACAGCTTACAGTTAACGGTCTACAGTTAACGGTTTACGGTTTACAGTTAACGGTTTACAGTTTACAGTTTACGGTTTACAGTACTATCAGGCTTCTGTTTCCTGTTTTCAGTTTCCAGTTCCCTGTTTTCAGTTCCCTATTTACTGTATTTCTTTTTAAGCAAATGTTGTGTGAGCAACTGTCTCTTCTCTAGCACAATATTATTTGCAAACTTGTTTGCCAATTGTTCATATAGATTACCGTCATAAGGCACTAAGAAGGTGTTATCTCCTTCTATAAACACAGGTAGATGCCTATTGCCTATATAAAAAGAGAAATCAGCTACCTCTTGTCCTTTATCCGATTTAAACTGTATTGTTAAAGTGGGTTTAATAACAAGTTGAGCGATTAATTCTCCTTGACAATACAATGAATCAGCGTGTTGCCAGTCCCTATTCTCCTTCAGTAGATGTAGTTCAACCCCGTTAGTAGTCAATCGATGAAATAGATGCTTTTGTGTTTCGAACCATTCGATTTCAAATACATCTATTCCCTCAACAATTCGTTCACGAGGTTGAATATCATCTATATAAATTGTTTGTTGCATAGGTGAATTACTCTGCTGCGTTTGCTTTTTTAGCTTTTACACGTTCTTTTAACCATTCGCACCACTCGTCTATTCCCTCTCCATTCGTTGTACTAATCGTCAATACTTCGATATTTGGGTTAACCTCTCTAGCATCTTTCGTTACATTCTCTACTGTAAAAGGAACATAAGGAAGTAAGTCGGCTTTAGACACTAACATTAATTCACTAGTCAAAAACATACGAGGGTATTTCTTCGGCTTGTCATCTCCTTCTGTAGTTGCTAATAAAGTAACTCTATAGTCTTCTCCTAAATCAAAAGCAGATGGACATAATAAGTTCCCTACGTTCTCTATGAATAATAAATCCGTTCCTTCTAGGTCAATATGATCTAAAGCTTGAAGAATCATCTGTGCTTCAATATGACACATTCCTCCTGTTACGATCTGAAGTGCATTTAACCCTACTTCTTTCATACGAACAGCATCTCTATCAGTCTCTGGATCACCTACTAATACTGATATGTTTAAGTCTTTTCCTAGACGTTTACCTGTTTCTTGCATTAAAGTTGTCTTACCAGAACCAGGAGAAGAACAAACATTAATAACACAAACATTCTTTAAGCGTTCTCTAATAGCATTAGCTACAAAGTCATTTGCTTTTAACAAGTGTAATGTGGTATTATCACATTGTAATGAACCTACGCGATTTCCTAAACTTTTTGGATTCGATGCCATAAATAATGATTTATAATGATTGTTTAAATATTACTTTTGAAATATATAATTCGTTGCCTTGTACAATATCAGCTGACGGAGTACCACATGGGCAAACAAATCGGTGATACTCTACCTTAAAGTCTTTATCACAACTGTGACAATGCGCTATGATATCATTGACCACCACCTCTAACTCCATGTCTCTATAAACCTCATTATCGATGATAAAGGCATCAAAGGCGTTCTGTATCAGCACAGGCTGTACATTAGATAACAACCCTGCTGTGACCTGTATTTTCTGAATATCTTCTACCTTAGCCTCATAGTGCTCTTCTAGTGTAGAAAAGATATCTTTCACGATTGACAATTCATGCATCGCTTTACATTTTAATTCTATATATACTCTACTATAACAGATAAAAAGGTATCTACAATTTTTAGACCCTTTTTTGTTTAACTGTGAAACTTGAAGTAATTCTTTACAGTTAAACTGTTTTTTGATTAGTGTGGATTCTCGCTGATTAGGTCAGTACTATTCTTTTCGGTTTGAATAGACACTAATTTCACTTTTCTTTACAAAATACTTTAAAGTGGTATTTCTAAGAATTGCTGTTGTTAATAAATCAAAACCAATCACATACTAGCCACGCCCCCTTTATTAACGGTACAAATGTAAAAACACTTCTCCATCAAGAATAGCACAAATCTTGACTATACTACCATAAAATAGGCATTCACATTTCTTTAAGAGTAGTGGATATAGGGAAATGAAGGAACGAGGAAGACACATAAAAACCTCACAAAGTTGACTGTGAAATACTTTCTTTACAAACACAATTGAATAAGACAAAGTATTTTAGTGTAAATATTCTTTTGTTTTAAATAATTGGTAAATGTATCTTTATGAAAACTAAGAGAATGAGGGAAAAGAACCTATATATAATAGCAGGTTGTAATGGAGCAGGAAAAACAACTGCTTCTTTTACCATTTTACCAAAGATTTTAGACTGTAAAGAGTTTGTAAATGCTGATGAAATAGCTAAAGGCTTATCTCCATTTCAGCCAGAAAAAGTAGCGTTTGAAGCAGGAAGAATTATGCTTAATAGAATTAACGAGCTCTTTAAGGATAACGAAGATTTTTCATTTGAGACAACTCTAGCAACCAAAAGCTATAAACAGAAGATTTTATATGCAAAAGAAAACGGATATAATGTAACGCTATTATTTTTTTGGCTTAAGGATTTTCAATTAGCGAAAGAAAGGGTAAAAGAAAGGGTTAAGGAAGGTGGACATAATATCCCAGTAGATGTGATTGAACGTCGTTACATAAATGGAATTATAAATCTTTTTGATATTTATTTAGATATAGTGGATGAATGTCTTATATTTGATAATTCAGAAGGGAATCATTTGCTAATCGCAGAAAAACATATTGGAGAATTGATATCTATTCACAATCCTGATAAGTTTAATGCATTAAAACAATATTATGACAGCAGAAGAAAGAGCTAAAAGAAAAGAAAAGATCATAAAAGGATTAGAGCTTGCCTATGAGAATATGATCGCTTTTAAGAAAGAAAAAAAGAGTAAAATAGTTGTAATACGAGATGGGAAAATCGTCAAGTTAAACCCTTAGTATTTGATTGAATATAATAGATGAAGGCTATCTGATTACTCGGATAGCCTTTTTAGTTTACAGTAATCGTTTTACGTAAATCTATATTCAGGACAAATGCAATAAAAAACCTTACCTATAATCTAAAAAGAAAACAAAAAAGCCGAATATTTAACGATACCTGTCTTTTTACATATTGTACTAAGTTACCTATCCGAACTTAGCGTTTAAGAACTCTTCTCTTTCTAAACCTAAACAATCTGCAAAATACTTAGCAATCATTTCTCTAAGCTCCTTTTCATTCATTGTATTAGGATCTCTTCTACTCTTAAAATAGTTTTTCTCAACCATTAGTTTGACCAACTCACCTACCATCTCTACTTTAAACTCCTTCCTATAATCCTCAGCTACTTTATAAGCAAAGAGCCAAATAACTCCTCCTAACATTGCATACAATGTTGTAAAAAATAACAATACAAACAACACTAAAAAAGTAACCACAAGTATAGTAACAACGTCATCCTTCATTTTTAAGATATGTAACTTAAATCCTAAATCTTCTTCTACCCTATTAATATTCTCAATACGATTCTGTTTAGGAAATAATTCTTCTAATCGAGTACTCGGCTTTATATCAGACTCATTTGTATACTTATGAAGAATTGTTCTCAGTTTATAAAAAGCTTGTTGAGAAGTACAGTCTTCTTTTTTCTCTTGCTTAAAATAGCTAACTATTAAATCTAACATCTCAGCCACATTCCTTACTTCCGCAAGTTTCTGAGGATCTAAAGGCAAGTCATATTCATTCACAAAGTTTTCAATGGCATAGTCTAAATCTTCATATTGGAATCCTTTAAACACAAAAGGTTCTTTTACTCCCTCCATAACCAATTCATTTTTAAACACCTAAAATAACACTTATTCCTTTTCCCTAAACACAGAATCAAAAAAAAGATACTACATCTCTGTAATATCCTTTCTAAGTTATTCTAGGGAACAAGGAGGTGGACTCACCACGTGCACCTTGTCATTATTCTTGATAATCTCTTTTCCAAAATCAGAAATAGTCTGGATAAGAGGAAGCAATGTTCTTCCAAAATCAGACAATTCATACTCTACTCTTAGAGGAGGCTTACTAGTATACACTGTTCTAATGACAATACCATCTGCTTCTAACTCCTTAAGTTGTAAACTCAAAGTACGCTCTGTGATATTGACCAAATCTTTTCTAAGCTCACTGTATCTCTTTTTTTCGGCAAGGTACTTTATAATTGCAGCTTTCCATTTACCTCCTATAAACCTCATCGTCACACTCGTACTACAAGGATAATCTTTATCGTCTATACTATACATTAGTTACTATACTTTTTGACCGTTATTGCAAATATAAATCACTATACTTAAGTTTGCAACTATAAAAATGATAGTTTAATTTAATATTAGAAAAATGAGCTTTTTAGAAATTGCTAAGAGTAGATACACGACTAAAAAATATGATTCTACTAAAAAAATAAGTGGTGACAAAATAGAACAATTAAAAGATATACTACAACTAAGTCCTTCATCGATTAATAGCCAACCATGGAAATTTACTATTGTTGAAAGCACAGAAGTAAAAAATCTATTAGCAAGTAACTCAGCTTTTAATCAAACAAAGATAGAAGATGCTAGTCACTTAATTGTGTTCAATGTACTAAGTACAAAAGAATACTTTGAGAAATTGCGTTTAGAAAATGCAGCTGAAGGTTCTAAAATGTATTACAATAATTTTCTAAAACCTAAATCGGAAGAAGAGGTTACAGCTTGGTTAAAAAATCAAGTATATATTTCATTAGGATTCTTCTTAGCAGCTTGTGGTACAATGGGAATTGATGCAACACCAATGGAGGGTATTAATACCCTAGAGTTTGATAAGATTATCAATGAAGATGGAGTTTACAAAAGTGTTTTTGCTGTAGCAATAGGATACAGAAATTCTGAAGATACTAACCAACCATCTGTAACTCCTAAAAATCGCCTAGATAAAGAAACTACAATAGAAGTTAGATAATTAAACTACAACTCATGTTACT
Organism: Myroides odoratimimus; assembly: GCF_001485415.1. Classification (GTDB taxonomy): domain Bacteria; phylum Bacteroidota; class Bacteroidia; order Flavobacteriales; family Flavobacteriaceae; genus Flavobacterium; species Flavobacterium odoratimimum. Next base: position 79,375 of record NZ_BCMQ01000016.1, read on the forward strand.
TCTAACAACAAAAAAGCCAAGAAATCTTATCCTTGGCTTTTTTATTTTACACAATTGTCTTCTAAAACTCAATTCAAAACAAGCAACCCACACACCTCATAACGCATTTTAAAAGGTATTTTAAAACACTTTACACACTTGCCAAACATTTACTCATTCAAACAAAAACAAACTCTTAAAACAACTTGTTTTGAATCAAACAAAAAACCACGCCTAAGAAACGTTACTTCTCATCGTTCGTCGAAGTACTCTCTGAATGATTGTGATTCTCAAACAATGATTTCAAATTAAGATCAACAATAGGACGATAGGGTCCCAATACATTAAAAAAAGTATTGTCAACTTCCTCCACAACCTTCAATGCTTTTTGTAAAAGTTCCACTCCACTCGGAGTTAAAGTAATCACTTTTGCACGTGTATCCACAGGGTGATCTTTACGCTTAATTACCTTCTTCTCTTCGAGGGTTCGAAGTACTTTTGACACCATCATACGATCCGTATTACTGTGATTAGCAATATCTATTTGTGTAACATTACTCTCCTCTTTTGACAACCATCCCAAAGCAGACATCAAAACAAACTGTGTATGTGTAATGTCTAATTTATCCAATTCTCTTTTCATAGTACGTTGCCATAACATCGTTACTTGCCATAACAAATATCCAGAACTTTCTTCAGGAGTATTAAACGGGAAGCTTACTTGATCAATCATATTACTTTATTCATTAATAATTATTACATTTTTTTCACAAAACATAAAAGCACTTAAAACACTAAACAGATTCTTTATCTCTATCTGATTTTTGTCTTAAGTGATGCGTCCAATGCATCGGTATTAATCTAAACCACTCACTAGCGTTTAAATAATCAAAGCCGGGATGTGGTGTTTTTCCTCCCAAATCATTTTTTAATAATTCTTTCCAAACACACATCATTTCGTCAACCTTCTGCAATCCTAATTCGACTTCTTTTTTACGAACTGGAGCGATAGGAGTATAATCATCCGAAGCAGGTACTTTTATCTTCACAGGAGGAAATTTACCTAATATAGTATAGACCATAAATCCCTTAAAATTCTTTCTCTTATTACAGTTGTTTTTCGTCTTCACACAACACTCAATTTACTTGCCTTGAAAATACAATGTAGAATTAATTAGATGTAAATAAATCTGCCCTAAAGACCAATGATCTACTGATCCATTTTTAGAAATTTCCACTTCAGAATATGTTTCTAATGCTTTTTTTCATACTTTTGAAACCTGCTCAAAGTCCCTAAAACTCTTCTCTATACTACTCATCATTTAAATATTGTTGTTACAAATATAGTAATCACAACAACAATATCAAACACAAAAACAAGCAAAACAAAACAATAAATTATTAATTATTAATATTCAGAAATTTACAAGAATCATATAAAGTTTTAAATCATATTACTTTAAATACTTATTTATTCAAACAAAAAGTATTTTCACTTTAAAAATAGCATTTTTAACAAGTAAAAATGACATTAAAATATCTCCTAAAAAGACTGCCATTTTGACAAAAAACCTTTTCCCTAAAAACAAAACATCTACCATCTCCTTAAAACACATCAAGCTTCACTTGAGTTAAATAAGACTTAAAGTAAAACTTTATATAATCAACATAACTTAATACACAAAATCGCTCACCCCCTTCTTAAATAGAATACAAAACACCTCCTTATCTAACACAAAAAAGCATTGGTATAAGAACACAAAAACACCCTTTTTTTACAAAACTACCAGACACGATCTCCCACTCTTCTCTTATATATATGTATTAAAAAAACACATACTTTCCCTTCTTCTTTATTGCTTATCACTAAAGCCCATTAAACAAATAGAACTACAATTAGTGCACAGCAGATCTAATAACACAATAGTACTTTTTACCGTAATAAAAGAAAATAACAATCTTTAAAAAAGTAAGTCAGATCAACCAAATTAGCAGCACATAAAATTAATACCTCAAAGAAACTACCTGACTAAAAACTTAAACTCTCCTAAACTAATCACCTTGTACAATAAAAAAACATCCAATACACCAAACCGAATAGTTATAATTTACACAACAATAAAAATCATATATATTCTACTTTACACAAACACTAAAGGAATAACACAAAGCATCAATAACAATTTCAACAAAATAATTTACTGATAAAATAGCACCAACATAAAACAAGATGTCTTTATTACACTAAAAAACAAAACAACAAGACACATAGAAACAAGACTTATCTATATTGTAAAAAAGACTCACAATACAAATACCTTATTAAGACTTAAACAGAGAAATACAGAATGACAAAAAACAACAATACTCAACTTGATAAAATGACTAGACCTCTCCTAATTGATAAAGTAAACAGAGGTTAAAAAGGAATTATACCACAACTATACTTCTGCCAAATAGAAGCACAAAAAAGGGTAAAGCACCTCTAGCTACTCTACCAAAAAAGGGTTATTTAAAATATAAAGGAGGCGCAAAAAAAGAAGTGTGATTGTATTAAAAAGCCATACTAAGATAGCTATTATAGTATTAAAAGAGGTCCAAAACACCTCATTTTACTTCTCAAAACGATTAACAAAACAGTAAAAAGTATTATAAAGAACACTAGAAGCACCACACCTCACAAGAGTTATTAGGAAGTGTAATAATGAAAATCTTTCATTAGAAGGCTTTAAAATGCTCTAAATACAGTAAGAGTAGTCATTCCATAATCAAAACAACGCACTTACACAAAACACTGTAAATAAGCAAAATACAGAATAAAACTAAATATATAAAAAGATAACTAACACAAGTAAAGCTAGTTAAAAGAAAGGTTAGTTTGGCGTAGTTTCTAACCCTTATCTGTACAAAAAACTTGTTTATAGCCCAAAAAAGCAGATGTATTACTAGCATTCCTCCTATCCCTATAAACCAAAAAAACAGGTATATACCTAGGTCAACCATACCACATCGAGAGCCAGAGAACTCATCTATTGGATATAATTTTGAGACAAATACAGAAGGAAAAACAATCAGGAATAAGAAAAAAATAAGAGCAGATAATGCATATCTCTACCCTTAATTCCCTTTTTATAGAAGATTAAATACCCTAATATTTGAACTACTAAGACTGAAATAATGGTCACTAATGGGTATGCACCCGAGCAAGTACATCTTGTGAGATCTAATTATTCTTCTACATTATCCAGGATAAGTTTCTTGTAATTATGAGGATATAAGTCAGCGATATTCTTGTGGTTGATGGATTGAATATTTTCAAGAACATACTTTAGCCATTGATATGGATTAATGTCATGCTTTTTGCAGTTAGCAAAAAACGTATAGGCCATAGCTGCTCTTTGTGCTGCATCATGAGAACCGGCAAAGAGATAGTTTTTACGACCAATTGCTACAGGTCTGATTACATTTTCAACAAGATTATTGTCTATCTGCAAGTTTCCATTGTGTAAGTAATCACTTAGATTACTCCATCTTTTTTGAGAGTACGCAAAAGCTTTACCTATTCTACTTTGAGGTAAGGTAAGATTCATCTGAGCAATCATATATTTACCAAGCTTGTTGATGATTGGTAAACTTTCATCTAGACGAAGTTCTTTGATTTGATCAGGAGCTAAGTTTTGTTCTTGAGCTTTTCTCTCTATAGCATATAACTTCTGTATTTCTACTAGTACATGCTGCGCCCTTTTTCTATCGTTATCTAAAGCTTTTTCAAATTCACGTCGAGCATGTGCCCAACAAGCAAGATGCGTTACATCTGACTTATTTCCATAGGCTTGGTAGCTGCTATAACCGTCCGTTTGCAGATATCCTTTGAAATTTTCTAATACAGGTAGTGCAGCACTACCGCTACGAGTAGGACTGTAATTAAACATTACAAGCTTGGATATAGGTGCATGATACACCCAATAGTAGCCAAGATGAGTTTTGTCTTTCTTTTTCTCATCTAAGACTTTGATGGTGGTTTCGTCAACTTGGAGATAACCTTCATTTTTGATGTCCATCACCAGCTTTTGGTATAGTGGTTTTAAAGCATCCATACTTTGAGCGGTCCAACCATCTATTGTAGAAGAAGCTATATCGATGTTTTCTCTTGAAAAGCGTTGCTTCTGTCTATAAAGAGGAATATGATCAACATATTTATCTACAAGTATTGTGGATAATAATCCCTCTGAAGGTATTCCTTTATCTATAATTCGCTCTGGAAGCTCACCAATACTAATTTGAGTGTTGTCTTTACCTTTAGTAGCGTATTTATATCGGATGTAACGCTTGATTTTAAAGTAACCTGGAACATAATCTAACACATCTGTAGTTTCTTTACCAATGCAAATCATATCAGATAAATCTCCCTCAGGATGTATTTCTATTTCTTCTACGGGTAAATGATCTGGTAGTTTAGCTCGTCCTGGATGTTTCTTTTTCTCACGAGAGTAGGTAATCTCTTGTTTGATTACTTCTTCTTGTTCCTCTAAGACTGCTTGTTCAACATCTAAAGGTAATT
>NZ_BCMQ01000017.1 GCF_001485415.1 Myroides odoratimimus
AACGAGGACGGACTGTAAATCCGTTGGGAAACCTTCGCAGGTTCGAATCCTGCTCTCCCCACAGAGAATAAGAAGCATCAAGCCGGTGTAGCTCAGGGGTAGAGTGCTTCCTTGGTAAGGAAGAGGTCACGGGTTCAAATCCCGTCATTGGCTCAGGTTTTTTTATTATATTTGAACACTAATTATATAACTAAGATTAAATTATTAAATCATGGCAAAGGAAACTTTTGATCGTTCGAAACCGCACTTAAACATCGGTACTATCGGACACGTTGACCACGGTAAAACTACTACTACTGCTGCTATTACTAAAGTATTAGCTGACGCAGGATTCTCAGAAGCTCGTTCATTTGATTCAATTGATAATGCTCCAGAAGAAAAAGAGCGTGGTATTACAATTAATACTTCTCACGTAGAGTACCAAACAAAAAACCGTCACTATGCACACGTTGACTGTCCAGGTCACGCGGATTACGTGAAAAACATGGTTACTGGTGCTGCTCAGATGGATGGTGCTATCTTAGTAGTTGCTGCTACTGATGGACCAATGCCACAAACTCGTGAGCACATCCTTTTAGGACGTCAGGTAGGTATTCCAAGAATCGTTGTATTCTTAAACAAAGTTGACTTAGTTGATGATGCTGAGTTATTAGAGCTTGTTGAGATGGAAGTAAGAGATTTATTATCTTTCTACCAATACGATGGTGATAATGGACCAGTAGTTCAAGGTTCTGCTTTAGGAGCATTAAACGGAGAGCAAAAATGGGTTGACGCATTATTACACTTAATGGAAGAAGTTGATGCTTGGATCGAAGAGCCAGTACGTGACAACGAGAAACCATTCTTAATGCCAGTAGAAGACGTATTTACAATTACAGGACGTGGAACTGTTGCTACAGGACGTATCGAAACTGGAGTTGCTAATACAGGAGATGCTGTTGAAATCATCGGTATGGGAGCTGACAAATTAACTTCTACTATTACAGGAGTTGAGATGTTCCGTAAAATCTTAGACCGTGGAGAAGCTGGAGATAACGTAGGTTTATTATTGAGAGGTATTGACAAAACTGATATCCGTCGTGGTATGGTTATTTGTAAACCAGGTTCAGTAAAACCACACGCTAAATTCAAAGCTGAGGTTTATATCTTGAAAAAAGAAGAAGGTGGACGTCACACTCCATTCCATAACAACTACCGTCCACAGTTCTACGTACGTACAACTGACGTAACTGGAACTATCCAATTACCAGAAGGAGTAGAGATGGTTATGCCTGGAGATAACTTAACTATCACTGTTGAGTTATTAAGCCCAATCGCTTTATCAGTAGGTTTACGTTTCGCTATCCGTGAAGGTGGTAGAACAGTAGGTGCTGGTCAGGTAACTGAAATTATTGACTAATTATTTAGTATAAATAAGTTCCAAAAGTCAGTGGTTACGGCCACTGACTTTTATTAACAAACGGGTGTAGTTCAAGGGTAGAATAGCGGTCTCCAAAACCGTTGATGGGGGTTCGAATCCCTCCACCCGTGCAAAAACAATATTAACATGGCAAAGGTTTTTAATTACATATCTGATGCTTTCACAGAGTTAAAAAGTAATGTTACTTGGTCTCCGTGGTCAGAAGTTCAACGATACACTATAATAGTTGCTATTTTTGCAATTTTGTTTTCTTTAGCAACGTGGGGTGTAGACACTGCGTTCGGAAGAGTTTTAGGAGTATTTTATAATTGGGCTACTGCATAGAGAAAATTAAAGAAAGATTATGGCTGATACAAGTGTCAAAAAATGGTATGTGGTTCGTGCGGTAAGTGGACAGGAGAATAAGGTTAAGAATTATATCGAAACTGAAATTACTCGTTTAGGTTTATCAGATTACTTATCACAGGTATTAGTTCCTACTGAAAAAGTAGTAACTGTAAAAGATGGTAAAAAGAAGACTACGGAACGTGTTTACTTTCCAGGTTATGTTATGATTGAAGCTAACTTAACAGGAGAAGTTCCTCACGCTATTAAATCGATAACAGGAGTTATTGGTTTCTTAGGAGGTGAAAGAGGTGGAGATCCACTTCCTTTACGTGAGTCAGAAGTAAACAGAATGTTAGGTAGAGTTGATGAACTAGCTGTAAAAGTTGAGTCAGGATCTATTCCTTATGAAGTAGGAGAGTCAGTGAAAGTTATCGACGGGCCATTCAATGGATTCGATGGAACAATCGAAAACATTAATGAAGAGAAACGTAAACTAGAAGTAATGGTTAAGATTTTCGGAAGAAAAACACCATTAGAATTAAGTTTTACACAAGTAGAAAAATTATAATGTTACAATAGTCACATCTTGGCTTCCAAATGAGATGTGCCAAATTTTTTTAAGAAATGGCAAAAGAAATTAGTAAAGTAGTTAAACTACAAGTTAAGGGAGGTGCTGCGAACCCATCGCCACCGGTTGGACCTGCTTTGGGGGCTGCTGGAGTTAACATCATGGAGTTCTGTAAGCAATTTAATGCTAGAACACAAGATAAACCAGGCAAAGTTTTACCAGTACAAATTACTGTTTACAAAGACAAATCATTTGACTTTGTTGTTAAAACGCCACCTGCTGCTGTTCAATTATTAGAGGCTGCGAAAGTGAAATCTGGATCTGGTGAGCCTAATAGAAAAAAAGTAGCTAGCGTAACTTGGGAACAAGTTCGTGCTATTGCGGAAGACAAAATGCCTGATTTAAATGCATTTACTGTTGAGGCAGCTATGAGTATGATAGCTGGTACTGCAAGATCTATGGGAATATCAGTAACAGGAACAGCTCCTTTTTAATTGTAAAAGAAAGAAGAAATGGCAAAATTAACGAAAAAGCAAAAAGAGGCTGCTGCTAAAATTGAAAAGAATAGATTGTATTCTTTGAAAGATGCATCTGCATTGATTAAAGAAGTTGCTTCTGCAAAATTTGACGAGTCTGTAGATATCGCTGTACGTTTAGGAGTTGATCCACGTAAAGCAAATCAAATGGTTCGTGGTGTGGTTACGTTACCTCACGGAACAGGTAAAGATGTAAGAGTGTTAGCATTGGTTACTCCTGATAAAGAAGCTGAAGCTACAGCTGCTGGGGCTGACTATGTTGGACTAGATGAGTACTTACAAAAGATCAAAGACGGTTGGACAGATGTTGATGTAATCATCACTATGCCTGCTGTTATGGGTAAATTAGGTCCTTTAGGTCGTATTTTAGGGCCAAGAGGTTTAATGCCAAACCCTAAAACAGGAACTGTTACTATGGACGTAGCGAAAGCTGTTCAAGAAGTGAAAGCTGGTAAAATCGATTTTAAAGTTGATAAAACTGGTATTGTTCACGCATCTATCGGTAAAGTTTCTTTCGAAGCTGATAAAATTACTGAGAATGCAGCTGAATTAATCCAAACATTAATCAAATTGAAACCAACTGCAGCTAAAGGTACTTATATCAAGTCTATTAATATATCTAGTACTATGAGCCCTGCTATTGCTTTAGACCCTAAAGCAGTATAATTGGTAAATAAAAAATTATTCGTATGACTAGAGAACAGAAAGCAGTAGCGATAGAAGAATTAAAAGCTAAGTTAGCTGACGCTAATATCTTCTATATCGCTGATATATCAGGATTGAATGCTGAAGTTACTTCAAACTTAAGAAGAGCTTGTAACAAAGCTGGAATTAAAATTGAAGTAGTTAAGAATACATTGCTTGCTAAAGCAATGGAAGCTTCAGATAGAAATTATGAAGAGCTACCTTCTACTTTAAAAGGGAACAGTGCTGTTTTATTTGCAGATGTTGCAAATGGACCTGCTAAAATTATCAAAGACTTTAGAAAAAAATCTGATATTCCAGCTTTAAAAGGAGCTTATATCAACGAGGAAATCTATATCGGAGATAACAATTTAGATGCATTAGTTGCTATTAAATCTAAAGAAGAAGTTATTGGAGAAATCATTGGATTACTTCAATCACCAGCTCAAAGAGTTATTTCAGCTCTTAAAAACCAATTTAAAGACGAAGAATAGTCGACGACTAGATCTAGTTTTTAAAGTTCATCAGAACGCACATTAATAAATTATATTTTTACAAATCATTAAAAGATAGAAAAATGGCAGATTTGAAACAATTCGCAGAACAATTAGTTAACTTAACTGTAAAAGAAGTTAACGAATTAGCAACTATATTAAAAGATGAGTACGGAATCGAACCAGCTGCTGCTGCTGTAGTAGTTGCAGGAGGTGCTGGAGGTGATGCTGCTGAAGAGCAAACAGAATTCACTGTAGTATTAAAAGAAGCTGGAGCTTCTAAATTAGCTGTAGTTAAAGCTGTTAAAGAATTAACAGGTTTAGGATTAAAAGAAGCTAAAGATATCGTAGATTCTACACCAGCTAACATCAAAGAAGGAGTTTCTAAAGATGAGGCTGAAGGTCTTAAAAAAGCATTAGAAGAAGCTGGAGCTGTAGTAGAGCTTAAATAGTTTTTTTCTAAAAAATATTTTAGGTTTAGGTCTTGGGAAGCTTCCCACAGGCCTAAACCATTTTGCGTATAAAGAGATTTTGCGTAAAAACAATTCAAATTCTAATCAAAATTTTTTGTCCATTGATGATCACAAATCAGACTGAAAGATTAAATTTTGCCTCTACAAAGAACATACCTGCGTATCCAGATTTCTTGGATATTCAAGTTAAGTCTTTTAAAGATTTCTTTCAATTAGAAACGAAATCTGAAGAGAGAGGTAAGGAAGGTTTATACAATACCTTCATGGAGAACTTCCCGATCACTGATACAAGAAACCAGTTCGTATTGGAGTTCCTTGATTACTTTGTTGATCCTCCTCGTTATTCAATCGAAGAGTGTATTGATAGAGGATTGACTTACAGTGTTCCGCTAAAAGCGCGTTTAAAATTGTACTGTACTGATCCTGAACACGAAGATTTTGAAACAATAGTTCAAGATGTTTATTTAGGAACAATTCCGTATATGGCACCAAGTGGTACTTTCGTAATCAATGGAGCAGAGCGTGTTGTAGTTTCACAATTACACCGTTCACCTGGTGTTTTCTTTGGACAGTCATTCCATGCAAATGGAACTAAGTTATATTCGGCGAGAGTAATTCCTTTTAAGGGATCATGGATTGAGTTTGCTACCGATATTAATAGTGTAATGTACGCTTATATCGATAGAAAGAAAAAGTTACCTGTTACAACATTATTCCGTGCTATTGGATTCGAAAGAGACAAGGATATCCTAGAGATTTTCGACCTTGCAGAGGAAGTTAAAGTATCAAAAACAGGACTAAAAAAATATAGCGGAAGACGTCTTGCTGCACGTGTGTTAAACACTTGGCATGAGGATTTCGTAGATGAGGATACAGGAGAAGTTGTTTCAATTGAGAGAAATGAGATTATCTTAGACCGTGATACAGTCCTAGATAAAGATAATATCGAAGAAATCATTGAGGCTAACGTTAAGACGATCCTTTTACATAAAGAAGATAATAATCAGGCAGATTATGCCATCATACATAATACATTACAGAAGGACCCTACTAACTCTGAAAAAGAGGCAGTAGAGCACATCTACCGTCAGTTGCGTAATGCAGAACCGCCAGATGAGGAAACTGCACGTGGTATTATTGATAAATTGTTCTTCTCAGATCAACGTTACAATCTAGGTGAAGTTGGTCGTTATAGAATGAACAAGAAACTTAATCTTGATACTCCAATTGACAAACAAGTTTTAACAAAAGAGGATATTATTACTATTGTTAAATACTTGATTGAATTAATTAACTCAAAAGCTGAGATTGATGATATCGATCACTTATCTAACCGTCGTGTTAGAACAGTAGGAGAGCAATTATCTGCTCAGTTTGGTGTTGGTTTAGCTCGTATGGCTAGAACTATTCGTGAGCGTATGAACGTACGTGATAACGAGGTGTTTACTCCAATCGACTTAATTAACGCTAAGACTTTATCGTCAGTAATTAATTCATTTTTCGGAACGAACCAGTTATCTCAATTCATGGACCAAACGAATCCATTAGCTGAGATTACACACAAACGTCGTTTATCAGCTCTAGGACCTGGAGGTTTATCTAGAGAAAGAGCAGGTTTCGAGGTGCGTGACGTTCACTATACTCACTATGGACGTTTATGTCCTATTGAGACACCAGAGGGACCAAACATTGGTTTGATTTCATCTTTAGCAGTTTATGCTAAAGTAAATAATATGGGATTCATCGAAACTCCTTACCGTCCAGTTACTGAAGGGCAAGTAGATATCGTTAATGATCCTATTTATTTAAGTGCAGAAGAGGAAGAAGGTATGTTAATCGCTCAAGCGAACATTCCTGTTGATGAAAAAGGATTTATCACTGAGCAAAAAGTAGTAGTAAAAGAAGAGGGTGACTTCCCTGTAGTTGAACCAAAAGATGTTCACTATACTGACGTTGCACCAAACCAGATTGCTTCTATTTCTGCGTCATTGATTCCTTTCTTAGAGCACGATGATGCCAACCGTGCGTTGATGGGATCGAACATGATGCGTCAAGCGGTTCCTTTATTACGTCCAGAATCTCCAATCGTAGGTACTGGATTAGAAAGACAAGTAGCTTCAGATTCTCGTGTTTTAATTAATGCTGAAGGAGAAGGTACTGTTGAGTATGTTGATGCTCAGAAGATCATCATTAAGTATGATCGTACTGATGAAGAGCGTTTAATTAGCTTTGATCCAGATGAGAAAACATACAACTTAATTAAGTTTAGAAAAACGAATCAAAGTACAAGTATCAACTTAAAGCCAATTGTAAGAAGAGGTGATAGAGTTACTAAAGGACAAGTACTTTGTGAAGGATATGCTACTCAACAAGGAGAGCTTGCTCTAGGTCGTAATATGAAAGTGGCGTTCATGCCATGGAAAGGTTACAACTTCGAGGATGCTATCGTTATTAGTGAAAGAGTAGTACGTGAAGATATCTTTACATCTATCCATATTGATGACTATACTTTAGAAGTTAGAGATACTAAGTTAGGTAACGAAGAGTTAACTAATGATATTCCTAACGTTTCTGAAGAGGCAACAAAGGATCTAGATGAAAACGGTATGATCCGCATTGGTGCTGAAGTTAAGCCTGGTGATATTCTTATCGGTAAGATCACTCCAAAAGGAGAGTCTGATCCTACTCCAGAAGAGAAATTATTACGTGCTATCTTTGGTGACAAAGCAGGAGACGTTAAAGATGCTTCATTAAAAGCTTCTCCATCATTAAGAGGGGTTGTTTTAGATAAGAAATTGTTCGCAAGAGCAGTAAAAGATAAACGTAAACGTTCTAAGGATAAAGACGAATTGGCTTTATTAGAAACTAGATTTGAAGTTAAATTCAACGAGTTAAAAGAGCGTTTAGTTGAGAAATTATTCTTCATCGTGAATGGTAAAACATCTCAAGGTGTATTGAATGATTTAGGAGAAGAGATTTTACCAAAAGGTAAGAAATTTACTCAAAAAATGTTATTTGCAGTAGATGATTTCGCTCACTTAACTAAAGGACAATGGACAACTGATGAGGATACAAATGGTATGATTACTGATTTGATCCACAACTACAAAATCAAATTAAACGATCTTCAAGGAGTTCTAAGAAGAGAGAAATTCATGATTACTGTAGGGGATGAGTTACCATCTGGAATTTTGAAATTAGCGAAAGTATATATTGCTAAAAAACGTAAATTACGTGTAGGAGATAAGATGGCTGGACGTCACGGTAACAAAGGTATTGTAGCTCGTATCGTTAGAGATGAGGATATGCCTTTCTTAGAAGATGGAACACCAGTAGATATCGTATTGAACCCATTAGGGGTACCTTCTCGTATGAACATTGGACAGATTTATGAAACAGTATTAGGGTGGGCTGGTCAAAAACTTGGTAAAAAGTATGCGACTCCAATCTTTGATGGTGCTGAATTAGATCAAATCAATGCTCTTACAGATGAGGCAGGTATACCACGTTTTGGACATACTTACTTATATGATGGAGGTACAGGAGAGAGATTCCACCAACGTGCAACTGTTGGGGTTATCTATATGCTGAAACTTGGTCACATGGTAGATGATAAGATGCACGCGCGTTCTATTGGTCCTTACTCATTGATTACGCAACAACCATTAGGAGGTAAAGCTCAGTTTGGTGGTCAACGTTTCGGAGAGATGGAGGTTTGGGCATTAGAGGCTTATGGAGCATCTAGTACATTACGTGAAATCTTGACGGTAAAATCGGATGACGTTATTGGTAGAGCTAAAACTTACGAAGCAATCGTTAAAGGAGAGACTATGCCAGAACCAGGATTACCAGAATCATTCAATGTATTAATGCATGAATTAAAAGGTCTTGGACTAGACATCAGATTAGAAGAATAAACTAAGATTATAGGGTAAGCAGTGTTGCACTGCTTACTCTTTATCATACACTTTAACAAGTAAGTTTACCATGAATAAAAATAAAGAGAAAAATACCGTAAAAAGGTTTAATAAAATCTCAATAGGTTTAGCATCGCCAGAGTCTATTCTTGCAGAATCGAGAGGTGAGGTTTTAAAACCTGAAACAATCAACTATCGTACTCATAAACCAGAACGTGATGGTCTTTTCTGTGAGCGTATTTTCGGACCTGTAAAGGATTACGAATGTGCGTGTGGTAAGTATAAGAGAATCCGTTATAAAGGAATCGTGTGCGACCGTTGTGGTGTTGAAGTTACTGAGAAGAAAGTACGTAGAGATAGAGTTGGTCACATCAATTTAGTTGTGCCAATTGCTCATATCTGGTACTTCCGTTCATTACCAAACAAAATTGGTTATATCTTAGGTCTTCCTTCTAAGAAATTAGATATGATCATTTACTATGAGCGTTATGTGGTAATCCAAGCTGGTATTGCTAAAAACGTTGATGGTGAACCTATCAATAGATTAGATTTCTTAACTGAAGAAGAGTACTTAAACATTTGTGATACTCTTCCGATGGAAAATCAATATTTAGATGATACAGATCCAAATAAATTCATCGCTAAAATGGGTGCTGAATGTATTATGGATTTATTAGCTACTACAGACTTAGATCAGTTATCATATACTCTACGTCACGCAGCTAATAACGAAACATCTAAACAAAGAAAAACTGAGGCGTTAAAACGTCTTCAAGTAGTTGAGTCTTTCCGTGATTCTAATTTGAATCGTGAGAACAGACCAGAGTGGATGATTTTGAAAGTTATTCCAGTTATTCCACCAGAATTACGTCCATTAGTTCCACTTGATGGAGGTCGTTTTGCTACATCTGATTTAAATGACTTATACCGTCGTGTAATTATCAGAAATAATCGTCTGAAACGTTTAATGGAGATCAAAGCTCCTGAAGTAATTTTACGTAATGAGAAACGTATGCTTCAAGAAGCTGTTGATTCATTGTTCGATAACACTAGAAAATCTTCTGCTGTTAAAACAGAATCTAACCGCCCATTAAAATCTCTTTCTGATTCATTAAAAGGTAAACAAGGACGTTTCCGTCAAAACTTACTTGGTAAACGTGTTGACTATTCAGCTCGTTCGGTAATTGTTGTTGGACCAGAATTAAAATTATTCGAGTGTGGATTGCCAAAAGATATGGCAGCTGAGCTTTACAAACCATTCGTTATTCGTAAGTTAATCGAAAGAGGTATTGTTAAGACAGTAAAATCTGCTAAGAAGATTATAGATAAAAAAGAACCAGTTGTTTGGGATATTTTAGAAAACGTAATTAAAGGACACCCAGTTTTACTTAACCGTGCTCCTACGTTACACAGATTGGGTATTCAAGCGTTCCAACCTAAGTTAATCGAAGGTAAAGCGATTCAATTACACCCATTAGTGTGTACGGCATTCAATGCCGATTTCGATGGTGACCAGATGGCAGTTCACTTACCTCTAGGACCAGAGGCAATCTTAGAAGCACAATTATTAATGTTAGCTTCTCACAACATCTTAAACCCTGCAAATGGTGCTCCTATTACTGTACCATCTCAGGACATGGTATTGGGGTTATACTACATGACTAAGTCACGTAAATCTACTCCAGAACATATCATCAAAGGTGAAGGATTGACTTTCTACTCTGTAGAGGAAGTACATATTGCATTAAATGAAGGTAAACTTGATCTTAACGCTAACGTTAAAGTTAGAGCTAAAGATTATAATGCTGAAGGAGAATTAGTATATCAGATTATTGAGACTTCTGCAGGTAGAATTTTATTTAATGAAGTAGTACCTGAAGTTGCAGGATACATCAATGAGGTATTAACTAAGAAATCATTAAGAGATATTATCGGTCGTATTTTAAGTATTACTGATGTACCTACTACTGCTGCATTCTTAGATGATATCAAAAACATGGGATACGGTTACGCATTCCGTGGAGGATTATCTTTCAGTTTAGGTGATATTATGATTCCTGAGCGTAAACAAGAATTAATTGATGATGCGAACCAACAAGTAGATCATATTACTATGAACTATAATATGGGACTTATCACAAATAATGAGCGTTACAACCAAGTTATTGACGTTTGGACTTCTACAAATGCTATGTTAACTGAGTTAGCAATGAAAAACATTCGTGAAGACAAACAAGGATTTAACTCAGTATATATGATGCTTGACTCTGGAGCCCGTGGTTCTAAAGAGCAGATTCGTCAGTTAACTGGTATGCGTGGTTTGATGGCTAAGCCTAAGAAATCTACAGCTGGTGGTGGAGAGATTATCGAAAACCCAATTCTTTCTAACTTTAAAGAAGGTCTTTCGATTTTAGAGTATTTCATCTCTACTCACGGTGCTCGTAAAGGACTTGCGGATACGGCGTTAAAAACAGCGGATGCTGGATACTTAACTCGTCGTCTACATGACGTAGCTCAAGATGTTATCGTTAACTCTGTTGACTGTGGTACATTAAGAGGTATTGAAGTTAAACCACTTAAGAAGAATGAGGAAGTTATCGAATCATTAGGAGAGAGAGTTTTAGGACGTGTTGCTCTTAATGCAGTGATTAACCCACTTAATTCTGATGTATTAGTTGAAGCTGGTGAAGAAATTACTGAAGCTATTGCTAAATCAATCAACGCTGCACCAATTGAATCAATTGAGGTACGTTCGCCATTGACTTGTGAGGCTAAAGTTGGTATCTGTGCTAAATGTTACGGACGTAACTTAGCTACTGCTAGAATGGTTCAAAAAGGTGAAGCTGTAGGTGTTATTGCTGCTCAATCTATTGGGGAGCCTGGTACACAGTTAACATTGAGAACATTCCACGTGGGAGGTACTGCTGGTAATATCTCTGAGACATCTAGTATTACTGCTAAATTTAAAGGTCGTTTAGAAATAGAAGATCTTAAAACAGTAAAAGGTGAGGATAATGAAGGAAATGCTATTGATATCGTTATTTCACGTTCTACTGAGGCTAAGTTATTTGATACTAATACAGGTATCTTATTAACAACAAATAACATTCCTTATGGTTCTACAATCTATGTGAATGATGGAGATGTTGTTGAAGAAGGTGCTACGTTATTTAAATGGGACCCTTATAATGGTGTAATTGTTTCTGAGTTTACTGGTAAAGTTGCTTATGAGGATATCGAACAAGGACAAACGTTCATGGTTGAGATCGATGAGCAAACAGGATTCCAAGAAAAAGTTATTACTGAATCAAGAAATAAAAAATTAATTCCTACTTTATTAATCTATGGTAAAGATGGTGAGTTAATTCGTTCATACAACTTACCTGTAGGTTCTCACCTAATGGTAAATGATGGCGATAAGATTAAAGCTGGTAAAGTTTTAGTTAAGATTCCTCGTCATACATCTAAAGCTGGGGATATTACTGGAGGTCTTCCAAGAATTACTGAGTTGTTAGAAGCTCGTAATCCTTCAAACCCTGCAGTAGTTTCAGAAATTGATGGTGTTGTATCGTTCGGTAAAGTTAAGAGAGGTAACAGAGAGATCGTTGTTGAGTCTAAAACTGGAGATGTTAGAAAATACTTAGTTAAGTTATCTAATCAAATTTTAGTTCAAGAGAATGATTACGTGAAAGCTGGTATGCCACTTTCTGATGGAGCTATCACTCCAGACGATATCTTAAGAATCCAAGGACCTTCTGCTGTTCAACAGTACTTAGTAAACGAGATTCAAGAGGTTTATCGTCTACAAGGGGTTAAGATTAGTGATAAACACTTTGAGGTAGTTATCCGTCAAATGATGCGTAAAGTTAAAATCGAAGATCCAGGAGATACTTTATTCTTAGAAGATCAATTAGCACATGCTGCTGACTTCATCGCTGAGAATGATAGATTATATGGAATGAAGGTTGTAGTTGATGCAGGTGAGTCTGATAATTTGAAAGAAGGACAGATTATTACTATGCGTGAATTACGTGACGAGAACTCATTATTGAAACGTGAGGATAAGAACTTAGTAGTTAGTCGTGATGTTATGCCTGCTACTGGTACTCCAATGTTACAAGGTATTACTCGTGCGTCTTTACAAACGAAATCATTTATTTCTGCTGCGTCGTTCCAGGAAACAACGAAAGTGTTAAACGAAGCTGCTGTAGCAGGTAAAGTAGATGGATTAAACGGATTAAAAGAAAACGTTATTGTAGGTCACAGAATCCCTGCAGGTACAGGTATGAGAGAGTACGAAAGTATCCTTGTTAGTACTTCAGATGATGAAGGATTTGCAAATAAAGAAACAGATTTAAACTTCTAGTATTATGGAAAAAGAACAAGATCAATTTAGCCTTGAATTAGACGAGGCAACAGCAGAAGGAGTGTATTCTAATTTAGCGATTATCAATCATTCTAATACTGAATTTGTGGTTGATTTTGTTACCATAATGCCTGGAATGCCAAAGGGTAAAGTAAAGTCTAGAATTATTTTGACGCCTCAACACGCGAAGAGATTAATGACTGCTTTACAAGAAAATATCCAGCGCTATGAAGGTAGTAATGGAAGTATAGTTGATGTTGAAGCTACTGGTGAATTATCAGCTATAAAGTTTGGCACTAAAGGAGAAGCATAAATCCAATAGAATAGTTGATTTAACATCAACCAAAAGAAAAAGGTCTACATTTAATGTAGACCTTTTTTGTTTAAAAAGAGTTTTTTATTCTTGTCAATTTAGAATTATGGCTTTACTAATTAATGGAATAATCTCTTTTAGTTTTAAATATTATTAAGCTTCAGTTTGAAGTTAGCTAGTGTAATTGACATTTCATGATCTTTGCTTATAAGCTCTTTGACATTGTCAATATAATTGTTAAGCTTAGAGACTAGTTTTTTATACTTGTCAGTCTCCTGTTCTTTCCTATATAAGGTGGCTAACCTCATAGATATGTCTATGTATTGTAGATAGAGTTTAGGACCTGTTTTTAGATATGCTTTATAAGAAGCACATAATACTTCTAATCGACTTATGGCTTCGATATAGTAGTTAATAGCTAAACCATTATTTCCTTTTTGGAGCTGCTCATTAGCAAGTTCTTGCTTTAGTTGACAGCTTTTCTCTATGTGCATAATACATTCTATACTCATTTTACTAAATTTTTATTGACAAATTCCCAGTTGATTGCATTCCAAAATAATTGAATAAAGCTTGGCCTTGAATTTCTGTGGTCTATATAATATGCATGTTCCCATACATCTATAGTTAGTAAAGGCGTGTTTCCATAAACTATTGGTGTGTCAGCATCTTTTAGACTCATTAGTTCCAGTTTATTTTCTGGAGTTAGTACTAACCATACCCATCCACTTCCAAATAATTTAGTCGCTTTGTCAATGAATTGAGTTTTTAGTTCTTCTAGAGATCCGAAGTACTTACCTATCATATCTAGTAGCTCTTCATTAGGCTGACCACCTTGGTTCGGAGTGATGGATTTCCAGAAAAAAGAGTGATTAAAATGTTGTGCAGCATTGTTAAATATGGCTACTTCTCCTTCTGCTTGTGTACCTGTGATAATGTTCTCTAAACATTCATCTTCCCATTTCGTGTTTGTTATTAAATGGTTAAGGTTGTTTACATACGTTTGATGATGTTTTCCATAGTGATAATCGAATCCTTCAGTAGATATAAAAGAATTGAAAGAATTTTTATCATATGGTAAATCAGGAAGTTTGAATTTCATTATTTATAGTTTTATTTTTATTAGACAAGGCTAAATTAATAATTTAGATTAGACTAAAAAATTATTTAGATATTTTTTTGTTTACAATTATATAACAATGATTAACTGTTTGGTAATCGTTAAACGTTGTGCCGACTAATGGCATTTCATTCTTTTGTGACTGTATTAAGTGGGGTATTTAGTACAACCAACAACAACACAATTTTAAGTAATGAAAAAAGTTAGACGTAATTGTCATCAAATTTGTTTGATTATAGGAAGTGTTTTATTGCTACAATCAAATTCATTATTCGCTTCTAATGTTTCAACTGATGCGTTAGATAGTATGACTACTGAATCTTCTTCAGAGCAAAGTAGTGGCTCGATCGTAAAGGGAAAAGTAATTGATAACCTTGGATTGACTTTACCTGGTGCAGTGGTTCAGCTGTCTGGATCTAAGCACATCACATCGACTGATCTAGATGGTAACTTCACATTATCTGTGCCTGATACTTTCTTAAAAGGTGAGATCATCATTTCTTTTATGGGATTTGAAGAGAAGAAAATGATTGTTAGTAAAGGTGATTTTGTGAATGTGACCTTAGTAGAGTCAAGCAGTATGCTTAATGAAGTTGTAGTAACGGCTTTAGGTATTAAGAGAGAAGAGAAGCAATTGGGGTTCTCTCAACAGACTTTGAACAGTGAACAACTTGATAATACTCGTTCTAATACTTGGTCAGATGCTTTAAAAGGAAAAGTGGCTGGTATGACTATGACCTCTGCTAGTTCTGGTCCAATGAATTCGACACAAATTAAGTTGCGTGGTGATCGATCATTAAATGCTGATGCTAATGGAGCGTTAGTGGTAGTAGATGGTGTGATCGTTAATAGTACTTTGTGGAGCAGTGGTGCTGGAGATTCTTATATTGGTACTGATGCTCCTGTAGATTATGGTAACGGTATAGCTGATATAAATCCTGATGATATAGAAAGTATCTCTGTGCTTAAAGGACCTGGTGCAGCTGCATTGTATGGTTCTAGAGCTAGTAACGGAGTATTAATGATTACTACTAAATCTGGAAAAAAAGACAAAGGATTAGGTATATCATTTAATTCTAATGTTAGTTTTGATGTGATTCAGAGATGGCCAAAATATCAATACGAATATGGTCAAGGTAGTGGAAATAGCTTTGACAAGGAAGGTAATCCTTATTACTCTTACGGCTTATCAGATGATGGTGCGAATACGGGAAGTACGAGTAGTGCATTCGGACCTAAGTTTGAAGGACAATATTACTATCAGTACGATCCTACAACAGAGACTCAAGGTGCAGAAAGAACCTTGTGGAGACCATATAAGAATAATATAAAAGACTTCTGGCGTACAGGTATTACTACCACTAACACTTTAGGTCTATCAGGCGGAAGTGATAAAGGAGATATTAGAACAACGATAACGCACTCTAAGAATGAGTGGATCATGCCTAACACCGGCTTCGATAGAACTACGCTGTCTACTAAGGCGAAGTATAATATCTCTGATGCAGTTACTTTAAATGCTAATGTTAGTTATACCAACAGAAAGAGTGATAACCTACCAGGTACAGGATATGGTAACCATACGATAGGATATTTTATGATCTTTCAGAATCCTAATGTTGACTTAGAATGGTATAGACCTATCTGGAAAAAAGATTATAACCAGACACAACAAATACATCCGTTTAGCTCATATATAGAGAATCCTTATCTAATCGCTTATGAGACGACTAATCCAGTAAATACAAACACTATAACAGGAAGCCTATCGACTGATATTACTCTTGCACCTAAATTAAAATTAATGTTGCGTGCTGCGTTGAACTCACGTAATGATAAACGTGAACAACGTAGACCTTATAGCACGACTAAGTTCGGTAAAGGATACTTTAGAACACAACAGATAAACTTCCAAGAGATCAACACTGATGTCTTATTAACCTATACAGATAATGACTCAGATATATTTACCTATAGCGGATCTATAGGAGGGAATATGCTTGATTCTAAATATCACAGTGTGACATCTTATGTAGACGGACTAGTTACGCCTGGTGTATATATGTTAGCGAATGGTATCAATAATCCTATCACTAATGTTCTAGATGACGATTATAAAGTGAACTCTGTCTATGGAATGGCTTCAGTTGGGTATAAGAATATGGTATTCTTAGATGGAACTATTCGAAATGACTGGTCGAGTACATTGCCTAAAATGAATTGGTCATTTTTATATTCTTCATTAAACGCAAGTTTTGTGTTGAATGATATTTTTAGAATGCCTGCGAGTATTGATTACTCTAAACTGAGAGTGTCTGTGGCAAAAGTAGGTAATGGTACTAAACCATATCAAACGTTGAAATATTATTCTAATAGTGCTTTTGCGAGCTCTGCTACGTCTGCTACCACTTTACATAATGGTGAATTAAAACCAGAAGGTACTAATTCGTTTGAGATTGGATATGAACACAAAATGTTTGGCAATAGGTTAGGTCTTGATGTGACAGTCTATGAAACCAATACAAAAAATCAAATTATTACTGTACCATTAAATTATGTGACAGGATATAATAAGGCTGTAATTAATGGAGGAGATGTACGCAATAGAGGTATTGAACTAATGTTAAGTGGTACACCTATTAAGACAAAAGATTTCTCTTGGAACACCTCAGTGAACTGGGCTAAAAACAAGAATAAAATCTTAAGCCTAGCAGAAGAGTTCGAAGGAGGAGATCAACAAGTATTAGCTACATCTGGTACAGCATCTATTATAGCTAAAGTAGGAGGAACCACAGGAGACTTATACGGTTATAAATTTGTGAGAGATGATCAAGGGCAAATCGTATATACTGATAAAGGACTTCCTGAACAATCTAAAGAAATAGAATATATCGGTAGTGCTTATGCAGATTGGACGATGGGATGGACTAATACGTTTAAGTACAAAGGATTTAAGTTCAGCTTTACGATAGATGGGCAGTACGGAGGTAATGTATATTCACAGTCCCATCATAAGATGAGTGAACAGGGGAAACTAGAACACACTTTATACGGTAGAGAACAAGGATATATCATAGGAGATGGAGTAGTGAGAAATGGAGATGGTACATTCTCTCCTAATACGACTAAGGTAGACCCAGCTAGTTACTATAAAGAATACTATAGAAGAGCTAATCTAGAGTCTAATACATTCGATGCTTCTTACATCAAATTGAGAGAAGTGAGTTTTGAATATAATTTCTCTAAGCAGATATTAAATAAGTTACGCCTGAAGAAGCTAAGTGTGTCTGTATATGGACGTAATCTAGCGATGTTGTCTAACTTCCCGTTATTTGATCCAGAGACAGCAGCGTTAAATGGAGGTTCTATGATGCCAGGAGTAGAGATGGGGCAGATGCCATCACCTGCTACTTACGGTTTTAGCATTAAACTAGATATCTAATATTAAGAAAACGACAGATGAAAATCAAAAATATATTTTTAGGATTATCAGCAACAGTATTGCTGACTGTAAGTTGTACTTCTGATTTTGAAGAGAAGAATATTGATCCTAACCGTTTACAACAGATTAGCCCAGCAACGTTATTAAATCCTATCATCTATGAGATGGCTAGTCATAATATGTATCGCAGTTGGTCTCATAATAATCATTTAATGCAAGATATCGTGGTTTATCCTAGTGATGTACCAGGTATGCAACGATATGATTTAAGTGATGATGTAGGAGCGTCATCGTGGAATGCTTATTACAGATGGTTAAAGAATGCTCGAGATATGGAGTATGAGGCTGTGAAGGTTGCAGATCCTAACTATGAAGCGATGGCTTTAACTCTAAAAGCGTGGATCACTTCTAACTTAACTGATTTATTTGGGGATGTACCTTATTTTGAAGCGTCTAAGGGAGAAGAGAAGATTCTATATCCAGCATTTGATTCACAAGAGAAGATATATGATAGTCTTTTAGCTGATCTAGAGAGAGCGAATAGCTTATATGATTTAAATAGGAAGTTAGTATATAATCCTGATATTTTATATATAGACTCAAAGACATATTGGGATGACTGGCAAAAGTTTACGAATAGTTTGCATTTGCGTTTATTGTTGAGAATATCAAATAAAGAAAATAAGAATGCATATCAACGTATGCTAACGATACTTAACGATCCAGATAAATATCCTATTATTAATGATGTGAAGTCACAGGCTAACCTAAAGATAACAGGGGTAACACCTAATATCTCTCCATGGAGTCGTATTCAAGATTTTACATTAAGTCGTAAGATGGCTTCTTTCTTTATTGATAATTTAAATGATTTTAATGACCCAAGGCTTCCATTATATGCAACAGAAGCATACAGAGTAGAAGGAAAGAAGAAAATATATATAGGGTATAAAGGAATACCTAGTGCCTTTGATGGTTCAGATTCACAGTTTGATTACGAAGCTTCTACATTGAATAATGTTATGGCGGCTAATCCTACAGAAGCACCTATACTAACGTATGCTGAAGTATTATTTATAAAGGCTGAGTTAGCTCAGAAGGGATACTTATCAGATGCTAAGAGCTATTATGAGCAGGCGGTGAAAGAGGCTATTACATCTAAGGGATTAGAGATGCCAACTAATTATTTTACTTTAGAAAGTACTAGGTATAATGGTACATTAGAGCGTATTATGTTGCAGAAATATTATGCATTGTATATGAACGATTATCAACAGTGGTTCGAATACAAGCGTACAGGATACCCTAAACTACCTAAGACAGAGTCAATGCTAAACGATGGGAATATGCCTAATAGATTCCCATACCCGATCAATATACGTACTCAGAACAAAGGTAATTATGAGAAAAAGGTAGCAGAGATGGGAGGAGATAATATTAACTATAAGATGTGGTGGCAAAATTAGTTTTGATTAGAACTACTTAGTTTATTCACTATTATAGATCATTAAGTAAGAGAGTGTTTATAGTGTATTATATATTTTATAATGTAGAAGAGAGCCTGTGAGAATAGGCTCTCTTCTTTTTTAGGTATTGCATGCAAACTTAGTATGAATTGGTACTAAAGTAATGCGAGTTGAGTCCGTAGTGAGTCCGTTATGAGTCCGTAGTGAGTCCGTTAAAACAAGGATAGAAACGGACTTAGTATGCAGGCAAGATAGAAGTGCGATTAACTGATCTGCACTAAGAGACAATGAATAGTCAAGGTTGATAGATGACAGATAATAACACTAGCAGATGGAGAATACTATAAATGAGCTATAATAGGAGTTTTTAGAAGATTTTACAGACTAGTTGCCCTTTATTCGAAAGGTGGTATAATTTATGTCTCTTTAAATGAGGTTGATATTAGCAATATTGAGGATGTTATAATAAGATTAAAAAAGCAAAAGAGGGATTTTTAGGTTTAAGTTTTAAAAAATAGAAATGTAAGTAAACGATCTAATTATAAGGTATTGTTAAATTAATTGTCTAAAATATTATCAAATCTAAAATACTTCAAATAAATTTTTCAGTCTAGTGTAGATATATTATTTTTGCTTCTCCACAGTAGTGTGGTTAAACGAGAAAGTCTGTATTTTAAACGGGAGACCGTTTATGAAAAGTAAAGTCATATGAGAGAAATTACAAAAGAAGTTTATCTAAAGTGGTATGAAGACATGCTATTTTGGAGAAAGTTTGAAGATAAGCTTGCTGCTTTATATATTCAACAAAAAGTGAGAGGATTCTTGCATTTATATAATGGGCAGGAAGCAGTATTGGCTGGAGCTTTACATGCAATGGACATGTCTAAAGACAAGATGATTACAGCATATAGAAATCACGTTCAGCCAATCGGATTAGGAGTAGATCCTAAGCGTATTATGGCTGAGTTATTAGGAAAAGGTACTGGTACATCACAAGGATTAGGTGGATCTATGCACATCTTTTCTAAAGAACACCGTTTCTATGGTGGTCATGGTATCGTAGGGGGGCAAATTCCTCTAGGAGCTGGATTAGCATTCGCTGATAAATATTTTGACAGAAATGCTGTGACTATGTGTTACTTCGGTGATGGTGCAGCACGTCAAGGGTCTTTACACGAGACATTTAATATGGCTATGAACTGGAAATTGCCAGTAGTATTCATCATTGAGAACAATGGATATGCTATGGGGACTTCAGTAGAGCGTACAGCTAACCATAGTGATATTTGGAAATTAGGTTTAGGATACGAAATGCCTAGTGGACCAGTAGATGGTATGAACCCTGTAAAAGTAGCTGAAGCTATGTACGAGGCTATCGAAAGAGCTCGTCGTGGAGATGGACCTACTTTATTAGAAATGAAAACATACAGATATAGAGGTCACTCTATGTCAGATGCTCAACACTACCGTACTAAAGAGGAAGTAGAAGAGTACAAAAAAATAGACCCAATTACACAAGTATTAGATGTAATTAGAGAAAAAGGATATGCTACTGAAGCTGAGATCGAAGCAATGGATCAAAGAGTAAAAGATTACGTGGCTGAGTGTGAGAAATTCGCTGAAGAGTCTCCATTCCCAGAGAAAAACGTAATGTATGACGTAGTATACGAACAAGAGAATTACCCTTTTATCCCTCACAGATTATAATAAAAAGAACATGGCAGAAGTAATTACAATGCCACGCTTAAGCGACACGATGACAGAAGGTGTTGTTGCAGCATGGTTAAAAAAAGTTGGAGATAAGATTTCTGAAGGAGATATCCTTGCAGAAATTGAAACAGACAAAGCAACAATGGAGTTTGAATCATTTAATTCAGGTACATTGTTATATATTGGATTACAAGAAGGTGAATCTGCTCCTGTAGATTCGTTACTTGCTATTATAGGAAATGAAGGTGAAGATATTTCTGCTTTAATCAGTGGTGCGGGTAATGCTGCTCCTGCTGCTGAGGCTGCTGCTGCTGTAGCAGAGGCTAAAGTTGAAACACCAGCTCCTGCTGCGGCTACTATGCCTGCTGGAGTTAAAATCATTACTATGCCTCGTCTTAGTGATACTATGACTGATGGTACAGTAGCTACTTGGATTAAAAAAGTAGGTGATAAGGTTCAGGAAGGTGATATCCTTGCAGAAATCGAAACTGATAAAGCTACTATGGAGTTCGAAGCTTTTGAGGCTGGAACTTTATTATATGTTGGTATTAACGAAGGTGAGTCTGCTCCTGTTGATAGCGTATTAGCGATCTTAGGGCCAGAAGGAACTGACGTATCAGCTGTAGTTGCATCTGCTCAAAATGGTGGTACTTTCGCTGCTGAGGCTCCTGCTACGGAGGCTCCTAAAGCTGAAGAACCAAAAACTGTAAGTGTGGAGGCTGCTACTTCTACTAATGGGAGAGTATTCATTTCTCCATTGGCTAAGAAAATTGCTGAAGATAAAGGAATAAATATTACTGAGGTGAAAGGTTCAGGTGAGAATGGACGTATCATCAAGCGTGATATTGAAAACTATACACCTGCTGCTAAAACTGCTGCTCCTGAAGCTGCAGCTACTGCTGCTGTACCTGCTGTTAAGGCATTCGTACCAGCTGGAGAAGTAAGTGTAGAGGAAGTGAAAAACTCACAAATGCGTAAGACGATTGCTCGTCGTTTAGCTGAGTCTAAGTTTACTGCTCCTCATTACTATTTAACTATCGAGTTAGACATGGATAATGCTATTGAATCTCGTAAGATTATCAATAACTTACCTGATACGAAAGTGTCGTTTAACGATATGGTAGTGAAAGCATGTGCTATGGCACTTCGCAAACACCCTCAGGTGAATACACAATGGACTGATAATGCAACTATCTATAACAATCACATCAATATCGGTGTAGCTGTAGCTGTAGAGGATGGATTAGTAGTACCAGTATTACCATTCACAGATCAGATGTCTTTAACTCATATCGGTGGTAAAGTAAAAGAATTAGCTGGTAAAGCTAAGACTAAAAAACTTACTCCTGCTGAGATGGATGGAAGTACATTCACTGTGTCTAACTTAGGTATGTTTGGTATTCAGTCATTTACTTCTATTATTAACCAACCAAACTCTGCAATTCTATCAGTAGGTGCTATTGTAGAAAAACCAGTAGTGAAGAATGGTCAAATCGTAGTAGGTAATACAATGACAGTAACTCTAGCATGTGACCACAGAACTGTGGACGGTGCTACAGGTGCTCAGTTCTTACAAACATTTAAAGATTATGTAGAGAACCCAGTGACTATGTTGGCGTAATCTAAATAATAATATACTTAAGCCCTTATTCTTTTGAATAAGGGCTTTTTTATTGGTGATAATTTATTGTGTATGCTTGATATACGGTAGAATTTATTTTCTATAGTTGATTACCTTTTTGTATTTTTGATAAAAATATTTATAAATGAGAATTTTAAGCCTATTGGCAGCAGTCTTATTAGTTGGATGTGCTACTACTAAGACACCATCTGTTGTTAAAGCTAATGCTGAACAAAAGAATATTAAAGAAACATTATATTATTTAGCTTCTGATGAGTTACTAGGTAGAGATACTGGTACAGAAGGAGGTAAAATGGCTGGAGAGTACTTAGCTAAGCGATTAGAAGAGTACAAGATTAAGCCTTATTATAGTTCTTATAACGATACGTTACAGAATGTAGCAGATGCTTGGAATATCGTAGGAGTTATACCAGGTAGTGATGAGACTTTAAAAAATGAGGTAGTGGTGTTAGGTGCTCATTATGATCATATCGGAATAGAAAAGCCTGTAGATGGGGATTCTATTGCAAATGGAGCGAATGATAATGCTGCTGGTACAGCTATCCTGTTAGAGTTAGCACGTAACTTGAAGTTGCAAAATAATAAGCGTACAGTACTTGTGGCATTCTTCACAGGAGAAGAGAAGGGACTATGGGGATCTAAGCATCTAGCAGAGCGTTTAAAGAAAGAAAATGTGAATGTGGTATCTATGCTTAATTTTGAAATGTTAGGGCTGCCAATGAAGAGAGATTATATGACTTATCTTACAGGGTATGATCTATCTACTATGGCAACTAAGTTAAACGAATTGGCAGGGAAGCCTATTGTAGGTAAATTAGAAAAGGCTGAGGAGTTTAATTTGTTTAAGCGTTCTGATAATTATCCTTTCTATCAAATGTTTAAAGTACCATGTCAAACATTTAGTTCTTTTGACTTTGAAAATTATGAATATTACCACCATGTAAAGGATGAAGCTCATTTAATGGATTTAAATTTTATGACTTCTTTTACACAAGATATAATACCGGTTGTGAACAAACTTGTTAATTTAGCTCCGGGAGAAATAAGAATGTATTAAGATGAAAAATGTAATTGTTACAGGGACAAGTAGAGGTATTGGACTAGAGTGCGTACAATGGTTGTCAAAATTAGGTCATAATGTATTGGCTGTATCTAGAAAAATATCAGATAAACTTATTGATTTAGATAATGTTACTTGTTTAGCTGTTGATATAACTAAAGAAGAGGACATTCAGAAGGTAGTTGCCTTTGTACAGGACAATTGGGAGCATGTAGATATCCTGATTAATAATGCAGGGGCTATCGTGAACAAACCTTTTGAGGAGATCACACAAGAAGATTTTCAGTATGTATATAACGTGAATGTATTCGGTGCTGCTCGTCTAATGCAAGTTACTATCCCATTTATGAAAGTGAATAGTCATGTGGTATCAGTAAGTAGTATGGGAGGAGTGCAAGGAGTATTAAAATTCGGAGGATTAGCTGCCTATAGTTCTAGTAAAGGGGCTATCACTATCTTAAGTGAGTTGCTAGCTGAAGAGTATAAGGATAAGGGAGTATTCTTTAATGTAGTAGCTTTAGGAGCAGTACAGACAGAGATGTTAGAAGAGGCATTCCCTGGATATCAAGCTCCACTTATGCCAGATGAAATGGCTGAGTATATCGTGAATTTTGCGATACATGGAAATAGATTTTTTAATGGGAAGGTGTTGCAAGTGTCTACTACTACCCCTTAAATAAAAATGTAATTGATAGAGAAGCTAAAGCCATATTTACCAGAACAAGCAGTTGAACCTGTATTTGAATTGATAAAACACTATCATGTGCATCTAAAGATTGTACATGAGAGAGTTACACGTCATGGAGATTATACTCGTAATCACGATGGGAAACACATTATAACGATAAATTCTAACCTGAATCCTTACCGTTTTTTGATGACCTTGATTCACGAGATAGCTCATTTAGTGGCTTATCAGAAGTATAGAGGAGGAATAAAACCGCACGGAGTAGAGTGGAAAAGCACTTTTCAATTATTAATGTTACCCTTTTTAAGAGAAGAAGTGTTTCCTAGTGCATTATTACCTTTGTTAGCAAATCATTTTAGAAACCCTTCTGCTAGTAGCGATACTGATGAGAAGTTATCTATAGCGATGAGAAGGTATGATGTGCAGGATATAAATAATAACAATTGTTTTATATATGAAATCCCTTTAGGGAGTCATTTTAAAACGTATAACGGAAAGATATTTAAGCGTGGTCCTATACGGGTAAAACGCTTCGAGTGTTTAGAAGTTTCAACGGGCAGAATGTATACTTTTAAAGCAAATGCTGAAGTAGAGTTGTTGACCCATTATGTTGTAAATAGATAAAGATATATGAGTTCAAATTATTACGCTGTGATTATGGCAGGTGGAGTAGGGTCACGTTTTTGGCCTGTGAGTACACCAGAGTTTCCAAAACAGTTTCACGATATGTTAGGATCAGGAGATACCTTGATACAAAAGACTTTTAAACGTCTGTCTCAGGTAGTGCCTAAAGAGAATATTCTGATCTTAACACATGAGAATTATAAAGAAATTGTAAAAGAACAATTGCCTTCTGTAGAATCTGATAGTATTATCCTAGAACCAGATATGCGTAATACAGCTCCTTGTATTCTCTATGCAGCTATGAAGATTAAGAAGAAGAATCCTAATGCTGTAATGGTTGTGGCTCCTAGTGATCACTGGATAGAAGATGAGTTACAGTTCGTGTCTAACTTACAACGTACCTTTGATGTATGTGAGCGAGATAAGGTATTGATGACTTTAGGTATCTTACCTACGTTCCCAAATACGGGGTATGGGTATATAGAGTTTAACAAGTTAGACTCTCGTCCTATTAAAAAGGTAGTTCAGTTTAGAGAGAAGCCTGATTATGTTACCGCGCGTAAATTTATTCAAAGTAGACATTTTCTTTGGAATTCGGGTATTTTTATATGGAGTGTAAGCTCTATTTTAGATGCCTTTTCAGAATTTCAACCTGCGATGACTGAGTTGTTTGATAAAGGATATGAGTTCTTAAATACAGATAAAGAAAAAGCATTTATAGAAGAGAATTATTCTAAGGCAGAAAATATCTCTATAGACTATGCTGTGATGGAGAAGGCTAATAATGTATATGTATTGCCAGCTACATTTGATTGGAATGATTTAGGTACATGGGGATCTTTATATGATAAGCTTCCTAAAGATGATAATGACAATGCAGTAGTGAATGCTACAGCTTTCTTTAATAATGCTACAAATAACATTGTTAGAACTGCGAAAGGAAAAGTGGTGGTAGTAGATGGTCTGAATGACTATATCATCGTAGATAAGGATGATATCTTACTATTATACCCTAAGAAGAAAGAACAAGAGATTAAGGTTGTGAGTCAGCAAGTGACAGATAAACTTAAGTAAGAATACAAGAAAAGAAAAAGGAGTAGAACTATTAGTTTTACTCCTTTTTTATATTATTTCTTTTCGTTTCCGATTTGTCTCATAGCTTGACGTACCATTCTGAATAATTCTGATGAGTACACAAAGTCAACTACATCTTCATTGTCTGTCTGAATGATCTCTTTATGATTACCAGACCAAGCTAATACTCCATTCTTTAAGAATACAATGTGCTCGCCGATCTCTAATACAGAGTTCATATCGTGTGTATTGATTACTGTAGTAATGCCGTACTCATGTGTAATTTCTTGAATAAGGTTGTCTATAACGATAGCTGTCTTAGGATCAAGGCCTGAGTTAGGCTCATCACAGAATAAGTATTTAGGGTTGTTAACTATTGCTCTAGCTATTGCTACCCTTTTTTGCATACCTCCTGATATTTCTGAGGGCTTTTTTGTGTTAGCATTGATTAGATTCACACGATCTATAACTTCATTTACACGATGTGCTATTTCTGCATCGGATTTATTAGTAAACATTCGAAGAGGGAAAGCTATATTCTCTTCTACAGTCATAGAGTCAAATAAGGCACTTCCTTGGAATACCATTCCTATTTCTGTTCTCAACTCTCTTTTTTCGGTATTTGTCAGGTCTGTATATATTCTGCCATCAAAACTGATGGTTCCTTCATCAGGAGTGTGAATACCTAGAAGAGTTTTAAGCATTACTGTTTTACCAGATCCACTCTGCCCAATGATAAGGTTAGTTTTACCTGTTTCGAAAGTAGTTGTAATTCCTTTCAGTACTTGTGTACCATTGAACGACTTTTGTATATTTTTTACTTCGATCATTTCTTAGTTGCTTAAAAGTAGAGAGGTTAATATATAGTTGGTTAAGATAATAGCTACACTCGTCCATACGAATGAAGTAGTACTGGCTTTACCAACTTCTAATGCACCACCTTTCATATAGTAACCAAAGTATGATGGGATGGTAGCTAATAAGAATCCAAATAAGAAGGTTTTAATAAATGCGTATGTAACGTGGAATGGAGTAAATGAATCTTGTAATCCAATGATGAATTGTTCTGATGTAACAAAGTTCCCCATCACACCACCAAACCATCCTCCGACGATTCCTAAGAACATACTGATACCGATAACGAATGGATATAACATTACTGCTACTAGCTTAGGGAACACTAGGTAGTTAAGTGAGCTAACCCCCATTACTTCTAGTGCATCGATTTGTTCTGTTACACGCATCGTACCAATACTAGAGGTAATAAATGATCCCATCTTACCTGCCATAATGATAGAGATAAAGGTAGGAGCGAACTCTAGGATTACAGATTGTCTCGTCGCGAATCCAATAAGATATTTAGGTATAAGAGGGTTGGTTAAGTTAAGAGCAGTTTGGATAGCTACTACACCACCAACGAAAAACGATAGGAATGCCACAATACCTAAAGAACCAATGATAAGATCATCTATTTCTTTAAATATAAGTACTTTCATAACCTTCCACTTTGTCATTTTGCTAAACATTTCTTTTAGCATTATAAAGTACTGTCCTATATGTGTTAATCCAGATTTGATCATAAATATTAAAATATCGGCTAAATTACCAATTACAAATGAGTTTTAAGTTTATTAAAGTAAAAAAGTGATTAGAGTAACTTTGATTTTATCTTACTCCAACGGTATTTACGTATAAAAATGCCTTGCTCTTCAGTGACTAAATACGGTTGTTTTTCTCTTTTTGCTTTGTAGTAGCCACTGATATAATCTATGAATAAGAAAGGTTTCTTCTTCTTCATTGCTAGTTTTAATGCTGCTATACTTGTGATTACTATTCCGTAGTGAAGTCTGTAGAAAGCTTCTCCTTGTTTATACCTAGCCGCTTTATTATACATTGCACCAGTAGGTTTGAGGTGTTTCACTTTTAGCGTATCTATCGTAATGATCTTCCAGTTGTAAAATCTACACAAGAGTTCATCTACTGTATCCCATCCCATGGCAGGTTTAAGTCC
Source organism: Myroides odoratimimus (assembly GCF_001485415.1). GTDB lineage: Bacteria > Bacteroidota > Bacteroidia > Flavobacteriales > Flavobacteriaceae > Flavobacterium > Flavobacterium odoratimimum. The sequence continues at coordinate 27,936 of NZ_BCMQ01000017.1, forward strand.
TCCTATCTGTTTAAAACAGTCTAGTCGATATGCTTTAAATGCGCCTCTAATATGATCTTTATCTGTAAGGTTTTCGATTGTCCATTCCTTGTTTTTCTCTATGTAGGCAAAGCCTCCCACCATACCTATAGCTTGGTCTTGCGCAAAAGTACTTGCAATAGTAGCAAAGTAATCATTAGGTAGGATAAGATCAGCATCTAGCTTTACAATGAAGTCGTATTGATCTAAGTTGTTTACTTGTTCTAAACCATAGTTAAAAGCTTGTACAACTTTACTACCAGGTAGATGTATAGCCTCAGACGTTTTGTTGATTAGTGTGATATAAGGAAGATGAGCATAGTTGTTCATAATGATATTGGCTGTGTCATCTGTGGAATTATCGTTTACAACTATTACATCAGTAGGTAATAACGTTTGAGAAATTATACTGTCTAGAGTATGACCGATAAAAGCCGACTCGTTATAAGCAGGCATGATAATTAGGTATTTCATGTAATAGTGTTTGTGCGAATAAGTTTTCTTTTATAAGTTGGTATATTCACATAAGAATTACAAATTTAAAAAAAATAGTAGTTAAGGACTTATTAGCAAGTATATTTGTAAGTGATTAACAGATTTACGCATCCTCATGCAAGATAAAATATCTACAAAACAGGCATTTCTTTTTACTCTTATCAATTATATTGGTGTATTGATAGGAGTGGTGTCTACTGTGTTAATCTATCCTCAGGACAAAGAACTGTTAGGTATTATCCGTTTTGTAGATGCATGTGCGCAGATTATATTTCCGATTATTGTATTAGGGAGCACACATGCATTGATTAACTTTTATCCCAAATTAAGTGAGCGTTTACAGGGTAAACTCTTTAGTTATAGTATGCTCTCTATGATTAAGCTCACGATAGGAGTAGGGATAGTATTACTATTAGGATCCTATGTTTATGATGGTGCTGAGCTGAGATATGTAGTTATGGGGTTTGTACTAGCTATTTCGATGGCTTATATAGAGCTATTTAGACGACAAGCGACTAATCTACAACGCCTTTCTTTTCCTACGTTTTTTGAAAAGATTATCCCAAAGATAGCTTTACCAACAGTGTTCTTAATAGTAGTGTATGGTAGTTTTTCGATAGATAAGGCAGTGTGGTATTATATTGTTTCTTACTACGTTATCGCCATAGTAATAGGTGCTTATATATATAGACATTTTAAGTTTAATTGGCATTGGAAATACGAAGACTTATTTACTTATGTAGGAAAGAAGGAGTATTATGCATATAGCTTATTCGCCTTTGCAGGAAGCTTTGGATCTTTCTTTGCATTTAGAGTAGACTCTTTGATGATTCCTTACTTTATCTCTTATGAAGCGAATGGTACGTATAATATTGGAGTGACATTAGCGTCTACACTCGCTATACCAGCTACAGGAGTATTTGCACTATATGCGCCTATTATATCTGATTTAATAAAGAGAGCGGAACTGCGTACACTGAATATGAAATATAAAGAAGTAGCACGTAATCTTTTTTTTATCGGTATGCTTCTTTTTAGCTGTGTAGTCGTAGGTATAGAACCTCTTTTTCAGTTGTTGCCTACTTATGATAAGTTAGCCCCTTCATTGCCGATTATCTATTTACTTGGTATTAATGTGGTGATTAATATGTCTACGGGGTTTAATACAGAGATTATTTCTTATTCTAAGTATTACCGTTTTAATTTAGTTTCTATCTTAAGTTTGATGGTTCTTAATGTTGTTTTGAACTATGTATTATTAGCCTATACAGATTTAGGAATATTCGGTGTGGGACTAGCTTCACTATTATCTTTAACGTTGTTTAATATAGCTAAGACCTACTACATTTATCAGAAGATGAAGTTATGGCCATTCGATATTAACTTCTTTAAGCTATTGCTATTAATGGTCGCTTTTGTTGTTATTATATTTTCTATACCTAATAGTTCTCACCCTCTATTAGTCTTAGTCTTAAAAGTTGGATTAGTGATTATCCTAAACTTCATTGTTCTATTAAAGACAAATTGGGTTATAGGAATAAAGTCAATGTTAGATAAGCTACTTCGCAAACTAGGTTTGTAACCTATATAAAAACAACAACGCGATATACCTTACAGGGATATACCGCGTTGCTTATAAAAAATGGATATTCTCGTTGTTTAATTTTCTGGAATAACTTTCTTCTTGATTTTAGTCAATAGGAATATCGTTGTTATAATACAAAGACTTCCTATATAGTCCATCAATTCAAAGTTGACCCCAAAATATACTACAGCTATTAAAGTAGCAGACAGAGGTTCGGCACAAGCTAATAAACTAGCTCTTTGTGGTCCAATATTCTTTATCGCCATTAAGAAGATATAGAACGGTATCAATGTACCTAAGAAGATAATGAATAATACTGCCAAATATGTATCTGTATCCCATATACCTTCTAGCTTATGTGGAGGGTGTATAATACTCATCGCTATACCTGCGATAAGCATGCTCCAACCTATAATAGCAATAGGGCTATATCTATTCAATAAATGTACAGGCATAAGTGTATATACGGCTAATGCTATAGCAGAAGCTATACCCCATATTAATGCTGTAGGAGTGATATTCAGTGTATTAATATCTCCATGTGTTACCAATAAGAATGTACCTAACATCGCCATTCCTATCGCTAAGAATTCAATAGGCTTAGGCCATTTGCGCAGTCTTAATGCTAGATAGATAGCGATGAACACAGGGCCAGTGTATTGTATTACTGTTGCTGTTGCTGCATTAGAGTGAAGTATAGTTACAAAGTAAGTGTACTGTACTGTCAGCATTCCTAGTATACTGAAAAGAATCAATTGGACAGCATCTTTTTTGTCTTTCCAGATATTTACGACATCAGGATTCTTTCTGACAATCCCAAATAATAACATTAATACTCCTGAGATAAGAAGACGAACAGTAACTAACCATTCTGCGTTAAACTCTTTTTCTCTAAAAAGGAACTGAGCAAAAGCTCCAGATACTCCCCATAACATCGCTGCAAAGATTGCGGATGCAAAGCCTAAAAACTTATTGTTTAATTGCATTTTTAAAAACGTACTTCTAAGTACATTATTAGTTGAATATATTGTGATAAAAAGGATTCTTTTTACCTAAAGACTAACGCAAAATTACTGATAAATATGACTGTAAAATAGTAAAAAATACTACAGTATACGAATTGTCTACTCTGTATAAAATAGCTAGTTTTAAGAGAGGTTTATTAAGTATTTATCGAGATGTAATGCATATTCGATAAGTTATTTTTAGTTTTATAATTACAGCGATGTTCTATTTTATGCTGTATTGTATAGAAATATGCAAAGCTTAGTTATTTTTCTTCTAGTTTATTACTTTTTCTTTATTGTATAGCTTGATTATATAAAGTATAGCTAGTAGTAATGCTATAGCCGTTATGAGGTATCTTATTCCTAGTGCAGTGGGAGTGGTAATAGCTCCTGTAGATGAGATTATTAATGTGACAAAAGAGGTAAGCACATATACCAATCCGCCCATTAGACCACCTGCTGTACCTGCATTATTTGGAAACTGTAACATGGTCGTGGTAAAGAAATTATTAAATAAAGTACCAGAACAGATATGTATTAAGAATAAAAAACCTATTAGTATAGGAAGACTTTCTATCCATAAGGTAGAGAGTAGTAAAGCACTAATAAGTGTCAGTTGTACTCCAGAAGGTTGTAATACTTTTGGACGAAATGCTAAGTGCATCCTCTTTTTACCAATAAGTCCTCCTAACATCCATGAGAAGCCTAAGATAAGCGTACAGTATCCTATAATAACAGAGTTGTGAAGGAATACATTTTCTATTAAGAATGGTCCCGAAATATTAAAGATCATCACAATAGAGTAGCTCAATCCCAATATTAAGGTTCCCATCATAAATCTTTTCTCACTCAACATGACTTTGTATAAATCTAATGTATCTGATAAGTTAAACTTCTTCTTCTCAGGAATACTCTCACCACTGATACACAAGTCTAAGATTAATAATACCCCAGCATAGATAGCTAAAAAATAGAAGTTGGCATGCCAGTTAAATAGCTTCTCTAAGTATCCACCTAAGAAAGGCGCTAATATAGGACCACATGACCATACGATCGTAAAGTAGCTTAAGTAATACTGTCTCTTCGTTTCATCATAGATGTCTATAAAGATAGCACGCGTAGCAACTACTAGTGTAGAGATAGCCATCCCTAGTATAATCCTCATAATACAGATGTAGAAGACGCTATCCATCTGTGTGATACTAAGATTGGTAATGATTAATATCAGTAATGATTAATATCAGTAATGCGACTAAACGTGGTTTGTATCTTCCTATATTGTCTAAAAGGCTACCTACGAATATCTGTGATATACCATAGCTTAATAGATAGCAGGTAAGGGTAAGCTGTATGTCTTGTTCTGATACAGCTAGTCCTTTAGCCATAGAAGGGAATGACGGTAAATATATATCGGTCACAAAACCAGAAAGGGGTATAGAACAAAAGGCAAGTATTGTGGCTAGCTTTTTTCTTTGTTCACTTGCTTCTCTTAGCATATATTATAATTGTTGTTTGAGGAGCAAAATTAAGTAGGCAATCATTATCTTGAATTAAATATCTCAAAGGTATAATTGCAAAAATCAAAGATTGGTTATATTGGGTTTTTATATTTTAATGGAGTTACTCCAGCATTCTTTTTAAAGAAATTATTAAAATGAGAAGGCTGATCGAAGCCTAGTGTATATCCAACTTCTGCTATATCCCAACTCGTATTCTTCAATAGGTTTTTAGCCTCTTCGAATAATCTTTCTTTTATCAGTTGAGTAGTAGTCTTACTTGTTACAGACTTAATAGATGCATTCAGGTGATTGACATGTACGTTTAGGGCTGTAGCATAGTCAGACGCTGTCTTGAGGTTTAGAGGATAAGCAGGTGAGTCTAGTGGAAACTGTTTGTTTAGCAACTCATCAAATAGTCTGTATAATCTAGTGCTATTAGGTGTTTCATCTAGTTTAAGGTCTTCTACTTTTAACTGTAACGCTTGATGCAGTAATAGAGCAAGTAAGTTACGGATAATCTCAAACTTTAGGGGATAATCACTTTGTGCCATGGCATACATCTGTTTAAAGTAGGTAGAGGCCAACTCTAATTGCTCTTCATCTAAGAATATAAATGGCTTACTCCACTCTTTAAAGAGAGATGTTTTTTTAAAGAACTCTATTGTACTGTGTTCCACTAAAAACTCTTGGTTGAAAAGGCAGAAAAATCCTTCTTGTTGATTACTCAGACATTCCCATTCATAAGGTATCGTAGGACATGGAAGGAATAAAGCAGGTCTGTCTAGTATCAGTGTGTGTTCACCGTATTTAAATACACCTTCTCCTATAATTAAGCACACCTTGTAATAATCTCGTCTGTTATAAGGCGTATTAAAATTACAATATTTACGAATATTAATATTGAAGTGTGATTTACCACATTGGTAGTCAGACGCATCGAAGGCATAGTGACTAATCGTGTTCTCTCTATAGTGGTCACCGATTGTTTCTAGATGTTTGCTCATAGTATTAAGAGAATAAGTAAATTAGGGTAAAGTTACTAAAATCAAATAAAGTTCTGTTTCTTCTTTAATGTTGTTTTAACGTACAGATACAAAAAAAGAGCTAATAATTAGCTCTTTGTCTTGACTGCTTAGAAGTAAGCAGTCAGTCTAATTCCCATACTTAGATAATTAAGAGGGTGTTTGACTGTATTGACTTTGATGTCTTCTTTGTCTAGTACGATGTCATTTATTTTATAAGTAATCTTAGATTGACTGTGATTGAAGTCCGAGTAGGCAGTTAGTCCTAAGTTATCAGTGATATTATAAGTCAGCGCTAATCCACCTGTAAATTGAAATACATTAGCAGGTTTATATTCTGCTAGCTGTACTTTTCCATCTTCTAGTTCAGGGATATGAACTTCATGAGACAACACTTTTAACGAGATATTACCATCTGCTCCTATGCTATAACCTCCTAATGCTTTTATCATCAGATTCCATCTATCAGAGAAATGAATAGCATAGTATGGACCTAGAGAGAAAGTTAAATTACCCATTGATTCAGATAACACTTTTCCATTGATGTTTGTGTTATCAGGATCGTTGACTTTGTCTTCAGAGAATGGGAAACTAGCCACAGCTATTTGACCGCCTACTCCCCAGTGTTTATTGAAGAAATAAGCTCCTTCTAATCCCGCTTCCCATCCTAGCTTAGCTAATGGTTCTTCGTTTTCTGTTTCTACTATACTTTCTAGTCCGCTAGTGAATCCTAGTTTAATAGCCATAAAAGAAGGGTTTTCATTTCCTTCAAATCTAGAGATTAGGCTGAGGTTATCGCCTTTGTTTCCATATATTTTATCTACAAAGAAATAGGCTAGTTGAGTAGATAATATACCAATACCTGCTCCAGCTAATATATCGGGCACCCAATGTCTATTATTAAGGCTACGTCCAAGACCTGTCATAGTAGCGGCTCCATACCCACCTATAGAATACATAGGATTGACTAGACCGTATTCTTTGTCTAAGAAACTAGCGTTAGCAAAAGCCATTGCAGTATGACCCGATGGAAATGAATTCTTAGAAGAACCATCAGGGCGTTCTACTTTTGCAGTATATTTTACTCCATTGACTAGAATAGCCATGATAGCCATACTAGTAGCATAGGATATAGCAGAACGCTTAAAGTCATTACGCCCTTTTACACCAGCTGCTTTTAGACCAAAGGTAGCCGCTGCAGGAGCATATTGTAATAGATCATCATATTTATACTGAAATGTGGGAACGTATCTATTGCGTATTTCTCTAATTTCTTCTTTTTTATTCCACGTTAGCCCTGAAGCTGTTAAGAGTATCGCAGGGACAAAGCTAATTTGTACAGCATCTTTCTCAAAAAAAGTCTTCTCTTTCTTAGGAGATAAACCGTAGTTAGGCGTTGTCGGTGCAGTTAGATGTTGTTTATTATTGATTAATTGCCCCCAACCTAGGGTTTGATACAATGTTAATAAACAGACGAAATAAATAGTGTTTTTCATTCTTTACTTTCTTTTTGTTTGCAAAATTACCTTTTAAGGTGTTTTTTAGAATCAAAAAGAGCTTTATTATACTGATGGCGTTAGTTTAGAAAATTTGTTATTTGTATAAGGAAGCTGGAATTATTTTTCTTCTAATAAAGAATAAGAAGAATGACTAAAAATAGACGATTGCTTCTTTTATTATTGATTTAAACTTAAATATTTCTAGTAAACTTTCGATTTAATTAAAATGACTATATGTGAACTTGTCTTTTGAGCTTATATTTTGTGAAAAATTGGCATTACTATTGATAATTATTTGATAGTATTTTTATTGTGTTTTTAGTGATATTGCTAGACACAACAGATAGAACCATATAATAGAAAGTGTAGTCGAGTGTATAGTTTAGATCGGATTTTAAAGTTTATAATAGCTGTGGCTACATTATTATTAATCGTTGATTTATTTGACTTTTTTAGTAATAATGTAGTTAGTTATATATGTTATAGTGCATTAGGTATCTGTACAGCTATTCTCTTTTATACAGGAAAGTCTTGTGGAAAAGAGAGAAAGGAGAATAAATAATAGAGATATTAATAGAGTAGTTTTATAAAAAAAGAGAGCGCGAAGCTCTCTCTCTAATTGATGTTTTATACCTGATAAGTAAAGGCATTTATGTTCATCCCTGCCCCTACGGAAGCAAAGAGGATAATATCCCCTTGTTCTAATTGGTGTGGGTCTAGTTGCTTATTGATAATCATATCATATAGTGTCGGTAGAGTAGCCACACTACTGTTCCCTAGTTTTTGAATATTCATAGGCATGATATGCTCTGGCATTTCCATGTCGTATAACTCAAAGAAACGTTTTACGATAGCTTCATCCATTTTCTCATTAGCCTGGTGTATCATCACTTTTTTGATTTTGTTGATATCTATTCCGCTCTTATCCACACAGCTCTTCATTGCTAACGGTACATTAGTTAGTGCAAATTCATAAATCTTGCGTCCAAACATCTTGATGTACTTAGTGTTCTCGTCTAAGTCAGGATTATAAGATTTGCCATAATGAATGAAGAAAGCCTCGTCTAGTGTATAACTAGCAGACTCTACAGATAGTATTCCTCCTTCTTCATTAGTCAGTTCTAATATAGTAGCTCCAGCACCATCTGCATAGATCATAGAGTCTCTATCGTGTAAGTCTATCACACGTGATAATGTCTCTGCTCCGATGACTAAACATCTCTTAGCCATACCTACTTTCATAAACGCATAGGCTTGTATCACACCTTGTAGCCAACCAGGGCACCCAAAAAGAACATCAAATGCTACACATGATGGATTGGCGATCTTTAGGTTGTGTTTTACCCTAGATGCTAAGCTAGGTACGATATCAGACTGCAATGTTCCGTGCTTTACATCTCCGAAGTTATGCGCAAAGATGATATAGTCTAATGTCTCTGGGTCTATACCTGCACTTTTGATAGCGTGCTCAGAGGCGATAGTACCGATATCACTGGTAGTTAATTCATGTTCTACATATCTTCTTTCTTCTATCCCTGTTATTTGTTGTAGTTTATAAGCTGTACGTTGGTTAGTATCTTTTAATGGTTGTCCTTGTTCATCTCTAAAGTCAAATTGGTCGAAATTCGTATTATCTATTACTTTAGTCGGGATATAAGATCCTGAACTTATTATTTTAATATTCATAATATCGTTTTTGGGTTAATTGTAAGGTAAACTTAGAGCTTTATATTTATTAATGATAAGTTTTTTCTCTTTTTTTTGAAGTATTCTGAAATGCTGTTTTGATTTCGTAGTACTTTTCGTGTAGGTATATAATAATAATGCCAATAAGTAATATTTATTGTTTACTATTACTTATTGGCATTAAAAGAATGTGCGCGCGATACTACTGCGTTATTTCTTGTAAAGCGTATTCTTATACTTAGTGACTTGATTGGCTGTCTCATTGTCTCCTGTAGAGGTGAAATATTTAATCACCGTATCTAAGAATTTTTCAGTCGGTTTAAAATCATAATGCATCTGTTTATTCAGCTGATCGAAAGTTTCTTCTAAGAGTGTTGGATTGGTCTTTAATTCTTTAAAGTTGATTCGATAGCCGTCAAATATATATCTTAGTCCATCTAGATTTCCTTTTAGTGGTATACTACCGTGGTCTTCTCCTTCATAGGCTACATATTGATAACTCAGTGTAGTAGGAGTATTAGTACTTAATAATTTATCAAATTCTTTAATCGAACTATAATGATCACTTAGGTGACCTTTGTTCTCGCTTTCGCCCACTTGGGTAAGGAATAGTCTTCTGTGTTTAAAGTCTTGGTTTATCCCATCAGTATATTCTCTTAGTATAACCTTATTATCCCACCATATACTTGGGTCGTGTACGATATAAGCGTTAAACATATCTGTGTAGTTCAGTAGATTGTTTAACGCAGTAATTCCTCCGAATGAGTGACCGATTAGTATTTTGTAATCCAGTGTTCTGTAGTTGGTATCTACGTAAGTAAAGACTTCTTCCTTTAAGAATTTAAAGAAGGCATCATTCCCTCCATTTTCACCTTTTATTTTCTTAGCCTGTTCTGTAGACATCTCCTCACTACTTACTTTAGTAGGAGTCAGATCTCTTGTTCTATTGGTATTAATCACTCCTACTATGATCATCTCAGGGATAGAAGGGTATGGATATCTACTTAGCTTATCTAGATAGGCTGTTAGATAATTAAAGTTACTTTCTCCATCTAGTAAGTAGATGACAGGATACTGCTGATTAGGATATTGAGCTTCATTATATCCCGCAGGTAGGTATACTTGTATCTTTCTATCTTCGTTAAGCACTTTAGATTGGATTGTATATGTTTTTCCTATTTCTATTGCTTCTTGAGCAGTGATAGGATGAGCAAATAGTAGAGCCAATGGAAATAATAATGTATAGAAAAACTTCTTCATGATATAGATAATGATTGTTTTGTGTTTGAGTACAAATATAAGTCCTTATTTATACTTGTTCTAATTTGTGAAATTATAATTCCTTTTAGAGGACAAATAATATGTAGTTATTATCTTGTGCGGATTAAAGAGACGGTTGAAAATGAATAGATTAATTATTGTTTTTGTTGCACTTATTAGTGCATTTTGTGCTTTTGGCCAAAGCGCAAAAAAACCAATAGAGATTAAGGTGTTAGACTCCACTGTGAAGGATAATAGCCTAGCTACTATTGTAGTAATGAATAACTCTAATGATACATATTGGTTTCCGTGGGATACTTCAGAGTTAGCTTATGGAGCTAGTGTAGGAAGTACGTATGAGAACCAAGTATATGTGTTGAGACAGAGAGTGTATAATAAGGCAAGTCATATCGATGAGCCGATGCTGATGAGTGGGGATTATGATTCGGACGGTTTATTAACGAAGTGGCAAGAGAAGCTAAAAACAAAGAAGGTAACAGACTATGTGATCATCAAGCCGAAAAGCTTCGTACAGCTAAGACTTCCTTTTAAATCCGAACTAGCAGTAGCTCCTACTTGGTATGCGTGTAAAGATAGTATCAGTGATGGTGGGTATAAGTACTATGTAGCCTATGTGTATAATACGAAGGCTGTAGAGCAGGTACTAAGTCCTAAGCTACTAGAAGAGGTGAAGAAATTAGGGTATAAAATCTATGAGGCTCCACTAGAGTCTAACAAGGTTCCTATCGTGAAATAATAAAAAGAGAAGTATATCCCATATACTTCTCTTTTCGTCTAAAAAACAGCTGTATAAAAACTTTATACGAATTATTGGCACTGGTAAAAGTACTAATATCTAAATCGATATTATATGATAGTTATCAGTTTGTCTAAAAACAATATCACTGTAGAGAAATTTACTTTTATTTCATGAACGCTATGATTATAAGAGGGTAGATCAGGTAAGGATATTGTCTATAAATAGCATGTGTTATGTTTAGTTAAAGAATATGAGGAAGTAGTGGTTCTTCTGTGCATTTAGTTAGCTTTTAGTCTTATAGCAGTTATGTTGCTTTTGATTCTACACTAGAAGGGATGTGTCTCCTTCTTCAGTCCGTTGTTTTGGTTAAAATAACGGACTTACTACGGACTCATAACGGACTCATAACGGACTCACTACGGACTCAAGGCGACTAAAACTGAATGAAATGTAACAGTATGCAGAAGTAAACTTAGAAGGAAATAGTGGAGGACAGAAGACTGTACTTCTCGACTATACTGACAGTTGTTTTACTCTGTACTAAAGAATAGTATATCAATAGGATAAATATACATGATCATAAATTGTAATAAGAGGCGATTAAGTCAAATATTTGATTTATTGACGTATTAGTTATTTTTACTTTGAATAGTGAATAGAACTATAGATTATTATAAGTTAAATTTGCTTGAGAGGTTACAATTATAGTTCACAAGTTATTAAATGTTTTAGAGAAGAATTGTCTTAGTTAATAAGACAATTCTTTTTTTTATGTATAGGTGAGATATTTTACTAACTGTAAAATCTAGATTATCTTTGATGTTTAAAACGGATACTGCACATGCTTGATAATAAATATACTTCCTTATACTTTACCTCATTAGTAGATATTATCAATAATACAGAACTGACTACACGTGCTAAGTACAGACTACTTAGAAATCTACTAGAGAAAATATGTAAATATGTAGTAAAGGATGAGGTGATCAGTCTTTCTAATCTATTCTCTCGTCTATCCTTTATATGTAATAAGTATAATGCGAGCCGTGTTATCCACAGTTTTAGAATGATCAGTAATGATTTGACTAAGTATGATTCGGCAGAGTTAGATCTATATCTAGAGACCTACTGGATGGATGTAAATGATTTTATCTCTTACGTATTTCAGGTGCCTGTACCTGATGCGAATAGGTCATATTACCCATTTCCTATTCAGAGGTTAGCCCTGAAGCATAATGAGTTTGAGCAGATTATTGATAAGTTGAGAGTTAATGTATTGGGGATTAAGGATAATTTACTTTTATGTGATGTAGAGAATGCAGAAGATGGACAGCCTATACGTGTACAGATTAATGAAGAAGGAGTGAATGCTTCATTTAGTTCTATAGAGAAAATATGGAAGGGAGCTACACTACACTTGATTAATATAGGAGTGGATGATCATCAAATACATCATCCGAAGATATTTATACTAGAACCAGATTACTTAATAGATGTGTCTGCTATAGCAGAATGTTTTCAAGACTATGGGACTTCTTCATTGAGCTTTATAAAGTCGAAGTTCGATGAGATACCTAATAATAAGTATCTACTCATTGGTAACTTTGCTAATGCTGTCATGGATGAGTTAGTAGGTGCAGAAGACGCGCAGACAGTAGACTTTAATACAGTCTTTGTCCACCACTTTGAGAACTATCCTTTTGAACATACGGCTTGTCCTGATATATTAGACATAGAGCAGTTTAAACAATATCGATATGATTGTGAAACTCATTTTAATACAATCAAGAGAGTGTATCTAGAAGAGTTTGTACACTATGGTATCACGAATGAGGGAGATATTAATCTAGAGCCGAGTTTTTTGTGTAATACTTATGGGGTACAGGGACGTTTAGACCTTCTTCATAGTATAAAGAAAGATAACCTAAAGACAACTATCGTGGAGCTGAAGTCTGGTGGAACGGTCTATCCTGATGACGGGGTAGGGGTGAAACCTAATCACACTGTACAGCTGTATTTATATCACCTCATGCTATCTGTGGTATATGATATACCGTATCGAGAGATAGGAAATGAGAAGTATCTGAGTGGTTTTATTTTTTATAGTAAACCAAGAACTAATAATCTTCGTAAAGATCAGATCAACCTTCGTCGAGTGCAGGCGATATTTGAGTTGAGAAATAGAATAGTACTAAATGAACATATCTTAAAGTCAGATGATCTGGAGAAAGTAGCGCTGCTACTCCACTATGTAAAAGGGGAGAATATAGTGCGTAACCCTAATCTGAATACCAAGTTTAAAGATATGCTCTATAAGCAGATAGATATGTTTACGTCTGTGCTAGAGAAGTGCTCAGCGTTAGAGCGTACTTATTTTTATTCTTTTGTCAGCTTTATCGCAAGAGAACAATACATTAGTAAGTTAGGAGCGAGTGACTACGAAGGAAGTCACGGATTGGCAAGTTTATGGATAGACAGTGCTGAGGTCAAAAAAGATAAGTATAGTATCTTATATGATTTAGAGATTATAGAGAATAAAATCTTTGAAGAAGAGAAGCAAATTATCTTTAGGCGAACATTAGTAGATGACTTTGTCAACTTTAGAAAGGGAGATGTCTGTGTATTATATCCTCGAGATCACGATACTGACACAGCAGTGAAGCATCAGATATTTAAATGTACGATACAGAGTATCACTAAAGAAACGGTAACAGTTGTATTTCGTCATAAACAGAGAGGGATTAATTACTTTAATCAATATCGCTTATGGGCGCTAGAACGCGACTCTATGGATTCTTCTTTTACGAGTATGTATAAGAGTCTATATGCGTTCATGAACGCACCGAAGAATAAGAGAGAGGTAATCCTCAATGTGCTACCTCCTAGACAAGGGATAAATTATGGGTTCTATAAGCCTACTCTTTCTGTAGAGCAGAATAGAATATTAAATAATGCGTTGTCAGCAGAAGATTACTTTGTACTAAATGGACCTCCTGGTACGGGTAAGACTTCTCATATTATTAAGGAGCTTGTAGAAGAATTATATACCAATACTAATCAGAATATATTACTTCTAGCCTATACTAATAAGGCTGTGGATGAGCTATGTGGTGCGGTGACGGATGCGCTAGAGCATGTATCTGCTATAGATAAGTTTGTGCGTATAGGTAGCCCGTTATCTAGTAGTCAGAAATATGCTGATCATCTAGTCAGCACGATTATTAAGCGAGAGAGTGAGGCGTTAGAGAAATCGGGTAGGAGATTTACTAGAAATGTTTTGTCTAATATCATTCGTAATAATAGAGTGTTTCTGTCTACAGTAGCTACTATGTCTAGTAAGAATGATGTGTTCAAGCTAAAGAAATTTGATACGGTTATCATAGATGAAGCTTCTCAGATATTAGAACCTCAGATTATAGGGTTATTGCCGAAGTGTAAAAGGTTTATTATGATTGGTGACCACAAACAACTGCCTGCGATAGTGGTACAGAGTGATACATTGTCTAAGACTAATAATCCTCTGCTAGAACAGATAGGACTAGCGGATAGACGCAATTCATTATTCGAACGATTATATAACTTCTGTGAACTGAATAAACTTAGTTATGCACATGATACATTGACCTATCAAGGGCGTATGCATAGAGAGATAGCGGCATTTCCTAATATAGCATTCTATGAAGGCAAACTAAAAGAGGCATATACATTAGAGAATTTAACTAGAGTAGCTAAAAATAGTCTGGAGAGACAAGTAGCTCCGTTAAACTTAAAGCCTGTAGATGATGATCTATTAAGTGCAATACTAGCACAGAAGAGAGTCCTCTTTGTCAATGTGGAAGAACACCACGCAGGACAACAAAAGAAAACAAGTGAGAAAGAAGCTGACTTCGTAGTTCAATTATTACAAAAGATAGAACAACTTTATCAACTAAATGGTCGTAGTGCAGATTTGACTAAGCGAGTAGGAATTATAGCTCCGTTTAAGAATCAGATAGCCCTGATTAAAAATAAGCTAGAAGGTAGTGATATTCTAAATGCTGGAGATATAGTAGTCGATACAGTAGAACGCTTTCAGGGAGGGCAGAGAGATATTATTATTTATTCGTTTACCATTAATGAAGTACTTCAGCTAGATGGGGTAGTGAGTCTTAATGAGGATCAGTCAGTAGACCGTAAGTTAAATGTGGCTCTGACTCGTGCAAAAGAGCAAATGATTATCATCGGTAATGCTGAGGTGCTTAGTCATAATAGTATATATAAAGAGATGGTCACTCATATTAAAGAACAAGGAGGTTACTTCGAATACGATAGTTTATAGTTAACAACAGTGTTTATAACTATGTTGATAACCCTGTTAATAAAAATTATTTACGGAGTAAAAATGTTGATAACTCTAGAGATATATTATTCTCTATAATTAATATTTTTTTTGTAAGTGATTGTATTAGTGGTGTTTGTTTCTTTATTGATATTGAGGTTATCACTGTTTATAATGTGAATAAGATGAATTATAGTTATTAACAATATTGTTGATAACTATAGAGGTGCTACCTAGTAGCTTTGGTCAAAAAGAACATAGTAGAGCATAAAAAAACGCCATCGTAGTGATGGCGTTTTCTGTATAGATAAATCAGTTAAGATTAGTTCTCCATATAAACTTCGATAGGAGCACAAGAACAAATTAAGTTTCTGTCACCGTAAGCATCGTCAATACGACGTACAGTAGGCCATAATTTGTTTTCAGCTACATAAGGAAGTGGGTAAGCAGCTTTCTGTCTTGAGTATGGAAGATCCCAGTTATCAGCAGTTAATAATGCTAATGTGTGAGGAGCATTCTTAAGCTCGTTCACAGGGTTCTCGATAGTTGCATTCTCAATTTCTTGACGGATAGAAGCCATCGCATCACAGAATCTGTCAAGCTCTTCTTTGCTCTCACTTTCTGTTGGTTCGATCATTAATGTACCAGCAACAGGGAAAGATACTGTAGGAGCGTGGAAACCGTAATCGATAAGACGTTTAGCGATATCTGTTACTTCAATACCTTTTTCTTTGAACTCACGTACATCAACGATCATCTCGTGTGCAGCACGTCCTTTCTCTCCTGTATAAAGGATAGCGTAGTGCTCTTCAAGACGAGTCTTCATGTAGTTAGCATTTAAGATTGCTTGTTGAGTTACTTTCTTAAGACCTTCAGTTCCTAACATAGTGATGTATCCATAAGAGATTAAACATACTAATGCAGATCCATAAGGAGCAGCAGAGATAGCAGTGATTCCTTTCTCACCACCTACTTTAACGATAGGGTTAGTTGGTAAGAATGGTACTAAGTGCTCAGCCACACAGATAGGTCCTACACCAGGTCCACCACCTCCGTGAGGGATAGCGAAAGTCTTGTGTAAGTTTAAGTGACATACATCTGCCCCGATATTAGCAGGGTTAGTGATTGCCACCTGTGCATTCATATTTGCACCATCCATATATACTTGTCCTCCGTTATCGTGGATGATTTGAGTGATCTCCATGATAGCAGACTCATATACACCATGCGTAGATGGGTAAGTAACCATCAGACAAGATAAGTTGTCTTTATATTGTTCAGCTTTAGCTTTTAAGTCAGCCACGTCGATATTACCTTCTGGAGTAGTTTTAGTCACTACTACTTTCATACCAGCCATTGCTGCAGAAGCAGGGTTAGTACCGTGTGCAGAAGCAGGAATAAGTGCGATATCACGTTGGAAGTCTCCTCTAGAGTGGTGGTATGCACGGATAGCCATAAGACCAGCGTACTCTCCTTGAGCTCCAGAGTTTGGTTGTAATGTAGTACCAGCAAAACCAGTAATCACATTTAACTTCTCTTCTAATCCGTGTAACATCTCTAAGTATCCTTGTGCTTGGTCAGCAGGTACGAATGGGTGAACGTTGTTCCACTGTGCATTACTCAATGGCAACATCTCAGCAGCAGCATTCAATTTCATTGTACAAGAACCTAAAGAGATCATAGAGTGGTTAAGAGCTAAGTCTTTGCGCTCTAATTTTTTGATATAACGCATTAACTCCGTCTCAGAGTGGTAGCTGTTAAATGCAGCGTGCTCTAAGAACTTAGAAGTACGTTTTAGTTTATCTTGGTATTTAACTTCAGTGCTTAATGCAGTTACTTCTGTAGCTGTCTTACCAGTAGCTTGAGCAAATACATTAACGATAGCGTTAATATCAGCTAACTCTACAGTCTCGTTTAATGAGATAGAGATAGTGTTTGCATCGATATAGTTGAAGTTAATAGAATTTGCTTCAGCGATAGGTTTCACTTTAGCAGCATCCGCTTTCACTAAGATCGTGTCGAAGAAGTTAGCGTTAACTTGCTCGATACCTAATTTACCTAATTCAGTAGCTACAGTTACTGCTTTAGCATGGATTAAAGAAGCGATATTAGTCAACCCTTTAGGTCCGTGGTAAACAGCGTAGAAACTAGCCATAACAGCTAATAATACTTGAGCAGTACAGATATTAGATGTAGCTTTTTCACGTTTGATATGTTGCTCACGAGTTTGTAAAGCCATACGTAGAGCGAAGTTACCATCAGCATCTTTAGATACTCCGATGATACGACCTGGCATACTACGTTTATACTCTTCTTTAGTAGCGAAGAAAGCAGCGTGAGGACCTCCGAATCCTAATGGAATACCAAAGCGTTGAGTAGTACCTACTACTACGTCAGCTCCCATTTCTCCTGGAGGAGTTAATAATACTAATGACATGATATCAGCAGCTACAGCTACTTTAATGTCTTTTGCTTTTGCTTGGTTGATAAAGTCAGCGTAGTCAGCTACGATACCGTGTTTACCAGGGTATTGTAAGATCGCTCCGAAGTACTCTTCTGAGAAGTTAAACTCTTCGTGGTTACCTACTACTAACTCTACACCAAATGGAGTAGCACGAGTCTGTAATACTGATAAAGTCTGTGGTAATATCTCTTCAGAAACGAAGAACTTCACTACGTTGTTTTTCTTTTGATCTCTTGTTCTTACGTCAAATAATAAGATCATTGCTTCTGCTGCTGCTGTAGCCTCATCTAATAATGAAGCATTAGCAATCTCCATACCTGATAACTCGATAACAGTAGTTTGGAAGTTTAATAAAGCTTCTAAACGACCTTGAGCTACTTCAGCTTGGTAAGGAGTATAAGCAGTATACCATCCTGGGTTTTCAAATACGTTACGGATAATAGCTGCAGGAACTACTGCCTCATTATATCCTAAACCGATGAAAGAACGGAATATTTTATTTTTGTTTCCTAATGCTTGAATGTGAGATAAGTACTCATACTCAGTCATTGCAGGAGCAAGGTTTAAGTCTTCTTTAAGACGGATTGCGTCTGGGAAAGTTTCGTTGATTAATTGTTCGATGCTATCAGCTTTCACTGTTTTAAGCATTTCTGCCATATCCTCAGGACGAGGACCAATGTGTCTTAATGCAAATGCGTTTGTTTTCATTTGGACAATAAATAAAAGTTGTGTTTAATCACACAAAAATAACCATTAATCTGACAATTGTATGTTTATATCGATTAATTTTGAAAAGTAAATAAGCATTACACTAGTTAGATTGATAATTAATATGGATTTGTTAAAAAACAGAATAGTTGCTCTTTATTTAAACGGAAGTGTTCACGTTTCGTTAGCAGTCTTTGCTTTAGTGCAGATGACATTTTATTTCTGTCACCTTCCATTTGATGCAGTCGTGTCTACTTTAGCTTTTACAGGAACGCTGTTTTCTTATAACTTTATTAAGTATGCTGAAGTAATCTATAGACATAAGAACCCATTTACACTACGTCTGAAAGTCATTATAGGGATAAGTATTATTGCGTTGCTGATAGGTACTGTTGCCTTCTTTATGTTGAATTGGAAAGCACAATTCGTTACTTTGAGCTTATTGGTGTTGTCAGTACTATACGCTATACCTATAAGTAGTAACCGAAGTAATTTGCGCAATCTAGCAGGGCTTAAAGTGTATATCGTATGTCTGTGTTGGGCTACTGTAACGCTTATAGTGCCAGTGATGAATGCTGATATACCAGTTAGTTGGGATATTGTAGTTAAGTTTATACAGCGTTTTATCCTAGTGTTTATTCTAATTGGAATATTTGAAGTCGTTGATTTACAGTATGACGATAAGTATTTGAAGACCTTACCTCAGATGCTAGGAATAGCTAATACCAAATGGCTATTAGGATTATTACTAATTCCTTTTTATGTTATCGAATTCTTTAAGGTAGGCTATCAGCCTATACAGGCATGGAATAATATGTTGATTGTATTATTAACGTTGTTTTTTATTGTATATGCTTCACCGAAACGAACTAAGTTCTTTACGCTATTCTGGGTAGAGAGTGTGCCTATTGTATGGTGGTTAATTGTTGTTATTCAAGGGAATGCAAGTATGTTAGAATAAAAAGACCAAGCATTTAGCTTAGTCTTCATTTACATATTCTAGTATATCAGCTGGTTGACAATCTAATTCTTTACAGATTGCCTCCAATGTACTGAAGCGTATGGCTTTTGCCTTATTGGTCTTGAGTATGGATAGATTACTCACGGTGATACCTACACGCTCAGCCAACTCATTAAGCGATATCTTTCGCTTAGCCATCATGACATCAAGGTTTACTATTATTGGCATATCGTGGGGTTATATGGTTAGTTCTGCATCTTCTTTTAGACGCAAATGTTGTTTCAATACTTCTACAATCATCAGCAAAATTAAAGGAATAAAGAACATTGTGAAATTAAAGTTACCTTTTACAGCTTCTAGGTTATATAGAGATGCTATTCTCGATGCTTCATATGTAGATAGATATTCGAGTATGTTCTCATAAATAGCAAGACCTAAAAGTATAGAAGCTAGTACTTTTATACGTTTAATTTGAAAATGGCTAACAGTTTCTCCTTTGTACAAAAACTTTAGAATAATAAAGCTATTGTATAAGCCATAGACAATAAAACCAAGAAAAATGAATGTACTCATTATCATAACAGTTCTAAGAAATGAATAACTAAAAGGAACATCATCTACACGAATTCTACTTGTTGAATCAGTTACCGCTATTTTAGGTGAGTTATGATTAGTAGTTAATTTTGCATTGTATTCTGTACTGTTTTTGATTGTTATATAGTAAGGATTTGTTGAAATGCTTCTTGCGCTGTCATAACCTTCATTAAAACCTCTTTTCATATCTTTAAAGTGGTTGTTAAAGGAAAATAAATAGGCAATGATTAATAATATAGTTAGAAATTTTAGTTTCATAAGATCAAGTTATATGGTTAGTTCAGCATTTTCTTTTAAAGTTAAATGTTGCTTTAATACTTCAACAATCAATAACAGAATTAAAGGAATAATAAATAACGAAAAATCATAGTCATACTTAACTAGGTTGAGGTTATAGATATTAGCTACCTCTTGTTGTTCTTTGTTTGAATAAAAAACAAATATATTCCCTAATACAGGTAGAAGTAATTGAAAATAAGCTAGAATTTGTAGTCGTCTTATTTGACTATTAGATGCTATATTACCATTATATAAGTTTTTAAAGAATTTTATAAATACAATAATGATAACTGGGAAAAGGAGTATAGTAAGGATACCTAATAAACCTATGAAGAAATTACTAATCCCGTTCGAATATTGTTTAGGAACTTCTACTTCAATAGTCTCTTTTATTTCACGTATTTGTATACCAGTAGTTTTTTTATCTGTTAGAGATAAATGAAGGTCAGAGGTATCACTAGGAATCTGTTTAACGACCAAAGTAGTATACACTTTATCATCATGACATTCTGGAGCATTATTATACCCTTGTTGAAAATCTCTAAAGTGTACACAAAGATTGGCTATATATAATACAATAAATATAACTGTAAGTAATTTCAGCTTCATAATCTAGGTTTAAAATAATACGTTTATTAATCGTTCACATAATGCTATTAAAAGCATAGCCCAATGGATTAGTAATTTTATCATCGTTAGTAATTTAGTTGGTTAATTGTAATTCAAAAGTATATTTAATTTTTTATAAAACAAATGAAATTTATTGTTATTCGATAAATACTTGTCTAAAAACGTAAAATGTGTCTTTTTTGGATACTTCAAGGATTATAGCAGAGTTTTAAGAAAAGCTCTTTTTTAGTTGCGTCTAAAAATGTTATATTTGCAGTAATATAAAAAGACAAAGATGATACAACTAGTAAATAACATGAAAGAAAACGGGAACGTTGTTTTCGTTTTAAGTAGTGAGAACAAAGGAATTGTTGAGGTTCCTGCATTCTTAAATGATTTTGTAAAAGCATTCGAAGAAGGGAAAAAAGAAGAAGACTTTGCTAAAGTGGGAAGTCAGTATTTCTTTTTCGTAAAAGAGAATGAGAACTTAGAAAAAATGCGTTTAGCTGGTAATAGCGTTCGCAAACAATTAGATAAAAAAGCTGACAACCTTACTATCGTAGGTAATGGAGCTTCTACATTAGCTTTAGTAGAAGGATTTATGTTGTCAAACTACCAATTCTTAAAGTACTTCAAAGAAGCAGAAGAAATGAAGTTCGCTTTGAGTAATGTTGAGGTAAAAGGAGATTTCACAGCTAAACAGATCAGTGACTTAAACAATACTGTAAAAGCGGTGTATTGGGCTCGTACAATGGTAAACGAACCTGTAAGCTTCTTAAATGCTACTCAATTAGCAACTGAAATAGAAGCTTTAGGTAAAGAGGCTAACTTCTCAGTGAAAGTATTAGGTCGCAAAGAAATTGAAGACTTGAAGATGGGTGGTTTATTAGCTGTTAATAAAGGGTCTATTGATCAACCTACTTTTACTATTATGGAGTACAAGCCAGCTAATCCAATCAATAAAAAGCCTATCGTATTAGTAGGTAAAGGAGTAGTGTACGATACGGGTGGTCTAAGCTTAAAACCAACTGCAGGTTCTATGGACTCTATGAAGAGTGATATGGGAGGTGCAGCATGTATGGCAGGTACTATCTATGCAGCAGCTTTAAACGACGTGAATGTTCACGTTATCGGATTAGTTCCTGCTACAGATAACCGTCCTGGAGGAAATGCTTATGCTCCTGGTGATGTGATTACTATGTTTGACGGTACAACGATCGAGGTATTAAACACAGATGCAGAAGGACGTATGATCTTAGCAGATGCTGTTGCTTATGCTACTCAGTATGATCCAGAGGTTATTATTGATGCAGCTACGCTTACAGGTGCAGCTTTAGTAGTAGCTGGAGATATGGCATCTTGTATTATGGGGAATGATGAGCAGACTATCGATGCTATTATCGCTTCAGGCTACAACGTACACGAGCGTTTAGCTAAGTTGCCTTTCTGGGATGACTATAAAGACTTGTTGAAATCTAACGTAGCAGATATGAAGAATATCGGTGGACGTTTTGCAGGTACTATCACAGCAGGTAAGTTCTTAGAGCACTTCGCTAAAGCACCTTATGTACACATGGATATCGCAGGTCCAGCTTGGATGGATGCTCCTAGAGATTATAAAGGTAATGGTGGTACAGGAAGTGGAGTACGTACTCTAGTTGACTTCTTGACTAACTATAAAGGATAATATCTAATCAGGATATAAAGAATAAGAACGAGAGTAGTCTAACTACTCTCGTTTTTTTATACTTGTATTTATAGTTTTATCGTATTTTCGTCATCTTATAAAGAATCATAACAATGAATAACTTAGCAGAAACAACCACTTTTATACCTGTGGATAAAAGTAATATACACTTAATTCTTCCTTTGGCAGAGAAGATCTGGGAGGATACGTATCTTCATATTATCGGACAAGAACAGATAGACTATATGCTACCAATGATGTATAGTGATGAGCGTATATTAGGTGAACTAAAAGAAGGGTACCAATGGGAACTGTTAATGCAAGGTGAAGAACTGTTAGGATATACAGATTATAAACTAATGCCTGATAATAGAGTATTTATTTCTAAACTATATACTAATGTGTATAAGCAAGTAAAGGGCTTAGGGCATTTTATGTTTGAGCATGTAGTAGAGTATGCTAGACGTGAAGGCGCTACTGCGGTATATCTTACTGTGAATAAAAATAACCAACGAGCTATAGACTTCTATATCCGCAATAATATGAAGTGTATAGAGTCTAAGACTTTTGATATCGGACAGGGATATGTAATGGATGATTATATCTATCAGTTAGATTTATAATAACAAAGAAGGTTAGCCATTGGCTAACCTTCTTTGTTACAACATCAGCTCTATTACTCTATAAGTAAACTCATATTCATAAATACTCGGTTGCTCGTTAGGCATAGACTTGACTACTGTTTTTACCTTAGCAGTCAGAGGTAGATCTTGAGCATTATAAGTGTACTCTATCGTAGTTAGGAGGTCGCTACTTTCTATTTTAACGACATTGTTTTGTTGATTATAGTTAGTGTACATCAGCTCATTAGCACTAAGATAGTTTGACACATTATACGCATAAGGCAAGTAAGCAAATGGGTAATTCTTTTGGTCATAAGTATAGATTGTCTTATTGCTATCTAGGTTGACTAACTTTAGATTGTTACTAGGATTATAGATAAAGTCAGTTACTTCAGGATCAGAATACTGAGGCTTAGAAGATATCTCTATAGAACCGGGCAGGTCTAGTCTATTATACACGATTTTACTTACTCTAGACTCGTCATAGTATAAATCCTTAAACTCTGTATATTGAAGTATTTTATTGTCATATACTAGGTCTAAGCTCATTTTATTCTCTCCATAGATGACTTTGCGCAGTAGATTATTCTCATCTAACTCGATGGTAGCAGTGAAGGAACTAGTAGGTGCTCCATCCTCTACTAAGTATGATTCCACAGAATTCAGTTGACCTAAATCATTATAATTAAAGTCATATTTAGTGATAGATATCTCTGTACTAGATGTACTTCTGTCTACGACATTCACATCATCAATAAGAGTTGTACTATCTACAGGAACATAATTCTTCTCAACAACTTGGCTTACTACAGTCAGTTTCTTTATCTGATCAGAAGGTATAGGACTGGATGTACTATAACTATTCCAACTAATTACGAATAGTAACAGTGGAGTGAATAACAAACTTCTTTTCATAGTATTTTTATAATATATTACTTCATTATTGGTATATGTAATTCTTTATAGATGAATTCATACTCATATAAAAGCCTTTTGTTGTTCTTATCCTCTTTATCTATACTAGTGATTCTAGCAGTAATAGGGAATCCTTTCTTGTTATATGTGTAGTCTATAGAAGTTATAAATTTAACATTTTCAATTCTAATTACATTGTTTTGTTGAATATAATTTGTAAATATTAAGGATTCACTCCCTAAGAAACTAGATATAGTATATCCGTATGGCAGATAGCTGAAAGGATATTTTTTATTGTCAAAAGTATAGTCAGTGTATTGACCATTATATATTTCTCTGTTCAAGTTTAACTTATCGTTATACTCCAAACTTATTTCAATAGCATTCGTCTGTTCTGGTATAGTGCTAATCGTAATCTGACTTGGTAATAAGTTCGTGTTATAGTTATATGTACTAGTTCTCGTTTCTCTAAAATTACTGTTAGTAAATATAAACGAACTAAGTAGTTTATCTATGTATTCTAGTTTGTAAGAGCTCGTATCAGATCCTAAATCAATATTTTTAATAGTATGCTTATCCTTCATCTCTATGTATGTAGTAAAGGGATAACTAGGCATATCATTTTCTATAGTGTAACTACTAGTCGATATTAAGATACCTTGCGTATTGTATGTAAAATCATAGTGTCTTATAAATACCTCAGTATCTCTATCAGTTTGATCTGTGGAAGGATTAGGGGTGATAGATATAATATGCGCTTTCGGTATATGTTGTTTCTCTATTACTCGTTCTACTACTGTGATTGGTTGTCCCCAAGCAATAGGAAATATAAGTAGTAGTAGAAGAACTAAGCTGATAGACTTCATGGTTTTATCTTTTCTTGTTTTTTAAACGGATAACCTCTAGTTCTTTATAATAAAACTCATATTCACACGTCACTCTACTATCTAGTGCATTTGTTTTAGAAGTCTTTCTAACCCTTGCTGTGATAGGTAAGTTGTCTGTATTATAGGTATAGTCTATCGTAGTGATGTGTTCATCATCTTCGAAGCCCACAATGTTGTTTTTAGGAGCATAAGTAGTAAAGGTCAACCAATCTATAGACATATAGTAGAACGGATTATAGTAATAAGGCTGCCCTGCTAGTATATACTGCTTATCATCATAGCTAAAAGAGAATAACTCTAGAGGATTCTTATAGGTACGTACATTCTGATTAAGGTCATAGGTGAAGTCAAGATTGATAACTTCATTAGGTTTGCTTTCATTGCCTAATCTTGCATGTACAGGTAGTTGATGCTTATCATAGCTAAATGTACTAACCACTAGTTCTTTAAACTCTGGCTCGTAATGTGTGATTTGATGAAGGATATTATCTTTATAAACAGCTTTTAACTTATCGGTATCCTCGTCTAGTGAAATAGTTGTCAATTGCTTCTTAGCATTTAACACCACTCCTAAGCTAGAAGGGTTAGTCGCTTTCTCATTGACGATATTACTAGAGTAGGTGTTGACTAATTGACCATATTCATCATAAGTAAATAAGAAGTTGCGTATTTCTGTTTCTGTATTCTCTTTATCTTTATTTATTGTATTCGATTTTCCATCTGCATAAGTTTCTGTGATTAGTAAGTAACTTTTCTCTACAGCATGGTCTAATACTGTTGTTTTAAATGTTTTCCCTTTTCGTTTTGTAGTAGAGTTAAAACTACCACAATTCATTAATAGTAATAATAGTGGTGCTATTAAAAGTGTTCTTTTCATTGTTGTCTTGACTAGGCGATAAAAATACAATTATTTTTAAACACACACTTCTAGGCAATTTATTTAAACCTAGTACGGATAGCTAGTACATTTATTTGTGTCTTTATGGCATAATGTTGTTAAAGCTACTTTCTTATTCTTATTTAGTTTAAATAATTTATTATCTTCGCTTCATTAAAATTTATAAGAGATGAGTACAGATACAATAAACCCAAATTTCGATCAACATAAAGTAAAGCCTAAAGCTCCTAAAATCGAAGAATTAATCAATGAGTGTAAGTCAGTAATGATGGCTACTATCAGCGAGGACGGAACACCATTAGTAAGTACAGCTCCTTATTCTAGAGTAGGTAATGAGTTTCAGATATTAGTTTCTTTTATGGCAAAACATACAAAGAACTTACGTGATCGCAAGCAAGTATCATTCATGTTTGTAGAAGATGAGAGCGTATCTAAACAATTATATGCTAGACACCGTTTAACTTTAGATACTCAAGCGGAGTTAATCGAGAAAGAAAACCCATTATACGAGAAAGCAATCGCTGACTTAAGAGAAAGACATGGTAAGGTAGTAGAAGTATTAGATAACTTAGAAGACTTCATCATGTTTAACTTTAAGCCAGTTAAAGGTTCTTATGTGAACGGATTCGGTAGTGCATACTTCGTAGATGAGAATCTAGAAGTGATGGAACACAGAAGAGGTGCTCATGGACAACATAACGTAGATCAAAAGTAATAACTATATTTTTATTAACGGAAGAAGCCTTTATTTCCTTATTGGAGTAAAGGCTTTTTTTATTGTACTATAAAATAGTAGTTTTGAAGACAGAAGATTATTTTGATTTATGACTAAAGGACAAGTACATATTCGCTGTTCTAAATGCGGAACATTTAATGTAGATACAGATAACTGTATATCGTGTGGACATGCATTGAATATGGTACAGCAACGTGAAGAAGAACGCAAGCACTTAGAACGCGAACGCATCGCTAAGGCGTTAGCTGAAGAACCTTCTGCTATAGAGAAGTTTTTACTCCGTATGACGAAGCATCCATGGCTGTTAGTACGTTTATTTTTTAAGTTAGTCTATGGCGTTTGGTTTACTGTGATGGCAGTGACGATGTTTATAGCTTGGCTAATCGGGATGATAGTAGCATGAGTGTATTGAAGCATTGGACTTTCATTACTATGTTAGTAGTGGGTGGGGCTATCTATACAGCACAGCGGCTGGAGGTAGAGTTACCATCCTTTATTAATAATTATGTCAACGATATTCTCTCTATTCCCCTTACGATGGCAGTGATATTAGTCATTCTACGCCTGTGGAAAGGGAGTACATATCAGTTATCTCCCCTGATGATCACTAGTGTAGTCTTGTACTACACCTTTTATTTTGAATATTACCTTCCTCAGCACACTTCTCGTTATACTGCAGATTTATACGATATAGGCTGTTATATCTTAGGGGGTATCCTCTTTTATCTCTTACAACAATATGTGTGGAGCGCAAATAACTCCCTTCAGAAGAAAGTATCACACAAATAAATAGCATTACTTTTTTTGTTTTCATCTAGTTATTAGTCGTTTTTTTCTCTCATTTTAGAAATTTTGAACACCTTTTTTTTAGAAATCCCGCTTTTTTGGAGGTTTATGGGTATTTAGTAGAAAAAAGCTGTATGTTTTTTTTGAGCAGTATTTTTGTTAAGTATTTGATATATAGTTTATTGTTGTTTTTTGTATTAAGTGTACTATTATCATGCACCTATCCTGAAGCCAGTATTCATGGGGTTTTATCGCATATTGTTCGACAATAGTGGGACAATACACCGAGAATGGTGGAGCTAAGAGGTTGTTTGTCGAAAGAATCTCCTTTTATACTCCACGTATTCTTCATGTATTAGCTCTTGAGGTTGTGATAGGTTATTTTGAAGGTGGGAGTTTTAATTACAGAGAAGATTCAGGAGGATAAGGCAAAAAATGAAAAAAACGATACCTTTGTACTTCCACTGAGATAGCGTTGTCTAGAAGGTGTTATAACAATTAAAGCGCAGTATGATTACAGTATTTTATACAGATTATTATGAGAATTTATCTGAAGAGAATCTAGAGCTAACACTAGAAGAATGTATAGAGATATTCTCAGAGACGATAGACTTAGTGGATAACTTCGTCGGTATTACGGTAGGTGCACACACGATGCAGTTTCACTGTGATGAAGACCGTATCTTAGTAGAGGTGTTAAATCCTCCTACCTTAGTCAACCCACAGATGTATGCTGACAAAACACAATGTCTAGCCATCATTAAAGATATTTATGCAAAACAACAACTGTTCGTCTATCCACAGATGAAATTAGTAGATGTACGCAAAGAGAGTCTTGACGATGTATTAGAAAGAGAGTCTTAATAAAGAAGAATAGAAAAGCCTGCTAGACATACTAGCAGGCTTTTTTTATGAAATTGTTTTTTTGTTTTTTTGTGAAGGTGTGAAATCGTTTAGTCTTATTTCATCACTACATAGTTTGTCACATCATCTAAGTGTCTTATGCCCGTAGGGCAAGGCTGTTAACCGATAACCGATAACCGATAACTGTTGACCAATAACTATTTCTTCTGATTAGCAATAATAACTAAGGTTACAGCACCCAATACGAATAGTAGACCTATAGCAGACATCCAGTCGAAGTGCTCTGCGAAGAATAAGGTACCTACTAGTACAGCTACTACTGGTTCCATAGATCCTAGGATAGAGGTGACAGTACTACCTGCGTGCTTCACTGCTAGTACTAGACATAAGTCAGAAATGAAGGTAGCGAATACTCCTAATAGAATAAGGTTAATCCAATCACTCGTTAGGGGCACCGTCTGTATTCCTGTCGTGAATAGACAGTAGAATAAGAAGATTAAACACCCCATTAACAATACATAGAAAGTCAATGAATCAAAGTTCATCTCTGATATTCTTGATTTATTTAAGCCTACGATATACAGTCCATAGGTGAATATCGTCAGTGCAGAGAGCACTAGACCTGTGATCAGTGAAGGCGAAGCCTCACCGTGTATACACATCATACCCACTCCCACTAGAGATAGAATAGACGCTACTAAGAGTGCGATAGACTTCTTCTCCTTATAGAACATAATCATGACAATACTGACGAATATAGGGTATAAGAAGTGTACAGTAGTGGCTAGCCCACTATCTATATACTCATACGCATCGACTAAGAATTTGGCTGTTGCGGCATACAATAACGCCAAGAAAAAGACGACTGCTAGATCTTTAATAGAAATTTTTAAGCTTGTTTTTTTGTACAAACATACTGCGCCCATGGTCACAGATGAAAATAAGAATCGATAAAATAGAATGGTCGGTATGCCTATAGCAACCACTCCTTCTGGTCGCAAGTTCGGCAGTATCAATGGTAAGGAGAACAAAGGCACCAAACCAAATGTACCCGAAGAAATCAATGCGAATAGAATTCCTTTAAGGTTTTTCATTGTTTTAAAAATCTTTTAATTAAAAATCTGCGCAAAGGTACATTTTCAAGTCGGGGTATAGAAGTAGGAGGTATATTATTGCTAATCTCTTGTTTTACCTAGGATAGGACCGTTTATTTTGATAAGAGATTTGGTAGAGAAAAATTAAGATGATAACATTTTTCGTAATAATTTTAGAATAAGATAATTAAGGAATAGTGTATCTTTAACATAAAATTCGATATGAGGAATATGTTGATATTGACCTTTATACTTATTTCTGTCTCTTGTTTAGGGCAAATACCTACAGATTGGCAAGTGGATGGGTTAAAAGGAAAGGTGAAGAATATGGAAATAGTTATGAATGGGGTAGGTGAAAGTGCATGCTTTAAAGAAGTAAATGTTTATAATGAAGAGGGGTATTACCTATCTAAAAAGATGTCAGTTTTAGATGAAAAAGCACCTGATGTTGCTATGTTTTTAAATATGATGGAGAACTATGAACCATATAAAGGTAATAAAAGGATTACGATAAGCTTTTTAGGTGATAAAGTAGAGATAGCTAAGGGGACAGAAGAGTGGCAGTCAGATAGTATTCGCGTTAATATTAGTAAAGGAATTTCGTGGGGAGAAAGTAGTGAAGAAAAAGAAGTTCTGATTAATATAACTACCGAAACATTTAATGGAAAAGGGCTTTTAGTAAAAAGTTTGTATGAAGATGAATTTAGTAGTTCAACTGATTTGCCAGGTAAAAGATTAGAGACAGTTAATACGTTCAATACAGAAGGATATTTAACTAGTTTAAGAGTAAATGATTTAAATAAAAATACATCTACAGAGTTAAAAGTGGTAAATGTAGAACTAGATATTAAGGGAAATGTAACAGTACAAGAGCATTACGAGGATGATGTATTAGTGCTTAATAAAACCTTTACCTACGAATATTACGATTAATAAAGAGGCTAAAGAAAAGAAAATGAAAAAGTGTTTACTGTTTATGCTAGTGTTAGTACTAGCGAGTTGTACTAAAGATACCATTATCCCTATACCTGATACACAGTTAGAAGGATTAAAAGGGAAGGTGAAGAGTAAAACTGTTATTAGTTCGAATGGCTTTTTTGGATTACCATGTAAGCAGATTATTCTGTACGATGATTTAGGATATAAGATATCAGAAGAGATACTCATAGATGAAAATAAGACAGGAGAATATTCTTTATTGGCTAGAATGGAATATGCACCCTATCATGATAGTACTAGAATTAGTAAAACGTATGGGGCAGATCACAAGTTATATGATGTGACAACGACTAAGTGGCTTACTAGTCAAGATTATACTATAATTAGAATGAATGAAGAAGATAAAGGAGAGATACATAAGGAGGTAGTAAAAACAGATGGTAAAGGGAGGCAAACTCATAAAGTAGGATTAAGAAAGTATATAGGCAAAAGTCAAGTGGATACTATATCTAGGAGTATATTCGAATATGATGAGAAGGGGGACAAAGTATTAGAGAAATCAAGACTTACAAATGAGTCTTATGGCGAGATTAAAGTAACTAATTTGACATTCGATAAGTATGCTAATATAACAAGGCAAGAAACATCTAGTGAGGATATAGATGCCAATTAAGAAGTAGAGTATACGTACGAATATTATGAATAATAAAAAAAGCTAAAGAAAAAGAAATGATTAAGCAGTTAATGTCGGTACTAGCGGTAATGCTAGTAGGATGTAAGTCAGAGGGGAGTACTACACCCTATAGTGATGCGAAGTTAGAGGGGATCAGAGGAAGAGTAAAGTCTGTAACAGAGGTTATACGACTGTCTGACTCTAATGTTGTGTCACAGAGAATAAGCCTATATGATGAGAACGGATATAAGATATCGATGGAGTCTTTAGACAATGAGTTAGATACTGAATTGTTAGAATTTAGTAGTAATGGTATTCTTAAATACGAACCGTATAATGGACAACAACGCGTATTAAAAGGATATGATTATGAAGGAGCTGTGATAAGTGAAGCGATACAGAAGTGGTCTTCTCCTGCGGCGTATACTGTAGTTACATCTTATACTAATACTCCCTCAGTGAGTAATACTATAAAAGGGGCAGTAGATAAAGAAGGAAAGATTAGCTCTATGCAGATGATAGCAAAGGATGGAGAGAGTGTACAGATAAACTCATTGTCGAAGTTTATGTATGATGATAGTGGATATCAGAATGGGTATATACAGAAAGATGTATTAGCCTCTACAGATGCTAAATATATAGTAATGAATAAGGGGTACGATAGTTTTGGGAATATTACAAAGCAGGAAGTATATGTGGAGCGAGATGTACTAGTGAGTGAGAAGGAGATTGCGTATGAATATTATGAATAGGTTGGCTGTAATTATGTAATAAAAAGTGATTAAAATTACGTGATGAGTATTTATAGAGGTTAATTATTGTGAATTTTATTGTATAATCTAGTGTTTATGGTGAAATAGGCGATTAATAGTCTTGGAAGTATGGTTAAAATGTGTAATTTGCCCATCTTAAACTAAACACTAACCAATATGAAAATCACAAACGTAATCAGTAAGACGATTGCACATAGTGTACTAGGGGTGACCTTACTGTCTAGTGCGCTAGTATTAGCACAAAAACAAGATCCTATAGTAGAAGCTATCGTAAAAGAAGGAACTACTAATTCTCAATTAAAGAAGTATGCATTTGAACTAATGGATGTCATCGGACCTCGCTTAGTTGGAACACCACAGATGATGCAAGCACATAATTGGGTTAAGGATCAGTATTCTTCTATGGGCTTCGAGGCGCGTAATGAAGAATACGGAACATGGAAAGCATGGGAGCGTGGTACTACACAGATCACGATGACTTCACCTCGTACTAAATCATTAGAGGGAATGCAACTGGCATGGAGCCCTGCTTCTAAAAAAGGAGGGGTGGACGGAGAAGTAGTGATATTAGCTGATGTAGCTTCTCAGGCTGACTTTAATGCTTGGTTACCTTCTGTTAAAGGGAAGTATGTCATGATCTCTATGCACCAACCTACAGGAAGACCAGACTACCAATGGCAGACTTTTGCTACGGAAGAGTCTTATACTAAAATGAAAGAAGAGAAAGCTGCAGCTGAGAAAGCATGGGCTACTCGTATCAAAAATACAGGATATACAGCTAAGGAATTGCCTAAAGTATTAGAAGATGCAGGAGCTGCTGGTGTGATAATGTCATACTGGACAGGTATCATGGGGTCTAATAGAATCTTTGGAGCAGAGACTAAAAAAGTGCCTACTATCGATATCGCATTAGAAGATTATGGAATGCTATATCGATTAGCAGAGAATGGTAAGAAACCTCATATCCATGTGAATGCACAGTCAAAAGACCTTGGTACTGCGAAGACATATAATACAATAGCTGAGCTTAAAGGTGGAGAGAAAGGAGATGAGTATGTAATCTTATCTGCACACTTAGACAGCTGGGATGGTGGAACAGGTGCTACGGATAACGGTACAGGTATCATCACGATGATGGAGGCTGCTCGTATCCTAAAAGCAGTACTGCCAAATCCTAAACGTACTATCCTAATCGGTAACTGGGGAAGTGAAGAGCAAGGATTAAATGGATCTCGTGCTTTCGTAGCAGATCACCCAGAACTACACAATAAGATACAAGTAGTATTCAACCAAGATAACGGTACAGGACGTGTGGCTAATATCTCTGGACAAGGGTTCTTAAACTCTTATCAATATATCACAGACTGGTTATACGCAGTGCCTGAGAAATATAAGAAAGAAATTAAAACACACTTCCCTGGTTCTCCATCAGGAGGAGGTTCAGATCACGTGTCATTTGTAAGTAAAGATATACCTGGGTTTATGATGAGTTCATTGAGCTGGGGGTATGGTAACTATACTTGGCATACGAATAGAGATACAGCTGACAAGATCGTTTATGACGATGTACAGAACAATGCTATTCTAATCGCTATCATGGCTTATAAAGCAAGCGAGGAGAAAGAGTTGGTATCTAGAGAAAAGATTGTTCTTCCATTAGACAGTAAAGGAGAACGTCAAGAGTGGCCAGAGTCAAGAGGACCTAAGCGCACAAGTAACTAAGATATAAAGAAAGAGCATTGCTGAGGTAATGCTCTTTTTTTGTTGTTAAAAGTTGCATAGAGTTGTTTAATTTTGAAAGATAAAAAGGTAGATATGATAAAGTTGTTTTACTATGACGCTCTTACTGATCAGGGTCAAGAAGGAGAAGAGTCTAAGGTGGCTACAGAGCTAGAAGTAATCACGTGTTTTAAGAAGTTGTCGACAGAAGAAGGTACTTTTATTGGAATATTTAAGGGAGAGGATGATACACTACAGTTCGGTTGGTTACGAGATGATATGTGGATTACAGATATTCCTATAGTGAGTAAAAAAGGCTCTTATCAGAAGGAAGGGACTCGAGAAGAGTGTATAGAATTAATTAAAGAGCAATATAAGAACTTTGATTTGAGCTTCAGTCATAGTTATACATTTGAGGAGTGGTAGTGAGTTTTATATTAGTATAAACTATTTTTTATATTTAGTTTCTAGTATTGGTGGTTGGTTTTTGGTGACTATTTTAATAAACTATATTTTTTAATCTTAATTTTATTGTTTTCTGTTTTGTATTTACGTTAAATAATATTTTTTTGGTATAAACTTTTGTTGTTTTTATTTTACTTTGACGCCCTAAAATAATAATAACATGAAAAATATAAGTTTGGTTATCATGATGTTAGTCATGGTTTTTGTTGCTGGGTGTTCAAAAGAAGACTTAGAAGTAAACAATAAAGATGTCAGTATTCAGTACAATGGTACATCTGTAGAAACTAGAAAAGCTAAGGAGTACACTAATTTTTATTTTACTATTAGATCTAAAGTGCGTACACCTATGCAAGGGTATGTAGAAGTAGTTACTATAAATAATGAGAAGATAAAGTCGGATAGATTTTCTCTTGATATGGGAGAGCATAGAGAAGTTCTAGTGAAGAAAGAAGGAGTAGTAGTTGAAAGAGATTATGTAAAGAGCTATAAAGTGTATGCTACCCCTATCAACTTTGATGCATTTCCGAATAGGGGAATGCCTTCAAGAGACTTCTTTAACCCACCTATGTATAAATTTCCAAAGGCAGGATAGAATGTCTGTAGGCTATATACAATTGGGATACTTAATGTTGGTGTAGTGTTAAAGCATTGTGTCTTGTTTTGTTTGTGCAGTTTATTTGTAATAAAAAAATTGCTTTATGAATAAGATATTGATGTCTATGATCATCATGATGTTATTATTAGTAAGTTGCTCATCAGATGATAATGAACTTAAGAGTAATGATAAAGATGCTTATACAGAATATGTGAATCACTCTGTCGTACAACGTGATTCTAAAAGGTATAGCCAATTCGTATATAATGTGAAATCTGTTACGACAAACCAATTAAAGGGATATCTAGAACTAACTACTGTAGAGGGAAAAAAGTTTAAGTCAGAGGACTTTAATGTAAGTCCTGGAGGAGTAACGACAGTGACAGTGCTTGTGGAAGGACAAGTGAGTGATGTCGGATTTATCAAAGATAGAAAGTTGTATGTCAGACCTGTTATTGCATTTGTAGATCCTTTGTTGCCAATAAAATAAATTATTATTTATAACTAAAAAAAGAGCTATTTGAGATTTTCTCTAATAGCTCTTTTTGTTGAAACAAAGTATAGACTTACTTAAAGATATCTTTTATCACTTTTCCTTTACTGTATTCTAGCTTTATACCTAATAGTTCAGCCATTGTATTTGCTACATCTATTTGCTCATAACTACCTGTACTGATTGTTGTATTTTGTTTAAAGTCTGGCCCCATAGCGAAGAATTCGATATGACGACATCCTAGACAAGCATCTCCATGGTTAACAAAAGAATCTTTTACCCCATCTAAGTGACGACCATGGTCATTTGATACCATTAGTGTTGTCTTGCCTTTATAGTCAGGTTGAGATTGTAAGAAATCCCATATATCTTTAATGCTTTGATCTGTTGTTTTGATAGCTTGTATGTATTCATTCCATTTGTTAGCATGTCCATAGCTATCCACATCTTTTAAGTTAATAACAACTACATTAGGTTTGTCAGTTGTGATTACTTTTTTGAAGTTCTCGATAGTTACTTCATCTGTTCTATAACCTGTACCATTACCTGCTACTCCTGCATCTGCTTTAGGCATATATTTATTGTTCCAATCTGGGTTTTTAGTGTTGTTTAGTACTTCTAATTTGTCTTTAGATACGACAACCCAAGCTTTGCTACTGTCTTTGTTCGTTTGTTTTAACCATTGTTGTAACACAGAAGGATTGGTAGGAAGTTCTTTACCGTTATTTTTAATACTGTCATATACACCTGTGATAAGAGCTGTATGTCCTGCATTAGTATTCGTTAGTCCATTGTTTCTAAAGTTGCTGATAAAAACTCCTTCTTTTAATAGAGCAATACGGTTAGGGATATGCGCTTGTGTAGTTTCTTGCCACGTCTCTGTCATTCTAGGGCCGTCGATTACGAGTAATACGACATTCTCAGTTTGATACTTTTTGTTTTCTTTTTGTTCTACTTTGTTGTCATCGCTAGAGCATGATGCTAGGGATACACATAAGATAAGGCTTAGAATAATTCTTTTCATAATGATGTTTTTGTATATCACAAAGTAACCTCGATTACACCTCATTATACAAGTTGTTCGCATTATGCGTTTGTGAAGCTTAGGTTATATAAACGTTTAGAAAAAAGTAGAACTGTAGGCGTTATTTAATGTAGGGTTAACGACTATTTTGTATCATTTGCTGTACAAGTTTTTAGAAGTAATTTATAAAAACTCTATCTTTAAGGATTCAATTATAAAACTATGAAGAAGTTAGGTTTGTATCTTATGATTCTTGCTCCGATGATCGGCTTTGGACAAAGCTCGAATGGGAGAATACAGGAGTTGTGGAATATTATTCAGAAACAAGAAGAGAATGCTGAGGTAAAGAGCATGTTGCCCAATATACAGGAAGTAAAGAAGTTGTCTAAAAGACACAATGACTATCCTAGTATGATTAAGGCAATGTTCTATGAGGTAAGAGTAAATATCTTAGTCAGTGAAGATGATAAGTATGATGTCAATACAGTCATTAAGCAATTCGCTGAAGAAAGAAGAAATGCTAAAGGAATTAATAAGGCTATTATCGACACGTATATCGCTGAAATATTTAAGCTTTATTACACTGCTAATAAATATAAACTTAGAGGTAGAACAACTTTAGAACAAAGTACAGCTTCTGGTGTTGCATACTGGACTGCTGAGGAGTTTAAGAAAGAAATAGAAAAGTATTATCAAAGTGGACTTTCTCTAGCAGCTAAAGAACAAGGAGAATCTATTGGTAATTGGGGAGATATGTTTAGCTCTAATGTTTCTAACTTAGGTGTTAATAGGACTAAACTGACAGTGTATGATGCATTGCGTCTAAATTATTTAGACAATCTACAGTATAACTCATTTGATTTGTCAGATGAAGAACGTAGAACACTAGAGCAAAAGAAGGAAGAGTTAAAAGCATCTCTTCTAAAAGATGTAAAAGCTAAGAATGATCCTACACTCTATGTGTATGTAGAGATGTATCTAGCAGCTACTATAGAATCTAGTGAGGATAGAAAAGAGAAGTTCGAAAGCTTATTAGCAGCGTATCCTAATGAGCCTCTTGTGTATGAGGGATATGCTAATTATCTAAATGGAGTAGAGCTAGTAGCTCTAATAGATAAGGCTGTAAAGTTATTTCCTAATACCAAGACGGCAGAGAACTTAAGTGCACTGAAGAAGTATACAGAACGCAAACAATACACTTATAATATCAATAAGTATGTGCTAGATAAGCAGGCTATACCTGTGAGCATAGGACATCAGAATGGGGATAAGGTATATGTGCGCGTGTATAAGAACAACCAGGCTAAGAGAAGTAACAATGTACCCTTTCATAAGGGGATAGAGGCATATAACAGATTAGATAAGGAATATACTTCTATAGATACTTATGCATTGCAGTTGAGTACCTTCACTGATTATGAAATGCACAAGACTGTGGTAGCATTACATCCGTTAGAGGCAGGTAGATACTTTATAACATTTTCTAATGTGCCTTTTGATCAGATTAAAGAAGGGGAGTCGGATGTACAAGTGAGCCTAGTCAATGTGACACCTAATATTATAGAAATAAACGAAGGGAAATTACGTGCTTATAATAGAAGAACAGGTAAGCCATTAAGCAATATTAGTATTCACATCGCTAATGAAGATGAGAAGCGAACTAATAGTAATTATTGGGAAACGGTGATAACGACAGATTCGAATGGAGAGGCTAATCTTGATTTTGCTAAATCTGATCGATATCTCTATGCTAATATAAAAGGGGAAGAGGTATATTATTCTTCTTATGTATACAATCGTTATCAGCAAGAAGAAAAAGAAGATAATGTACAGTATAAAGCGACTGTACTAACAGATAGAGGTATCTATAGACCTGGACAAGTCTTATATTTTAAATCTATAGTTTCTAAAAAGAGTAAGCTAAGTGAGCAGGTCGTAGCTAAGGCACAAGTATCTATAAAGCTATATGATCCTAATGGAAAGGAATTGACTACACAACAACTGTTGACCAATGAGTTTGGTTCTGTCAATGGACAGTTTGTATTGCCATCTGTAGGTAGATTAGGTAATTATAGTGTTGAAGTCATATTAGGAGAGGAGACTGTAGGATGGAGTCATCTATCAGTAGAAGAGTATAAGCGTCCGAAGTTTGAAGTAGAGTTCGAAAAACCTAAAGAGATCTATAAGCTAAATGAGGAGGTAATAGTAGAAGGAAGTGCAAAGGCTTTCTTAGGGGCTAATATAGATAAGGCGAAAGTAATCTATAGAGTAGAACGACAAGAGATATGGCCTTATTGGATATGTGGACCTTACTACCCAAGTAGATATCTGAATCCTGAGACAATGATTCAGGGAGAGACAATAACGGATGAGAAAGGAAAGTTTACTATCAGCTTTAAGGCGTTGCCTAAAGAAGAAAAAGAAAGTAAGCTGCCTCGTACCTTTACTTATTTTGTCTATGCAGATGTAATAGACCAGAATGGAGAAACACATAGCAGTAGTATAGATGTTGTAGTAGGAGAGAAGAATATAGAGTTAGCTGTTAATCTTCCTTTTATTTCTACAGTAAAGGATTTGAGTAAGTTTACGATTAGTACGAAGAACTTAAATGGGATAGACTATGCTTCTCAAGGGGAGTTAAGTATATTTCCTCTTTTAGCTCCTAATCCTGAGCGTATCTCTGATAATTTTGGTTTAGATAAAGGAGATTATAAGTTGTATGATTACAATGAGTTTGTCTCTCTATTCCCTCATTTAGATTACGGAGATGAGAAAGATACTGCGCAATGGGGAATAGGTAATTCTGTGTTTAGTACATCATTTAATACAGCAGATACAAAAGAGGTGGTATTTAAGGGAGCTAAACAATTGTCTTCGGGTGCGTATATCGTTAAGGGATATGTATACGAGAACGGTGAGAAGAATGAGATAGAGAAACGCTTTACATTAAGAAATGAGGAGTCAAAAGAGCCATCAAAGGTCTTAGTAGAATTAAAAGCAGAGGACAAAGTATATAAAGTAGGAGATAAGGCTAGTGTAGAGATACGCAGTGCTGAGAATAATACGTATGCATTCGTAGAAGTAAAAGCAAACGGTAAACAGGTTTATCAAAAAGTGATGAAGATCAATAAGAGAGGTTCGTCAATAGATATTCCTATTAAACAGGATTATAAGGTAGTAGATGTTTATGCCTTAGCATTAAAGCACAATATAGCAGCACAAGATGCGGCTAGTGTTGCTCTAAAAGGAGAAGAGAGTAAACTGTCTTTAGTTATTGAGTCTTTTAGAGATAAGGTAGAACCAGGAGCTAAAGAAAAGTGGTCTTTAAGAGTAAAAGGGAAGGAGAAGGAGCAAGTGGTATCTGAAATATTGGCTACTATGTATGATGCTTCTTTAGATCAGTTTGTATCACATAGTCTAAATACTACTCTTAAGGTTCCTGTACATTATTACAACAGACCTTCGTTTAGTATGTATGATTTTAGTAATATCAAAGGAATAAGTTACTTTAATTCATTAGCAAGTGAGACAGTTGATTATACTAAGTTTATAATAGATAGACCAATCGTATTTAATACTTACGGCTTAAACTTCCAACCTAAAGTTAGAATTGGTTCTGGAACAATGCGAGTGAGAGGGATGAGTAAGGTGAGTGCTACGAGTGGAGATGCAATGGCTGAAAATATTGTTGCTCTTAAACTTTCATCTCAAGAGGAGTTTAAAGAAACTGCTCCTATGATTGAGTCTAAGGACGTAAGTAGTGGTGGTAACAGTGTAGAAAAAACGGATGCCCCTGCGCCGACTATTCGTAAAAACTTACAAGAGACAGCATTCTTTTACCCTACACTAAAGACAGATGAGAATGGTGATGTGAAGTTTGAGTTCACAATGCCTGAAGCTTTGACTAAATGGAAGTTTATGGCTTTTGCTCATACTAAGGATTTGCGTAGTGACTATGCAGAAAAAGAAGTAGTAACTCAAAAAGAGTTAATGGTAGTGCCTAACTTACCTCGTTTCTTACGACAAGGAGATAAGTTAACGTTATCTACTAAAGTAGTTAATCTATCTGATACTAATAGAAAAGGTAAAGCTACTCTTCAACTGTTTAATGCTTACACGAATGAGTTGTTGGTAGAGAAAACAGGAGAGTTCTCTGTCAATAAGGAAGAGTCAAGTGCTGTAAATTGGGATATAGAAGTTCCGAATAGCGTAGATGTAGTATCGTGTAGAATAGTAGCTGTGTCAGATAATTATAGTGATGGAGAAGAGTCTGTACTACCAGTATTGACTAATAGAATGCTAGTAACAGAGACAATGCCTATCTATATCAAAGAAGGACAGAATAAGATATTCAAGTTTAAAGAGTATGAAGCGAATAGAAGCAATACACTGCAGAATCATAAACTGACATTAGAGTTAACGACTAATCCGATTTGGAATGCTGTGTTTGCTTTACCATACTTACAAGAATATCCTTATGATAGCTCAGAGCAAGTGTTTAGTAAAGTGTTTGCTAATGCTGTTGCAACGAAGATATTAAATGACAATCCTAAGATTAAGACTGTCTTCGATCAATGGAATGTAAAAGGAGAAATGTCTTCTAAACTAGAACAGAATCAAGAGTTGAAGAGTGTACTGTTAGCTGAGTCGCCATGGGTTAGAGAAGCAACAAGTGAGGCTGAACAAATGAAGCGTATGGCAGTCTTGTTTGATTTGAATAAAATGCAATATGATCTTCAGTCGGATATTGATAAGTTAATCGAGCAACAAAACGAAGATGGAGGATTCTCTTGGTTTAAAGGAGGTAAATCAGATAACTATATTACACAAACTATTGTAGAAGGTTTTGGTAATCTGAAACGCATAGGTGCAATGGATGCGCCTTGGGCAAGTGATGTGAATTATATTTCGATGCTAAGGAGAGCAATAGAGTATATGGATCAGGCACAGTATAAAGATTATGAAGAGCAAGTGAAGTTTGGTGTAAAAGGTAAAGTTCCTAGCTTAGGTACACACTATCTATATGCACGTAGTTATTTTATAGGGGACTTTGGTATCAATGAGAAATACTCTCCTATGATAACA
Organism: Myroides odoratimimus; assembly: GCF_001485415.1. GTDB lineage: Bacteria > Bacteroidota > Bacteroidia > Flavobacteriales > Flavobacteriaceae > Flavobacterium > Flavobacterium odoratimimum. The sequence goes on from NZ_BCMQ01000017.1 coordinate 68,956, forward strand.
GCTATTCGTCAAAGTATCGAGAGCGAGAAACCTGCTAATAATCTTTATCAAGAGGCTATACGAGCTGTGATAGCAAAGAGATTTGGTTCTGATAAAAAGGCAGAGAGTATTGTTAAGGGGATTATGGAGACAGCAGTAGAGTCTGATGAGATGGGAATGTATTGGAAGAATAATACTGCAGGATGGTTATGGTATCAGGCTCCTATCGAAACCCAAGTAGCAATTCTAGAAGCTACCAACGAGGTAAATAAAGAGAGATACGCTAATGCGATAGAACAGATGAAAGTTTGGTTACTAAAGAATAAACAAACTACTGGATGGAGATCTACTAAAGCAACTACAAAGGCTGTATATGCCTTATTAAATACAGGTAAGTCTTGGTTAGATGCAGAGCAAGGTCTTGAAGTAAAAGTAGGAGGATATCTTATAGATACAGAAGCAAATGCTCAGGCGGGTAGTGGTTATATTAAACAGAGTTGGTCTAAAGCAGAGCTGACAGCTAAAAAAGGTGTTGTAGAAGTAAATAAGTCCTCTCCTGGTATCGCTTATGGCGCGATGTATTGGCAGTACTTTGAAGATTTAGATGCTATTAATGCTGCAGAGACAGGTATTAAGTTAACTAAAAAACTATATATAAAAGCGAATACAGAGCAAGGTCAAGTACTACGTGAGATCACTAAGGAGTCTCCAATTAAAGTAGGTGATGTGGTGACAGTACGTTTAGAGATAAGTACAGATAGGAATATGGACTATGTTCACTTAAAAGATATGCGTGCTAGTGGCTTTGAACCTACGAATGTACTATCAGGGTATAGATGGAAAGGAGAGTTGGGATACTATGAAGAAACGAGGGACGCATCTACGAATTTCTTTATATCGAGATTGAGAAAAGGAAGTTATGTATTCGAGTATGAGTTAAGAGCTAATGTAAGTGGTCAATTCTCGAATGGTATTACAACCATGCAGAGTATGTACGCACCAGAGCTAAGTGCTCATAGTGAAGGCATCAGAGTAGAGATTAAGAACTAGTGTAGCTAGATAAATAAACAGAAGGAGGTTTGCTGAGGTAAACCTCCTTTTTTATGAGGTATACTTCTTGTTGTAGGTTAAGTGTTTAAGGGGTGATGAGGTTGTAAATTTGTAATACAAAAAACAAAGAGATATGAAAACAAGAAATATTAAACAAGTAGTAAAACCACAACCAGCACACTTTGTAGGAGATGGTTTTAGAGTGCACAACTTTATTCCAAGTATGCCTAATATGAATATGCAACAGATGGATCCTTTCATCATGTTTGATTATAATTCTAAATACACATTTGGGCCTTCAGAAATCCCAAGAGGTGTAGGAGTTCACCCGCATAAAGGATTTGAGACTGTAACAATAGCGTATAAAGGACGTGTAGAACATGGAGATAGTAGCGGAGGTGGAGGTATCATAGGAGAAGGTGATGTACAGTGGATGACTGCAGCGTCTGGAGTTTTACACAAAGAGTTTCATGAAACGGAATGGAGTAAAACAGGTGGTGAGTTTCAAATGGTACAATTATGGGTGAACTTAAAGAGAGAAGATAAGAAAGGACCTGCTAAGTATCAAGCAATAGAACATGATAAAATGGCAAAATATACATTGCCTAATGGAGAGGGAGTAATAGAAGTGATAGCAGGAGATTATAATGGGACTAAAGGAACAGCTTCTACATTCTCACCTATTCACATGTACAATTTAAAAGCAAAAGTAGGTACAAATACTAACTTTAGCTTTCCTTCAGGGTATACTACCTTATTGTTAGTATTAGAAGGTGAAGTAAAAGTAAATGGAACAGTAGTAGCTACAGATCATGTGGCTCACATGGAGAGAGAAGGAGAAGAGTTTACAGTAGAAGTTACTAAAGATGCTGTAGTCTTAGTAATCTCAGGAGAACCTTTAAATGAACCAATAGCACATTATGGACCATTCGTAATGAATACAACAGATGAGTTAGTACAAGCAGTAGATGACTTTAACTCTGGGAAGTTTGGAGATCTAGCATAATAATAAATTTCATAATAAGTAAGGAGACTATATTTTTATAGTGGTTTTGTTTTGGTGAAGGGAGAGGTAGTGATTGCCTCTCCCTTTTTTTGTGGATGTAAAATAGCTGTTTATAGCTATTGCATATTGACTAGGTATGTTTTTACATTTGTCATATTAATCGATAGGTATGAAAAAAGTAGGGATTACATTATTTGCACTAGCACTTTTGACGGTTAGTTGCAAGGATAAAGAGGTGCAAACAGAAGTAGTAGAAGAGACTCAAATCGTGACTCCTCAAATACAGCCAGAGACAGCTGACTTAAAGTTAGCCGCAGACAATATGGATGCCTATATGGATTCTGAAGATAAGATGATGGTAACTTTAGGAGATGCAGATCAATTGCGTCTTCAAAAGGCAATACAAATCATCGGAAATATGAATGTCATCTATACAGAAGATGAGGGAATAGATCATGATAAGACAGATGCAGCTTTCTTAAAAGAAGTAGAAGGTAAAACTTTTAAAGAAGTATGTAAAGTAGCAGAAGGATATCTTAAAGCTGATCAACAACGCGAGTTTGACCGTATCAATGCAATATTAGAGAGTATAAAGGATCCTAAAGCGGATGCTGATATCGAGCGTTACAATGAGGTACAACATGATCTTAAAGAGGCTAATAAAATACCTGTTACACTAGATGCTTATACTTATAGTGAAGAGTGTTTTTTATAATGAATAATGTACTTTAAAAGAAAACTCCTATTGTAACAATACAATGGGAGTTTTTGTTTTTATGGCAGTAACTTCTGTATTTGATGAAAGTGTCTATCGTTGTGATACACTACAATGCGCAAGCTATCTCCTACATTGAGTTTGTACCAATTAGAAAACATCGTTACAATCGCTCTATTGTTTACTACTTCTTGTGGCATTTTTTTTATAATATCTTTCAGAGCAATCAAGTTGGCTTCAAAGGTGATAATTACATCTTTAGAGATGATCTTATCTATTGGATTAGTCTGTTTAGGGCTTTTAATAGGCTTTTGATTCTCTTTGTATAATAATATATTGGCAAAGTACTTACCTATCACTCCTGATTTAAATAGTAGCTGTTCTCTCTTTTTACCATTCATTGCACTTTTAAATTGAGGTAAGTAAAAATCAAAGTAATAGTTAAGATGTGCAATACACTGTAATATATTCCATGATTCTACTGTTGGTTTATAGTTAAGCTGTTCTGTACTAAGTCTCTTTATGTATTGCAACTGCTCTAAATGCTTATCTGTAAGCAAGCATAATCTATCTAATACTTGTTGGTTAGTCATCATTAATAATTTTATACTACAAAAGTCTAGTAAAGGATTAATCTAAATCTTGACTCAAATCAAGATTTTTAAGTCGAGATAGAGTTTCAGCTGTCATTCGTAAGTAACGAGCAATATACTTTTGTGGAACTTCTTGAAATAGTAGGGGAGATCGTTTTAAGACTCTTTGATATCGAAGAATAGGAGAATCTGTTAGTAAGTCTATTTCTCTTTCTTGAAACTGAATAATAAGTTTCTTTATTCCTTCCATATCGTTTAGTAATCTAGTCGTTTCTTCAGAAGATAGTATAATGACTTCTGTTTGTCTGATGGCTTGTAAGTAATAGATAGTAGGCTGTTGAGTAATTAAACTGTCTAAAGCACAGATTGTACTTCCTTTATATCCGAAGCGAATGATACGTTCCTCATTATTATCTAAAATATATAATTGAACACAACCATTTACTATATAATACAAGTTAGTATTAATATCTCCCATTTGACAGAGATAGTCACCCTTTTTTAGGGTAAACTTATTTTTAATAGAAGTAGTTGAGCTAATCGACATAAAATACTAATTATACCTATAAAGATAAAAAAAGGAAGCTAATTAGCTTCCTTTTGTCTGTCTATTATAACAATCCTGCTCTTTTTAATAAAGCATCCGGAGTAGGTTCTTGACCTCTGAATTTTTTGTATAATGTCATTGGGTGATCAGTACCTCCCTGAGACAACACATAATCTTTAAACTTAGTAGCTACTTCTTTATTGAAGATGCCATTGTCTTTGAAGTATGCGAATGCATCAGCATCCAATACCTCTGCCCATTTATAACTGTAGTATCCAGATGAGTAACCACCTTGGAAGATATGGGAGAATGAAGTACTCATTGCATTCTCTTTTACATCAGGATATTGTTGAGTAGAGGCAAATTGTTTTGTTTCGAAGTCTTTTAGACTCGTGATAGCAGTAGGGTCTTGCCCATGCCATCCCATATCTAATAGACCGAAGCTCAACTGACGTACTGTAGCTATTCCTTCTAAGAAGCTCGCACTCTCTTTGATTTTTTCTACTAATTCCATAGGGATAGTCTCTCCTGTCTGATAGTGTTTAGCGAATAGCTCTAAAGCTTCTTTCTCATAACACCAGTTCTCCATCACTTGGCTTGGCAATTCTACGAAGTCCCAATACACATTAGTTCCTGATAGAGATGGGTAAGTGGTATTTGCTAACATGCCGTGTAGTGCATGCCCAAACTCGTGGAATAGAGTAGTCACTTCGTTAAAGGTAAGTAGCGATGGCTTAGTCGCAGTTGGCTTAGTGAAGTTACATACGATAGAGATATGTGGTCTTTCATTGATACCATCTTTGATATATTGGTTTTTGAATGAAGTCATCCATGCACCGTTTCTCTTTCCTTTACGTGGGAAGAAGTCAGTATAGAATACCGCTATGAAGTCCCCTTGTTCGTTCGTTACCTCAAATGTACGTACATCTGCATGATACTTCTCTATAGTCTGTACTTCTGTAAAAACTAATCCGTATAGCTTATTTGCTACTTGGTAAGCACCGTCTAATACATTCTCTAACTGGAAGTATGGTTTAAGTAATTCATCATCTAAGCTAAAGCGCTCTTGTTTTAACTTCTCAGAGTAGTATGAACCATCCCATTTCTCTAACACATCTACTTTGTCTGTTTTTTGAGCAAAAGCAGTTAATTCGGCAAACTCTTTATCTGCAGCAGGCTTAGCCTTTGCTAATAGCTCTTCTAAGAAAGCATTTACCTTATCAGGGCTCTGTGCCATACGCTCTTCTAATACGAAGTGAGCATGTGTAGCATATCCCAATAGATTAGCTCTCTCATGACGTAGGTTTACGATCTTTAAGACATTCGCTTCATTGTTGTGCTCATTATCTTGAAAGGCTTTTTTACCTGAAGCGATAGCCATCTCTTTACGCAACTCACGATTATCAGCATAGGTCATAAAAGGGATATAACTAGGATAGTCTAATGTGAATATCCATCCCTCTTTACCTTCTTGTTCTGCTAAAGCTCTTGCCTCTTCTATAGCGCCTTCAGGAAGACCAGCTAAGTCTTTCTCCTCGGTGATGTGCAGTTGGTATTTATGTGTTTCTGCTAATACGTTTTCTCCAAATTTTAGGGCTGTAGTAGACAGTTCTGCATCTATTGCTCTTAATCTTTCTTTTTTATCTTCTGATAACAATGCACCATTGCGGACAAAGCTTTTATAATTCTTTGTCAATAAGGTTTCTTGTTCTATAGTAAGGTTCAGTGTCTCTTTTTGTTCATAAACTGCTTTTACACGTTTAAATAACTCTTCGTTTAAAGAGATATCATTGCCTAATGCAGATAACATAGGAGCTACTTCTTGTGCTATTTTCTGCATCTCATCATTGGTCTCTGCAGAGTTCAGGTTAAAGAAGATATTAGACAATACATCTAATTCCATCCCTGAGTAGGCTAATGCCTCTAGTGTATTCTCAAAGGTAGGTGTTGCAACGTTAGCCGTAATAGTGTCTATCTCTGCTTTTGTATCTTGTATTGCTTTTTTGAAAGCAGGTATATAGTCTTCCGTTTTAATTTGAGTAAATGGTGCTGTACCATGAACGGTGTTAAATGGATTGTTCAATGCCGACATATTTTCTAATTTATTTTTATACTATAAAAGTAAGTTTTTTTTAAATAATGGTTAGTTAATAATATTGGAATGTTTTTTGCACTAGGTGTGAATAATCACATATTAATCAATTTTTAAATTAATATGTTTGTTATAATAGATAATTAATCAATATGTTATGATGGAAATATCATCAAAGGATGTAGACATTCTGAGAAGTGAAGTAAATGAAGCTATTAGATTAGGTACATTAACGGATAAGCAACTACAAGTTATCTATGATAATAAGTTGTTTAATATGTTTGTGCCTGAATATTTAGGAGGCCTAGGAGTTAGTTTGATTGAAGCTTTACAGGTGGAAGAACAGTTGGCTAGAATAGATGGTAGTCTAGGGTGGACAGTGACCATGTGTGCTGGTGCTAATATGTTCGTAGGATATTTAGAAAGCTTTCTTGCCAAAATGATTTTCCAAGACCCTAAAGTATGTTTTGGAGGAAGTGGACAGATAGATGGTATCGCTAAGGTATCCAGAGATGGGTATATAGTGAATGGTACTTGGGATTATATCGTCGGATTACCACATTGTACTGTATTGACCTTGAACTGTCATATTGAAGAAAAAGGAGAATTGCTTTATAAGGAAGATGGTTCGCCTTATTTTAAAACGTTTTTCTTCTTTCCTAAGGAGATTAATGTTATTGAAGATTGGCAGTCTGTCGGGTTAAAAGCTACTGCGAGCCACAGCGTCAATATCAAAGACTTTAGGGTAAGTAGTAATCGTGCTTTTGAGATAGATAGTAATCATCCTGTTATCAACGAACAGATCTATCACTATCCCTTTATGTCGTTTGCATTGTTAACCTTGACTGCAAATCATTTGGGCATGCAAGAGCATTTTATGGATGAACTAAGAAAGTACTTTACAGGAGAGTTGTATAATAAATATTTTGAGTTTAAAGATGAATTGTTCTATCAATATGAAGAGAAATTCCTTGAGAGAAGAGCAGCCTTCTATCGATTAGCTCAGTCCTCTAGTGATGAGATAGCATTAAATGGGAAGTTAACAGAGCAGACTACTGCTGATATTGAGAAGATGTGCAAAGGTCTAGTCTATAAAGGACGTAATGCTGTTCTGAAAGTCGTGCCTTATTTAGGTATGGGAGCGATGAATTATACTACAGAGATGAACCGTATCATAGGAGATATTCTCACAGCGAGTCAGTTTAGTTTATTATTACCAGAAAATTTAGAATAGAGAAAAATAGAGCAATTTGAAGAGATCTCATCAGTATTACTGATGAGGTCTTTTTTGTTTAAAGTGTTTTAATGCGGTAGCTTTGTTGTTGACAAAACAACATATTATGAGACAGTATCTAAGTGATGCCGATGTGCAAATACTTAAAGACAATATAACTACAGCAGAACAATTAGGTCATCTAACAACAGAACAACTAGAAGTGCTGTATAGAAACAATTTATTCAACCTATTTGTGCCTAAACAATATAATGGATTAGAACTAGACTTTATAGATGCACTAAGGGTAGAAGAGCAATTAGCTACTATAGATGGGAGTTTAGGATGGACAGTGACGCTATGTGCAGGAGCTAATATGTTTGTAGGCTTTTTAGATCCTAATGAAAGTAATAAAGTCTTTCAAGACGCTAAGGTGTGTTTTGGAGGTAGTGGTAAGGTAAGTGGAGTAGCAAGAGAAGAAGGAGAATATTACCTTATCAATGGGACTTGGGATATCGTTACAGGACTACAGCATTGTACAGTTTTTACAGCGAATTGTCATCTTGAAGTCAATGGGGAATTGCAGTATGATGCAGAAGGAAGACCTGTGTATAAGTCATTTTTCTTTTTGCCTTCTGAAGTAACAACTAAGAACAGTTGGGATACCTTAGGACTAATAGCTACAGGGAGTCATTCTATCGTGGCAGAAGGATTATGCGTACCTAAATCATGTAGCTTTAGTATCACGAGTGAGGCATGTACTATCGACACCCCACTTTATAAGTTTCCTTTTTATCCGTTTGCGAAGTTTACATTAGCTGTGAATCAGTTGGGAATGCAATACCACTTTCTACAAGAAGTAGAGGTATATTTTAATAAACTCAAAGGAGGTGTTTATGAACAGTTCCAAACAGAATTGTTAGTGAAGCTACAGACAGCATATCACACGCGTAGAGAAGCTTTTTATGATTTAGCATCTACTACATGGCAGAAAGTACAAGAAGGTATTGAACTGACAGAAGAAGAGTGTAATACTATAGATAAACTGTGTAAAGAAGTGGTGTATCAAGGGAGAGATGAGGTGATACAGCATTTACCTTATCTTGGGATGTACGGAGTGAATAATAGCTCTCCTATAAGTAGAATCGTCAGAGATATATTAACAGCATGCCAACACAGCCTGTTTCTTTAATTACGATTTTCAAATTACGAATTACAAATGGTTTGCCTACGGCATCAAGTATGTATATCACTTCTAATAGAAATATAATATTAGGGGTGTACTGTACATATTCAATATTAGATGCCCATGAGTATACTCATCTGTTATGTGTTTTTTGAGGGTAATGTAAGATCTCATCTTTACGTTTAATTATTTCAAATTACGAATTACCTTTAGATTTGCTAACTGAGAATATGATAATATTGTAGAGAATAAATAAAACAACCTAATCAACAAAGTGAACCAGACGAATTACAAGGATAACGCCCTAAAATTCGAGTAGGACTTTGTTGATTTTACTAAAGAGTATCAGACTAGTAATTAAGACGTCGAGGTCTAGTATTAAGGTTTAGATGATATTTTAGTAACAGGTTGCCTTAAATAATTATCATATGGACAAATTTACACAATTTATCGGAATAGATATTTCCAAAGATTATTTTGATGTAGCTATTTATGTAGATGCTAATTCTTGTAAACACAATCAGTTTGAAAACACTAAAACGGGAGTTGATCAATTTATGAAGTGGATGAAAAGCGAAGGATGTTGTGTAGAGGAAACATTGATATGTATGGAGCATACAGGTATTTATAAAAATATTTTAGTAGATATTTTGCTTTCAAAGAATTGTAATCTATGGGTAGAAATGGCTTATAGAATTATAAGAAGTAGTGGAATACAAAGAGGAAAGAATGACAAGATAGATTCTAAAAGGATAGCATTGTATGCTAAGAAAAATCAAGAAGAAGCGAAGCTCTTTAAAGCATCAAAGGCTGTATTGAATAAGATTCAGGCTCTATTGGGACAGCGAGAGATGAGTATAGCTCATAAGACAGCTATAGAAGTAAGAACCAACGAATTTAAGGGGTTTAATGATGAACTGTACAAGGTTTTGTCTAAAAATGATAAGGCTATTATCAAGGCTTTAGAGAACGCTATAAAGGTGATTGAAGAACAGTTAAATACTCTTATTAGAGAAAATCAAGAGGTATCTGAGATATTTGATTGTGTGATTTCTGTAAGAGGTGTTGGAGATATTACAGCGATGTTTTTAATATGTTATACCAATGCGTTTACATCATTTGAAGACTCTCGACAATTAGCATCTTATTGTGGTGTTGTCCCTTTTGAATATACTTCAGGTAAAAGTGTAAGAGGCAAAGCTAAAGTACACTTTATGGCTAATAAAAAGCTTAAAAAACTTTTACATCTCTGTGCTTTATCAGCTGTTAGATGGGACCCAGAGATAAGGGCTTATTACGAGAGGAAAGTTGGAGAAGGTAAGCATAAGATGCTTGTTTTAAACAATGTTAGAAACAAGCTTGTACAGCGTATATGTTCTTGTGTTAGGAATAAAAAAGCTTATGAGGTACGACAAGTAGCATAAACATCATACATTGAATTAGAAACAAAAATAGAGGATAATACGGATATAATCCTCAGGTTAGATATGCCTTGTTTTATTGAGTTATTCTCAAAAATAAGGTGTAAAATATATTAATAATGATTTGCTTTTATCATAGTAATCG
>NZ_BCMQ01000018.1 GCF_001485415.1 Myroides odoratimimus
GTCGCCGCCTTTCTTTATAGAATCCCCAATCTCGTATGAGGTTGGGGATTTTTTGTTTATATGTATTTTATAATTGTGCTAATCCTTTAGATTTTCGAAGGGATCATCTGTATATATTTACTATTTGTTAATTTTAGTGTAGTGTTAGTTGTTAATATGTTCATAAAGATTAAATAATCTAGGAAAAGGGTGAAGACACTGTATTTTCTAGTGAAGAGTAATAAATGTGACATTTTATGCATTATATTTGCATTTAGAAAAATTGTAATAATTGCTACCAAAAGAAAATCGTATGAATAATGCGCTGAAAAGACAGTTAAAGCGTGATACACCTAGGGGTATCATATTTGTAATAGACTTGTTGATTGTCTTGTTTACCTATTTTATATCTAACCTTTTGTTAACTAATTTTTTTGGTAATTTCTCTATCGAATTAATGTTAAAGAGAATACCTGTATTATTAGTTTGTTATATTGTTAGTTTTTTGATATTTAAACCTTTTAAAGGTGTTATCAGACAGACAAGCATAAAGGATATCGAGACTATTTTTATTTCTTGCTTGTTTTCAGGAGCAGTCATGATGATTGTGAGTTTGCTACAAAGAAATGAGTTCTTAGGGAATAGTTTAGAGCCTTATTTAAGATATTCGTATTCATTTGTATTACTGCATTTATTCTTTACTTCAGCGATGCTTATTTTAGCTCGTTTGTTTTATAGTCAATTTTATCGTAGTTATGTATTAGATGTTAGAAATCATAAACGCGTGATTATCTATGGTGCTGGTGATTCTGGTATTATTACTGTTGGTGCACTGCAAGGAGATACAAAAGTTAGAACACATATAGTAGCTTTTGTGGATGACAATAATAGTAAATCTGGAAATAGACTAGGAGGTTACAGAATTTATAATCCTTCTATTCTTGATGAGACTTATGTTACTAGTAATCGTATAGATGAAATTATTATCTCAATTCAAAATATCACTAGAGAAAGATTAAATGATATATCAGAGGTATTAGAGAAACTTCCTGTAAAGATTAAAATAATTCCACCAGCAACAGATTGGTTAGATGGTTCATATACAAATAAGCAAATTAAAGAGTTAAAGATTGATGATTTACTTGGACGTAAAGCAATACAATTAGATAACCCTATTATTGGTAAAGAGATTGATGATAAAGTAGTATTGATTACTGGAGCAGCTGGGTCTATAGGTAGTGAAATAGCTAGACAAGTAGCTCGATTTAATTTTAAGAAACTTATATTAGTAGATCATGCTGAATCTCCTTTATATGATGTGCAACAGACTATGGTTTCTAATAAATGTAATGACATTATCTATGTTGTTGGGAATATTAGGGATACAAAGAAGATGGAATCTTTATTTGAACTTTATAGACCTAATTTAGTATATCACGCAGCGGCTTATAAGCATGTTCCTCTAATGGAATCATTCCCTTATGAAGCTATTCATACCAATGTAAAGGGGACTAAAGTGATTGCAGACTTATCAGTTCAATTTGGAGTATCAAAGTTTGTAATGGTTTCTACAGATAAAGCTGTTAATCCTACTAACGTTATGGGGGCAACTAAACGTGCAGCTGAACTATATGTATCTACATTAAAAGATAATGGTGTTACAAGCTTTATAGTTACTCGTTTTGGAAATGTTCTTGGTTCTAATGGATCTGTGATTCCATTGTTTAAGCGTCAAATAGATGCTGGAGGACCATTAACTGTAACACATCAAGATATTACACGTTTCTTTATGACGATTCCTGAAGCTTGTCAATTAGTATTAGAAGCTTCAATTATGGGGAATGGAGGAGAAATCTTTGTATTCGATATGGGGAAATCTATGAAGATATTTGACTTGGCTAAACGTATGATACGACTGAGTGGTTATAGTTATCCTGAAGATATTGATATTAAGATTACTGGTCTAAGACCAGGAGAGAAGATCTTCGAAGAGTTACTCGCTAATGATGAGAATACGGTGAAGACACATCATGAAAAGATAATGATTGCAAAAGTACGTAATCAAGATTTAGATGTGGTAAAAGCGAATCTAGAGATGATGTGTAACTATGTGTGTGAGAATGAGGGACAGGATGATGTAGAGTACTTAGTGAAACAATTAAAGATAATCGTTCCAGAATTTAAATCTCAGAATTCAAGATTTGAATGCTTAGATGAAGAAATAGAAAAATGTTCAGTTAGCTAACTGAACATTTTTTTTGTGTTATATGCTAAATCTGTAATCTCAGTAGGAAAATCATTTAATTCTAATATTTTGATTGCATTAGTTGTTTGTGGTTGACCTAGCTTTAATTTGTAGTCAAAATGTAACTCATTGTTGACAATACTTTCTTGTAAGTATTGACATTGATAACCTTCTTTTTCTAGTAGCTCAATGAGTTCGATATCATGTGTAGATACTATAACTATATCTTTCTCTTTATTTAGATATTTAAGTATAGCATACGCAGCGGAGATTCTTTCTTTTGTATTAGTTCCTTTTAGTATTTCGTCTAATACATATAATTGTGGATTTGTAGTATTTGATTGTATTATGAAGTGCTTTATTTGTTTTACTTCTTGTAGGTAATAACTAGTGTCATTATATAAGTCATCTGTTATTCGGATAGAACTGTTGATTTGGTAAAAGTTAGCTTTATATGATGTAGCGAATACATACCCTATTGTTTGAGCTAATATTGTATTTAAGGTCAATGCTCTTATGAATGTAGTTTTACCTGCCATATTAGAACCTGTTAGTAGCAGGCTTTTATTTTCTAAATGTATTGTATTACTTACACAATTTTCGATTAATGGATGGATTAGGTTTTCTATTTGTATTTCTTTGCTATTGTGGAATACAGGTTGACATAGTCGATTATTTGTTTGTAGAGAAGCTATTGAGATTGCTGTATCTATCTTTGCAATTGTTTCAAAAGAAGTTTTTAGCTCTTCTTTAGCATGTTGTGCTCTTAAAAGAAAAGATTCGAAGGTTATAACTTCGATATTAAGCATTATTTTTAGTAGTTCTATAGGGAACATTACTAATGTAGTTATCTCATCTTTAATAGCGCTGTCTGATGTGAAAAAATAGGTTAGTGTATTTAATTTGCGCAGTGTAGGTATAGCTTTTTTTGTTTCGGTAAAATTATATGCTGTAGATAACTTTTGCATCTTTAGTAACTGACTAGTTGAATTAAGAATATGTTTAAAGTTTTGTGTAGCACTTAGCTGATCATATTGCGCATATTTATTTTTATAATGTAAGACCAAGTTGACACTAAATACCGGAAGTAATACTAGTATCCAGATTAAACTATGTAAACTTAATAGTAAAGAACTAATTGTAATGATATTCAATACATAAGCTAGTTTTAGTTTGAAACGGTTTATTGTGATGTTATGGGTGAATAGAGTGTGATAGTAGTATATACTTCTATTCGTTAAGGTACTTAGTAGCATTTGTACTTTTAATCTTTCATCACTGTCAGTTCTGAAGAAATTAATTGTTTGATCAAGGTCTCTTACTTCTTCTGGTGACTTAATCGTGTGCAGTTTGTGATATAAGTATTGTTGTCCTATTAAGGAGTGTGTTCTGTCTAGATAAGTAAACGTATCGTCTAAATCAAGATCTTGATTAATAGTTTTGCTAATTGTTTGATACGATGTATTATGACCTAATGCGTGATGGTATGATGCTATTTTGTCAAAATTAAAATCAGTTAATCCTTTTGGATGTCCCCAGCTTTCTTTTAATTTTTGAAGTTGAGCATTCCTTTTGTTTCTATTTCTTTTTTTATCAAAAAGAATATATAGTATCAGTAATATAAATGCACCTAGAATCCAGTTCATAATTTTGGTTTAGTTAAGTAAATATAAACCAATTCTAGTAATGTGTATAAGAGAGGATTCTTCTTATAGGAAAATATAAAAAAAAAGAGACTACTAACAGCAGTCTCTTTATATGAATTGGATAAGAATATTACAAGCTAAATTTAGCTTTGATATCTTCTACTCTGTCTAATTTTTCCCAAGTGAATAATTCTACTTCTACTTCTTTAGTTTCTCCACCAGGTCTAGTGAATACTTTTTTTACTACTTGAGGTTTGCGTCCCATATGTCCATAAGCAGCAGTCTCGCTATAGATAGGGTTTCTTAGTTTAAGACTAGTTTCAATGAAGTATGGTCTTAGGTCAAATAACTCACTAACTTTTTTAGCGATTTCACCATCAGTTAGATTAACATTGCTTGTTCCGTAAGTATTGATGTATAAACCTGTTGGTTTAGCAACTCCAATAGCATAAGAAACTTGAACTAATACTTCATCAGCAACACCTGCTGCCACTAGGTTCTTAGCAATATGTCTTGTCGCATAAGCTGCACTACGGTCTACTTTACTAGGGTCTTTACCAGAGAAAGCACCTCCACCGTGAGCACCTTTACCACCATAAGTATCTACGATAATCTTACGACCTGTCAGTCCTGTATCTCCATGAGGACCTCCAATAACGAATACACCTGTTGGATTGATTAAGTACTCTATTTCTTCGTTATTTTCAAATAAATATTTGTATTGAGGATATTTATTTAAAAGACGAGTAATTAAGATCTCTTTGATGTCTTTCTCTATTCGTGCTTGCATTGCTTTCTCAGCAACTTCTTTAGCTTGAGCAGAGTTATCCGTTGGTTGAACGAAATCATCATGTTGAGTAGAAAGTACGATAGTAACAATTCTGATAGGAGTATTGTTATCATCATATTCTAATGTAACTTGACTTTTCGCATCTGGTCTTAAATAAGTAACTTCCGTATTTTCTCTACGGATAGCTGCTAATTCTTGTAGCAATTTATGAGAAAGGTCTAATGCTAGAGGCATATAGTCTTCAGTCTCTTTAGTTGCATAACCAAACATCATCCCTTGGTCACCAGCTCCTTGTTCTTCTGGACTCTTTCTGTCTACTCCTTGGTTGATGTCAGCAGACTGTTCGTGGATAGCAGATAAGATACCACATGAGTTAGCGTCAAACATATATTCACTCTTAGTGTAACCAATACGTTTGATTACCTCTCTAGCGATTTGTTGTACGTCTAAGTATGTTTTAGATTTAACTTCACCAGCTAAAACTACTTGTCCTGTTGTTACTAAAGTTTCACAAGCCACTTTAGAATCTTGATCGAACGCTAAAAAGTTATCGATTAAAGCATCAGAGATTTGATCAGCAATTTTATCTGGATGTCCTTCACTAACTGATTCAGATGTAAAGTAATAAGCCATAATAATTGTTTTTTTAAGATTTTAAAAATAGAGGAAATGGCTAAAGGGGAAGTATGAATTTCTGCTTTAGCATTTTTTACCGAGGTTGCAATCAGTACAAATTTTTCCTCCTGTTATTTATGGTGCAAATGTATTAACTATTTTGGTAATCAAACAAATATTTTTGTAATTTATATTTATGTTAACGATTGATGGTGTTTGTAAATAGATGAAATTTAAATGCTTATCGATAAGAACTGATTTGAAGACCTACTAATTTTATATCTCTGTATGGTTCATCTCTTTTTAACTCTTTTACATTGAAGAGTAAGATAAAGGTTGAGATATTAATTGTTAATTATTGTTTATGAATTATAGTATTAATAAAAATTACTTCAAAAAATAATAATACGTTATATTTTATTGATTGTTTTGTATTTTTGCTATCAGTTTACAACTTAAATAAACAACAATCGAATGAGACTACACAACATAGAAGACCAAAAATTAGTTACACCAAAATTAGCTTTAGATTTCTTAGTGGAAGGAAATAAGCGTTTTGTAGAAAACTTAAAAGCACATAGTAATCTGTTAGAACAAGTAAACTCTACTAAAGAAGGACAGTTTCCATTCGCTATTATATTGAGTTGTATTGACAGCCGTACTTCTGCTGAGTTAATCTTTGACCAAGGATTAGGTGATATCTTTAGTGCTCGTATTGCTGGTAATGTATTGAATGAAGATATTATTGGTTCTATGGAATTTGCATGTAAATTAGCAGGTAGTAAACTTATCATGGTTTTAGGACATTCACATTGTGGAGCTATTACTGGAGCTTGTAAAGGTGCAAAATTAGGGCATTTAACTAATTTATTAGCTAAAGTAGAACCTTCAATAGAGTATGTAAAAGAGAATAATAAAAACCTTGATATAGAATCGAAAGAAGCAGTTGATTTAGTTGCTTATCACAATGTAGATCATACTATTGACCATATCTTAAGTAAAAGTACTGTTCTGAGTGAAATGTATCAAGCAGGTGAGATAGGAATTGTAGGGGCTTTTTATAAAGTAGAAACAGGTGAAGTGAACATTGTAAAAGAAATGTTTGTAGAGAAAAAATAAGACTATGGCACATAGTGATTTTTATAAGAAAATTCTAGAACGCAATAAGCAATGGGTAGAGGAGAGGCTAACTGTAAATCCTAATTACTTCAAAAGACTTAGCGAAAAACAAACACCTCCTGTATTATGGATAGGGTGTTCTGATAGTAGAGTACCAGCTAACGAAATTATAGGAGCAGAACCAGGTGATGTTTTTGTACATCGTAATATTGCGAATATGGTAATACACTCTGACATGAATATGTTGAGTGTTCTAGATTACGCTGTTAATATTCTAAAGATTAAAGATATCATTGTTTGTGGTCACTATGGATGTGGTGGGGTACTAGCTGCAATGAAGAATGAGTCTTATGGTCTGATCGATAACTGGATTAGACATATCAAGACTGTCTATAGATTACACAATGTAGAGTTAGATCAGATAGATGATGAAGTAAAACGATTTAATCGTTTTGTAGAGCTAAATGTACAAGAGCAAGTGTATGATTTAGCAAAAACATCAATCGTACAAGAAGCTTGGTCTCGCAATCAAGAACTTGGAATACACGGATGGGTATACGGTCTTAACTCTGGTTATGTAACAGATTTAAATGTAAACTTGATGAGTAATCAAGATCTAGACGAAGTATACCAACTTCGATTTAGAAAGATATAGTTTATGTTCGTTACTGCTCTGTATTTTCATTAAATGAAGAGGGAAGTAATGATGGGATAAACTTTAATAAAATAGGTAATAATATACCTCCTCCAGGTAAAATAAAGATAGCAAGAGAAGGGATGGTTTTAATAACTTCTATAGTTTGTTTTTTGACCATCTTTTTTTCTTCTTTATTTAAATCTCTATGTGTAGAATCCACTAATAACTTCATTAGTTGGGTATTCTTTTGTAATTCATTTACTAGCCTAGTTTTGTTTCGCGTTAGTAAAAGCTCGATATAACTTGTAGAGTTTTTGATTACATTATCAAATAAGTTGCTTGATTTGTAATAATGGTAATCATATTTATTTTTAACCAATACTATCGAAAAGTAAAATATACTCTCTTCTATCATCGTCTGTGAATAAGGAATAGACAAGAATGGCTCTTCCTCGAAGTTAGGTAGTATAATTTCTTGTACATCGTTTTTCCATGAGTTACATACGATGTAGTCTATCATAAAGTTTGCCTCGAAGCTACTGATAGGAGTATTCGGTTTTATTGAATCAATAGCTGCGCTGTTATTAGTTTTGTCTAAAAAGTCTATTAGTTGTAGATCTTTTTTGCTTAACTCCTCTTTATTTCGTTTAACAGATAATGTTATTTCTTTTAATTGTTCTACCGTGTGTTGTATAAAGATAGTAGGATCTGTTTTTTCATTGATATAAGCCTCGAATGCTAGTATATCAATGAATAATAGAATCATATTTAGTACAAAATCATTGTTTTTTGACTGAGAAAAGAAGTGTTCTTTACATCTGATAGAAAAGATGTTTTCTAGTTTGTTATAAGGGTTCTTTTCTTCAAAGAATGAAGAGAATATATTGCTCTTATGAGGAATGAATACTTCGTAAAACTCTATGAGCTTATCGATGAAATTCTGTTGATTATCCCCATTGTTATATATATAATAAATCTTCTCTAAAAGCTGTAAGTAGCAGATCTTAGAAAGTTCTTCTTGTGTGTATTTAAAGTTTTTATAAATACTTGGTAATTCATCAATATCAATTATACCATAACTGAATCCTATTCTTCTAATCTGTGTTGAAATCTCATGACAATTCTGAGTAGAGAAGATTTGATAGTCTAGGTGTTCTGTAAAGTATTTTTTGATCCAGCCGTTAGTAGATGGGTTCATAGCTTGTATTGATTTAAAAAGAATAAAAGTGGTGATGGTTAGATCACCACTTTTTTATAATATTACCATTTTACTTGTTTTTCTATCGCTTTAATCATCTCTGAAGCAATATCTTTATTTGTAGCACCTTCTATTCCTTCTAATCCAGGAGAAGAGTTTACTTCTAGTAGAAGAGGGCCTTTAGCAGAGCGAATAATATCTACTCCAGCTACTTTTAGGTTCATAGCTTTAGCAGCTTTGATTGCTATCTTTTTCTCTTCTGGTGTTACTTTGATTACAGATGCTGTACCACCTAAGTGAATATTAGCTCTAAACTCACCAGGTAGGGCTTCGCGTTGTATAGCTGCTACAACTTTTCCGTCTACCACGAAGCAACGTATATCCTTACCATTCGCCTCTTTAATAAACTCTTGAACTAAGATGTTTGCATTAAGACTTTTGAATGCATTGATCACACTTTCTGCTGCTTTTTTAGTTTCTGCTAGTACCACACCTTTACCTTGTGTTCCTTCTAATAATTTGACAATAAGAGGACTTCCTCCCACCATCTTTATTAAATCATTAGTGTCTAAAGGCGAGTTAGCAAAACCTGTAGTAGGGATGTCTACACCATTATTTAATAATAATTGAAGTGAAAACAGTTTATCTCTAGACTGAGCTATCGCTGCAGCACTATTTAAACTATATACTTTAAGAGATTCGAAATGTCTAGTTAACGCACATCCGTAATAGGTCATACTTGGTCGTATACGAGGTATCACTGCGTCAAAATCATTTAGAACTCGCCCACCTCGATAGTGTATCTCTGGTTGGTTAGCATCTAGTTTCATATAACAGTATTTCAGATTTAAGAAGTGCATTTCGTGACCTCTTAATTCTCCTGCTTCTATAATTCTTTTATTGCTGTATAGTTCTGGGTTACTAGCTAATAATCCTATACGCAGACCTTTCTTCTCTGTTTTTGGTTTAGTATAGTATTCTTCTAGTTTTTCTGTTGTTGGTTGACCTAGTAAGAAGTGTTTTTCAGGATCTACTAACACACGTCCTCCCATAGCTTCTCTTCCTAGTAGCATTCTATATCCCATAGAATCTCTATTAGTCAAAGTCAGTTCTATCACCCAGTTTGTATCCGCAATGGATATTTCTGTTTGGATTACGTATCTAGATTCTCTAGAGCCACTAGAGCTCTTCACGATTCTTTTATCTATTACCTTAGATTCACAGTGGATAACAGTTTTTCCATTGTTTTGCAGAGGATTGACATCAAATTTGACCCACTTTTCTCCCTCTTTTTCAAAAGGAACAATGTTTATAGCATGTAACGCAGATGTCTTAGCACCCGAGTCAACACGCGCTTTAATAGCAGGGATATTTAAAGTAGAAAAAGAACACCATTCTTCACTACCAACAATAACTTTGTCTAACATATATTAATAATAATCTAATGCGAATGTAGTGTATTAAAGATAATGCTTTTACACGAGATAGAAAAAAAAGTAAAATTTAATGATTTTACAACATATTGATGCTGGTTTAGAGAGAATATGTGACAAAAAAGCTTGTTAAGTGTTTGATTGTTTATGTTTTATAATAAAATATGGATCGTAGTTAGAGTTGTAAGGTGCTAAGAGTGGAATAAAATAATCCAATCAAAAGGTAAAAGAGTAGGTGTGTTGTAGTGTAATAGCTTGGATTTAAGAAGATAAAATATAAGGACTTAGCTTGCACTTTCTTGAGGTTTGCTAGGGGTATCCTTGGGGTTTACTAGGCAAAAAGCGGGTTTTGTCGAAGGAATGTCCTAGAATACTCCTAGAAACCCTAAAGCAACTTAGAACAAAATAAAGAAAAGTAGAGTCTAGAAGGGAAGGGAAATAGGCGAAGTAAGGGAATAAAAAAAGAGAATATCCTTTAAGGATATCCTCTTTTTATTGACTTCTTCTTGAGAGAAGAATGTTTATTATTTTGCTATAATTGCTATTTCTAATGCATCTTTAGCTTCGTTAAGTTTCATCTCGATACTGTCACCTAACGTTATTTTTGAATTTACAATCTCCTCTGCTAGAGGATCTTCGATATACTTCTGAATCGCTCTTTTAAGAGGTCTTGCTCCATATTGTTTATCGAAACCTTTTTCGGCAATAAAGTCTTTTGCGTCTGGACTTAATGTTAATTCATAACCAAGGTCAGTAATTCTTCTAAACAATTTCTGAAGCTCTATGTCTATGATTAAGTCTATATGATTTCTTTCTAAAGCGTTAAATACAATGATATCATCTATTCTATTTAAAAACTCAGGTGCAAAGGCTTTTTTCAGCGCATTTTCTATCACAGATTTAGAATGTTGATCCGTTTGTTCCTGTCTAGCAGTGGTGCCAAAACCTACTCCTTGTCCAAAATCTTTTAACTGACGTGCTCCGATATTAGAAGTCATGATGATAATCGTGTTTCTAAAATCAACTTTTCGTCCTAAACTATCTGTTAGATGTCCATCGTCAAGTACTTGTAGAAGCATATTAAATACATCTGGATGTGCTTTTTCGATTTCATCAAAAAGAATCACGCTATAAGGTTTTCTTCTGATTTTCTCTGTTAACTGACCACCTTCTTCATAACCAACATATCCTGGAGGCGCTCCTACTAATCTAGAGATAGCGAACTTCTCCATGTATTCACTCATGTCGATACGGATAAGAGCATCTTCAGAGTCAAACATTTCTTTAGCGATTACTTTAGCTAATTGTGTCTTACCAACTCCTGTCTGTCCTAAGAAAATAAAGGAACCAATAGGTCTATTAGGGTCTTTTAATCCAGCTCTATTTCTTTGGATTGCTTTCGCTATTTTACTAACGGCTTCGTCTTGACCAATAACCTTACCTTTGATTAACTGAGGAAGATTAGCAAGTTTAGTGATTTCTTTTTCTGCAATTCTATTTACAGGAATGCCTGTCATCATTGAAACAACGTCAGCAACATTCTCTTCAGTAACCACTATTCTGTTTTCTTTTACTTCTTGTTCCCAGTTTTCTTGAGCTACAGCTAAGTCTTTTTCTAGTTGTTTTTCATCATCTCTTAAACGAGCAGCCTCTTCATACTTCTGTTTTTGTACCATTTCATTCTTTTGCTCCTTAGTATGTTCTAGTTTTTGTTCTAGTTCAAGGATATTATCTGGTACATTGATATTAGTGATATGAACACGAGAACCTACTTCATCCATAGCATCGATAGCTTTGTCTGGTAAGAAACGATCACTCATATATCTGTTCGTTAGCTTAACACATGCTTCGATAGCTTCATCAGTATAAGTAACATTATGGTGGCTTTCGTACTTGTCTTTAATATTGTTTAAGATCGTAATTGTTTCGTCTACAGTAGTAGGTTCTACGATTACTTTTTGGAAACGACGTTCTAAAGCTCCATCTTTCTCGATATGCTGTCTAAACTCATCTAATGTTGTAGCACCGATACATTGGATTTCACCTCGAGCTAATGCAGGTTTGAACATATTAGATGCGTCTAGTGAACCCGTAGCTCCACCAGCTCCTACGATAGTATGTATCTCATCAATGAACAAGATAATATCATCATTCTTCTCTAGTTCATTCATTACAGCCTTCATTCGCTCTTCAAACTGTCCTCTGTATTTAGTACCTGCTACAAGACTAGCTAAGTCAAGAGTTACGACTCTCTTGTTATATAAGATACGAGATACTTTCTTCTGAACAATGCGCAGAGCTAATCCTTCCGCTATAGCAGATTTACCTACACCAGGTTCACCGATTAGTAGAGGGTTGTTCTTCTTGCGTCTACTTAGAATTTGAGATACGCGTTCTATTTCTTTTTCACGCCCAACTACAGGATCTAGTTTGCCATTCTCAGCCATTTCGGTTAAATCTCTACCAAAATTATCTAATACTGGAGTTTTACTTCTTTTAGATGTTTTAGCTGTAACATTGTCATTGCTGTCAGTACTTTTACTGTCATCTTGACTTGCATCATCAAAAGTTTGTGCTTTTGGACTTTCGAATAAATCATCAGAAGAGTCTTTTTGAGCCTCGCTAGTATTTAAATACGCTTGTTTCACAGCTTCATAATCCACTTTCATCTTATTTAAGATTTGTGTAGTAGGGTCATCGCTATTTTTTAGAATACAAAGCAGCAAGTGAACAGTGTTTATCTCTGTACTTTTGAATAGTTTTACTTCTAAGTATGTAAGTCTTAATGCACGCTCAGCCTGTTTTGTAAGGTGCAATTGTAGTTTATTACTCAGCAGTTCTTTATTATGAGAAGCAGGGTTTAATGTTTCTATTTTATGACGTAGAAAATCAACATCTATGTCCAGGTTATTTAAAATATTAGACGCTTCACCTTGTTCCACTTTTAATAGTCCTAGTAATAGATGTTCAGTACCGATAGAGTCATGACTAAGCCTAATAGCTTCGTCTTTGCTATATGAAATAACATCTTTTACTTCTTGTGAGAAATTATCATCCATTTTTCAATTCAAATTAGGTGAATATTCATTTTAATCTTTAAAGATACAAAAAGTGTACCTATAGTATAAAGCTGACAATAGCTAATTGACAAAAAAAAACTTTAATAAAAAAGGAAGAATGTGTTTTTTTTAGAAAAAATCAATTTGCTAGATAATCAAATGAAATACTTGTATAAAAACGTGGAGAAAACCTATAAAAACTGTATATTAGCGCGTTTAATAATTTGACAATTTTTAATTTTATATACTTATGTCTGAAGGAGAAAAGTTAATTCCTATTAACATAGAAGAGCAAATGAAATCTGCTTATATCGACTACTCGATGTCAGTTATTGTTTCTAGAGCGCTTCCTGATGTTAGAGATGGCTTAAAACCTGTTCATCGAAGAGTATTATTTGGAATGTATGAATTAGGCATCATGTCTAATAGAGCACATAAAAAGTCTGCGAGAATTGTAGGAGAGGTTTTAGGTAAATATCACCCACATGGAGATAGTTCAGTGTACGACGCTATGGTACGTATGGCACAGGATTGGAGTATGCGTTATCTACTAGTGGACGGACAAGGTAACTTTGGATCTGTAGATGGAGATAGTCCTGCAGCGATGCGTTACACAGAGGCAAGAATGAAAAAGATATCTGAAGAGATTCTTGCTGATATTGACAAAGAGACTGTAGATTTTCAATTAAACTTCGATGATACTTTAGAAGAACCTAAAGTAATGCCGACTAGAATCCCTACGTTATTAGTGAATGGGGCATCGGGTATCGCGGTAGGTATGGCAACGAATATGGCACCTCATAACTTATCAGAGGTTATAGATGGTACATTAGCTTATATCGATAATAATGATATTGAAATCGATGAATTAATCAATTATATTAAAGCTCCTGATTTCCCTACTGGTGGTATTATCTATGGATATGAAGGAGTACGCGAAGCTTTTAAAACTGGTCGTGGACGTGTAGTAATGCGTGCTAAAGCTAATTTTGAAGAAGTAGATGGTAGAGAGTCTATCGTAGTGACTGAGATTCCTTTCCAAGTTAATAAAGCAGAAATGATTAAGAAAACTGCTGAAGCTATTAACGAGAAAAAGATCGAAGGTATTGCTACTATTCGCGATGAATCTGATAGAAAAGGAATGCGTATTGTATACGTATTAAAGCGTGACGCAGTTCCAAATATTGTTTTAAATACACTTTATAAATATACTCAATTGCAGTCTTCTTTTAGTGTGAATAATATCGCATTAGTAAACGGAAGACCTCAATTATTAGATTTAAAAGAGTTAATCTCTCATTTCGTTGATCACCGTTTAGATGTAGTGACTCGTAGAACTCAGTTTGAGTTAAGAAAAGCAGAAGAAAGAGCGCATATTTTAGAAGGATTAATTATTGCATCTGATAATATCGATGAAGTAATTGCTCTTATTCGTTCTTCTAGTAATGCTGATGAGGCTAGAGCTAAATTAATAGAGCGCTTTAACTTATCAGAGATTCAAGCTCGTGCAATTGTAGAAATGCGTTTACGTCAGTTAACTGGACTAGAGCAGGATAAACTACGTGCTGAGTATGAAGAGATCATGAAGTTAATTAATCATTTAAGAGAGTTATTAGCTAGCGTAGAGCTAAGAATGAACTTGATTAAAGAGGAATTAACTGAGATAAAAGAAAAATATGGTGATGAGCGTCGTTCTGTTATAGAATATGCAGGAGGAGATGTTAGTATCACTGATTTAATTGCTGATGAGCAAGTAGTAATTACTATTTCTCATGCAGGATATATTAAACGTACTCCACTGACTGAGTACAAAACTCAGAATAGAGGAGGAGTAGGACAGAAGTCTGCTGGTACAAGAGATCAAGATTTCTTAGAGCATATGTATGTGGCTACTAATCACCAGTACATGTTGTTCTTCACTCAAAAAGGTAAGTGTTTCTGGATGAGAGTTTATGAAATTCCAGAAGGTACTAAGACTAGTAAAGGACGTGCTATTCAGAACTTGATCAATATCGAGAATGATGATAAAGTGAAAGCGTTTATCTGTACTCAAGATCTTAAAGATGAAGAGTACATCAATGAGCACTTCGTTATCATGGCTACAAAACAAGGTCAGGTGAAGAAAACTCCATTAGAGCAATATTCTAGACCTCGTCAAAATGGTATTAATGCGATTACGATTAAAGAGGATGACGAATTACTAGAAGCAAAATTAACTGACGGTAAGAGTAAGGTGTTATTAGCACTTCGTTCTGGTAAGTTAGTTCGTTTTGATGAAGAGAAAACTCGTCCTATGGGTAGAACTGCTTCAGGAGTTAGAGGTATTACATTAGCAGATGACAAAGATGAAGTAATCGGTATGGTGTCTGTAAGTGATTTAAATAGTGAGATTCTTGTAGTATCAGAGAATGGTTATGGTAAGCGTTCTTCTTTAGATGAATACCGTGAGACTAACCGTGGAGGTAAAGGAGTTAAGACAATGAACATTACTGATAAGACAGGGTTGTTAGTGTCTATTAATTCTGTTACTGATGCAGATGACTTAATGATTATTAACAAATCAGGTTTAACTATTCGTATGAAGGTTTCTGATCTTCGCGTAATGGGACGTGCAACTCAAGGAGTTCGTTTAATTAATATTAAAGGAAACGACTCTATCGCAGCTGTATGTAAAGTTATGGCAGAGGATGATGAAGATATCTTAGAAGGAGATGTTGATACAATCATTGATATTGATGATCAAGGGAGTGATAATTTAGAATAAAACACATACCAATATATTATGAATAAAAGATATGTTTACTTATTGTCAGCTTTAATGTTATCAGGGTTGACAATGGCTCAAAAGAAAGAGCTTAAAGACGCTGAGAAAGCTGTAAAAAAAGGAAATGTAACTGAAGCAACTGCTGCGTTAAAAGCAGTTGAGGCAGTATTAGGAAATGCTTCTAACGCTGAGAAAGCACAATATTATGCTCTACAAGGAACATTAGCGTATTCTCAAATTCAAAAAGATGTAGATGTAGATAATAACGTTGATGCTATTATTGCTTCTTACAAAAAATTGAATGAGTTTGAAACAAATAAAGGAAGTAAAATCGTTAAACAAGCTGATGAAGAGATAGCAAGCGTTGCAACTAAAGTTGTAGGACAAGCTATCGAAGATAATGGCTCTGCTAATTATAAAGGAGCTACTAGACGTTTTACTCAAGCTTATCAGTTAAGCCCTAAAGACACAGTGTATTTATACTATGCTGCTTCTACGGCTATTAACTCTAAAGATTATGCTACTGCTGTAGAGAACTATAAGCAATTAGTTGATTTAGGATATAATGGAAGTGAGTCTTACTATACAGCTATAGAGAAAGCCTCTGGTCAAGTACAAAGTTTTGGAAAAGACTCTAAAATGCGTGACTTGATGGTAAAACAAGGTACTCATACTGATCCTAAGTTTGTAAAAGAGGATTCTAAAAGACCAGAAATTCTTAAAAACTTAGTGTTAATCTATAGCCAAGAAGGTAAAACAGAAGAGGCTGAGAAAGCTATTGTTGCAGCTAGAGAAGCTAACCCAGACGATATCAACTTATTATTAACTCATATGGATCTTTATTTAAAGTCTAATAATATGGGTAAATATGAGGAGTTAGCAAAACAAGCTTTAGCTAAAAACCCTAATGATGATGTATTATTATACAACTTAGGAGTTACTAGTTTTGATGCTGGACGTTTTGAAGATGCCCGTAAATATTATGAAGAAGCTATCCGTATCAACCCTAAGTCTGAGAATGCTTATTTAAACATGGCTTTCCTTAAGTTACAACCAGACCAAGAGTTGACTAATAAAATGAATAGCTTAGGTATGTCTGCTGCTGATAATAAGAAATATGAGCAGTACCAAAAAGAAAAACATGCTATTTATAAAGATGCGATGAATGACTTAGAGAAAGTTATTTCTATCAATCCTGGTAATGAAGCAGCTATTAGTACTTTAAAAAATATTTATCGTGCATTAGAAATGACAGATAAATTAAAAGCATTAGAAGCTAAAACAAACAAGTAATAATAGGATTCTATTATAATATAAAAAGGTGGATTTATTAAATCCACCTTTTGTTTTTTTAGAGTATTTCAGTTTATTATTAAACAAAAAAAGAGAAACTAATGTTTCTCTTTTTTTGTACTTATATATTTCTAATTTGGGTTAGTTTATCTTCCCAGATTTTTAAATCATCTCTTTGTTTTTCGATGCTCTTTTTAACTTCTTTTACAAAAGGATTGTCATCAGTAGCATTGTGAATATAGGCTAGATTGTTTTCTAATTGAATGATAGAAGAGTTTATTTCTTCTATTTTTCTTTGAATAAATAGAGCTTCATTCTGTAGCTTTCGCTTGTCATTTGTCTCTAATATAGATTCTAATCTATTATTAAATTTAACAGCTTCAGTTTCTCTTTTACTTAAACTTAGTTTATCAAATAGTACATCTAGAATCTTGTTGAACTTACCTTCTATAAAACGTTTATTAGCAGGTACAGAACCAATAGATTTCCAGTTATTGATATGATTCTTAATCTCTCCTAAATCTGTCTTGTGATCACCAGATAGTTGGAATCCTTTTAATAGATCTAAGTATTCTTTCTTTCTATTATAAGCATCTAATTCTACAGCTGATTCTTTATTTTTAATAGCATGGTATCTATCAAAGTAAGAGTTACAAGCTTCTTTAAAGTCAGCCCATAGTTGATCAGAGTATTTGCGAGGTACATGGCCTATTAGTTTCCAGTCATCCTGTATCTTTTTCATAATCGGAGTAACCTTTGCAAAATCTTCACTGTCCTTTAATTCTTGAGCTCTTTTTATCAATGCTAGTTTTTTAGCATAGTTGTCTTGTTGCTCTTTTTTAAGTTCTTTGTAATAAGCATTTTTATTACTATTAAAGTTTCTTGTAGCTAGTTTAAATAAATCCCAAACTTGCTCATTATTATCTAATGGCACTTTACCTATAGAGAAGAAGCGTTGTCTTAATTCTTCTACTTTAGCTATTTCTTTCTGCCATTGGTTATGGTTAGTTATCTTTTGTTTAGAAAGAATGTCTATTTCGCTTATTATAGCCACTTTTAAGGCAAGATTTTCTCTTTCGACACTTCTCAGTTGTTCGAATAATATTTCTCGCTTATCATGCAGTTGTTTTGTGATTTCGCTGAACTGATCCCAGATTTGTTCTCTTATATCTCGATCTACAGGGCCAATCTCTTCTTTCCAGATTCTGTGTAGGGTCTGTAGCTCTCTAAATGACTTAATAATGTCATCATTCTCTAATAGCTCTTCTGCTCTTGCGATTAGCTTTTGTTTCTGTTCTAAGTTATATTTAAAGTCAAGATCTCTTGATTCTCTATCTAGGTGTAACTGATCGTAGAATCTCTCTACATGGAAGTGGTAGTTATTCCATACGTGATTGTATTTGTCCTTTGGGATAGGTCCCGCAGTCTTCCATTCTTCTCTAAGTTCTCCTAATTGTTTTAATGCATCACCGTTATGCTCGTTTTCTATTAATTGTTTTAATTTTTCTATAATAGATAAACGTTTTTCTAGATTTACATTAAGATTATTCTGAAGTTGTTTAAAGTATGCATTTTTAGCTACTCTATACTCATCATAGTATTTGTCAAAATCAGTTTTAATAGGAAGGATGTATTGAAAATCTGACTCATTCGCATCAGGATTCTCATCAAAGAAAGCTTCTTTCTTCTCGTCCACAAGATCATTATACTTAGTATAGAATTCTTTTTTGATGTCTTCTACGTGATCTTTAATAGCTGTTACCTTGTAATTCTTGATTAGCTTATGAAGTTCCTTAGTTAGCTTCTCTAAGTCTAGTTTTTCATAGTTAACAGTAGGGATATTGCTTTCTTCATAAGAAGCTAAATCTTCACCTTCTTCAGCATTTGAAGCTGTAATAGAATCAAGAGCTTTTTCTTTATCAGTTGGGACAACCGCATTTGAATTTGATTCCGGTTTTTGTCCATCTGCTAGCTCATGCAGGTTATCATTCTTTTGTTCTAACATGTTTGAAAAAGTATTTATTTAAACAATATGTAGTAAAGCACAATAAATAAACGTGCTCTCTCAAATTTAGGAAAAAATATTGAATAAATCGCAATTTTCTTTTGCTAGAACTATTTATATCAATTATTTAGTATTAATCTCCACTGAATGGCTTATTCCAAATCTTATATGCTTTTTCTGCTTGAAGTACTAGCATTTCATAGCCGTTCTTTACTTTTGCACCATACACTTTTGCTTCTTTCATTAAGGTTGTTTCTTCAGGATTATAGATAAGATCGTATACTATATGTCTCTTTGATAGCAAGTGTACAGGGACTTCAGGCATCTGATCAATATTAGGAAAAGTCCCAACAGGTGTAGTATTGATTATAATGGTATAATGATTCATTACTTCTGCAGTCAGTTCGCTATAAGTTAGATTATATTCTTCTTTTGTTCTGCTTACGAAAGTGTATTTTATGCCTAATTTCTTAAGAGCATATTCTATTGCCTTGCTAGCTCCTCCAGTACCAAGTATTAAGGCGCGCTTATGATGAAATTTAAGCATTGGTTTTAGAGAATGGTAAAATCCATACCAATCCGTATTATAACCTTTTAATTGGCCTTTTTTATTAATTTGAATCGTGTTAACTGCTCCTATAGCTATCGCTTTTTTAGAAAGTGAGTCTAGATATGGGATAATAGATTGTTTATAAGGAATAGTTACATTTAACCCTTTAATATCCTTGTGGTCTTCTAGTATTTTAGAAAACTCATTTATGTTTTGTAAATCAAAGTTTACATAGATACTTTTTCTATCTTTTAATTTCTCAAACTTTTCTGCAAAGTAGGTACGTGAGAAAGAATAATCTATGTTTTTACCTATTAATCCGTAGCGTTTAGTCATATTGAGTTCTTATAAAAAAAGCTATTCAGAAGAATAGCTTTATTGTTTATTGTGATTTTTGATAATACTTTGTACTATAGGATTCTCCCATTGATTAGGGAAGTATGTCTCTATAATTGTTCTCTTTTCAAAGTTCTTGTTTAGACCATTAGTTAGACATTCTGTACCTTTATCTATATCATGTAGGGTAAAGTGTATAACAGCTAGTCTATAATCTATCTCAGCATCATTAGGATGGAAGTTAGCTATTTGTAAAAGCTTCTGTATAGCAGTGTCAAAATCTCCTAGAAGATATAATACATCTGCCCAACCAGTCCAATGCTCTACAATATCAGTTCCAAGCTCTGCAGCTACCTTATAACCTCGTTCAGCTTCTTCAAAGTTAAACAATGTTTTATTT
This sequence comes from Myroides odoratimimus, assembly GCF_001485415.1. Taxonomy (GTDB): domain Bacteria; phylum Bacteroidota; class Bacteroidia; order Flavobacteriales; family Flavobacteriaceae; genus Flavobacterium; species Flavobacterium odoratimimum. The sequence continues at coordinate 20,070 of NZ_BCMQ01000018.1, forward strand.
AGAATAGCATGTCTTATCCAGTATTTTTCATTGAATTCATCAATTTGTAATGCTTTTTGTAGATAGAATAATGCTTTTTCGTAATTAGTTTCTATGATACATAAATCAGTCAATGCTATCCAACCTTTGTCTAGCATAGGATCTTCATGTACCGCTCTTTTGTAATACTGATAAGCTTGCGGGAAGTTATTAAGACTCTCATGACAACTACCTATACGCATAAGTACATAAGAATTAGGATCGTCTAATTCTAGTGTAGTCATGTAGTTTTCAATAGCTTCTTTATACTTATTTAGCTTTTCTTGCGTTTTTCCCTTTTCGATATAAGCTCCGATAAACTCTTCATCTATCAGGGTAGCATAATCAAAAGCCCACTCTGCCTTCTCATAATTCTTAACAGTGAAGTATTGTCTTCCTAATTGGTGCCAAGCAATCTCACTATATGGATTCTTATCAATAAATTTAGTTAAGTACGATATAGCTTCCTCATTCTCACTAAGGAAGTCAAAACAGTATATAACATTATATAAAGCAGACTGATCCTCTTCATCATGTTCTAGACATAGGATAAAGTTATCTTTTGCTTGATCTATTTTATCTAATAATAGATATTCCATTCCTAATAAAGAGTAGACATCTGCTAGATCCTCTGTCAGAGTCAATGCTTTTTGTAGAGATACAATAGCCTCTTCATGTCTTCCTTTTTTAGAGTATACAGTAGCGCGTTGAATGAAAACTTCTTCATTCTCCGGATCGATACTCTCTATTTCGTTTAATAAGCGGTCAGCAGCTTCTAATTTGTTTTGGAATACTAATAATTCTACTTCTACCAGTTTTAACCCAATAGAGTTAGGATGTTGTTCTAGTCCCAGTTTTAGTGCTTTTTTCGCTAGGTTTAGCTTTCCAGAATCGAGATAGTGTAGAATGATATTCTCAAACTCTTCTGAATCAAAAAACAAAACCTTATTGGTCTTTAACATAGACTCAAAACGAGATAGAGATAATTTGTATTCTTCTTCTTCGTTATCTAAATGCATATTTGTATTTAAGTTGATTATTTAGAATATTATAATCCTAATTCTTTTTGTACTTCATTTAGCGCTTCAATGATGATAGCACATCCTTCTTTTATTTCTGTTTCTGATACTGTAAGGGGAGGAGTGATTCTTATCGCTTTTCCTTCAAATAGTAACCAGAATAATATTAATCCTTTGTCTTGACACTTCATGATCACTCTATTGGTGATATCAGCACTAGGTGTCATAGGAGCGATCATTAAACCACGACCTCTGATTTCTTCAATAAGAGGGTGAACTAATAGCTCTCTAAACAACTTTTCTTTTTCTAGTGTCTGAGCCATAAGGTCAGTTTCTACTAATTCTCTTAAAGTAGCTAAACTCGCTGCTGCGATAACAGGGTGCCCACCAAAAGTAGTGATATGACCAAATCTAGGGTTGTCATATAACAGATTCATGTGTTCGTCACTAGCAGTGAATGCACCTACAGGCATCCCACTAGCCATACCTTTTCCCATAACGATTACGTCAGGAACTACATCATAGTTTTGGAACCCAAACAGTTTACCTGTTCTACCGAAACCTGGTTGGATTTCATCTACGATCATTAACGCACCTACTTCAGTACATCTTTCACGTACTTTAGTTAAGAATCCGTCAAAAGGCTCTACAAATCCAGCACCTCCTTGTATAGTCTCTAAGATGATACCAGCTGTTTTAGTTGTTATCTTTTGTAAGTCTTCTACACAGTTAAAGTGAATGAAGTCTACATCTGGAAGTAATGGTCTAAAAGCACGCTTTCTTTCCTCAAATCCCATAACACTCATAGATCCCATAGTGTTACCATGATAAGCGTTAAAGCAAGAGATTAGTTGACTTCTTCCCGTTACTCTTTTTGCTAATTTTAAAGCACCTTCAGTAGCTTCCGTACCTGAGTTTACTAAATAGGTTTTATTTAGCGGAGCAGGGATATTCTCTGCTAGCAGTTTACAGAATTCTACAGATGGGTCTTGGATATATTCACCATATACCATTACATGCGAATACTTATCTAATTGATCCTTAATCGCGTTATTTACTCTTTCGTGTTGATGTCCTAATGTACATGCAGATACACCTGCTACGAAGTCTAAATACGCTTTGTTATTCTTGTCATATATATAAGATCCTTTAGCATGAGAAATCTCCATTGCTAGAGGATTAGGTGAAGTCTGTGCTTGGTATTTATAAAAATCTTCTTTCATTACTTTACTTTTTGTCTTTTTTAGACGCTTTATTCTCTTGTTTTTTGCTGTCCTCTTCTAGCTTTTTAGATAGACCAGGAGTAGCTTTTATAGTTTCAGGGAGTATATCAATTGGTTTGTTGAACCCTTCTTTCATGTCTTCTCTCGCTTGTTCTCCCTTTTTTTCTTTATTTATTTCTTCATCAGTGAATATATCTTCTAATGAATTTATTTTTTCATCCCCTCTGTATAAGAAATCTCTTAATAGACGAGCATTCTTAGGTAGTAGCTTTTCAGGGTAGAGATCACCTTTAGGATCTACGTACTTCGTAGCCGTATTAATCTTACCTTCTAGGAAAGTAACATTGATATGACTGCAAATCCCTTTATCTATACCTACTAATTCATTCTTATCATTGTACATATAGTAGATAAGTTCAGCATTTTTAATCAGGTCTAACTCATCTAATTTATTCTCTTTAAACTTACCATATAAGTTAACACCTTTTAATTGATTATAACCATCTCCGATAGTATCTTTTTGAATCACGAAGGCATTTTCTAATACTTTTAGAGAGTCCATCTTCTGTGTCTCTGCATTACTTAGTAGGTGAATAAAACGACCTGTGACCTGGCTATCTCCATTCCAGATAACAGGTTTACCTATCATCTGTGTTAACCCAACTTTTTCACTCCAGTGAATAGAGTCAGCTTTACCACTCATACTATCACGTAGTATACGAGCATCGTTAAAGGCACGTATTACACGCTCTTTGTCTTTTCCAGTCAGTAAGATACGTGGAGCATGCATATATACAGAATCTCCCTCTTGTGACTTCATACTAACTAAAGCTTTTTTAGTCACGAACATCGAGTCTTGAGCTTTGTATAACTCTGCGTAGTGTCCTGTTATTTTACTTTTGTTGATTGTATCTGTTATTCTAACGTTATTCGTTGCAGAAGCAAAATCTTTTAGTTTAGAGTAATAGATAGAGTCTCCTTCTATTTTTCTTTTATCATACCAGATAAAAGAGTTTTTTACCATCTTACCTAAATCGTTTTTTACATCGTAAAAACCATTTTCTGTATAGATATAATCTTCTTTGTTAGTTATTGTTGAAGGGCCAAATACATACGAGTGTTGTGGTACTTCATAAAAATCTAAGTGATTAGACTTGATCACTGTTCCTTTATCTGAAGTTACTTTTACAGCTGTGAAGAATTGGAATTTCTTTTCAGTAGTGTAGTAACGTCCTTTTTCACTTTCTAATACGCTACCCTTGTTGTGAATAGTGGCATGACTATCATAGAATACAAGATCTTTAAAACGATCATACTTTAAAGTATCGGTCTCTAAGGTAGAGTCTGGAGAAGTAAGTAGTACATCACCTTGTGCATAAGCAAAACCATTGATTCCATTATATTCAGCATAATGGCTATTCATCGTTAGGGTATCACCTTGTACAATGTGTACATTCCCAAAAAGCTTTAGGTAGTTTTCTTTTTCGAAGAAGTACGCTTTATTACATGTCATATTCATACCGTCATGCTCAGCAGAGATATTTCCTGTTAAGATTACGGCATCTGGCAGTACTTCATGATTGATATCAGAGTAGTCTGCGTGATGTATGATGATTTTTTTTTTGTTTTGACTAAAACCTAGTAATGCGAATAGTATAAAAAGTAAATAATACGGTATTGTTCTCAAGTCACTATATTTTTTTCAAATTTAAGTAAAAAATGCGTACAAAGATTTTAGTTAAGAAGAATTTATAAACAGGGTAGTAGAAGGGCAAAAAAAAACACTTCCTAAGAAGTGTTTTTTAAGTATTTTATTTTACGATAGTCTGTGTTCTATCTGGACCTACAGAAACTATTTTTACAGGTACACCTACTTCATCTTCGATGAATTTGATGTACTCTTTTAGTTCCACTGGTAATTGATCATACTCTGTCAATCCTGTTAAGTCAGCTTTCCAACCTTTTTTCTCAACATAAATTGGTTCAACGTTTTCTGGCTCGATATTGTAAGGTAAGTGAGTAATCTCTTCTCCTTTATACGAGTATTTAGTACATACTTGTAATGATTCAAAACCTGATAATACGTCAGCTTTCATCATGTATAATTCTGTAACTCCATTCACGTCTACTGCGTATTTTAAAGCTACAAGGTCTAACCATCCACAACGTCTAGCACGTCCTGTAACAGAACCGAACTCACGACCTACAGTAGCCATAGTAGCACCGATTTCGTTATCTAATTCTGTAGGGAATGGTCCACTACCAACACGTGTAGTATAAGCTTTAAAAATACCAAATACATTTTTAACTTTATTTGGAGCTACTCCTAATCCTGTACATGCACCTGCTGCCGTAGTAGTAGATGATGTAACGAATGGATATGTTCCAAAGTCAACGTCTAACAGTGATCCTTGTGCACCTTCTGCTAGGACTGATTTACCTTCTCTTAGAGCTGTATGGATATAGTTTTCACTATCGATGAACGTTAATTTCTTTAATTGCTCTACTGCTGCGAAGAACTCTTCTTCTAATTCAGCTAAGTTGTATTGCAATTCTACATCGTGAAACTTAATCATTGCCTCATGCTTATCTGCTAAGTTGCGGTAACGCTCTTTAAAGTCAGCAAGTTCGATGTCTCCAACTCTTAATCCATTTCTACCTGTTTTGTCCATATAAGTTGGGCCAATACCTTTTAATGTAGAACCGATTTTAGCTTTTCCTTTTGCTGCTTCAGAAGCTGCATCAAGTAAGCGGTGAGTAGGTAAGATTAAGTGAGCTTTTCTAGAAATTAATAATCTTGTGTAAATGTCGATGTTGAACTTCTCTAATCCCTCAATCTCTTTGATGAAAACTACTGGGTCAATCACTACACCATTTCCAATGATGTTAATAGAATTTTTATGGAAAATTCCAGAAGGGATAGTGCGTAATACATGTTTAATCCCATCAAATTCTAAAGTGTGTCCCGCGTTTGGTCCTCCTTGAAAACGAGCAATGATGTCATATTTAGAAGTTAGTACATCTACGATTTTACCTTTTCCTTCATCGCCCCATTGCAAGCCTAGTAGTAAGTCTACTGTCATTGTTTGTGTTGTTAAAAAGTTTGAAAATTAGTTGTTGTTTTCCACTTGTTCTTCCTCTTCTACTGTTTTTCTACTTCCGTAGAAGTATAGAAAATGATTGTGGATGTCTATATTAAAGATTTCTTCAATTGTCTTTTTAATAGTCTGTATACGAGGATCACAAAACTCGATTACTTCTCCTGTATCGGTTAAGATAATGTGATCATGCTGTTTATCGAAATATGACTTCTCGTAATGTGCTTGGTTTTGACCAAATTGGTGTCTTCTTACAAGCCCACATTCTAAAAGAATTTCAATAGTATTGTAAAGCGTAGCTCTACTTACACGATAATTTTTATTCTTCATTTTGATATAAAGAGACTCTATATCAAAGTGCTCTTCGCTATCATATATTTCTTGAAGAATAGCATATCTCTCAGGTGTTTTACGATGTCCTCTTTCTTCTAAAAACTTCGTGAACACATTTTTTACGATTTCTTGATTTTTTTCACTTCCCATATTCAAAAATATCTTAGTTGCAAATATAGAGCTATTTTCGTTTGAATTATAATAAATCAAATAAGGTTAGTCTATATGCGAATAAATTATAATTATTTTATGATGGATTTACACGTGTTACTTTTTCTATTCCCTCGATTTTCTTAAGATTACCCATCATTTTTTTCAGTACATCATTGTTTGGAACGATCACTGTGATAGATCCTTTAAATATTCCAGCATTTTCACTTAATGAGATACTGCGAATATTGATGACTTTACTTTCTATGATAATCTTCGTAATCTCAGTAGTTAGACCAGCAGAATCAAGACCTGTAATGTTAATAGTCGCTTCGAAGTTCATCGCTTCCTTAGAATCTACCCAATGTGCCTGGATGATTCTATAAGCATAATTAGATCGCATACTGATCGCGTTAGGACAGTCAGTCTTATGTACTTTTATTCCTTCATTTATCGTTACGAATCCGAATGCATCATCACCTGGTATAGGGTTACAACAAGTAGCTAGCTTGTAATCTAACTTCTCATTGTCTTTACCGAATACAAGTAAATCACCTGTTTTATTAGCAGCTGTATCTGTGATAACTGGGATAGAAGGCGCTCTTTTTATTGTCTTTTTAAAGAAGCTAAATAAAGAGTTGTTTCTATTGGCAGCGTATTCTTTTAATTGAACGTTATCAATGACACCAGCTCCAATTCTATAGAATAAATCTTGACTTGTTTTTAGCTTAAAATAAGCTACCATTTCATTGACCGTTTTTTCGTCTAGATTTACCTTTAGGTGTTTTAGCTTGCGCTGTAGTTGTTCTTTACCATCTTCAGCTATGCGCTTCGTATCTTCATTTAAAGAACTCTTAATCTTGTTTTTAGCACGAGTCGTAGTCACATAATCTAGCCAACTTACGCTAGGTTTTTTGTTTTCTGATGTGATTACTTCTACTTGATCACCACTAGCAAGCACGTGATTCAGTGGTACTAGTCTACCGTTAACACGAGTTCCTCTAGTACGCAAGCCTACCTCTGAGTGTATCGCAAAGGCAAAGTCAAGGGCTGTAGCTCCTTTAGGTAGAGATTTAATCTCTCCTTTTGGAGTAAAGATGTAAATCTCTTTAGCATATAAACTCAGCTTAAAGTCTTCTACAAAATCTACAGCATCTGTTTCCGCATTTTCTAATGCTTCTTTCAGTTGATTAAGCCATCTGTCTAAGCTGTTTTCTTCTGTGATACCTTGTTTATATTTATAGTGAGCAGCATACCCTTTCTCAGCTATTTCGTCCATACGCTCACTACGTATCTGTATCTCTATCCATCTTCCCTTAGGTCCCATCACTGTGATGTGTAATGCTTCATATCCAGTAGATTTAGGCGCTGATATCCAGTCTCTAAGTCTATTCGGGCTAGGGCGGAAGTGATCTGTCACAATAGAATAAATCTTCCATGCGATAAATTTCTCATCATGTGGAGTAGACTTATAGATAATACGCAAGGCAAATTTATCGTAAACCTCATCAAAGGTTACGTTCTGAGCCTTCATTTTACGACGGATAGAGTAGATAGATTTCGGTCTACCTTTCATTGAATATTCTACTTGCTCTTCGTCTAATGATTTTTTTAATATCTCACTTACAGTCTTTATGTATTGATCTTGTTCCTCTTTACTTTCTTGCATTCTATTGACGATGTCTTGATAGATGCGAGGTTCTGTATATTTTAGACCTAAGTCTTCTAGTTTAGTCTTGATGTTAAATAATCCTAGTCTATGGGCTAAAGGGGCATAGATATATAAAGTTTCAGACGCTATTTTGGCCTGTTTATAATCTACCATGCTTTCCATCGTCTGCATATTGTGCAGTCGGTCAGCTATCTTAATTAAGATTACGCGGACATCATCATTTAGTGTCAATAGCATTTTGCGGTAGTTTTCCGCTTGCATTGAGATATGAGGATCTGGTTCTAACAGCGCCATCTTTGTCAATCCTTCAACAATTTTGGCAATTTTAGGATTAAACCATTCTTCTATTTGCTCTACCGTAATATCTGTGTCTTCTACTACATCATGCATTAAAGCAGCTGCAATAGAAGTAGGACCCAAACCGATTTCTGAAGCGACAATTTTGGCCACAGCAATTGGGTGGAAAATATAAGCTTCTCCAGATTTTCTTCTTTGGTCTTTATGAGCTTCAACCGCTACATCAAATGCTTTACGGATTAGTTTTTTATCATCCTCAGATAAGGTCTGATAACTTATTTTTAAAAGCTCTTTGTATTCTTTAGCAATTGCTTTGTTTTCTAATTCAATTTCTTCCTCTGTCATATATAATTCGCAACTTTTATATCTAAAATAGTGTTCATTAAATATAGTGAAAAAACAGTTATAGGAGGACTATGATTTGTTAAAAAAATAGAGATTTATTATTTAGTTTTATTTGTTACACCTTGTTTGTTGTCAATTGATTAGATAGTATATTTGGATTTATATAAGATTAAGAGGGCTAAATAATAGAGTAAATGATAGTAAAATACTGACTGATAAAGGTGAAATGATAAACTGTATGTTTATGAAAGAGATATATTATATATGATATTGTGTAATTCTTAAGAATAATCTAGTAAATCTCTTTTACTGTCCTTAATGTATAGGTTTAATCTCATTCGAAATGAGTAAGTAGTAATTAAGACATGAATCTGTAGTGAGTCCGTTATTTTAGTCAAAATAACGGACTCACTACGGACTCATAACGGACACAGTACGGACTTATACCAAATCAATCTAATACCATTCAGCTAGAAAACTAGAGTAGTTTAGGATAATTAGGTAATCTGAAATATCTTATGAGTCATTAATCTGAAAGTGGCTAAATAACGATTAGAAGTTCTTGAGAGCAATATAATGAAAATAGAATCTATTTTCCCATTGCTCTTCTTCTTTCTGCTACTTCTGACATGTACTGTTCTATATACGGAAGGACTTCTTCTAAAGTAGGGATGCCATCAAAAGCCTTAGTCTTTCCGCCAAAGTATCCTCTTAGTTCACTCTGTATTTTTCCTTCTTTATTCACTATAGATACGGTGTTGTCCACACTAGTACTCCCTTCTAATACTAATGAAAATTGATATAACTTTTGAGAGCAATACTTAGCTTGTTCTATTAGCACCTCAATAGGCAGTGTATTTTTAGTAATCTGAGTAGTTAACCCATGGGCTTGATGTAAAGTTGCTTCTTCAGTTGGTAAGTTTAAGAAAGGATGACCTACTTGTAGAGGTTGGTTCATTAAAGATTTAGTGTCTTTTTCCCACCAAAAACCTCTTGCGATAACTTCAACAAATTGGTCATGAAACTTAAAGATATAATGCTTAAAATCTGTACACATATCTTCTACATCACCACCGAATTCATAAGCTCTTCCATAATGACTTTTTTCATACCTATATCGTTCCATCTGCCATTTTGAATGCTGTACTTCATAGACCCAAGGCACTTCCTTATCTTCTGTCCAGTCATCTGGATAGGGAAGATATTCTCCACGACATACTCGTATCGCATCTAGATTATTAAATGTGATACGGCCGTACTGCTCATCTTCTGTGTTAAAGTAGATACCTGTAAGTTCGTCATCATACAGTACAGTAGGTGATAATACATAATCTGCTTCTATTGGTACGGTGATACCTATTGCATAGTCAGTTTGATTCATTTGTTTTATGCTTTGTCGTCAAGGCGCATACGCATAGAGATATTAAAGGTCTCGAACCCTTCTCTTAGGTATAGGTCTATTGCTTTATTATTTTGAGATAGAACACTTAATTCGAAGTAGTCTACCTTATTTTGAACTCCCCATTCTTTGACAGTTTGGATTAGCTTCTTTCCATAGCCTTTTCCGCGACTATCAGGGTTAACAACTAAATCCATTAGGTAAACTAAACGTTGCTGTACAAAGCAGCTATAGGGTGGTGCACTCTGTAACTGTGCTATAGCAAAACCTTGAACTTCCTTATCGTCTTCTGCTACAAAAATAATAAAATCATTTTCTCCTTTGATAACACTTTCTATAAAAGCAGTGTCTTGCTGTGCTACCTTCATATAGGCAGGCTCTAATGCTGCCATTCCGTCAAAGAGAGTGCTGTATAGTTTATGTATCGCAGGGATGTCGTCTAAGTGTGCTTTTCTTATCATGGGTTGTAGTATTAAGTGACTAAAATATAGGTTTATCATTAGACTGACTAGGACATATGATATTTTTATATGAAAGGAGTTGGTAGCATAGGTTATGTTTTTATCTTAGTAGGTAGCTGACCATAGTATTTCTTAAATGCTGTGGAGAAGTGGTGACTGTGTTTATAACCTACATACTCTGCTATCTCGTAGATATTATACTCTCTACTTTTTATCATTTCTAAAGCTTTCTGCATGCGCAGGTCATGGATATACTTAAACGTAGTCGTTCCGAAGAGTGTTTTAAAGCCTTTCTTTAGTTTGGTTTGGTTAATACCTACTCTCAACGCTAACTCTTGTATTGTGAAGTCTTTGTTATAATTATCTGTGATATACGATTTGATTTCGTGTAGTGCCTGTTCATCTTTTCGGTGAAGGCTTAATTCTTTATGGGGTCTATTATAACTCCAATTGTGGTATTGTAATAAATGAGCTTCCTCTACTTTATTATTGATATAGTGTTCTGCAAGTTTTCCTTGATATGGATTAGAGATAAGCTGTTGTAATACTTGTAATGTATTAAGATTTAAGTCAAAGATGAGTTTAGAAGATTGGCTACCTAATAGCTCTTCTAAGTATTCTTTTTCTTCTTCAAATAAGTTGGTGACAAAGGTTTTGTTTACTGCTATTTCTAAGAATTCTCCTCTTTTGTCTTTTGCTGTTTTCATAATGTGTTCATAAGGAACAGCTTTTTCTTTAAACAATAGAGCCCCTTGCTCATGAATGTTGAGGTTGTCATGGTTTAAGGTTAAGCTACTTCCTTGTATACAGCTACATGTAAGAATAGATTCTTTAGTAGGAAGTACAGTGTGATAGAAGTCTTCTTCGGCAGTGTATACTCCGTGTTTAATACTCGCTATAGCAGTATGGATTACTGTAATATCCATAGTATATGTAGCTCCTACTATATGATGATTATCTACGATTAGGTTTCCCTGATTATTTCCTTGTAACATAGCTTATGTTTCTTATCATCTGCAAAAATAAGTTTTTATATTGGTTTTAAATAAGTTGTTAGTGAAATGATTTGTAGTTAGTTATGATACTTCTTCTCACGTTGTTTTGTGACCTTATAGCGTTATCAAGTAAGTATAATTCTTTAAGAATTTTGTAAGGTAATAATAGCTTAGTTGAGGTAGATCTTAGACTAAGTTTTTAAAATGTGTTTTATGATTTTTAAAGACAAATGGTTTATACTATTTATATTATTAGTAGCCACTATACTTTCACCTTTAGATTTTTATATTGTCAATTTAGCATTGCCTTCTATACAACACTCTCTTCAATCGAGTAGTAGTGAATTGCAGATGATTGTATCTTTCTATACTTGTGCTTATGCTGTGTTTCAGATATCAGGTGGGAGATTTGGAGATATCTATGGGCGCAAGAGAATATTCATTATTGGGTTAATAGGTTTTATTAGTTCTTCTGTACTCTGTGGCCTCTCTCAGTCACCTGTGATGATGATTATTGGTAGAGTATTACAAGGAGTGTCTGGAGCTATAATGATACCACAAGTTTTAGCTATTCTTCATACGCTTTTTGATGAAAGAGAAAAGCGTTTAGTAATGGCTTTGTATAGTTTTACTTTTGGGATAGCCGCTGCATTAGGACAATATCTTGGGGCAGTATTGATAGAGTGGAATGTGTTTAACTTAGGATGGCGTGTGATATTCTTAGTTAATCTGCCTGTGGGGCTATTTGCGTTGGTCATGGCAATTATAGCCTTGCCTAAACAAGAGTTTAAGTCAATAGAGAAAGTCGATTATGGAGGGACTGCTTTGTTAAGTTTAGGATTAATGAGCTTTATCTATCCTTTGACTACTATAGTGGAGAGGGGAATAGATATACAGACTATAGTATTCTTAGTTGCTTCAGTAGTATTTTTGTATTTGTTTGTCAAGGTTCAGTATAAGCGTAAACAAGAAGAAAAGAGCATTTTAGTAGACTTTGCTATCTTTAAGTTTAAGAATTTAAAACTAGGAGTAATTACAAGCTTTCTATACTATGCAAGTGGAGTGTTTTATTTAGTATTAGGTATTTATTTACAAGAAGAATTACACTGGACAAGTATGGAGGCAGGTAAGGCTATTATTCCTTTCGGCATAGGTTTTATTATAATGTCGTTGAGCTCTTCTTTAATAAGTAAGTATTTTAAGCAGACTATTCTTTCTTTAGGATTAGTTGTGTATGGAATAGGTTTCTTATTATTACTATATACTTTGTATAGTTTTGAGCCCTTTTTGTTTAAGGTTGATTTATTTGTAATTGGATGTGGTATGGGATTGACATTAGCATCTGTAGTTCGATTAAGCTTAAGTAATATACCTGTTCAGTTTGCAGGATTAGCTTCAGGAGTTGTCAATTGTGGTTTGCAGATAGGTTCAGCATTTGGAGTAGCTGCTATTGGAAGTGTGTTTTTTGGCATTGCTCAAACTATAGATTATACTTTAGCGTTTGCAGTAGTGCTGGCTTTAATTTGTGTATTGCTATTGATAGCTTTTTTTTTGAGTTTTGGCATTGTTAAAGCTCTAAAAGAGTAATAAGAAACGCCCTTGCAAATCATTGCAAGGGCGTTTCTTATTATATCTTATACCTCATTACAGTATGAACAGGCTCGAAATGTTCTTTGAGATATAACTCATAAGCACGTTTGTTTTGTTCTACTACAAGAAGCTCTATGTAGTCTACTTGTTTATCTTTTGCCCATAGTTTAACAGCATCAATTAATTGCTTCCCAATTCCTGAGCTACGATACTCAGGCTCTACATAGATATCAGCAAAGTTGAGGTATCTATGTTGCACAAAGCATTCATAAGGTAAAGTATGCTCTATAAACAAGGCAACCATACCAATTAGTTGTTCATTATCTACAGCGACTAAGAAGTCCCATTCATCCGATTGTATGGTTTCTTCTAAGAATTCAATAGCAGGTAGGTCAGCTTTAAAGTAATCAGGTTGATATTCTTGCATTACTACAAACTGCTTTTGATAAAGCAATTGTAATTGAGGTATATCTTCTAATCTAGCAGGACGTATTTGTATCATATTATTTAAACCATTTACTTAAAAAGTTTTTCAATGTGTTTTTGCTTTTAAGATCTAAAGGAACATCTAAATCGTGTTCTTTAGCTATATCTAAGTAATAAGCCAACTTTTCACTGTTTTTAAACTTCTCATCATAGGCATAAATATACAACAAATCAGTAGTAGCATATACATAACCTTTTTCCACAGCTTGTTCAAAGTATTCAATGGCTTTAGCCGTATCTTGTTTAACTTCATAACCAAGGTTATAGAATTTACCCATTAAGAAAGAACCTAAATGATCTTCTTCTTTAAGGTCTTTTTTAATATACTTCAACGCTTTTTTATACTCACCAAGAAGGTAATAACAATCAGCAATATAATTAGTCACATAGAAGCCCCATGTTTTGTCTAAAGGAAGAAAGTACTTTAGTGCTTCTTTAAAATCTCTTTCAACTCCCTCTGCGCCTTCATAGTAAATATAAGCTAAGTTTAACTTAGCTTGACTATTTCCTCTTTCAGCTCCTAATTTATAATATTTTATAGCTTGTTTACTGTCATAAGCTACTCCTAAGGCTTCAAAATACATATAACCAATGTTTGTAGCAGAATAATGATTACCCAACTCAGAAGCCTTTAAAAATAACTTTAATGCTTTAGGATAATCAAGATGTTCTTCTTCAGTTAAATATTTGTACCCTAAGTCTTGCAAGAGATCATCATTGTTTAATTCTTCTGCAAAGCTCAGTAATTGTTCATACAACTCTGTAAAGTCATTTTCTAAGTAATAATCTTTAATCTTAGTAATATAAAAAGGTTCTAAATCTTTATAATCCCTTAGTGTAAATTGTTTTGACTGTACTGTAAAAGAAGGTTTAAACAAACCTACTTCACCTTCCTGATTGTAATGCATTCGAGTAGCTAATGCTATTAATTGGGTATTAGATAATAGTTGCAAACTATTGTCATGCCAAGTATATACACCATTGTCTTTGTAAATAATAACAGGGTAGGTACTTTTGTTTAGAGGGTGTATTGTTATATAACTACATCCTTCTACTAATGGTATTTCTTCTTCTGTTCTTATTAATGACCATTGATTGTTTTTTAATGCATACAAATCATCTGCCACATTTTTTAAGTCTGTACAAACTTGTAATGGAGTAGTCCATACCCGTCTGTTACAATCATAAATACCTTTTTTCTTGCCTGAACTTACATATACTTCGCCTATTCTAAGGTTAATATCCATTAAGATATACTTCTCGATACGTCCTTTTATTGGTTCAAATAAGTTTTGTTGTAACTCAAGATCATAGATAGACATTCCTGCATCAGTGATTACTTTAATACACTTCTCTGTAAGCCCTTCTGCTGTTTTTACATTATCTAAGACAAGTTCTCCTTGCGCATTAATAATTTTCTTGATTTTTGGGCCATTTATAGAAGGAACTAATAAGCAATTACCTGTCCCAATATCCGTGATATCACTAAAATCAAAGTTACCTATAAAACTATACTCGTTAGAATACATGATGTTTTTGTTCTTCTGTTTTCCACAGAAATATTGATAGTAGTATTCGAATGGAGCAGTAGAGGTAAACGATATGCACTCTTCTCCCTTATAATTAAATACAGCGTATAAATCACCTTGTAGAACATTGTAATAATCGTCTTTTAGTAGCTCTATTTCATCGTAGATAAAGTCAGTAATATAAGATTGGGTAGTAAGGTTATACAGTGCGTATTTCTCTTCTTTCTTTAAAGAACAAGTTATTATGGTGTCATAGTTTTCAGGATCATCAGTATTACCTTGCACATAAGTGACACCTGTATCACTTACATAATCCCAAACAGGCTCTAAGACAATCTTTCCTGTTTTATCTATTAATCCACATTTATCATTTAAAATAATATAAGCTAATCCACTTTCTTCAAACTCCCCAATTCCATCATAAATAGCAGGTAGAATAATCTCTCCATCAAGCTTTTTTATTCCCCAACGCTCGTTCTCTTCAAAGTGTAAAAAGTCATAGTTTGGTTGAAAAGCAACTTCTAACCAATCCCATCCATAGTTAGCATTATCATTATTAAGATACTCTTGGAATGTACTAAAAGGAAAGAAGTAACTTGCAATATCAGAGTTGTTGAATTGTTCTATAGAAGCGTTACTATCTAATAGCTCTTTAAACTCAGCAGCTAATCGCTCTATAGTAGCTAAATATTCTTTAGCTAGAGCTTTATGGCTACCTTCACTCATATTATAGACATCAGAACCATCAAGTACAAAGCTATCTCCCTCTAAATTATTGAAGTAATATAGTTGCTTTTGATAAGACTCAAAATAACTAGGTTGATGTTCTTTAGGAACGAGTATATCTATATTTGATTGTATCCACTGATGAAACTGTTCAAATAAAGGCATGGCTTCTTTCATTCTGAAGTATAGAAGATAAGAAGGTTTAAGACTGTAATCTTTTAACTCTTTAGACTGTACAGGAATGCAGAATAGGGGAAAGAAGAATAAAGGTATTTCATATTTCCACTCTCCTACGAAGTGATATTCTACTTCTCCCTGTGATGTTAAGTCTATATTAGTTACGATATGTCTATGTCCCATGTTGCTTTATTTTTGTATTCAAAAATAGAATAAAAAATAGTATTGCAATGTCACTATTTACCGCTATATAAAACAAAAAAGCACCTTGGATAAGGTGCTGTATATATTGTTATTTAAAATCTCGTTGGCGTTTTGCTTCAAACAGTAAGATAGAAGCAGCTACAGATACATTCATGGAGTCTATCACCCCACTCATAGGTATGATGATATTCTTCGTACTAGCATCTCTCCATTCTTGAGTAAGTCCAGTAGCTTCTGTACCTACTACGAATGCAGTAGCTTCTTTATAATCTATTGTATGATAAGAAGTTGAATCTTGTAATGTGGCACAGTAGATATTGATGTTGTGTTTTTTTAGAAAGGCAATAGCATCCGTAGTAGAAGCCATGGCTATCTGATTTGTAAAAACACATCCTACACTAGAACGCACTACATTAGGATTATAGATATCACTTTTAGGGTTAGCGATGATGACAGCATCTATATTAGCCGCATCAGCAGTTCTAAGTATGGCACCTATGTTTCCGGGTTTCTCTGTAGCTTCAGCTACTAAGATTATAGGGTTCTCAGAAAGCTTTAGATCCTCTAGGTCTAATGATTTTGTATGTGCGATAGCTATTACCCCTTCAGTTGTATCTCTATAAGCTAGTTTCTGATATACATCTTTAGATATTTCTATTAGCTCTGTTTCTCTTGAAATAAAAGGTCGTAGAGAGGTCTCAGACACAAGGTCAGGATAGAATAAAAGAGTCTTTAATGAATATCCTCCTTTAGTTGCTAATTCTATTTCTCGAAGCCCTTCAATAACAAATGTACCCGATTGTTTCCTATTTCTAGATTTTTCTTGAAGTTGAACAATGCTTTTAATCAAGGTGTTTTGTGAGCTTTCTATTTTTTTAATCATCATATTATAAGGTACCCTTAGCTTTGATTTGCAGGTATTTATTAATCGTGTTTATGGATAATTCTTCTGGAGCAGTTAGTATAGATTGAATACCATATTTGGTTAATTCATTTACTATTAAACGCTTTTCAAAGTTAAATTTTTCTGCAATTACTTTGTCAAAAATATCATCTGTGTTTTTAGCCTTTTTTTCAGTCAGTTTAGTTAACTCTGTATTCTCAAAGAAAACGACTAATAGAACGTGATTTTTTGCAATAGCTCTTAGGTAAGGTAACTGTCTTTTTAAGCTAGATAAGGATTCAAAATTAGTGTAAAGAATAATCAAGCTACGATGTGTAATCTTATGTCTAATATGCGCATATAGTTTTCCGAAGTCACTTTCTACAAAGTTAGTATTGACTCTGTATAATTGTTCCATGACTTTTTGCAATTGACTTATTTTACTTTCAGCAGGGAGTTGGTTTGTGATATTCTCTGAGAAAGTCATTAATCCTACTTTGTCATTTTTCTTAAGAATAACATTAGATAAGGCTAGGGTAGAGTTAATCGCATAATCTAGTAAAGATAAACCATTAAAAGGCATCTGCATCACACGCCCTCTATCGATAATATTATAAACAGACTCTGTATTCTCATCCTGAAATTGGTTGACCATTAATTGACTAGATTTAGCCGTTGCTTTCCAGTTAATATTGCGTATATCATCTCCTAATACATATTCCTTTATTTGTTCAAACTCAGTAGTAGTACCAATCTTTCTGATTTTCTTCATTCCAAAAGCGTACTTGTTTTTAGAAAAAGCAATCAAATCATATTTCTTCATCTGAATGAAAGAAGGGTAGGTAGCTAAGGTATTGTCATCACAAAAAACAAATCTTCTAGATACTAATTTAAGAGGACTAGATATATATACGTTTAACTTTCCGAAGACATACTCTCCTCTAGTCGTAGGTCTTAAGGTATAGCTAAGAGTTTTTTGTTCCTTAGGAGCCAAGGTTTTAGTGATTTCAAAATCTCTTTTCTGAAATTGAAAAGGGATCTCATCTATAATATCGCATTGTACTGTGATATTATATTTATTCTCTATGGAGATATAGATGGTATTATCATCACCATTAGATAGCTTTTCGGGTAAGATACGCACAGCATCTACTTTATTCTTCTTGTTGAATAACAGGGTGATATCTACCAATATGATAGCAAAAAATAATACAAATAACCCCCAAACAACTTTATACAGTATTGGAAATATAAAGGCAAGTACAAATAGAGCTATAATAGTCCCTAAGACCATATACACTCGTTTTTGTAAATAAAGTTGCTTGAATAATTTAAACATAAGTATTGTTTTTATTATCTAGGAATATCTATTGATTCGATGATTTGATTAATAATATCATTGGCTGTCACCCCCTCCATCTCTCTTTCAGGAGATACTATTATACGGTGCTTTAGTACTGGTATAGCAGCTTCTTTAATATCCTCAGGTGTTACAAAGTCTCTGTTGTTAATAGCAGCGAATCCTTTTGCGGCATTCAGGATGGCAATAGAGGCACGAGGAGAAGCTCCTAGGTATAACAATGGATTAATACGAGTATCAGCAACAATCTTAGCAATGTATTCAATGATCTTCTCTTCAACGATAATTTCTTTGATTAGCTTTTGGAAAGAAATGATCTCATTAGGAGTAACTACTTTATTAATCATCGTAGTTTTCTTTTTATCTAATAATTCATGTTCTCTTTGAACGATAGCGATTTCTTCTTCTAATGAAGGATAGTCTATATTAATCTTAAATAAGAAACGGTCTAATTGCGCTTCAGGTAATCTATAAGTACCTTCTTGTTCAATAGGGTTTTGAGTAGCTATTACTATAAATGGCTCATTCATTTTATAAGAATGTCCATCTATTGTGATTTGGCGTTCTTCCATTACTTCAAATAGCGCAGCCTGAGTTTTGGCAGGAGCACGGTTTATCTCATCGATTAAGATAAGATTAGAGAATATTGGGCCTTTTTTAAACTCAAATTCACTTTTTTGCATATTGAAAATTGAGGTACCTAATATATCAGAAGGCATTAAATCTGGTGTAAACTGAATACGGCTAAAGCCCATATCGATAGTCTGAGCTAATAATTTAGCAGAAAGTGTTTTGGCTACTCCCGGTACACCTTCTAATAGAATATGCCCATTAGCTAATAGAGATACAATGATTTGATCTATCGTTTTATCTTGACCAACGATTACTTTCTGTATCTCACTTTTGATTCCTTTTACCTTCTCTTGTAACAAACTCAAATCTAGTCTAGATTCGAAATGTAAGTTTTCTTCTGGGGTTACTGTATTTTCCATAGTATATCTTTAATCAATGATTTTCTCAATTATTTTGTTTAATTCGATTAGCATTTCTTCTGATGCATGGTGTGGGGCAGCTTTAAACTGCTCTATAAACCTGACAAATTTGATGATATCTTCTTTGTCTTTTTTGGTTTTGGTATGCAGGTTATTGATAAATACTTCATCTAGTTTAGTGGTATCTAGCCAATGTACACGTCTTATTTTTTCTAAGGTGTATATAATGTGTTTATTAATCAAGTCTTCATAGTCTTTATTTTGAATATAAAGATTAGACACTATTTTGGTAAATTCAACAGTAGTGTTAGACAGCGGTGTGATAATCGGTATTACTCTCTGCTTTCTTTTTGCTGTGAAAATGATAAACACAAACAACGTTCCAAGGAAGAAATACCACGCCCATGTCAAGGCAGGATGTTTAAACACAAATCTAAGAATAGAAGTAGAGTGGTACTCATTATCTCCTGGTAATCTAGATACAGTGAAGTAGGTGTTCTGTTGAGGTAAGTAAGATAATACACCCTGAACATAAAGGTGATTATTACTTTCTAACAAATTATAGTTTGTAAATGCAATAGGCTGAAGTCCTAATATAAGTTGACCTGATCCCTCTTTATAGCGGATAAGGTTAGGATATTTGACTCCTTTATACTTTAAGTATCCTAGCACCTCTACCTTTGTACGTAGAGAATCTGGAATATCGAAGTAGTTCGTATTTAAGTCTTTTAACTGAAACGAATAAGTAGAAATATTCGGATTAGCTAATGTTACTGACACCTTATCTTGATCTAATAATTCCTCTTGTAATGTATACTGTAGATAGTCTGTCTCTATACCTTCGATTAACCCATCTATATTATCTTGAAAGATAACAGCAGTGTTTCCCTTTGCTATATAGTGATGTAGGTTGACTCTAGCGAAAGAGTCTATATACCCATAGTTCTTTAAAGAGAACAGTGTGTTAGTGTGTATACTATCATACTTTTTATCTTTAAAGAAGTCATAGACATTTCCAGTGATTCTGATTATACTATCATTAGGAAACACTTTGTCTATTTCCTGATCTAGTATATATGTCCCAAAGGGAATCTTATGTGTATTATCTAAGGTTTCGCGCCAATCTATCGGATCTACTTTATTAGACTCTATAAAATAAACAAAGCCCATAATCACGATAAAAAGGAACAACATTGTTTTTGTTGATTTACTCATTTTAGCTTTGTTTTAGTATAGTGTCAAATGACTGTTTTGCACGGTTAAACTCAGATTCTTCTATTTCAAATTCTCCATACCATATATTGTTATATAGATAAGAAAGATACCTAAAATCCTCTTTTAGTTTGCTATCTTTTATTTCGTTTTGATAGTCAGAGTTCGTTTTTTCGATATGCCATTCGATCTCCTCTTTTTCTTGTAATCTCTGTAGAAGCCATAGGTAGTAGTAACGAATACTTAGACGGTATTGTTGTTCCGCAATGGTCTTGCTTATTAGAGAAGGGAAGTCCACAACTTTAAGGTTTAACTCAATTTCATCGACCTGTATCTCCATCTTTTTAGCGCTCTTCTTGAATAGCCAATAGGCATCTTTCTGAATAACAGCTCTTACGATATAATAAATTAAAAGAAAGATAACTAGTGTTCCTGCTATTCTATAAAAAACTTGTAAACGGCTACTTGTTTCATAGTCAATATCAAATTGTCTAAAGAAGTCAGTTAATTGCTGATTTAACCATCGCTTAAAGCGCTTCCAGATAGAGTCTTTGTTAAGTTCTTCTTTATAATCGAAGTCAGGATCTTTCTTGTATTTCTTTTTATAATCTGTCTCAAATTTAGTAAGTACTATATCTGTACTCGTCTCCTCTAAGTATGGAAGTACATTGACAGGCTTAGCCTTGATAACTCCAGCTTCATGAGCAGTCGCAGAGATGTCTTCTTCATCTTGTGAAGATTCTACATCAGATACAATAGTATCCTGCTCTACCTGCCCAAAATGAGGAGTAGCAAATGATAAAAATAATAGTATAAATAAGAATCTCTTCATTAGTTTTTTCCAATCATATCAATGTCTGCATGAGACTGTGTATTTTCTTTTTGTTCTCTGATGCTGTAGTAAACTAATCCTTGATTAATCAACATAATATTATTCATTACGAAAGATACTAGTGTACTTAAGATAACGATACCGATGAACATTAGTTTAAAACCTTGTGTGTCTTCTAGATCATAAGAACTTTTTTCACTGAATATTGTACCTCCATAGAACATGATTTGAGGGATAATATTTACCATAGTAGTAACGATTTGTATTACTAGATATACTAAGAAAGTGTTCCCTACGATAATCCAGAATTTACTTTTCAGCATATAGTAAGCTGTTTGATATGATTCAAAGATTCCACTTCTATTGGTCACATATTCATAATAAGCTAAGTTTATCCATGAAGCAATAGCAGGCATCATAATCAGTAAAAGGGGAATCCCTATTAATAAAAATATTAAAACAGCCGCGATAGAGAAAGCAATTATAATTAAGGGAAATATAGTGAAAAAAGAAGCAAGTGCGAAGCCAAGTAATCTCCAAATATCCTTTTTTAGAGGATTAGTAATATGCTTTATATCTTGATAATCCTTAGGGTGTTCTACCATCGCCTTTAGATAGTATACAGGATATGACATAGCGATAATACTTATAAGAATAGTAACAACCGCCGCTACTAAGACTACTAAGAAGAAAAGACCAACATTATTGTCTATAAATGTATCTAATGATGAGTTATTTGCAGAGCTAGACCCAGAAAATACCATATCAAATAAAAAGTAAGTACATACAAATAAGACTAGTAATAGGATACCACATAGGGTAAAGTAATTTTTGAAGAATGGTTTTCCTTCTTTTTGAAAGAATGAAATTGTATCATTCATTAAGTCACTAAAATCTCTTTTTTTAAAAACAACAAACATAGATTATAATTTAATAAGTTTTGAATATACTCTTCTCGGATAGATGAAGAAGTAATAAATAATGATAGAGAATGTACCTAGTATAATAATATAGTTTAGTACATCAGGCATCTCTTTAGCATAGCGTGTTATAAAGCCCTCTATAAAAGCAGCTGTGATAACGAATGGTACCATCGCTAAGAATATTTTAAATCCATTCTTAAATCCTCGAATAAAGGAATTCTTTCTCGAGAAGGTTTTAGGAAATAGAAGACTTCCTCCAAATACAAAGCCTGCAAATGCCTCAATGATAATCCCTGTGATCTCTATAGCTCCATGTAACCATATCCCTCTAAAGCTATCCATAAAAGCATTTTCTCTAATAAACATATATTGAAACGCACCTAGCATAATGCCATTATAGAGTAGATAGAATAGTGTGCCTAACCCAGCGAAGATTCCGTATATAAAAAATTGTAGAGATACATATAGATTGTTAAACGCTATACCTACAAAGCTTCCCCAGTTACTACCAGATTTATAGATACCCATCGCGTCATCATTCTGTATATTATCTAACGTTAGATTAACATAATGATCTCCTAATATTAAACGAATAAACTCTAAATCATAATGAGCAGAAACAAAACCAATACCTACAATAATCAGAAAGGTTAGTACAGAAAAGTAAAGATAATTACGATTTTCATGCACAACTAGAGGTACTTCTGTTTTAAAGAAATAAACAAGTCTATTTTCCTCAATACGTTTTGTTTTGTAAATTTTTTGATAAGTTTGCGCTGCTAAAATATTGAGATATTGTGTAACTTTACTCTTGGGATAATAAGTTTGTGCATAGGATAAGTCATTCATTAACTGAATGTACATATCGGCTAAGTAATCAGGTTTATGAATTGAGTTAGAATATATTGTATGTTCATATTCAATCCATTTTTCTTTATTATATTTGATAAAAGCGACTTCTCTCATTTAAAAGCAGATAATTTATGGCTAATTTAACAATAAATACAACACAAAATATCAAAATAGAATTTAAAACTGCATCTATTGGTGAAAGAATGATTGCTTCTATTTTAGATCTTATTTTTAAGGGATTGTATTTGATTCTGATTTTTTATATTGTAAGTCAACTAAGAATAGTTAATGCTTTTATAGATGATTGGTCTAAAATTGCGGTTATGATTCTCATCGCTTCTCCTGCTTTGTTTTATACTCTATTTTTTGAGACGATTATGCAGGGAGCTACTCCTGGTAAGAAGATTATGAGGATTAAGGTAATTAAGATAGATGGCTATGAAGCTTCTGTGGTAGACTATGCTAGCCGTTGGGTAATGAGATTAGTAGATTTTTGGATAGGTTCAGCAGCAGTTGGTTTGATTACAATTATATGTACAGATAAGAGTCAGCGATTAGGTGATATTTTAGCAGGTACAGCAGTGATATCTGTTAAAGAAAGATTACTTTTGTCATCCACTATTTTTCAGGAAGTAGAGGAGGAGTACACCCCATTATTTGCGCAGGTGTTAAGTTTGACAGATAAAGATGTTTATATTATAAAAGAAGCTTTAACTACTTTTAAAGCAAATAGAGATCACGAGTTATTACAGAAGCTAGTCGTTAAACTTAAGAGCGTACTAGGTATAGGTGAGCTGAAGACACTCTCTGATCAGGAGTTTATAGAAACGGTATTAAAAGACTACAATTATTTAACAGCTAAGGTTTAGCGCATTATTTTTATACTATTTAATGTTTAATTTTTTCGATATTTTAGATTTGCTCGGAACATTAGCTTTTGCAATTTCGGGAGCATTAGCAGGGCGTGAAAGAAGGTTAGATCTGTTTGGGATGACTATTTTAGCATTCGCGACAGCTATTGGAGGAGGGACTATCAGAGATATGATGATCGGATGGACACCTGTGATGTGGCTTACTAATCTTAGTTATTTTTATGTAACCTTATTAGGGGTAGCTATGGCTATTGTGTTCTATAAGAAGTTTAACTTCTTGCGTTATTCTCTTTTCCTATTTGATACCATAGGTATCGCTGTGTTCACACTAATCGGTATAGAAAAAGGGATGACAGTAGGCTTACACCCGATTATCTGTGTTACCTTAGGTACGATTACTGCTTGTTTTGGAGGGGTTATTCGCGATATTTTAGCGAATAAGATTCCACTTATTTTTAAACAAGAGATCTATGCCACAGCATGTATCCTTGGAGGTTTGGTTTATTATTTACTAAATTATTTTGAGCTGAGTAAGGATATCTTATACGTAGGTACAGCAGGTATTATTATTCTGATTAGAGTATTAGCTGTGAAGTATAAGTGGAGTTTGCCATTTGCGAATGTGTAAGCTTGCTTTCTTAGAATAAATAACTAAAGAAAGAATATAAAGTGTATAGTACATATCATGATGTAGTATATACTTTTTTTTATTGATTATATTGTTAAATAATAGGTGGTTATAAAAGTGAAAGAGTAGAAGAACCTATATTACAAAGAGCTAAGGAGATAACAATGCATTGGTAATAATATAGCTACTCATACATCAGTACATTTTTTAAAGCCAGGTAAGTAAGTAATTTATTGTACTCTGAGAGCATTCTTATTCTTGTCTCACTTGATTTGAGTCCGTAGTGAGTCCGTTATGAGTCTGTAGTGAGTCCGTTAAATCAAGTAAAATAACGGACACAATATAGACCTATAGCATTATCATATAGCTTTTATACAAAATGAGACTAGAGCATCATACGTGCTTCAGTGCAATAGAGTGCTAATCCGAATCTTTGGATGATATGCGTTAGAAACTAAGTGTGGTTAATCTAATACTAAGATAAAATATTAGATCTATTATGATTAGAAAATAGTTTACTAATTAGGTTAGAGATAGGTACTAGTATAAGGATAGTAGCTAGCCCAATAGTGTTATACCATAGATAATGAATAGGAGTAGTGATGTATAGGGTAATAATAGTGATTTGAGTTAGTAAAATGGTGTAAAACAAAGCTTTATTATTGTTTTTAAAGTACATGGTCACTAGTAAAATACCAAGTAGAGTTCCTGAAAACAGAGAAGAGTACGCCCATAGTATTTGGATAAGATTTAAAAATACGGGAATATTATATACTATAATCAGAGCAAGGATAATAATAATAAGAGTAATGATATCATGATATCTTTTGCTGTCTGGATGAGGCAGAGCACTTGACTTGGTCTGAGATAACAGTTTTTTTGTTTTTTTTGATAGCCAATTTATTTCGTGAAATCCTATCGAAAGTAAACAGATAAAAAATAAAGCCATGATAACACCTGCTATCCCTGTGGGTACATGAAAGTTGATAAAGTGAAGAAGTATAAAGTCAGAATCATTCACTTCTACATTATGATTCGCCTTTTTAATTAATTTTTTTGCTTCTAGTTGAAGTTTATTTGCATTTTCTGTTAAGCTTAGTATTTGATCTTTTAGTATTTGATTACTGTAGTTCTGATAGATTTGCCCACTGTATAAGAAGCTAGCTTCTTTCTTTAAGTTCAATATTTTTTGATACTCTTGTTTGATATGGTCGTATTGTTCTGCATATTCAGATTGATATACTGTGTGTACATTATGAGGGTTGTAGTGTAGCGGGGCATCGTTAAACTGATAAAATGTAAATAACACACACCCTGTCAATAGAATAAAGAAATGAAATGGGACATTGAATAGCCCATTGATAATCAATCCATCCTTAGTCTTATCAGAGTATTTACTCTGTCTATATATCTGTAGAATCTTTGTATCTATAGATAATAGGGCGACGAATAGTATAGTACCATTTACTAAACATTTAAGCAAGTCAAAATTATCTTTTAAAGCAAGATCGCTATCGATCACGGTAAGTTTATCAAAAGAGGCGGTGAAGCTTAATGTATCTTCTAGATACATACCTTCTGGTAGTTTATATAATATGGTCAGAAAGATGATAGTCGTTATTATAATGGCGTATAATAACTGGTTTCGTCTAGGGAATAAATTGGTTTTGTTTTTAAAAAGAATGTTTAGAACGATAAAAATTGCACTTATGATTAAGAGTAAGATTTTGAAATCTATTTTTAATAAAATAGAGAGTATCATAGCCGTAGCATAGAATGTAATAGTAAGAACAAGTAATCTTAGGATTAGATAAATAATGCTGGTTAAGTAGTAGACTCTTTTATTAGACTTCGTCTTGATGTACTCAAATGCGCTTTTAGTATTGTGTTTTTTGTATTTTGGGATAATTAAGAATATAACGATAAATACGGCTAAGGGAATACCTAGATACAGCTGTAGGAATGTCATTCCTTGTGAATAAGCTTGTCCTGGAAGAGAGATAAAAGTGTATATAAAAGATTGTACCGCTATAATCTTGAAACCATAGTGTAGTGTTGACTTTTCGTAAATAGAGTTGTTATCTGCTTTATTAAGTTTAAAGTGCTTAATGGTGATAACAATAAATAAAATTAGTATAAAAATACTCCAATCAATTGCATTCATTTCAACGAAATTAAGGAGGTATAAACTGCAAATGATCTCGTGGTACTGTTCTTTATATAGCTAGAATAGAATCTATGATCTTCTATAAAGAGTACAGTATAGATAAGTGTTTGTGTTCTGAAGTAGTTTTATTGATTAGTTTTGACTTTATAAAAAAAAGACTAGTAAAACCTATAAATAGGTTAACTAGCCTTTCTTCTACTACCATTTGACTATTTAAACCGAAATGGTAAATACAAAATTTGTGCCACTATTATATTGTAGGATTGTCTATATCCTCTTTTTTATTGACTATAACGATTCCCTTTTGTAATAATAAACTGTTTGGATAAGAGATTTTCTCATTCTCTGTAGTGAGTAATATAGTACAGAATGCCTTGATATCAATGATCTTAGCTTCTATAGGAAAATCTTTGTCTTGTAATCTGATGGTATCTCCTATTCTAAATGGAAATGAGAAGAATAATAAGATTCCGGCAGTGATATTACTTAATAAAGACCACTGAGCGAACATCGCTACACCTATTACTGTAAATACAGACGTAAGTGTAACCATGAAATTCTCCGGCTGAACTCCCCAAATCGTTAGTATGAGAATTAGAAAAATAACAGATAGAAGTGTATTAAATAATCTGATGATCAGTAGTACTCGGCTATCTTTACGCTGTTCTTTAGTAGAGAATGATCGGATGATATATCCTATTAACTTTCTACAAGGAATATATAGAACTAATGTAATTACAGTCGCTATGATCTCTGTGTAATATTCTTTTAGCATATTTATTTTTTAATGAATTTTAGTAATTCTTCAACAAGCTCTTTAGTAGGTAAGCCTACTATATTAGTATAAGAACCATCTATTTTATCTATGCCTACTAATCCTATCCATTCTTGTATACCATAAGCCCCAGCCTTATCATAAGGTTTGTATTGGTCTATATAGAAATAAAGGGCTTCATCAGATAGGTCAGAGAAACTCACTTTAGTAATACAGTGGAATACACTTACGCTCTCCTTGCTCTTTAAACATACAGAACTGATTACTTCATGCTCATGACCACATAAGCTCTTCAGCATGGTATAGGCTTCATCTCTACTTTCAGGTTTGCCTAGTGAGGTATCATTATTCCATACTGTAGTATCACTGGTGATGATGATTTCGTTATCGTGTAGTATTTCTATAGCATCAGCCTTTGCTTTAGCGATATAGTCAGTGATTTGTTCTCTTACTAGTTCTTCAGGATAAGACTCATCTATATCCGAAGCTCGGACTGTAAAGGTGAATCCTAAGTCTGTTAAATATTGTTTACGTCTAGGAGAATTAGATCCTAGTACGATATTATAATCCTTAAATAGCTTATTAAGCATAGTTTTTATTAGTCAAATTTAGCGTTAAAGTGTTGAAACCACTTTTGTTGTGTTTTCATGACTTGTTCGATCACATCTCTCACAGCCCCTCTACCACCGTTAAGATGAGAGATATACTTAGAGATTCTTTTTATTTCTGGTGCAGCGTCCTGTGGAGCAGTAGGTAGTGCTACTTCTTGCATGATATGATAGTCAGGTATATCATCTCCCATGTATAATACAGTATCAGGATTGATGTTATTAGCTGCTATATACTCTTTAAATACTTTTACTTTATCAGGTACTCCTAAGTAGATGTCTTTCACTCCAAGATTAGCAAATCTAGTACGTACACCTTCATTACTACCTCCTGAGATAATACATACATTGTATCCGTTTTCGATAGCGGCTTTCATCGCATATCCATCTCTAATGTACATATCTCTTAGTAAATTTCCTTCTTGCGTTACGTGTACAGTACCATCTGTTAATACACCATCTACATCAAATATGAATGTAGTGATGTCATTCATTATTTCTTTAAAATGTTTAGACATTAGTTATTTTGTATTGAATTAGTTATAAGTTGATATATTTCTTTTTTTATTGGGTCATTTAGCGCTTCTAGATGACGGTCTATAGTTCCTTGATCATTACGTGCAGCAGGTCCTGTCTGGGCTTCTCTAGGAGATAAAGTCTGGACCTTAGTAGCAGTCTCTAGAATTAGAGGCTTTAGAATGTCAAAGGGCACCATATTCTCTTTACAAATATCTTCACCTAGTTTAAAAAGATGATTGGTGAAGTTGTTTACAAATACTGCTGCTAGGTGTATAGACTGTCTCTGGTCAGTAGAGATTTTATACACTCTTTCAGAAAAAGATAAAGCTAACTTTTCTAAAAGTTCAAAATCTTGTTTGTTACTAGCTTCGATACAATAAGGGATAAGGCTGAAATCAACCTCCTTATCGATAGAGAAAGTCTGTAGCATATAGAAGACTCCTTTTCTACTTGTGGTAGCAATAGAGTTCATCGGCATTGTCCCAGAAGTATGAACCACAAAGGCATCTTTTAAAGGGATGATAGAGGATACTTCTTCTATAGCATCATCACTAACTGCAATGATAAAAATATCTGCAGGTTTTAGCTCATTGATATCTGAAATAATTTGATTCTGAGAGACTAAGTCCTTAACTTTGTTAGGAGTTCGTGCATACACTTGTTGTAAACAAATATTGTCGTGTTCTAAAAAGTTTAGTATCAAGTGTCGAGCAACTTTACCAGAACCTAAAATGGATATTGAAATCATAGCAGTGAAGTTTAGTATTTGTTTGTAAACAGATAGTGTGTAAAAATAATAATTTGTAATGAGAAAAGATATAGAAAACATAGAAGATATTAAGGTATTAGTAGATACCTTTTATGGAAGAGTACAGGAGAATGAGTTTATCGGTCCTATTTTTAATAGTAAACTAGAGGGGAGATGGCCTGAGCATTTAGAGAAAATGTACGCCTTCTGGCAAACTATTCTATTAGAAGAGTATACATATAGAGGAAAACCTTTTCCTCCTCATGCACAGCTACCTGTAGAAGGCGAGCATTTTGAAGAATGGAAGAGAATCTTTAATGGTACGGTGGATGAACTATATGAAGGAAAAATAGCTGATGAAGCGAAGTGGCGAGCAGAGCGTATGGCTGCGATGTTCTTAAGTAAAATAGAGTACTTTAGAGAAGCAGGGATGAAGCCATTGGAGTAAAGAAGAATATAGTGTTATCATAAAACGGGGTTGCTTTAAATAGTAACTCCGTTTTTTTGTTAGTATCATATTGCTTTAATTTATCGCATTACTTTTTTTATTCTGTGTTAGATAATCTATAAACTTGTAGCATTAAATCAGTGCTTATGGATTTGTTTAGTGATTATAGTCAAGAGTTTACAAACATTCTTCCTTATGATGGAGAAGTTGATTATTATGGGATAGTATTTAATAAAGAGCAGTGTGACTACTATTATGATCAACTTTTGACTCATGTAGATTGGCAATGTGATCAAGCTATTATCTTTGGGAAGAAAGTAACTACTAAGCGAAAGGTGGCTTGGTATGGCGACATTCCATTTAGTTATACTTATTCGAATATTACAAAGACAGCATTGCTCTGGACGGAAGAGTTATTAGCATTAAAGAAAATAGTAGAAGAGAGGACAGGGGAGACTTATAATTCATGTCTTTTAAATTTATATCACACAGGAGAAGAGGGAATGGCGTGGCATAGCGATGGAGAGAAGGATTTAAAAAAACATGGAGCTATAGCTTCTCTGAGCTTTGGTGCAGTTCGTAAATTTGCTTTCAAACACAAAGAGAATGGAGTTAAGATTGATATTATCTTAGACAATGGAAGTCTATTAGTCATGAAAGGGACTACACAAGAAAATTGGCTACATAGATTACCTCCTACAAAAGTGGTTCATACTCCACGTATTAATCTTACCTTTAGAACCATCGAAATAAAAGAGTCTGTCTGATGAGAAAGAAGTCATTTAGTACACTGTCTAATGTGATAGAACAAGACTTGTGGAAGTCATTATCACTATTAGTACAAGAGCAGGTATTAGAAAATAAAGAAATGCTAATCTGCGAAGGAGAGGTAGCTGATAAGATAGTGTGGATAAAAAAGGGGGTTTTGCGTTCTTATTTTCTATTAGAAAGTGGAGAAGAGCGTACATACTGTATCACCTTCGACGAAAGTATGATGACAGCGATGACTTCCTTTATATCAGGACAACCATCTAAGGAGAATATACAGTCTATAGGCAAAACAGAATTATATGTCCTCTATAAAGCAGATGTAGATAAACTATGTGTAGATAGCATAGTATGGACAAACTTCTTTAAACAGTTATTAGAAGAGCAGTTTATGGAATTAGAAGAAAAACTCTTCGATATCCAACGTCTAGATGCTAAAGATAGGTACCTGAAGTTACTTCAGAACTATCCTCACTATATACAGCAGATACCTGGTATATACTTAGCTTCATTTTTAAATATTACCCCAAGGCATTTGAGTAGAATACGCAAGGAAGTGAATTTATAGACCTATGTCCTCTAGGATGTGGTAAAAAGACAAGACTTTTGTTCTTTACAGTAATCATTTAAGATATGAATATAGATAAAGAACTATTAATAGCACTTTCGTTAAGCGCTTGGACTCAGATACCCTATGACTCTCTTTTAGAGTATAATCCTCAACAAATACGCATAGAAGAGGAACGGTTAATGCTAGGGGAGGGAGCTATAACTATACCTCATGATATCAGTGTATATAATCAAGTAATTTCTACAGCATATAATACTTCTCTTAAAATAAGAATATATAAGCCAAGAGAAATAGAGAAACCCTTGCCTGTAGTCTTGTTCTTACATGGAGGAGCTTTTATTTTTGGAAGTCCAGAGCAGTATGATTTTCAGTTGCGAGATCTAATGAGAGAGGCTCAGGTTATCATAGTTTCTGTTGACTATAGATTAGCTCCAGAACATCCTTTTCCAGCAGCTTTAGAAGATAGTGTAAGTGCTCTAGAATGGTGTTATAGCAATATAGAAGCAATAGGAGGAAATAAACAGAATATCAGTGTGATGGGAAGTAGTGCAGGAGGAACAATAGCGTTATCACTCTTACACTTAAATAGAGATCATCATAATATCCCAATAAGCAATGCTTTTATTCTATATCCTCCTACATCAGATGAGCTGAATACTCCTTCTATGGACACTTATGCTTATGCACCTATGCAATCTAAGAAAAGTGCAACTTATATGTGGAAACATTATTTGTCAGGGGATAAGAATAAGTGGAGGGAATATGCAGTGCCTAATAAGATGCAGAACTACCAATCACTACCGTCTATGACAATGGTACTAGCAGAATATGATCCTCTAATAGATGAAGCAAAAGAGTATGTGACTTCTGTAGAGAGCAATGGAGGAAAAGTCACAGTCTTAGAAGTAAAAGGTGCTGTGCATACTTTTGATTTCTTTGAGTGTAAACTAACAGATGATTTTACAAAGTATAAGATAACGTATTATAAACAATTACACTTGAAGTAAGTATCTTTGTTTTATAACTTATATTCAATGAACAAACTTATACAACATATCGAAAAATTCGTAGGGACTTTATCAGTACCTGAAGCAGATTCTATTTTATCTTATTTTGAGCTGATCAAGGTCAAAAAGAAAGAGATTCTTTTAGAAGCAGATATGCTTTGTGATAAGTTATTCTTTGTGGAAGTAGGGTGCTTGAGAAGTTATTATATGAAGAATAATGGTATAGAACAGACTACGGATTTTGCCATAGAGAATTGGTGGTTAACGGATAATATGGCTTTTGAACAGCATACGAATAGTAACTTTTATATTCAAGCAGTAGAGAAGTCAGAAGTAATCGTGATTACTAGAGAACAATTTGTTTTACTAGTAGAGAAACACCCAATTATGGAGAAGTACTATAGACAAGTTTTTCAACGTGCATATGCTGCTGCTCAATATAGAGTGAAGTATTTGTACGAGTTTAGTAGAGAAGAGTTGTACTTCCACTTCGAAGAGAGATTTCCAGAGTTTATACAACGTATTCCTCAGTATTTAATGGCTTCTTATTTAGGGTTTAGCCCAGAGTATTTAAGTGAGATAAAGAAGAAGAGATTTTCTTAAACCTGTTTAAGTTTATTGATTAATCATAGCTTTAGATTTGTTGAAATTAAAAACAATAAAGTTACGATTATGAGAAAGACAATTTATGGTGTACAGCCTAAGGCGTATGAAGGAATGTTATTATTAGAAAAATACTTAAACGAATCAGAATTAACACCAATACATAAAGAGCTAATAAAGATTAGGGCATCTCAGTTAAATGGATGTGGGTACTGTTTAGATATTCATACACAAGACGCTTTAAAGCATGGAGAATCTGTTAGAAGATTATTAGTGTTAGCAGGGTGGCAAGAAACAGAGCTGTTTACAGAAGAAGAACGTGTGATTCTGGAGATGACTGAAGCGGTTACATTTATTCATCAAGGAGGAATTAGTGATACATTATATGCGCAAGCAGAAGAGTTATTTGGTGAAGTGTATTTAGCGCAACTTATTATGTGCATGGTTACTATAAACGCATGGAATAGAATAGGTGTAGCTACTCATCTTAAAGCAAAATAGTAATTATAGAATAGAAGCGGGATAGTATATCCTGCTTTTTTATTATACAGAAGTATTTGTTTTTAGTCAAATATGCTTTCTTTTAGAGGGGAATAGAAAAAATAAATATCAAAAAAAGTAATATTGATTTACTCATTTAAGTATATCTATTTGATTAATAGAATGTTGATTCACTTCTGTTTTGTGGTTAAAAAAGAGGGATTATTTGTGAATAATTGTCGAAATATTCATAATTTTAGTAAAGACCTATTGAGAATAGGGAGTAGAGAGCGCAAAATTCTCTCATTACGTATTACCTAATTCATTAATATCTATTACTATGATAAAAGATTACTTGAATAAATTAGTAGGCATTCGCTTAAAAGGTAGAAAGAAAGAATTAATACTAGGTATAGTATTAGCTTATAATGATAAGTGGTTATTAACGAAGTGTAATTCGGTCGATTATATTATAGATGGGTATGAGTTGATAGCTGTGGATAAAATATCTACTATAGAGCGTGGAGAAAATATTGCTTTTATTGAAGAAGTACTGAAAGCAAAACATGTTGACTTTTATAGTAGCCCTATTCAGTTAAAAGACAATATTTTTGATACTTTAAAAGCTATTGGGAATAAATATGGTGCTTTTGGATTAGAATTTAAGGAAGAGGATTGTGTCTATGTAGGGAAGTATATGGATAGTGATGATAGTGAGTATTTTGCATTCGAAGAGTTATCTGCTTCAGGTGAATGGTTTGAGGAGATAGAGGAATTTAAGGTGTCTAAAATTTATAAGATTGACTTTGATGGAGACTATGTAGAGTCTTTATTATTGTATGCGAATAGAAAACTAAGTGAATAAGAGTATTAGAAAATTTTAATGGTAGTTCATACATAGACTTGCATGATTATTGCATGTCGTTATAAGTAATTAAAGATGATGAGAAACTAATTTAAAAAGATCTATTATGAAAAGAGTTTTAAGTTTATTGACAGTATTGCTTCTAAGTTTTGCAGTGTTTAGTTGTAGCAGTGATGACGATTATATTGATTTGTCAGAACATGCAGGTGGTTTTACTATGGTAAATGCCTATGAGAGTGAAGATGCACTTATTTATGTTGCAGATGGTCGCCCTATTCAGAGTCCATATTATCCTCTGTTTTATCAGAGTGTAGGTTATGTGAATCTATGGCAAGGAAATAGATTAATAGACATCTATGGAGGTAATAAGGTCAAGCCAATTACTACAACTACGAAGAAGATAACTAGTGGGCAGTTTTATACTTCTTTTATAGGAGGGAACGAATCGAAGGTAATCCACTTTATAACAGAGGATAATGTTAAGAAAGCAACCCCTTTAAATGAAGTTAAGCAGTCAGGAGTTCGTTTCTTTAATTTGAGCTCGGATAATGTAGTAGCTACTGTTCAGTTTAATGATAAGACAGTAGTAAAGGAGTTTGAAAATAGAGTTCAAGACAATGAGACAACTGCTGTGAAAACACAGGAATTTAATGCATTAGATGCTAATAGTTATGCACTAACAATCAAAGATAAGGATGGTAAGGTACTCGCAACTAGAAAAGATGTTGTGTTTAAACCTTCACAGTTTTATTCTATTATCTTAATTGGTGCAAAAGATAATGCGAAAAAGCCTTACTATATAGGTGTTGTAAATCAAGTTGTAAAGTAAGAATGTAGTAACTTATAATAAGAAGTCCTTTAACGGTGTATTACTTTTAAAGGACTTTTTTTATGGATTGCATACAGTAGTATCTCTTTTTAAATGATATATTTACTAGTAGAATTAATGTCTGTTTACACAGAAGGACAAGAGTATGAATAGTATGTTTGAAAATAAACAAATCGATATCGATGCATTACCTCAAGTAGGGCAAGTAATGTTTAAAAACTTAGATTCTAGGTATCGAACAGTAGTCGGGATAAGGTTAATAATAATTTCTATTATTATCTTACTAATTGCTTTTACACCTTATATTTTTCAGTATTTGACGAGTGAACCTTTGTTGAATGAAGCATTGTTATACTCACTTATGGGATTAGGAGTTATATTGATTATTCTTATCTGTATTATCTCTATGAAGGGAGTAGCAATGAAAGGCTATGCGCTACGTGAGCTAGATATTATTTATAAAACAGGTATTATTAATAGATCTCAGACTGTTATTCCTTTTAATAGAGTGCAGCATGTAGGAGTATATGAAGGAGCATTACTACGTGTATTTAATTTATGTACTGTGGAGTTTTTTACTGCAGGAGGAGCATTAGGTGATCTGAAGATAACAGGGATATCTAAAGAGGAGGGAGAGCAACTAAAAGCGTATGTTATACAGAAGATAACGAAGTCTCCTCAACAGGCTTTAAGGACTAATCTAGATATTGTAGAACACTCACACGAATCTGTTCATGAATAAGAATAGTTTTTATCAGCCTACTAGACAAGCTACAATAGGAATCATTGCTAATTTTCTGAATGCTTTACAGAAGATAGTAAGAGCTTTTGTTCCTCTTATAGTCTTATTTTTAGTGAATAAGCGTATAGATTTACCTATTAGTATTTGGGGAGTAGTGATCTTAGGAAGTATCTTAAGTTTGGGAATAGCTTATTTAAGTTATCGTAACTTTCTGTTTTACATTGATGAAGAAACTAATTCTTTTATAATTCAAAAAGGGATTATTAATAAATCTAAAGTTACTATTCAACTAGAGAAAATACAACAGGTGAATCTTAATCAGAGTTTTATCAACAAAATAATCAATGTGTACTCTGTAGAAATAGACTCTGCAGGTAGTAAAGATAAAGAAGCTACCATCCCTTCTATGGCTTTATCAGATGCTAATGCATTAAAACAAATACTACTGAACTATAAGAATGAACACGTAATACAAGATACCTCAATAGACTTAGTAGATGGAGAACAAAACATTATAGAAGAGCAAGAAGATTCAAAACGAATCAGTATAACGACTCTTCTAAAAGTAGGTATAACGTCTAATTATCTATACACATTGGGGTTAATACTTGTATTCTTTAATATGGTGTATGATTCTATAGTGAGAAGTATTTCTATAGAAGAGTATATTGATAAAGAAGAGGTGACAAATTATATAGAAGGAGGGCTGCCTTTGGTCGCTTTTCTATACTTAGTTGTTTTTTTAGTGATTACGGTATTAGTAGTGAATGTGATCCGTACTTTGTTGCGATTTTGGGATTTTAAAGTGACATTTTCGAATAAGACATTGTTGTTGTCTCATGGATTACTATCTACACGAAATACAATCATTAGACCTAATCGAGTACAAAAAATAGAGATAGAGCAGAATTATTTTCAGAAGTTATTTGATATCTGTAGTTTGAAAATAAGCCAAGTAGCAGGGGATAAGGAGAATAATAAGAAATCAGGATTACAGATACCTGGCTGTTCTACTCAAGAGAGAAAGGATCTGTTTAAAATAATAATGGCTAAAGAAGATAACAAGGGGTACACTACTGTTCTAAAATATAATTATCGATACTTAGGATTTAGAGTATTCTTATTCATAGTTGTTCCTTTAGTGTTTTTAACCTTGTTCTTTAGAGCAAACTTTAGTTCTGTTACGTTTATAGGAATGGCAATGAGCTATAGTGTGATAATGTTATTAGCTCTTTATAGACTTTATAAAGTAGGATTACTTCAAGTAAATGAAGACTTCATCGTGATAAGAAGAGGAATATGGGATATCTCTCATATCTATTTAGAACCGCATAAGATACAGAAGATAGTGGTGTCACAGTTATGGTGGCAACAGTCTGCAGATGTAGGTAGTTTAAAGATATATACCGCAGGTGGAATAGTATCCTTTAGTACTACTCAGTATAGTGAGTTAGTGAAGTTAAGAGATAAATGGCTTTATCAGGTAGAATCATCAGCATTACACTGGATGTAATAAGTATAAAAAAACGAGGGAATACATACTATTCCCTCGTTTTTTATTCCTCTTCTTGTACTTTTTTTAAAGCACGGTTTAAGGTACGTGTAGTGATACCTAGATAAGAAGCCATATCTTCTTTAGAGATATGTACTTGTTCTTTCTCTTGTAGCTCTAACAGTTTTTCTAGTGCGTGTTCTACTGTATAAAGTTGTTGAAAAGATGCTCTTTCGCTAGTATGAAACACTCTTAATGCTTCTACTTCTAGTAGGGTGTTATTAAAGGTTATATCTGTTTTTAATAAATGTTCAAATACGGATAGAGGAATGATATAAGCACTTACGGGTGTTATAGCTTCTACTGAGCATAGACAGTTTTTTTTACCAATAAACTCTATCTCTCCCATTATCTCTCCTGTACTTAAGAACTCAGGGATATATTCCTTACCATTTTCTTCTGTGATATAGCATTTAGTAATCCCTTCTTTAATAACAATAACCTTAGTAACAGGATCACCCTGATGTAGTAGAACTTCTTTAGGCTTATAAGGTTGCAATAAAATTTTGTCATTAAAAACATCAGTCTGTGCCAATGATTCAATGTATGATAGAAAGTCAATATTTATTCTTAACATTTTTTTATAGCATTAAGGACAAATGTCCTATGTGAGTTATACAATAATAGTGATTTTTGCAGTATCAAAATTAAGTATTAATACTTATTAATTTAAATGAATTAAGGAGTTTTATACTAAGATTAAGAAGAATGCTGTGCTAGTGTTTTCATTAATTAAATTTGATAAGTTTTTTTCAATTATATATTACAAAGTGATAAGTGTTTTTTAAAATTAAAACGGGAGAGCAAGGTAAGTGGTGTTTTCCCGTTTTCTTATGTAAATGTAGAATTGAATTATTTTAGAACAATTTTGTGTTGTTTATTTGTTGTAGACAGCATTCATATAAATAATTGTGTTACGTGTGTTTAAAAAAGCAGGGAGAGTAGTGTGCACTACTCTCCCTGCTTTTTTATTTATTATAACTCTTTGATTCTAGCTGTTTAGCTGTAAATTGATAAAATGAAATAGCTTCATCTACATACTTAGATTGTACATCATCTATTGGAGTAAGAGGAGTTACTAGATTATTAACAGTCTGAGTATTGAATCCATATTGTCTTACCTTTTGATTAGGACTAAGGATGGTTAATGTGTTGTCTCGGATATAACCTAAATCTTGATAAGTAGCTATAAAGGCTCTTGGTTTATAATCTGCTTGTAAAACATTAGTTCCAAAAAATTTAGAGTCATATTTAAAGTTAAGTATACCTAATAAGGTAGGCATGACATCTATCTGTGAGATCATTTGATCAAATTGTTGTGGGATAAGCCCTTTAGGAGCATATATCATAGCAGGTATTCTATATTTATCTAGAGGTAGCTGTGTCTTACCCGCACTAGAAGCACAGTGGTCAGCTAAGATCACAAAGATGGTATTATCATACCATGGTTGTTCTTTAGCTAATGCAAAAAATTCTTTGATTGCATAGTCAGTATATCTAACTCCTTTATCTCTAGCACTAGTAAGGTCAGAGGTATCTAATACTCCATCAGGATAAGTGAAAGGTCTATGGTTACTTACAGTCATGATATGATTAAAGAAAGGGTTGCCTTGTTGATATTCTTCATTCATTACTTCTATGGCTTTCTTAGCCATATCTCCATCTGCTACTCCCCATACATTCTGAAAGGTAATCTGATCAGGCTTAAAATTAGACTTATCTACAATGCTATAATTATTGCCTTCGAAGAAGTCTTGCATATTATCGAAATATGCGTCTCCTCCATATAGATACTTAACAGTGTATCCATTTTTAGCAAATATACTTCCTGTTGTAAATTTATCTTTATTGTCTTTACGCTTTACAACGCTTTCACCAGGAGAAGGTGGTATAGACAGCGTTATAGCTTCTAGTCCACGTACAGTTCTGTTACCAGTAGCATATGTAGAGGTAAAGAATAAGCTTTTCATCGCTAGACTATCTAAGAAAGGAGTAAGTTTATTTGTATTGCCATAAAACTCCATAAAGTCTGCACTAAGGCTCTCTATGCTTATGAGGACTACATTTTTTTTGGTAGTTGTACTATCATTATCGATATTTCTAAGAAGTGAAGAAGCTCCATTATATTGAGGGTAGAATTGTTTAATATTTTTAGCTAGTTCATCATCAGGTAGCGTATTGTAGAACTTAAAATAATCAATGACACTGTTATTAAAAGCTTGATAGAATTTAAAAACCCCATTACTTTCTAATTCTTCAGCGAATATATTATCTGTATTTAGAGGAGTCATTACCTTAGTAATAGCAGATAAAGAAATTCCAAATACAAGTAAATAAACAATACTAAGTATAACCTTATTTTTCAATGGAGCAAGATGTTCTATAACATACTCTGTTTTTTTGAAAATGTAATATGTAGTTAATAATGTGATTAAAGCGATGATGCTAAATAATGGAACCACTGGATAAGACTCCATAATATTACCAATGACTTCATTAGTATATACGAGATAATCAACTGCGATAAAGTTATATCTAACACCAAACTCATTCCAAAAAAAGAATTCACTCACTGTGTTTTGCACAAGGATTAATACGAAGATAAATAATGTAAGAGCATAACTTATTTTTCGAACGGTTGTTCTATGTTGAGGTAAGAAAAGACAGATGCCGAATAACACTGTTTTTATAGATAAGAAGGTAATAGCTATCTCAGGAAGTACACCACCATATTCTGATATAATAGTTTTGCCAAAGGTAACCCATCCCCATAAACCTAATAGGATAGCGAATATGATATATCCATAGGGTTTATTATACTTCTGATTTGAAAAGAAAATAAAGTAGAGCCAAAATATAAAATATCCTATACTGAATATGAGAATATCACGGATAAAACCTAGCCCAAATACAGATAATACTTCTCCTGAGGTAAAAGTAGAAGTGGTTATAGGGTGATTAATTAATACAATGCGGAGTACAAAATTCAGTAATAAGTAAAAACAAAGTAAGTATTTATACGGAATAAAGAATGATGGATTGTTTGACATAGTGATTGAGTTTTTTGTGTAATCTGTTTATTGTTTTTTCTATAACAATAAAGTAATATATTTTATTGTGTTTTTAATGTTATTATTTTGGTAATAATTAATTGAATGTGTATTTATTTTTTATTTAATGTATTAATGCTTTGCTTTAATTAGATTTAATATAATTATGGTGGTGTTATATATGAAATATAACGAGTATAGAGTGGTTGGTATAAAATTAGAAGTGGAATAGGTCTAAATCTAAAAGTGGACTATTCTTTCTTTTTTCTTTCCTTTTATTTTTGAAATATCTATCATAAATAAACAAAGAGAAAATGGAAATTAGACACAACTGGACTAAAGCTGAGATTCAATCAATATATGATACTCCTTTATTAGAATTAATTCATCAAGCTTCTTTAGTACATCGTCAATATCACAATCCAGAGGAAGTACAAGTAAGTACTTTATTGTCTATTAAAACAGGAGGGTGTGTAGAGGATTGTTCTTACTGTGGACAGGCAGCTAGATATCATACAGATATAAAGGTACAGCGACTACTGCCTTTAGAGACTGTATTAGGCACTGCTAAAAAAGCAAAGGAAGCAGGGTCTTCTCGATTTTGTATGGCAGCTGCATGGAGAGAGGTAAGAGATAACAAAGACTTCGATAAAGTACTTGATATGGTTAAAGGTGTAAATGAAATGGGATTAGAAGTCTGTTGTACTTTAGGAATGTTAACAGAGGAACAAGCTAAAAGATTACAAGAGGCTGGCTTATATGCTTATAATCACAATTTAGACACCTCAGAAGATCACTATGACAAGGTTATCTCTACTCGTACATTTTCTAATCGTATTAATACTATTGATAATGTGCGCAAGGCAGGTATAACAGTATGTTCAGGAGGTATAATTGGTTTAGGAGAAAATGATGTAGATAGAATATCTATGTTGCATACCTTAGCTACTATGGATACACATCCAGAATCTGTACCTATTAATGCTTTAGTACGTGTAAAAGGGACACCTATGGAAGAAATGCCTAAAGTAGAAACTTGGGATATGATCAGAATGATTGCTACAGCTCGTATTGTGATGCCTACTACTATGGTGAGGTTAAGTGCTGGGCGTATAGAAATGTCTGATTATGAACAGGCAATGTGTTTTATGGCTGGAGCTAACTCAATGTTTTCAGGAGATAACGAAACATTATTAGTGACTCCTAATCCTAGTCTATCATCAGACCAAAGATTATTGAATAACTTAGGGTTGAAACCAATGCTATCTAAAAAAGAAGTAGAAGTATAAAAGATATTTTTATTTATAATATGTACTGAGAGTCTTAATCAATGTGATTAAGGCTCTTTTTGGTTAAAAAGTAGAATAATTGTTTAAAGTAGCTATTTAGGAATAGTTTTTGTCTGTAAAAATATTGATAATGTGTTTAGAGTATAGATAAGGTTTTATAAGTATTGAAAAGGGTTTTTTGAAATACTTAGGTGTTATATCGTGTTTTAGGTGAGATATGATGTATTTTATTGATGTAGAGTGAGTTATTGTGTTTGTAGATTCCAGAGCTAGTGACGGTGGGGACTGTTGTTTTGTAAGCTCTGGAATCTCTTTTTTAAAGCTAATACTCATGTCATGGCTTTTACTGTATTTGTATATTGCTAAGGTGTTTTATTAATGAGGTTTGAGATATTATAACATTTTTGTTGATGTGATCTCTAGTTTTAATAAAAATAGTAGATGCCTTTTATGAAAAAAGAGGTATTAGGAGTTAAAAATAATTTGCGATATATAGTGGAAATAGAGGTCGAAGAGATATAAAAGTTAAAAAAACAGATCAAAATGTAGAATTATAATCTTTTATGTCTTTAAAAAAGCAACAAAAAATTAAGGTAATTCTTGTTGTTGTTTTTTATTGTATTTCTGGTTATTCGTGATTTGTTTGTGGATATTAGTGTTAATAAGGTTAAAGTACTGTGTTTAGTTTGTTATATTATAAATGTTAACTTTTTGTATTGCTAAAAAAGTTTCTAATATTAGAATAAGATTAGGGTTATTCCATTAAGTTAGAAGTTAATATGTAGAATTTTTATGATTTATGTCATATTGATGCGAAAACTACGGTTATACATTTGTCTCAGAAAATAAAAGATAAGGTAACAATGTCGGAGTTACCTAGTATTTAAAAACGTTCTTTTTTAGTCTGTTTTTTATTATGTAAACTTAATTGTGTTTATTTTATTTACAGTGATTTTATATACCTGTAAAACGTCGAAAAGGGGAATGCAAGGCAGTTGATGTATTAATACCTCCAGAGGGAGAGGAGGTGTACACGGATTAAAAAAGATTATTATTAATTTTTTTTAATTATTTACATTATGAGACGATGTGCGCAAGTTTTAATTGGAGTTTTGATTATTGGTATGAGTTCATTATTAGCTAGTTGCAGTGCAGACGATAATAATAACTTAGAAATTGACAAAGCATTAAGTGTTAACAGTATTAATATTGAAAAAACATGGATTGTAGCTCATTTCGACTTCCAAGAAGGAGTGAGTAGAAGTCATAAAGAAAGATACCAAAAATCACTAATTGAAATTGATATCATGAAAGGTGGAAAGTACCAGGCAATTGACAAATACAGTTTAGAGGAATCTAAAGGAAATTGGGTACTAGAAGGTGAGATGATAAGTCTAGAAAATGATGCCGACGGAGAAGTGAAGAGATACAGAATTATTGATTTGAGTAGAGCTGAAGCTCTTGTTAGTCCTATCAATACTAAAGAGATCTCACAAATGGAATTAGTGAGCTTTAAGAAATAGCTTCAGATAAGTTCACCTTATTGACAAAAGAGCAATCTATGTTTTATAGATTGCTTTTTTTATTGTATTGAAGTTTAAGTATTGGTGTTTTTTATTTTATTTTGAGAGTTAGTTGTTTTTGTAAAATAGTTATGTTAAGTGGTTGTTTTGTAGTGGTATTATTTGTGTTTGTTGTTTTTATTTAAAATATTGTTATATTTTTCTTGTTTGTTGGATAAACAATTTTAATTTTGCAAAAAAAATAATATAAAAAGATGGAACAATTTACTACACAGAAGAGTGCAACTACTCCTTCTCAAGAGAACAAAAAAGTGGTAGCTGGTATTTTAGGAATTTTATTACCTATTTTCGCTATCCATAAATTCTACTTAGGGTATACTAAAGAAGGTGTTATCCAATTAATCTTAGGATTAGTTACTTGTGGATTTGCTGGAATCATTGGACTTATTGAAGGAATTATCTATTTAACTAAAACAGATGAGGAGTTCTATAATACATACCAAGCAAACAAAAAAGGTTGGTTCTAATACATAGAAACATATAAACAAAAAGCCACTATTCAGTGGCTTTTTTCGTTTGTCTTGTACTTAGATAAGTCGCAAGAAGGGCTATTATAGTCATGCCCATAAGCGTATAGAAGAACCCATTCCAATTGCCTTTATTCACAAAGACTCCTGTAGAACTGCCTATAATACTTGAGCCTATATAATAGAAGAACCAATACAAGGCTGTTGCGGAACTCTTTGCTTCCTTACCTAGAGTCGTTACTACTCTACTAGCTATGGTATGTCCACTAAAGAATGAGATGGTGAAGAAAGTCAATCCTAATAGGATAATAACAAGGTTGTCCATATACATACCTATTACACCTATTAACATTAATCCTAAAGCGATTAGAAGTATCATACGAGATGAATATCTATCTGATAAAGATCCGGCAACCATATTACCAAAAATACCAAATGCGTACATTAAGAATATCATAGCGATAAGATAATGTGGTAAGTTATAAGGAGCTGATTCAAGTTTAAAACCTAAAAAGTTATATACACTTACGAACGCCCCCATTAGACAGATCGCGACGAGATACATAGCCATTATCTTATAGTTCTTAAATATAGACTTCATCTGTCTTAGCTTGTGTTTTATTTTTAGCTTTTTAGGAGTGAAGAATCTAGACTCTGGAAATAAGATATAAAATGCAATGGCAATAACTACAGCGAGTATACCTATAGTAAATACTGCTGCTTGCCAACCAAGCCACCCAGATACTAATGCGGCAACAATTCTTCCAAACATTCCTCCAAAAGTATTTCCTGCCAAGTAAAAACTTATGGCTGTTCCGATGTACTTAGGATCTATTTCTTCTGCTAAGTAGGCTAATGTCACTGCTGATACCCCAGATATGCACATTCCTTTTATAAAGTTAATATTGACTAAGATAGAAAAATCATTAGCCCATACAGATAAGAGGGTGAGCATCGTAGAGGTGACTAGAGAGAAGAGCATGATGTCTTTACGTGGATAACTATCTGCGATAAATGCAAAAAGTAATAGACCAATAGCCATACCTAAAGTACTAGCAGATACTAGATAGCTACTTTCAGAAGGTG
The DNA here is from genome assembly GCF_001485415.1 of Myroides odoratimimus. Classification (GTDB taxonomy): domain Bacteria; phylum Bacteroidota; class Bacteroidia; order Flavobacteriales; family Flavobacteriaceae; genus Flavobacterium; species Flavobacterium odoratimimum. Next base: position 64,503 of record NZ_BCMQ01000018.1, read on the forward strand.
TTACTTTAAAGTATTGTGTGATTTCAGATAATATAGGTTGGAAATTATATAATTGAGCGAATACAGAAACTCCTACTAAAAATATACTCCATTTAATCTTTTTGTACGTAGTGGTTCCTTTAACAGCTTTTATATGAACGACTTCTTCTGTATAGGTGGTGGTATTCATATTCTTTATTTTTTGTAAAGTTACGAGGAAGCTCTATATTAGTAAAACGGTATTTTTCTATTACATCAATCGGTAAAAACGATCAACTCATGGAACTAAGACAACTAAGGTATTTCTTAAAAGCAAAAGAATTACTCAATTTTACGGAAGCTTCTAAGCATTTATTTATTACACAGAGTACATTATCTCAACAAATAAAACAGTTAGAAGAAGAAATAGGCCAACCACTATTTGATAGAATAGGAAAGCGTATAGCACTGACAGAAGCAGGAGAGTTATTCTCTTTTTATGCTGAGAGAAGTATAAGAGCTGCAGAAGATGGAAAGCTCTTATTAGAGGATTTAGAGGGGCTAAAGACAGGAGTATTGCGTATAGGGCTTACGTGGGGACTAAAGTCTTTAGTACTGTCTTCTCTTACTCTTTTTACACAGACATATCCAGAAGTGAAGATAGAGGTGACATTTGGTACGACCAATGAGTTAATGCATTATCTAGAGAAACAGTATATTGACTTTGCTCTGACTTTTTTTGATGGAGCACATGAAGAGAACTTCATTTATAAGACTGTATTGATATCAGATATGGCTTTTATGGTTGCTAGAGATTCTGAATTAGCACTTCTAAAAGAGATTAGACTAAAGGAGATAGAACAGTATAGACTAGCCTTGCCTGTACAGGGGTTCAGTACGCGTAACTTTTTAGACAGGGAGTTCGAAAAGTATAATATCCGACCTAATATTGCCATAGAGACTAATCAAACTTCTATGATTATTGACCTTGTCAAAAAAGGTGCTTATCAAACTGTTCTTACTTACGCAACTGTACATGGAGAAAAAGACCTTTATGCTATCCCGATTATAGATAGTGATATGAAGCGAGAAGCTGTTATTATTCAATTAAAAGACAGTTATCTCAAAAAGTCCGTGAGAGTATTTGTCGATTTATTAATGAATGAGAATAAAGATGGGTTAAACACATTATAACTGTATGTTTCAGTCTCTGTTTAGGTAATAAATGAGCTGTTATTTACCATGAAATAGAACTTAATGAGATTTATTTTAAAAAAGGCCGAATTGTGATTACTTTAATTTTAACGTTATAAAATTTAATTAATTAAAAAATGAAGAGTTAATACTTGTGTTTGTTTGATAGAATCCGTGTATACATTAGTATACCGATAATCTAACTAATTGAGTTTACATAAATTGATAAGTTTTTTTCTTTTGTTAGCCACTTTACTTTTTTATATTTGCGATTATTTAATTTGATTCTAAATAAAAACAAACGAGTAAATGATAAGAATATTATTAATTCTTATACTGATTATAGTTTCTTTCATCTCTGTATTTGTTGGCGTAAAAGATATATCTGTATTTGATATACACCGACTAGATCAGGATGAGATATTGGTTATGTTAGTAAGTAGATTACCCCGTATGATATCTGTATTAATAGCAGGTATTGGTATGAGTATTTCTGGATTGATTGTACAACAGATTTCTCTTAACAAATTTGTCTCACCGACTACGATGGGGACTTTAGACGCTTGTAAGATGGGAATATTATTTAGTATGATATTATTTCCAGGAGGAGGGATGGTCTATAAGATGATTTTATCATTTACAATAGCTTTATTAGCAAGTGTTATTTTCTTAAAGATCTCGAGTAAGATAAAAATGCGCAATATCATTTTTATTCCATTAGTAGGGATAGTTTTTGGAAATATCCTTAATGCGATATCTACGTTCTTTGCTTATAAAACGAACTTGGTTCAGAATATGGAAGGTTGGCTGATAGGAGACTTTTCATCTATTATCAAAGGGAACTATGAGATTTTATACTTAGGAGTTCCGATTGTGTTCTTGAGCTATTTATACGCTAATAAGTTTACTATCGTAGGTTTAGGAGAAGACACCGCGAGTAGTTTAGGATTAGATCATAAGAAGATTACTTATCTAGGATTGATATTTGTAGCTATTACTTCTACTGTAGTGGTTCTGACAGCAGGTGTGATTCCTTTTTTAGGACTTATTATTCCTAATATTGTGAGTTTGATGTTTGGAGATAATCTTAAGAAGACGATTAGTTATACAGCATTGATAGGAGCGATCTTTTTAATGGTATGTGATATAATAAGCAGAATGTTAATAGCACCTTATGAGATTCCGATAGGATTAACAGTAAGTATTATAGGTGGATTAATATTTTTAATACTAATATTTAAACGCGCTAAACATGTTTAAGAACAAGATTATTACAGTTTTAGCAGTTGTTTTATTATTATTCATTGCTATATATATGTTCACCTTTACGGGAACCAAATTAGATTATGTATTACCTAGAAGAGGATATAAGGTTATTGCGATGATTTTAATATCGTTTGCTATAGGGTATTCCTCTATTATATTTCAGACAATATCAGCTAATAGAATCTTGACACCTTCTATTATGGGGTTTGATTCATTCTATTTGTTGTTACAGTCTTTGCTAGTGTTTGCTTATGGAGATAGAACATTTCAGGTTCTTAATTCAGAAACCAACTTTGCGATATCTGTAGTATTAATGTTAGGATTCTCTTTAGTGATGTACTATTTAGTATTCAGAAGAGAGAGTAAGAGTATGTATTTATTACTATTAGTGGGACTGTTAATGGGAACACTGTTTAGGAGTTTCTCTTCTTTTATAGTAATGCTTATTGATCCTAATGAATTCTTAATCATACAGTCGGCAATGTTTGCTTCGTTTGATAAGATAAACCTAAATCTATTGACTATATCCGCTGTCTTATTAATAGCCTCTATGCTAGTGGGGATTAAATATTTTAGACAGTTAGATGTACTTAGTTTAGGTAGGGAGAATGCCATAAGTCTTGGGGTAGACTATCATAAAGTGATCAAAGCTAATTTGCTTATTATCTCTGTGATGGTAGCTATTTCTACGGCATTGGTAGGGCCTATTACGTTCTTAGGAATATTAGTTGCCAATTTGACTTACGAGCTTGTGAAGAGTAGTAAGCATAGTTATATGGTACTAGCATGTTGTTTGCTAACAGCGGTTACTGTTGTAGGAGGACAATATCTAGTGGAGCATCTCTTTAATATGAGTACTACTATTAGTATTATTATCAATTTTGTAGGAGGGGTGTATTTTATTTATTTATTATTAAAAAGTAACAAAGGATGATAGAAGTAAAGAATGTATCTAAGACGTATGGTGAGAAGATGATTCTAAATGATGTGTCAGTTTCTTTTCCAAAAGGAAAAATCACATGTCTAGTAGGAGGGAACGGAACAGGTAAGAGTACTCTGTTATCTATTATTAGTCGTTTAGTCGCTAAAGACTCAGGACTTATAAATTTATTAGATCAAGATATTGTCAATTTTAAGAATAGAGATTTCGCAAAAAGATTATCAATCTTAAAACAAGCAAATCATCCTAATGTAAGGTTAACAGTTAAAGAGTTAGTCGAGTTTGGGCGTTTTCCGCATTCTCAAGGTAGAATGAATGCTATCGATCATGAGAAGGTAGAGGAGAGTATCGCTTTTATGGGATTAACAGATATTCAAGAACAATACATAGATGAATTAAGTGGAGGACAGCGTCAGCGTACTTTCTTAGCGATGGTATTGGCACAGGATACAGAGTATATTCTGTTAGACGAGCCGCTTAATAATTTAGATATGAAACACTCTGTTGAGATTATGAAGATTCTTCGAATTTTGGCAGATGATTATGGAAAGACCATAATTATTGTAGTGCACGACATTAATTATGCTTCTTCGTATGCAGACTATATTGCAGCAGTTAAAGATCATAAGATTATCCATTTCGGATTAACGGATGATATTATTCGCGAGGATATTATGAAAGAAGTTTTCGATATAGATATGACTATAGTTGATAATTGTAACAATAAGGTATGTATATACTTTAAATAATTTTAACTAATCGAGTTGTTATGAGTAAATTTTTAATAAGCTGCGTGGCAGCTTCAGCTTTAATCTTTACGTCTTGTAAAGAAACGAAGACAGAGACTACAGAGGAGAATGTAGCAAAAGTGACAGTTGAGCACTTGTCAGGAACTACTGAAGTAAAAGAAAACCCTAAAAACACTGTTATTCTTAGTTATGGAATGATAGATACTTTTGAGGATTTAGGTATAGAATTTAAAGGAGCTCCTAAAGGTAATATGCCTGCTTACTTATCTAAGTATGCAGATGATGCTAACTTAGTAGATGTAGGTGGTATTAAAGAACCTAATATGGAGAAAATAAATGAAGCTGAACCAGAACTTATCATTATCGCAGCTCGTACTGCTGCTATGTATGATGAGTTTAGTAAAATAGCTCCTACTATTAATCTTGATATTGATATTAAAGATTATATGAATTCTTTTAAAGCTAGCCAACGTACAGTAGGTAAGTTGTTTGGTAAAGAAGAGTTGGTAGAGAAAGAGTTAAAAGTAATCGATGAGCGTGTGGCTAAGATTAACGAGACTACTGCTAAATCTGAGAAAAGAGGTTTAGTTGTGCTTGCTAACGAAGGACGTTTAAGTGCTTATGGAAAAGGATCTCGTTTCGGGATTATCCATGATGTATTCGGATTAAAACCTGCTGATCAAAACATCGAAGCTGCTACACATGGTCAAGCGATCTCTAATGAGTTCATTAAAGAATTAAACCCAGATTACATCTTCGTAATCGATAGAGGAGCTGCTATTAAGAGAGCTACTATGGGTAAAGAGGAGTTTGCTAATGCATTAGTAAAACAAACAAACGCATATAAAAATGATAAAATCATTTTCTTAAACCCAGAAATATGGTATTTATCAGGAGGAGGACTTAAGTCTATCAAAATGATGTTAGACGAAGTTGAGCAAGCAATTGCTGAATAATCTTTAATTTTTTTTGCGATAAAAGCTATCTGAATAAGGTAGCTTTTATTGTGAAATAGTGTTGTGGCTTGAGCAAATTCTTGTTAGAAGACGCCAAGCGTGTGCTGTTTTTAGAATAGAAATCAAAACAGTGTGTATAAAAAAATCCCTAATGATTATTCGTTAGGGATTTTTTGTATGATATAAAGATTTACTATTCTTCTACTTCGTCAAATACAGGAACAGGGCGTTTGCTCTCATTGATCGCTACTAAAGTAAATGTACCAGTCATCGCTTTTTCTCTTCCTTCTCTGTACATACTTTCTACGAATACATCTACGCGTACATCTAGGCTCGTTCTTCCTACACGTACTACTGTCCCGATAAGCTCTACTAGTGTTCCTGCAGGGATAGGATGATTAAAATCAATCTTATCACTAGATACAGTTACAATAGGTTTACGACAGAAACGTGTAGCTGTCATGAATGCTATCTCATCCATAATGTACATTACCGCTCCACCGAACATGGTGTTGTGGTGATTAGTTTGTCCTGGGAATACAGCTTTAAATACGTGTGTTTCCGAATCCTTTATTTTTTTTTGGATACGTAACTCTCTGTTTGTTAATTGACCTTCCATATTGTTGTAATGATTCTTTTTTGAGTTAGTTATTACTTTTAATATTCATAAATTATGGAATAGCTATTTTGGCTTTTAGTTGTTTAGTATACTATTCTTTCTAAAATGTCATAAGGGAAAGATATTAGTATAACTATGTTGCTTCAAATCGCGAAAGCAATACCATAATATTATACTTCTACTGTGTAGGTGATCTGACTTATAATTAGTTCTAATTACTTACAGTTGCGCGACAGCTCGTGAGTTTCACACGATTCCCCTGACAGAGTAGTTTATTCAATGTATAACCTTGCAAATATAAGTACTATAAATGGGAAATGATTAATCTAGTGTAAATCTTAGTTCATTTTTAACCCAGATTATGTATTTGGCATCTAAACGAATAGTTATTATACAAAACAGGTCTACATGAGTGATTTCACTTAGAGTAAGGTTATATCGCTAATGAAAGAACCAGGGGGCAGAATTGCTTTGTAGTATTGGGTTAATATGTAAGGTGATTCTGAGGGGGATAAAGCTTTTAGGGGGAGTTATTTGTTGTATTAATCAGTGTATATTTCGCCTTGATTTGTATGTAAAAAAAACTTATTTAGATCTAATTAGCGATACGTAATCTGATTTATAAAGTGAATAGCTTAAATTGACTATTTATGTCTTTATTTATTACTGTTCTAAATAGTAGTGTTTTTAAATTACATTTCTGTTTTTAATATTTTTTATAAGTTATTTATTTGATAATCTATATTATCTATGATATTGTTATAATACTGTCTCTCTATTTTTAATATACTTCAAGGGGTAGTATATTTAGAATCATTAAAAATAAGAATAGTAAAAATGAAGACAATTAAATTAGCCTTGATGTGTTGTGTAGTTGCAATAACTATGACATCTTGTTATACAGCAAAAGTAGCAGTAGGTGATACTGATCTAACAATGCCTGTGGTAGAAGTAAACAAAAAGAAGAATCATGCGCTTATAGCAGGTTTAATTCCTTTAAACAAAGGGTATAAAGGAAGTGAACTAGCAGATAAGAAAACGAACTATGTTGTGAAGACTCAAATGAGCTTTGTAGATGGTCTATTAGGATGTATTACTTTTGGTATTTACACTCCTACGACTACCACTATCTATGTACCTATGGAGGACTTTAAGAAATAGTTGTTGCTCTTAGAAGTATTAAAAAGGATTAGATAATCAGTAGGTTATCTAATCCTTTTTTTGTTTTAAGCGTTACATCAGTTATCATCATCAGATTATATAGTTCATTATTCTACCTAATGTACTATGAAATGAATCTGATAGATAATATAAAAGTTCTATTAGGTATAATAGCATAGTGTATCTACTTCATTTCTATCGGTTGTTTAGGCAGGAATGAAGTAGAGTACTACACTGTATCTGATCAGCTAATCTAGAGCTATTTCTTCGTGATATAAACTTGTGCTATTCAGTGTCTCTTCTTTGTTTTTCCACATTGTCCAGATATGGATCGTACCGTAAGTCCATTGTTCTTTCAGTGTGATCAGTCCTATTTTATCCATTCGTTGTCCTACCGTATCATAGATCTGAAATTCCTCTTCTTCATTGTGAAAGATTACGACGCTTAGCAGGTCAGATTCTGCTGTCATGCTGTTATAGCTATTGTCTTCCCATTCTAGTTTGATTTGCTTATCTTCTGTAAGTTGTATTTTATGGATATGTGCTACAGGAAGTGTTCCTATAGATACAGTGACTAGATTGAGTTGTAAGTACCCTCTGTCACCTTCATAGCCGATACCATGTCTGAGTAAAAACGAAGATTGTTGTTCTGTCCCATTGATAAGTGATTTCTCACCTTGTCTCATTGGTGTGTATTGATTAATAAATCCTCTTATTTTGGCTAAAAAAGAAGATACAAGTGCCATTTTCTCCTGCTGTATCCGTTGTTTTTCTGAAAAAGGTTTAGTGCTTTTCCTCGCTTTAGATCGCCAGAAATAGCGACCTCGCCATCTTACGCCTATTACGGGACCTACCTTACCAGATACGCCACCTAACATTCCGTTCATTGCTTCTGCCATAATTTTGATTTTTAAATGGTTGCTTTATTTTTTGTAAAATTAAGATATCAGAAGGGTACTTTTCTTCTAGTTCACTTCTCGTCCATTTATTGAACCCTTGATGAAGCCAGTAAATACGTTTTTAGAGGCAAAAAAAGTTAAAAATACTTTGAATACTATCAGCATTTTATTTAAAACTGTCTTTATTGAAAGTTGATTTGACATTTGAGTTTAGCTTATATTTCTATGATGTTGCTTGAGGGTTGCTAGAGGCATCCTTGCACCTTCCTTCGAGAAAATGCCTCTCTAGGCTAGTAAACTGCAAGAAAACCCCTAGAATACTCCTAGAATCAGCAAGAGAGATGGTGTAGATTGTGAATTATACTTATAAGTAAAAAGGATAAGGGAGCTGAATGAAAATAACTTTATTTTTAAGGAGTTAATAAAGTTGAAATATGAAGAGTAAAATAATATTATTGTTATTAAGTGTGGTATTAGTCACTATATCTTGTAAGAAGAAGATAGAAGAATTTCCTAATACGACTACAGAAGAAGTGGTTCTTGCAGAAGAGGAGTGGGATGACGAAGGAGAACTAAGCGAGTGGGATGATAGTGCTGATTTTACAGATAAAAGATGGAAGGATGTAGATGTTCATTATACGTACCATTTTACAGGTAAGATAGATGATAAATATGCTTTTGATCTAAGTACACGACAAAAAACTAAAGCAATTGATATTTAAAGGGTTGTGTCCATTTTTAGAG